>NZ_JBITCM010000001.1:0-676051 GCF_044453205.1 Streptomyces sp. NPDC051738 | reverse complement strand
AGCTCCCGGGGCAGGCCCTCAATGAGGCGCTGTCGCAAGCACCTTCGGAGAGTCCCGTGCAGTTGCCGGGGCAGGGCCCGGCGGAGGTTGCGTCGCAGCAACTTCCGGAGGGTTCTGTGGAGGTGCCGGGGCAGAGTCCTGTGCGGGCTTTGCCGGATGAGGCCCTGGACGAGGCGGCGCAGCTCCCGGGGCAGGCCCTCAATGAGGCGCTGTCGCAAGCACCTTCGGAGAGTCCCGTGCAGTTGCCGGGGCAGGGCCCGGCGGAGGTTGCGTCGCGGCGCCAGTCGGAGAGCCCCGTGCAGACCCCGGGGCAGAGCCCCGCGCAGATCCTGCCGCACGAGGCCCCGCAGAGGTCGGCGCCACTCCCCGCCGAGGTTCTGCCGCAACGCCCCTCGGAGAACCCCGCGCAGAACCCCACGCCAAGTGCTCCGCCGATGCCTGCGCACAGCCCCGCCCAAAGCCCGGTGTCAGGCGTGGCGCAGCGTCCCACACAGCCCTCGACGCAGGCCCTCGTCGAGCCTCCGACACAGAGCCTCATCCAGCCTCCGGCCCAGGCCGATGTCCATCCCCGGGCGGCCATCCAGCCCCCGCCCCAGGCCGTCATCCACCCCCCGGCCCCCACCCATCCCCCGACACCGCCCTCCGCCCAGCCCCCCACCCCCAACGACCCCCACACCACCATCGCCGCCGCCATAGAAGCCGGTCGGCACGGGGAGGCTGAAGCGTTGGCCGCTCACCATGAGCAGGTTGCGCTTCGTGCTCATGGGCCCGCGTCCGAGGATGCGTTGCACTGGATCGAGGTGCGGGCGGATCTGGCGATGTTGGTGGGGGATCCGGTGCGTAGTTGCCGTACGTGGCTGACGGTTGCGTCGGCTCGGCTGTCTGCCGGGCAGGCTGCCGACGCGCCCGCGGTGGAGGCCGCCGTCGACCGGGCCCATCATCAGTGGGGGCAGATCAAGGACGCCGCGCCCGCGCGCGAACTCGGCCCCGTGCTCGTGGAGCTGCGGGGCCGAGTGCCGGGACGGCGGCAGGGCGCTCTGGAGAACGTCCTCCAGCAGCTGCGGCAGTTGCACACGCAGAGCTGAGTTCCCGGCGCCGTCCTGCCGTGTCACCTCACCTCACCTCACCTCACCTCACTTCGTGAACGTGAAGTACCTCCACCCGCCGTACGTCGTCGCGTTGACGTTGTCCCCGGACTTCGTGTCGATGTAGGAGGAACGGATCCGGAAGCGGACGCCCGTGGGCGGGGTGTCGTCCAGTTGGACGGAGTCCTTGCCGTAGCGGTCCAGGGCGAAGTACTCGCTGGCCGTCGTGTGCCAGGCCCCGCTGTAGAACTGCTGGATCTGGAACTGGTACTTGCGGCCCGGGTACATCGTCATCGTCGTGTTGTGGACCGGGTCCTTGGACTGGTGGAAGTACGCGTACTTCGCGTTCCAGGCCGTGGCCGTCTTGTAGGCGCCGCTCAGCGAGGTCGAGATCGCCACCTTGGTGTAGACGGTGTTCGTCGTCGTCCTTGCCGCGTACCGCGTGTCGCCCGTGAACTTCGCGCTGACCTTGGTGTCCCGGCTCAGGCGGACGCTCGCGGTGAGGTTGCCGTTCGCGTCGACCGTCCCCTTGCGCACCAGCACGGCCGGCTTGTCGGCGCCGTACGGGTCCGCCCAGATCTCCACCGTGCGGTTCTTGTACGTCGTGCCGAGGTGCGCGGTGAAGGCGACGGTGCTGTTGTAGCCGTACACCTTGAGGTTGTTGTTCAGGGTCAGCGTGGTCGCTGTCTTGGTGACCGTCACCGCGCGAGAGGTCGTCGCAGGTGCGTGGTCCGCGTTGCCCGCGTACGTGACCGTGTACGTCACCTTTTCGCCGGCCGGCGGCGTGTCCGTGAAGGAGTACGAGCCGTCCGCGGCGACCGTCGCCGTGCCGAGGGCCTTGCCGCTCGGGGACTCGTCGTCGGTGCGGGTGACCGAGACCGTGGTGCCGGACGGGAAGGGCGCCGACGAGGTCAGCGAGCCGGTCACCGTCAGCGGCTTGGCCCGGGGCGCCGTCGCGGGGGCGCTCGCCGTGAGGGTCGTGGGCGCCTTCGTCGGGGCGTCGAAGATGCGTAGTGAGTACGCGTCGCTGTCGTTCTTCGAGATCGCGAACAGTCTGCTCTCGTCCGGCGCCCACGCCAGGCCCCTGGCCGCGAGGGTGTCCGAGCCGCTGCTGGTGCCCGTGTTGGGGAAGTCGTACTGCTTCACCGGCGTCGAGACGCCCTGCTTGAAGACGTGCACGTCCGGGTCGTACCAGGAGCTGGTGCCCGCCGCGACGTCGCCGTTCGGGGCGATGTCCACCGCGTTCGGGTAGGTGTTGGTGACGTAACTGCCGTCCGAGGACAGGTCGGAGAGCTTGTAGAGCGCCTGGTAGTACGGGGCTCCGCTGGCCGTGATCACGTCCTTGCCGTCCGGCGTGACCGCCAGGTCGGCGAGGTTGCCGCCGCCCGTGTTGCCCGGGTCGAAGGCGTACGCGGTACGGCTCGCGGTGCCCGAGGCGACGTCGTACACGGCGAGGACCACCGGGCTCTGGCCCGGCGCGCCCGCGACCAGCGTGCCCGGCGCGCCCGCGGAGGCGTCCAGGATCGGGGCGTCGTAGAAGGTACGGCCGGTGTCCTGGCCCAGGGTGACGACGGGGTCGGTGCCGCTGATGTCGAGCGAGCCGATGTTGCCGTCGCCGCCGGAGCCGTAGCTGAACCAGAGCTTGCCGCCGGTGAGGGCGACGTACTCGGGGCCGGCCGTGCCCGTCGGGTAGCGGTGGGCCTCCGTCGCGGTGGCCGTGTCGATGGCGACGACCGCGTCGGCGTCCGCCACGGCCGCGTACAGGGTGCCCGAGTCGGGCGACAGCTCCAGGCCGTGGACGCCGGGCAGGGCGCCGACGGTGCCGACGAGCTTGCCCGTGTAGTCGGTGACGACGACCTGGCCGGCGGTCGGGTCGCTGATGAAGACCCGCTGGTGGACCCCGTCGACCACGAGGTCGCCTGTCGACTTCAGGGACAGGGTCGTGCTGGAGTCGGCGGCCGCCGACCCGGCGCCGGTCGCGACCAGGGCGACCGAGCTGAAGAGGACCGCGAGTGCCGTCGCGGCCGGGAGTGTGCGTCTGTGCACGGCTTTTCGAACCCCCCGGAACGAAAAAGAAGTGAGGACGGACGCGGCAGAAGTGGGCACGCGTCTCGCCGTAAGTGATCGAAGGCTAGGTCATGGCACTGACAGCCGGGTGAAGCGGTCCGTAAGAGGGGGGTGAGAACAGCGGTCCGTAAGAGGGGGTGAGAACAAGGGGGAGCCCCCGGCGGGACAGGGGGGAGTGTCCCCACCGGGGGCGGCTCGGTGCCGGGCGACACGTCAGAACGCGGGGACCTCGGCGGGCCGGGCCTTGTTGATGTTGCTGACGAGGTTGTTGGTCAGCGGGAAGTTGGCCCTGCCCCACTGGGAGTTCCACAGGGCGTCGCGCGGCGTCTTGTCCATGTTCTCCATGGTGACCAGGGCCGGGGTGTCCCACTTGTTGCCCGGACCCCAGGCCTCCGTGTCCTCGCCCCACCCGGCGAAGCGGAAGGCGTGCGTGCTCGCACCGTCCTTGTGGTAGACGATCTTGACGCGGTTGCCGTCCATCGGCACCTCGTTGATCGGGTGGGTGCTGTAGCCGCCGTGCCGGGAGGCGGCCAGGTAACGCGGGCGCTCCTCGCCCTGCTTCTGGAAGACCACGACGGACTCCCAGTCGTGGCGGTGCCCGAAGGCGTCGGCGCCGTTGAGCGTCTGGTCCTTCTCGAAGTAGAGCGCGTAGACGTAGGCGCACCAGCCGTTCGCGCACCGGGACTGCGAGTACGTGTTGGCTCTGCCGAGGTGGCCGTCCCGGCAGCCGCCGGTGATCGAGCCGCTGTTGTTGAGGCCGCCGTTGAGCTGTCCGCCCGCGTCCACCGCCGCCGCGGGGAAGCAGCCGTCGCCGTCGTAGTCGAACAACGGCATGTACTTGTTCTGGAAGGTGCTCGCGTTCCACGGCAGCGGGTTCAGGACGGCGGCGTTGGCGCTGCCCGTCAGACCGACGGTCAGGGCGGCGGCGCTGCCCAGGACGAGGGCGGCCTTGGTGAGGCGGGACCGTCGGCGGGGCTTGGCTGTCTGCGACATGCGGGTGCTCCAGTGGTGGTTCGTTCTGCCGGGAGTCCGGCGGGACGAGACCGAGACTGGAGCCCGGGGCGTTGATCGGAGGCATGTTCTGATCAGGGCGATCAATCGTCCTCGGCGTTTCGGGGGGATGTTCCTCGCGGCGTCAACGCCCGTCCCTCTCGCGCCGTTCGCCGTTCACCTCGCGTTGCCCGGCGGCCTTGGCGTCGCACTCGAACCAGACGGTCTTGCCGGGCCGGCCGGCCAAGGGGACCCATCCCCACCGATCCGTGACGGCCTCGACGATCACCCCTCCGCGCCCGCCCTCGGCGAGTTCGTCCACAGCTGTGGACAACGGCGGGCACGGGCTCGTGTCGGTGACCTCGACGCGCAGTCCCCGATCCTGCGGCAGCCGCAGGATGAGCACCGTCGCACGCCGGTCGGGACAGTGGCGTACGACGTTGGCGATCAGCTCGGTGAGCGCGAGGGAGGCGCGGTCGAACAGGTCGTCCATCCCCCAGGCCGTGAGGTACAGGCGGAGGATGCGGCGCAGGTGCCGGGCGGAGTGCTCACCGAGGGTGAAGGCGGTGCCGTACCGGGCGCCAAGTCCTTCCTCGTGAGAGGCAGTTACGCGATTCATGCCATCAGCGTGGAGTCATGTGATTACGCTCGGCTACAGACCGAAATGAACGCCGCGCCGCGTTCTGACCTGGGGGTGACCGCTGTATGCCCAACATCCGCAAACTCGACCCCACCGCCTCGCCGCTGGACTACTTCGGCTCCGAGCTCCGCCGGTACCGGGAGTCGGCGGGGATGTCCCAGCAGGAGCTGGGCGACTGCATCTTCTGCACCGGCTCCCTGGTGGGCCAGATCGAGACCGCCCACAAGGTGCCGACCAGGGAGTTCGCCGAGCGGGCGGATGCGGCGCTGCTGACGGACGGGTGTTTCTCGCGGCTCGTCGGGCTGGTGTTGCGAAGCCAACTGCCTACGTGGTTTCAGCCATTCGCGGACATGGAAGCGAAGGCGACGTACATCTCCACGTATCAGTGCCAGCTGGTGTACGGGCTGCTGCAGACGGAGGAGTACGCCCGTGCCGTGCTGGCCACGGGGCGGCCGGACAAGCTCGACGAACTGGTCGCCGCCCGCATGGAACGTCAGCGCATCCTCAGGCGGGAGCATCCGCCCCTGACGTTGGTGGTGCTGGACGAGGCGGTGCTGCACCGACCGATCGGTGGCCCGGAGGTCATGCGGAAGCAACTCCAGCACCTGTTGGACCTCCAGGACGAGCGCTGGGTCCGCCTGCAGGTGCTGCCTTTCGGGGTGGGTGAACACGTGAGCCTGGCGGGGTCATTCACTCTGCTCCGCTTCGACGACGATCCGGACGTCGTCTACACCGAGGACCTGATCTCCGGCCACATGACGGCCAACCCGGACACCATCCGTGAGGCCGCCCTTCGTTACGCTGGCTTGCAGGGAGCCGCCCTCTCCGTGGAGGATTCGGCGGAACTGATCAAGGGCGTACTGGAGGAGCGTTATGGGCAAGACACCGGAGCTGGCCAACGCCCAGTGGCGTAAGTCCAGTTACAGCGGAAACACGGGCGGCGAATGCGTCGAGGTCGCCCACCTCACCCCCCACATCGCCGTCCGCGACTCCAAGAACCCCGAGGTCGGCACCCTCACACTCTCGCCGGAGGCGTACGTCGCCTTCGTGGGCCACGTAGGGCGCCGCCGGTAGGACAGGGGGGTGTCCTACCGGCGGCAGCCGCTTCGCGGCCTGCGCCTCAGCCCCTGAACTTGCCGAGGGCGATCAGCAGGCAGTAGGCGGCGAACGTCTTCGGGTCGTTCAGGTAGATCTTGACCCATTCGCCCTTCGACTTGACGAACGACCAGATCCACAGGGCGGTCGAGCTCGGCTCGCTCTGCTGGTCGCGCATCATCCGGTTGAAGCGCTCGCTCAACGTGCCCCAGTTGTTCTCCATGTCCACGTACTGCGAGGGCAGGCGGGACTCCTGCACGTTCGGAGCCGAGGCGAGGCGGAAGAAGTCGGCGATCGGGCGGAAGCGGGACCCCTCCGCGAGGGCCTGGGCCAACATCAGGAACGCTCGCGCCTGGTCCCGCGTGTCGCCCGCCTTCAGGAGCGAGTGCACCGTGTTGCTCAGGTTCGACTCGTTGTACGTCACGTCGTAGCGCGTGGTCCCGGCTTTCTGCTCCAGGTCGATGTAGTTCTCCTTGAAGGGCGCCTTCACGCTGTTGCTGGTCGAGGCCTGGCCTTCGTCGGCGTAGTGATACCGGCCGTCGTTCGCCCACCAGCCCATCAGGTACAGGTCCGAGGCGCGCATCCGCACTCGTACGTAGGCGTCGCTGTACGCGTCCTCGACGTCGATGTCGACATACGTCTGCCTCGCGGCCGTGTCCGTGTGCATGACCTGGTATCCGGCGCCCGGCACCGCGGACTGGTTGCCGCTGTCGACCGCGTTGCGGATCGCCCTGACGACCTGGACGTAGCTCGTCGGGCTGTTCGGGTCGCTGTCCCCGATCTTCCACGTGATGTGGCCGTCGGCGGCCTGCGCGCTCGACAGCACGCCGAGCGGCCCGAGCAGGGTGGCGAAGATCGACAGCACCAGGGTGGCGACGACCGAGCCGATGGTGACCCTGCGGGTGCGTTGCCGTGGCGCCGCCGTCATCTCGTCTGTGTGGGGCATGCGCTGTCCTCCAGGTGTTCGGAGTGCCGGAGTCCGGCCTTGCCCCACCGACGCTCGCAACCGGAACGTTGATTGCCACGTCCCTTTTGGCAGGTCAATCAATCTCGCAGGAGGAAGGGGATTGATTGACATCACATGTCGCATCGCCTGTATGTCACTCGCAGGCAACCTGGGCGTCACCGGGCGGCTTGTACGTTCGTCGCGCTCGATGCCGCTTTCGTCGGCTATTTCGCCGGCTGTCCGCCGACTACAGGGAGGTGCGCATGGGGCGCCCGGAAAGACCGCTGGACCCGACCGCCGGTCCCGTGCCGCGGCTCGCGCACGAGTTGCGGGAGCTGCGCAGGACCGCGGGGAGCCCCTCGTACCGGGCGATGGCCGAGACGGCGGGCTTCTCGCCGACAACGCTGTCACAGGCCGCGGCCGGTGAGCGGCTGCCGTCGCTCGCCGTCGTCCAGGGCTATGTACGGGCCTGCGGCGGCGACCCGGACGAGTGGGAGCCGCGGTGGAAGGACGCCGAGGCGGAGGTGGCGGGGGAGGTCCGCGAGGACGACGAGGACGCCGGGCCGCCGCCGTACCGGGGCCTCGCCCGGTTCGAGCCTTCCGACCAGGGTCTGTTCTTCGGCCGGGACCGCCTGACGGAGGACCTGCTCCAGCTGGTGTGCGGGCACCGGTTCGCCGCGGTGTTCGGCGCCTCGGGCAGCGGGAAGTCCTCCCTGCTGCGGGCCGGACTGATACCCCGGCTCCAGGAGGAGATCGCGGACCGGGGTCGCCCGGCGGTGCTGCGGGTGCTGACGCCCGGCGATCGGCCCGCCGCCACGTACGCCCATCTGCTGGCCCCGGCGCCGGACGAGCCGGAGAGCTGGGTGGTGGTGGACCAGTTCGAGGAGGTCTTCACCCTGTGCCGGGACCGGGCAGAGCGGGCCCGGTTCATCGACCTGCTGCTCACCGCAAGGGACCCCGGCAGCCGGCTGCGGGTGGTCATCGCCGTACGGGCCGACTTCTACCCCCGCTGCGGCGAGCACCGTGGCCTGGCGGACACGCTGTGCGGCGCCGGACTGCTGGTCGGTCCCATGACGGCGGACGAGCTGCGCGAGGCGGTCGTCAAGCCGGCGCAGGAGGCCGGGCTCCTGGTGGAGCGGGAGCTGACCGCGCGGATCGTGGAGGAGGTCCTCGACGAGCCCGGCGGGCTGCCGATGCTCTCGCACTCCCTGCTGGAGACCTGGCGTCGGCGCAAGGGCCGGGTGCTCACCCTGGCCGCGTACCAGGCGGTCGGCGGGGTGCGCGGCGCCATCGCGGCGAGCGCCGAGGAGGCGTACGGGCAGCTGACCGCACTCCAGGCGGCGGCCGCCCGGTGTCTGCTGCTGCGGATGGTCGAGCCCGGCCAGGGCACCCCCGACACCCGGCGCCCGCTGAACCGGGCCGAGCGGGAGGTGTGGGGGTGCCCCGACGTGCCGGTGGTGGTGGAGCGGCTGGCCCGCGCCCGCCTCCTGACCGTCGACGAGGACGCCGTCCAGCTCGCCCACGAGGCGTTGATCACCAGCTGGCCGCGGCTGCGCGGCTGGATCGAGGAGGACCGGGAGCGGCTGCGCCACCACCGCCGTCTGACGGAGGCCGCCCGGGTCTGGCTGGAGCACGAGCGCGACCCCGGCGCCCTGTACCGGGGCACCCGCCTGGACCGGGTGGCGGAGCTGTTCCCCGACCACGAGGACGACCGCTCCCTGACCGTGCCGGAACGCGAGTTCCTCTGCGCCGCGCTGGCTGCCCTCGAGGCCGAGCGCCTGGCCGCCGTCCGCTCCACGCGCCGGGCGCGGGCCGGGATGGGCGTACTGGCGGCGGTCCTCGCGGTGGCGCTGGTCGCTTCTCTCACCGCCTGGACGCAGAGCCGGGACAACGAGCGCCGCCGCACCGACGACGAGGCCCGCCGTATCGCCGCCGTCGCGGACGCCCAGCGCACGACCGACCCGCGCACCGCGCAACTGCTGGGCGTCGCCGCCTGGCGCGTGGCCGAGCTGCCGGAGACCCGGCGGGCGCTGCTGGGCTCGCTCGGCCAGCAGGAACTGGACACCTTCAGCGACCCGGCACCCGGGGACGGCCCCTCCCGCTACCTGACGGACTCCGGCCGTACGCTGCTCAGCGTCGAGGGACACACCTGGCGGACCTGGGACGTCGTACGGCACCGGCGGATCGCCTCGGGGCGGCTGCCGAAGGGCGGCAGTGCGGTCGGGGCGAGTCCGGACGGGCGGCTGCTGGCAATCCACGGGGACGACGGGGTACGGCTGTGGGACACGGCCGCCGGACGCTGGTTCGATGAGCCGCTGCCGGGCTCGGCCTCCGGGGACTTCGCCGAGCGCACATACGTCCTGAGCAGTACGGACAACGACAGGGTGCAGGTACGTTCGGCCGCGGACGGGAAGCCGCTGCTCGAGACGGAGGCGGACACCACGCTGGCGCCGGCACCGAGTGCGGACGGCCGGCTGCTCGCGTTCTGCCCCACCTCGGTCGGCCCGGTGCAGGTACGGGACCTGACGGCCGGGCGCACCGTGCCCGGGCGCTGGGAACGCGTGGGCGACATCTGCGGCCAGGAGCGCGTGCAGCTGGTGCTCGGCGGCGGCGAGCGAAGCGAGATGGGGGTCCCCCCGGCCGAAGGCTGGGGGAAGCTCGCCGCGGTGAGCGCGAGCGGGGTGCGGGTCTGGGACGTCCGGTCGGGGGAGCAGCTGGCCGACCTCGCCGACACCGGAGTGAAGTACGCCGCCTTCAGCAAGGACGGGAAGTTCCTGGCGACCGCCGACGGGGAGGAGATCAGGGTGTGGCGGCTGGGCTTCGACGCCCCCGTGTTCCGCCACTCCCTCAACAACCAGCTCCTGTACGACGGTCTGGAGTGGGACCCCGCACGCCCGGTGCTGCGCTATCTGGAGGGCGGCACCGTCCACTCCCTGGCCGTCGCGACGGCCGTGACGTCCGCCTGGCAGGACCAGCCGCTGGACAAGGTGCTGATCGGCCCGGACGGCCGTACCTTCGCCACCGCGCGACGCACCGGCGACACCTACCGCTTCGAGCTGCGCGACACCGGCGACGGAAGACTGCTCAAGACACTGCCGCCCACGCCGCCCCCCGTATCGCGCGACGCCTCCCGGCAGGTACTCCCGGAGAACACCTTGCCTCTGCTGGCCTTCGCCCCCGACGGCAAGACGCTCGCGTACGCCGTCTCCGCGACCGGCTACGAGGCGTCCCCGCAGCGCCTGGCGATCTGGGACGTCACCGAGGGCCGGGCCCGCACGACGCTGGATCTGGCGACGAAGACGTCGGCCGGGGCGGTCATCGCGATCGCTCTGGGCCCGGACGCCCGCACGCTCCACCTCACCCGCACAACGGCGGTCGGCGAGCTCAGCAACGAGACCTGGGACATCGAGGGCCACCGCCGGACGGCGGTCCTCACGGGCCTGTCCAGCCACCACCTGGCCGTCCGTCCCGACGGCGGGCTCCTGGTCGGCGACAACCGCACTGCGAGCCTGCCGGGCGGCAGGGCCACCGGACGCGACCTGGTCCAGGGCGGCGAGATCGGCGCCCTCGCCTTCGCTCCGGACGGTTCGCGGCTCGCGGCGGGGGACCAGACGGGCCGGGTGACGCTGTGGGACGGAACGGTCCGGGAGCGGGAGGGGGCTCTGCCGAACGTCTTCCCCACGCTCCCGGAGGGCCCGGCCGCTGTGATCGACTCGATCGGCCCGATCGAAGGCGACACCTCCGAGGCCGTCATCGCCCTCGCCCTCAGCCCTGACGGCAGCACGCTGGCGGTGGGCGGCGAGGCGGGGAGCCTGCAACTGTGGGACGTCGCCACCCAGCAACCGCTCGGCCGCCCCCTCACGACACCGGGTGAGCCGATCGACACGGTGGCGTTCGGCGCGGACAGCGGCACGGTGTACGCGGGAAGCGCGCACGTGCCCCTCCAGCGCTACACGATCGACCCGTCGAAGGCGGTCGGGACGGTGTGCGCCCGGACGGGAGGCAACGGGCTGACGCGGGCGCAGTGGCAGAGATACGTCCGCGACGTTCCGTACCGCAAGGTGTGCGGGGACTGACCCGTCCGGCATTGATCCGCCTGGTCAGGGGCGATTGATTGACGTGCTGAAGAGGCTGGCCGATCAACTCCCGGCCCGTGACGATCGACCTGTCGCTGCCCCGGTCCGAATCCCCCCTCGGCCGGGGCAGTGGCGCGACCGACCAACGGGCAAGGCAATCCGACGGGAGAACCCCCCATGAAAATCCGGAAGACCGGCCGCCGCCGACTGGCCGTCCTGACACCGGCCCTGGCCCTGGCGATGATCCCCCTCTCCACGGGGACGGCCAGCGCCAACACCAGCCCCGGCTGGGGCGACGACAAGCCCGACGTGATCTGGGACTGCAACAACGACAACGCCGACTCGTGCCAGTACCACGAGGTCAACGCGTGGACCGAGCTCGGCAAGCGGCGCGAGGTCGGCAACCCCGTGTACAACTGCGCGGGCAGCAGGGACCAGGGCTTCGACCTCACCTGGCGGATCGACCGCAGCACGTCGTACTCCTTCCAGCAGGAGACGACGGTGGGGGTCAACGCCGGCTTCTCGGACAAGCTGGAAGCGGGCATGTCCGCCAGCGTGTCGCAGACCGAGAAGTGGGAGGTGGGCAGGACGGTCAGCGCCGGCACCACGCTCAAGGGCACCATCCCGCCCGGCATGGCGGGCGGATACTGGTTCGCACCGTACGAGCGTCACTCCCAGGGCTGGATCGAGGTCCACTACGGCAAGCGCAAGCAGGGCCACTACTTCTGGTACTACCCGGGCCAGGGATCGACGGGAGTCCAGATCAACACGCCCGTGACGCATTCGGACGGCACGTTGAAGGGCAAGTGGTACTGGGCCACGTGGAAGTGCTGATTTAGGGGAAACGTAACAGCACGCTCGTTCGAGTGAACGGCTCCGCATTCGCTGTGCAGGCTCCGCGTCTACCCTGGGAGGGTCGCGTCGAGCGGAGGAGGTCTGTCATGGCGGGGGCGGAGCCGATCATCATGCCGGGGTATCAGGGTGAGGCCATTCATGGGCCTTACGACGACCCTGACGGCGACAGCGACGTGGACAGCGACGTGCCCGACAACTCGGACACGAGCGTAGAGGCGGCCTTCGAGCGCATCGGTGCGGCAGCCCCCCGGGGCTGGCGCGTGGAGCTGATCGAAGGAGAGATCTACGTGACGCCACCGGCCAACGGGGAGCACGAAGAGGTTGTGTCGGAGCTGAGCGGTCAGGTCCGGGACCACGACAAGGGTGTGGGCCGCTACACGGGCATCGGCCTGCACGTCCCCGGCGCCTCCGATACCGGTCACGTCATCCCCGACCTGGCCATCGCCCCCAAGGGCAGTTTCGACGACCAGGAGGAGTGGCACGAGCCGACAGGCGTCGTCCTGGTGGCTGAGGTCACCTCCACCAGTACCGCCGACCGCGACCGCGACAAGAAGATCCACGGCTACGCCCGTGCCGGAATCCCCGTCTACCTCCTCATCGACCGGGAGGAGGGCGAGGTCACCGTCTACTCCGAGCCGTCCGGCGACGACTACACCCAGAACCCCAAGTACAAGATCGGCCTCGCCGTCCCGCTCCCCGCCCCGCTCGGTTTCGAGCTGGACACCGCCGAGTTCTGAGCCCGCTCCGTGCCTTGGGCGTGAAGGACCGCCGCCCGCGCCGGCCCCGCGTTCGCCGCCAGAATCAACGTCACCACGGCGACCACCGCAGCGGCGACGCATCGGGTGTAGCGCTCTGTGGTGCTGGTGCGTTGCTGCACGGCGACCTCGCAACAGCCCTGGGTTAATCGCGTTTAATCCGCCGTTTAACCTAGAGGCTGTCGGGCGCGAACGGCAAGGGGCACAGGGCGAGTTGGGGGAGTCCAGAAATGTCGGACCGTGATGACCCGGGGACCATCGGGCGCAGAGTGCAGCAGCTGCGGGCCGATCGAGGCCTGACACAGCGGCAGTTGGCGGAGCCGGCGTACACCCCCGCGTACATCTCCACCCTGGAGGCCGGCCGCGTGCGCGCCTCCGACGACGCGCTCCGGCACATCGCCGAGCGGCTCGGGGTCGCCTTCGAGGAACTCGCCACCGGACGCCCCGCGCACCTCGTCACCGACCTGCGCCTGAGGCTGACCGAGGCCCAGCGCGCCCTCGCCACCGGCGACGCCGAGACGGCGGCCGAGCGGTACGCCGCACTGCTCGCGGAGGCCGAGGCGCACGGGTTCGTCGAGGAGCGGGCAGTCGCGCTGCTCGGACTCGGCGAGTGCGCGATCGACGCCGGTGAACTCACCTCCGCCCGGCGCCACTTCGAGCGCGCCGAGCAGCTGCTCGCCGAGGCCGACGCCCCACTCCCCGCCCGCGTCCCGGCGCTGCGCGGACGTGCCGTATCCCACTACCTCGCCGGAGAACTCCGCTACGCCGTCTACCTCCTCGAATCCACCCTCGACGAGCTGAACCGCGGCGGACTGCACGACCCCGACGCCCTCCTGCTGCTCTACGCCAGCGTCATCGGCCCCTATATGGACATGGGCGCCCACGCCCGCGCCGCCCAGGCCGCCGAGTACGCCCTCGCCCTCGCCCCGAAGGCGGCCGACCCCGCCCTGGTCGCCCGGATGCACCGCTCCGTCGCCCGCACCCTCCTCGCCGAGGGCCGGGTCGCCGAGGCCGACGCCTCCCTCGCCAAGGCCGCCGAGCTGTACCGCCAGCTCCAGATCCGTACCGAACTCGCCAACTGCCACTGGATGCGCGGCTACGTGCACGCCCAGAACGGCGAACTGGAGCGCGCCGAGGCCGAACTGCGCGAGGCCCGCACCATGCTCACCGCCCAGCGCGCCGCCCTCTACACCAGCCAGGTCGCCGTCGAACTCGCCGACGTACTGCACCGGCGCGGCAAGTCCGACGAGGCCGCCGCCCTCCTCCACGAGGTGCTCAGCGACCTCAGCCCCGAACGCGGCGCCCTGCACTCCGCCGCCGCCCACCGCCTCCTCGGCATCATCGCCGAGGACGCCCAGGACACCGAGACCGCCGAGGAGCACTACGTCCGCGCCCTGAGCCTGTTGGAACGCGCGGGCGCGGCCGGCGACCTCGCCGACCTGTGCCGCCTGCTCGGCGACCTGCTCCGCCGCACCGGCCGGGTGGAGGCGGCCCTGGACGCGTACCGGACGGGCCTGGGCCACCGCACGGCCCCCGGCACCACCACCCTCGGCCCCGCACCCGCACAGCCACCTCTGTGAACCTTTTGCAAGCCTCGGTAAGCACAGCTCCCTCTCCGAGGAACCCAAGGCTGCGCACAGGTCCCACCGGTTAGCCTTCCCCGGGACATCCGGACAGGTCCCGGGACATCCGGACAGGTGGGGACAGGCGCGTGGAGAACCAGCGGACCGTGGCCGACGGGCTGCGAGTCGTCGTACGCGCGCTCGTGTACGCCGTGCTCGGTGGCGCCGCGCTCGTCGCCATCGCCACGGTCGCCTCGGTGCTCGGCCCGATGCTCGCGCTCGACCTCTACACCCCGCCCGTCGCCGCCTGGTGGACCGTCTTCACGGCGATCGCGGTGCAGGGCGTGCCCTTCCTGCTGCTCGGCACGGTCGTCTCGGCGGCGATCGGCGCCTTCGTACCGGAGAAGGTCTTCAGCCGCCTGCTCCCCCGTAACCAGGCCCTCGCCGTACCCGTCGCCGGCGCGGCCGGTGTCATCCTGCCCGGCTGCGAGTGCGCCTCCGTGCCCGTCGCCGGGAGCCTGATGCGACGCGGGGTCGCCCCGGCCGCCGCCCTCGCCTTCCTCCTCTCCGCCCCCGCCATCAACCCGGTCGTCCTCGTCGCCACGTCCGTCGCCTTCCCCGGGCAGCCGCAGATGGTCCTCGGCCGGCTCGTCGCCTCGCTCGCCACGGCCGTCGTGATGGGCTGGCTGTGGGCACGGTTCGGCCGCGAGGAGTGGCTGCGGCTGCCGAAACGGCCCACCGGCCACTCCGCCTCCGGCCTGCGCGCCTTCACCGCCGGGCTCCAGCACGACTTCCTGCACGCGGGCGGCTTCCTCGTGCTCGGCGCGGCGGCCGCGGCGACCTTCAACATCGCCGTACCCCGCACGGTCCTGGACCTCTTCACCGGCTCGCCCTGGCTGTCGGTGCTGCTCCTGGCGCTGCTGGCGGTCGTCCTGTGCGTGTGCAGCGAGGCGGACGCGTTCGTCGCCGCCTCACTGAGCGGGTTCTCGCCGACCGCGCGGCTGGCGTTCATGGTGGTCGGCCCGATGGTCGACCTGAAGCTGATCGCCCTGCAGGCGGGGACCTTCGGACGGTCCTTCGCCGTCCGGTTCTCCGCCGTCACCTGGGTGGTGGCCGTGCTGAGCAGCGCGCTGGTCGGGTGGTGGCTGCTGTGAGGCGCTACGGTCCGGCGGTGCTGCTGCTCCTGACGGGCGCGGCGATCCTGCGCATCTCCCTCTTCGGCGAGCTGTACCTGCGCTATGTGCAGCAGGCGCTGCGGCCGTATCTGGTGGTGTCCGGTTGCGTGCTGGTCGGGCTGGGGCTGGTGGCGGCGGTCGTACGGCGGCGGGAGCGGCCGGAGGACGAACGGCAGGAGTACGACGGCGAGGACCACGCCCCCGCGCACGACCACGACGAGGAGGGGGCGAGCCACGGTCACGACCACGGCCACAGCCCCCGCATCGCCTGGCTCCTCACCCTCCCCGCCCTCGCGCTCCTGCTCTTCCCGCCGCCCGCCCTCGGCTCCTACAGCGCCGAACGCGAGGCCGCGCAGCAGGCGGCGCAAGGGGTCGGGGCCTTCCCCGCGCTGTCGTCCGGGAACCCGGTGGATCTGACGCTCGCCGAATTCAGCTCCCGGGCGATCTACGACAGCGGACGGTCGCTGGCGGGCCGCACGGTCCGGCTGACCGGCTTCGTCACCCGCGACGACGACGGCGACGGCACCTGGTACGTCACCCGTCTCCTCGTCGCCTGCTGCGCCGCCGACGCCACCACCAGCAAGGTCGAGATCCGGGGCGCGGACGCCCCGCCCGTCGACGCCTGGGTCACCGTCACCGGCACCTGGCACCCCAAGGGCAAGCTCGGCACGGACGCGGCCTGGCCGCCGGTTCTGGACGCCGCGTCGGTGCGGCGGATCGCCCAGCCGTCGAACCCGTATGAGAGGCGTTAAGGGCGCGGGAACGGGCGGTCGCCGGGGCGGCCGACGGGTTTCGCGGGGCGGGCCTCGGGTAGTCGGGCGTCGTCCGGGGCGGGCGGTGAGGTGGCCGTCGAGGCGCCTTGGACCAGGTTGGACCAAGCAGGCCGCGCTCGGAACGAGGAGGCTGCCGTGCGGCCCAGAGACGAGCATCGAGGTGAGCGGGGCCGGGACTGTGCCGGTGCCGCGGACGCGATCGCCGGGGGCGTATACGACGTGGGGCCCGGTGATATCCCGGCGCGGCTGTGCGATGTGGCCGTACGACTGCTGCCCGTGACCGGCGCGAGCGTGTCGCTGCACACCGACGGCATGCCGGTCCAGCTGGGGGCGAGCAACGCGCAGGCGGCGTATGTGACCGAGATCCAGGCCACTTTGGGCGACGGTCCCTGCCAGTCCGCGGCGGCGAGCGGCGCGGCGGTGCTGGCCCGCGATCTGACGGCCGGGCGGGACGTACTGCGCTGGCCGGTCTTCGCCCAGCAGGCCACCGCCGCCGGGGTACGGGCGGTGTACTCGATGCCGCTCGGCAACGACTCGGTGTGCGTGGGCACGCTCGACCTCTACAGCGACACCCCCGGTGACCTCACCGACCACGAACTGCGGACGGCGCGGCTGATGGCCGGGATGATGACCGTGGCGCTGATGGCGCTGTCGCGCGCGGAGGACGCGGGCGGCCCGGACGACGAACTCTGGCTGAGCGGCCTCGCCACCGACCACGATCAGGTCTACCAGGCCACCGGCATGATCATGGCCCAGCTGGGCGTGGGCACGGACGAGGCCCTGGCCCGCCTGCGCGCCCACGCCTTCGCCTACGGCCGTACGGCTCTGGACGTGGCCGGGGACGTGGTGGCCCATCGCTTGCGGTTCGACCGGGACTAGGGACTGTCTGACAGTTCCCGCCGGCCCCGCCTAGGATCGTCGACCATGGTGGAAAAAGTGGGCAACTCCCCGAATGCCGACGACCCGCGCATGGCCGAGGTCGTGGCGCTCGTGCGCAAGGGCAAGAAGATCCGGGCGATCAAGCTGTACCGGCAGATCACCGGGGCGGGCTTCGAGGAGGCCTCGGAGGCGGTCGAGCGCATCAGCTAGCGCTGGGCGTCGGCCGGCGCTGCGTATCGGCTGACGCTGGGCGTCGGCCGGCCGTGCGGCTAGCTCAGATGTCCGCCTTGCCCCGCTTCCTGGCCTCGGCCAGCCGGCGGGTGCCCAGTTCGATGGCCGCCCAGGTCGCGTCGGACGATACGTCGGCGAGGCCGCCGTTGGTGAGGGTGACCGCGTCGTCGCCCACGCGGACGGCGGCGAGGTGCAGCGTGAGCGTGGGCGCGTCGTCGGACTCGGACACCGCGCTGAGGACGATCCGCAGACCCACGCGGGCGTCCCCGACCTCCGGCATGTCGGCCTCGCTCACCTCGACGGTCATCGTCCCGCTGCCCGCGGTCGCGATGAACTCCCCGCACTTCTCCGGCATGCTGCCCAGCCACGCCAACGTCCGGTCCAGGTCCTCGGGCCGATGGGCCACGACCTGGTAGCGCATCTGGGCCCCGTCCCAGGTGTCGTCCAGCCCGACCGACGCACGCGTACGGGCGTCCGGCCCGAACAGTTCCTCCGAGTACAGGACGTCGAGCAGCCGCCCGCAGTCGGCCGACTCGGCGCTCGCCTTCAGCATGGAGTCCCGCCAGGTGGCGAACCCCATGGTGGGCACCCAGGGCTCGCCGAGGTCGGTCTCGCTGATGAGGGCGGCCCTGGCCTGGGCCTCGGTGAGGGTGGGGGCCGCCGCGGGGGTGGGGGACGCGGTGGCGGAGGCCGCTGGGGAGACCGCGGCGGGGACGCCCCTGATCGCCTGGTCCAGGCGGCCGAGGGAACACGCGGACGCGGACAGCAGGGCGGCCCCCGAGAGGGCCGAGGCGATGACGGTGCGGGCCGGGGGACGGGGCATCGCGAGCCTCCTGTGCGGGCGTCGAGGGTGCGCTCAAGATCGGGTGCGTGTTCTTAAGGCACCATCACAGGAGTACGACCACCAGCGCGCCGGGCCGTCCGGGTGACGGCGCCGACGCGGCAGCGGGGGTCTGCTCGTGTTCCTTCGGGTCCCGGTTCCCGCTACTTCGGGTCCCGGTCGAACAGTGACCTGGACCAGAAGTAGCCGAGCGCGGCCAGTGCCAGGCACCAGGCCACGGCGAGCCATCCGTTGTGGCCGATCTCGCTGCCCAGCAGCAGTCCGCGCAGGGTCTCGATGGCCGGGGTGAACGGCTGGTACTCGGCGATCGGCCGGAACCAGCCCGGCATCGCGTCGACCGGGACGAAGGCGCTGGAGAGGAACGGCAGGATCATCAGCGGCATCGCGTTGTTGCCGGCCGCCTCGGCGTTCGGGCTGGACAGGCCCATCCCGACCGCGATCCAGGTGAGCGCAAGGGAGACGAGGGCCAGCAGCCCGACGGCGAGGAGCCACTCCAGGGCGGTGGCGTCCTTGGCCCGGAACCCGATGGCCACGGCGACGGCCCCGACGAGGACCACGCTCATCACGCACTGCAGCACGCTGCCGACGACGTGTCCGATGAGCACCGACCCGCGGTGGATCGCCATCGTGCGGAAGCGGGCGATGATGCCCTCGGTCATGTCCATCGCGACGGACACCGCGCTGCCGATGGTGGTGCCGCCGATGGTCAGCATCAGGATGCCGGGGAAGAGATACGCGAGGTACTCGGACCGGTCCGCCCCGGCGCCCCCGATGCCGGCGCTCATCACATCGCCGAAGATGTAGACGAAGAGCAGCAGCAGGATGACCGGCGTGAGCAGCAGGTTGAGGGTGAGGGACGGGTAGCGGCGCACATGCAGCAGGTTGCGCCGCAGCATCGTGGACGAGTCGCGCACGGTGAGGGACAGGGAGCTCATCGGACAGCCACACCCTTCTTGTCGGTTCGGTCGGTGTCGCCGGTCAGGGCGAAGAACACGTCGTCGAGGTCGGGTGTGTGCACGGTCAGCTCGTCCGCCTCGATGCCGGCCGCGTCGAGCCAGTCGAGGATGGAGCGCAGTTCGCGCTGGCTGCCGTCGCTGGGGATCTGCAGCGCGAGCGCCTCGTCGTCCCGGGTGACCTCGCGCAGCGCGGCGGCGGCGGACCGGTACGCGGACGGGTCCGAGAAGCGGAGCCGTACGTGCCCGCCGGGGACCAGCCGCTTCAGCTCGTCGGCGCTTCCCTCGGCGGCGATCCTGCCGTCGTTCAACACGGCGATACGGTCGGCGAGTTCGTCGGCCTCCTCCAGGTACTGCGTGGTGAGGAAGACGGTGACGCCGTCGGAGACGAGTTCGCGGATGATCCCCCACATGTTGTGGCGGCTGCGCGGGTCGAGGCCGGTGGTCGGCTCGTCGAGGAAGATGATCCGCGGGCTGCCCACCAGCGTCATGGCGATGTCGAGGCGGCGCTTCATACCGCCGGAGTAGCTCTGTGCGGGCTTCTTCGCGGCCTCCACGAGGTCGAAGCGCTCCAACAACTCGGCGGTGACCCGCCGCCCCTCCCGCTTGGGCAGGTGGTGCAGGTCCGCCATGAGGAGCATGTTCTCCTCGCCGGTGATCAGCCCGTCGACGGCGGAGAACTGCCCGGTGACGCCGATCGCGGCGCGCACCCCGTCCGGTGACGTGGCGACGTCGTGGCCCGCGACCTGGGCCTGCCCGCCGTCGGCCGAGATCAGCGTGGACAGGATCTTCACGGCGGTGGTCTTGCCGGCACCGTTCGGCCCGAGCAGAGCGAAGACAGACCCTGCCGGGATGCGCAGATCGATGCCGTCGAGGACGGTCTTGTCGCCGTACGACTTACGCAGACCGACGGTGGAGACGGCGGCCGGGGACGCGTGACCGCCGCCCTGGCTGGACGTGGGCATGACAGATGAAGGCATGGAGCCCTCCCAATCGAAGGGTGGTGAAGTGGCAGGTGGGGTGGGTGAGTTGAGGACCGTGACCGCGGGGTCAGGCCTTGGCGCGGCGGATGTCGATGTTGCCCCAGTTGGTCCGCGCACGGACCTTGACGGTGTCCTCGGTCTGCTCCGGCGCCTCGGACTCGGCGAGCATGTTGCGCACCTGGCCGCGGTTGGAGCTGACGTCGAGCCAGGCGGCGGTGCCCTCGCGGATGCCGATCTCGATGACGCCATTGGAGGTCTCCAACTGGACTTCGCCGCTGGCGACTTCGGCGACGCGCAGGTAGCCGTTGGTCGCGGTGCCGGTGACCGACGCCTCGGCCCGCGCGATGTCGATGCCGCCGTTGGCGCCGCTCAGCCGCAGCTCGCCGGTCACGGTGCCGACGGTCGTGGTGCCGTGCGAGTTCTTCAAAACGGCGGGGCCGTCGATCGTGCCGACGCGCACGTTGCCGCTGCTGCTGGTGATCTCGGCCGTGCCCTCGACCCGGTCGACGGTGATCGAGCCGTGCGACGCGGTCAGGTTCACCGGGCCGGTCGTGTCGAGGCGGGTGTCGCCGACCGAGGTCTTCACACGGACCTCGCCGAGCCGGCCCTCTCCGAGCACCTGGGCCCAGGCGCCGGTCATGTCGACGTGCGAGCCCGCGGGCAGTTCGACGGTCACGTCGACGGCGCCGGTGCGGCCGAGGCCGAACAGATTGGCTTTGGGGGTCCTGACGGTCAGTACGCCGCTCACGTATGTGACCTCGGTCTGGTCGGCCGCCCGCGCGTCCGGGTCCCTCTTCGGGTCGCGGGGCCGCACCTCCACGAGGGTGTCGAGGCGGTCGCCCGCGATGAACTGGATGGAACCGGCCTCCACTCGCGCGGTGACCGAGATCGCTTCGGGAGTGTCGAAAGAAGGCATGGCTGTCCCGTCCTCTTGAGTCCTTGGGTCGTCCCCGCAGGTGGGACGTGGTGTGGGTGAAGTGGTGCGGGTGAAGTGGTGCGGGTCAATCGATGCGGGCGGGGCGCGGCTAGCGCACCCAGCCCGTGAAGCTCTGTCCGACGGTCTGGGCCCGCTCCGTCGCCCGCGCTCGCGTGCCACCGTCGACCGCCGCCGACACGGCCCGCACGAGCCACGCGTTGACCGACAGGCCCTCGCGGCTCGCGGCCTCCTCGGCGCGCGCCTTGAGATGGGCGGGCAGACGCAGGTTGACGCGGGCGGTGCCGCCCTCGTCGCCCTCGGCCGGGGCCGGGGCCGGGGCCCTGAGCGGTTCGGCGGGCGCGGCCGGCTCCACGGTGGTGCCACCGTCGCGCGGCGGTGGTGTCACCACGAAGTCGGGGTCGAGCCCGCGCAGCCGTACGTCGACCGAGCCGGGGGCGAGTTCGCGTGTGATCTCGTCCATCGCGGCGGACAGCACGTTGAGCATGGTCAGCCGGGTCGCCGACTCCAGGGGAGCGGTGAGCCTCTCGGCCAGCTCGCGGGCTTCGTCGCCACCGGCTTCGGCGGCCACCGCGAGTTCGCGGCGGAGGGTGTCGACATACGGGGTGAGGTCCATGACGCCATCATGGCACCACATTGGCGCCACGTGCAACCCCCGGGGAATGGCGGCGGGTGGCTCTGGGTGGCGCGAGGTGGCGCCGTATGGCATCACCTGGCGCCAAGTGGCGCCACGGTGCGCCATGCGGCGCCACCCGCCGTCTACGACGTACCCCTCATGGCTTCTGAGCACCGGCCGATGAACAACACATCGGTACCAACGAAGCCCGGAGCCAGCAGCCATGAACCGCACCGCGTCCACCCAGACCCCCAAGCTCTCCCGCAAGAAGGCCGCCCTGGCGGCCGGCATCTCCGCCGCCCTGCTCGGGGCGTTCGTCACCACGCAGGCGGCGGACACGTCGAGCGCCGACGGAAAGCCCGGCCGCACCGTCGCGGCCCCCTACGTCCTCAACCTGTACGGCGAGGAGTACGCCGACACCGGCCACCCCGAGCGCCGCCCCGCCAACCTCGTGCTGTCCGAGTTCACCCACATCAACAACGTGAAGTGGAAGCAGTGGGGCGCGAAGAAGGCCTACGGCACCGGCGAGGTCGGCGGTACCTGGTGCCTGCCGGCCTGCCTGGACAAGCCGTTGAAGGGGACCATCACCCTCTCCGACCCCAAGACCGTGAAGGGCAGGACGTTCTACTCCGCCTTCACGCTCAAGCTGTCCGGTAAGCCCGGAACGTATGATTCCGAGGACCTTCAGGGCAAGCACGCCCTCGCCACCCCCTGAGCGGCGGCGACGTGATCCGCCGGGCGACTTTGCGTCAGCCGCCCGTGAAGTACTGATCCTCCATCGTGGACGTGGCGAACTCGGTGTGCCGCACGCGGAAGGCCGTGGTCTGTATCTGCCCCCACCCCCAAGGGTCGGCCTTGCCCAGGGCCAGTGCGGCGAAGTCGGCCCATTCGACGTCGGCCGGGTCCTCCTCGTCCAGACCGAGGTCGTGCAACGCCTCCGTGGAGATGCCGAGGGCGGAGGCGATGGCGAACGGGTCGCCGGTCACCTCGAACGGCTCGTCCCCGGGCCAGCCGGCGGCGTGGAACATGGCCCCGTCGGGCAGCCAGACGACGTCCTCGGTGTGGGACGCCCCGCCGTGGAAATGGACGCCGACGATCCGAGCGTCTGGGTAGCGCTCACGCAACGTGCGGGCCTCCGTCAGGAGGGGGGTGTCGTTGCCGTCGTCGGCCAGCGCGGGGTCACTGATCCCGAGGACGTGCCCCCATCCGGCGGCCTGGACGATGTCCAGGTCGGCCCGCGTGTCCGGGTACGGCACGTCGAGGACGGAACGGGGCCCGATCTCCTCCAGGACCGCATCGACGGTCCCGAACGACGCGGCGAATTCCGCGGCCCGGACAGGGTCGTTGGCGGGAAACGCGCGAGCGTCCACGTCGAACGGCGGGAGCAGGACGGTGAGGTTGCAGTGGCCCATGGAGCCGCGCACCATACGGTCGGGCGGGACGGTCCAGAAGCCGACGTCAGTCATGCCGGTCAACGTAACGGGACTGACTGACAATCATGCGCTGCGCCAGCCCCACCAGCCGCGAGAACATCCCGTCCGTCATCAGCGCCGCCAGGTTGTGAAATCAATCGCGCACCCACCCGCCCGCTGTTACCGTCGCCCCCATGAAGCGCGCCAATCCGTCTCTCACGACGACGCCGGACCCCGTCCCGGCGCGCTGACAGCTGAGCGAATACCCAAGCCCCGGGGCGAGCACCCCGGGGCTTTGTCGTGGTGCTCGTCCGTTCACCCGGAGGAGCAGCCATGCACGATCACCGCCGCCTCGGCCGCGAACTCGACCTCTTCGACACCGACCCCCTGATGGGCGCGGGCCTGCCGTACTGGCTGCCCGACGGGGCCGTCGTCCGCCACGTGCTGGAGGAGTACATCCGTGAGGCCGAACGCGAGGCCGGCTACCGGCACGTGTACTCACCGGTGCTCGGCAAACGCGAGCTGTACGAGCTCTCCGGCCACTGGTCCCACTACAGCGACGACATGTTCCCGCCGATGGACATGGGTGCCGGCGCCGACCAACTCGTCCTGCGCCCCAGCCTCTGCCCCCACCACGCCCTGATCTACCGCTCCCGCTCCCACAGCTACCGCGAACTCCCCTTCCGCATGGCCGAGTTGGGCGGCATGTACCGCTCCGAGCTGTCCGGCGTCCTCGGCGGTCTCACCCGCGTCCGAGCCATCCACCTCAACGACGCCCACATCTTCTGCACCCTCGACCAGGCCGTGGAGGAGGCCCGCGCCGCCCTCCAGCTCATCGCCCGCGCCTACGCGGACCTCGGCATCCACGCAGCCCGCCACCGCCTCTCCCTCCCGAGCGAGGACGGCGGCGGCAAGTACGTCGCCGACCCGGCACTCTGGCAGCGAGCCACCGCCCTCCTCCGCGAGGTCCTCGACGGCTCCGGCATCCCCTACGAAGCAGCCGAAGGCGAAGCGGCCTTCTACGGCCCCAAGATCGACGTCCAGATCGCCGACCCGTCCGGCCGCGAGGCCACCCTCTCCACCGTCCAGATCGACTTCCACCAGCCCGAACGCTTCGACCTGCACTACATCGGCCCCGACGGCGCCAAGCACCGCCCGGTCATGGTCCACCGCAGCATCATCGGCAGCGTGGAGCGAGCCGTCGCCCACCTCATCGAGCAGCACGGCGGCGCCTTCCCGCCCTGGCTGGCCCCCGTGCAGCTGCTGATCCTCCCCGTGTCGGAGGCTCAGGTCGCGTCGGCGGAGAAGCTGCTGCGCCGGGCCCTCGACCAGGGCCTGCGCGCCGAACTCGCCGGCCCCGAACACGGCACCCTGGGCGCCCGCGTCCGCGCGGCCCGCCTCGTGCCGTACCAGGCGGTCATCGGGGAGCGGGAGGCGGCGGCGGACGGCGACCTCGTGGCCGTACGACTGCGGGACGGGCGTCGGCCGGGGGCCGTACCCGGCGCGGAGCTGGTCGCCCGGATCGCCGCCCGCGTCGCGGCACGCGGCTCCGAACTGTGGGACGGGAGTCCCGTCACCGGACGGCCTGCGTAGGGTCGCTCTAGTAGGAGCCCACCCGGAGTCCCCCCCCCGGGACTCCCCCCTCCCCCACAAGGAGCCTCGCCGTGACGAACGACGGTCAGCCCATCCCGGTGATCATCGACTGCGACACCGGCGTCGACGACGCCCTGGCGCTGCTGTTCGCCGTACGCCACCCGGGGCTGGACGTGCGCGCGGTGACCTGCGTGGCCGGGAACACGGACGTGGACGGCGTCGTACGCAACACCCTGACCGTGCTGGAGCAGGCCGGCGCCCCCGACATCCCGGTCGCCCGGGGCGCCGCGCTCCCGCTGATCGAGCCCGCGCGCTCGGCCCGGCACGTGCACGGCGAGGACGGCATGGGCGACATCGGCCTGCCCGCACCGACGCGCACCCCGGCCGACGTGGACGCGGTGACGCTGCTGCGCCGCGAGATCCTCGCCTCGCCGAGGCCCGTGACGCTGATCCCCACCGCGCCCCTCACCAACATCGCCCTGCTGCTGCGCACCCACCCGGAGGTGACCCGCAACATCGAGCGGATCGTCTTCATGGGCGGCGCGGTGGCCTGCGGAAACGCCACGCCGGTCGCGGAGTTCAACGTGTGGCACGACCCGGAGGCGGCGGCGATCCTGCTCACCGCCGGGGTGCCGATCACCATGTACGGCCTGGACGTCTTCCAGCGGGTCGTCGTCCCCGGCGCGGACGTACGGCGCCTGCGCGCGAGCGCGGAACCCGGTGCCCGCCTCGCCGGCGAGCTGCTGTCGCACCGCCCGGCCACGCCGGACGTCGGCGCCGACTCCGAGGCCGGCGGCATCGGCGACGCGGGCGCGGTCTGCGCGGTCGTCGACCCGGCGGGCATCACCACCCGCCTCCTCCCCGTGGAGGTCTCCCTCGCCCCGGGGCCGACGCGCGGCCAGACGATCGTCGACCGCCGCCCCCGGCACGGTGAGTCCGAGATCCACGCCGGTGCGCGCGAACAGGCGTTGGTGGACGTGGCTTTGGACGTGGACGTGGAGCGTTTCGTGAAGCTGTACCTGGAGACGGTTCTCGATTAAAAGGTTGCCAATTGAATTGAATTGGCAACCGAAGCGGGAGGCCTTTACGTGCCCCGTGCGCGCAAACTCGGTTTCTGGCCAAGTGGCTTAAAGCTGTGTTACGTTCTCCCCGCGTCGAACACCCGCCCTGACCAGCGGCGTTGAGACGCAAGGACCCGTAATCCAGCACCCGTGGGTTTGGCTGTTTGGCCGTTTGGGCTTTTCGGTCGCCCTTGGGGGCTTTTTGCGGTGTGTCCGCAGAGAAGTAATCGGGGGAAGAAGTCCGGGGGGACCCTTTTCGGTTTCCACGCCTGTTCAGGTCGCCCGCACGGGCTTCCTCCCCTTGCGATTGAACGCAAGGGAGATTCTACATGACCCGCAATACATTGCGTATGGCGGCTGTTTCCGCTATGGCCGCGGTGACGCTCGGCGCCGGTGCCGCTCTGGCGCAGGCTTCGGAGGCCACTCACGCCCGTACGGCGTCCACCGCCGAGGTGAGCCTGTCCGCGGCTCAGGCCCGTACGTTTCTCGCCGGCCCGGCCGTCAAGGCCGAACTGAGCACGCGGGACGCGCAGTCGGTGCGTGCCGTGGCCGACGGCAAGGCGACGAAGGCCCAGACCCGAGGTGCGGCCAGCAGCGCCGTCAAGGCTCTGTACAACCTGATGAAGCGGCACGGCGGCAAGCTCTGGGACGACGCGGTCAAGGCCGCCAAGTCGGGCTGGGGCAAGTTCCGTGGCTACATGAACGGCCTGCCCTGGTACCACCCGGTCCGGATCGCCTGGGTCGCCGCCGGCGGTGAAGTGCAGTACGCGCTGTGGAGCTACATCAACAGCCTGTTCTAGGCCCTGCTCCAGTAATTGAGGTGGCGTCCGGGCGGCGGCCGGAAAAGGCCGACGCCCGGGCACCCCGTCCCATAGCGAGGAAATAGCGAGGAACAACCCATGGCCTCCACCACCGAAATGTCCACCACGCTCAAGAACCTGTGGGCCTCGCCGTTCTGCTTCATCACGGCGGCGTTCATCGCGTTCCACGTCGTCGGGAACAAGGACGCCGGCTGGGCTCTGATGGCCGCCGGGCTCATCGGGCCGCTTGTCGCCCTCGTCTGGGGCGCGGCCCGGCGTGAACGGCCCGACTCGTTCGTGATCGTTCCGATGGGAGCAATGGTGCTGTTCACCGTGCTCTTCGCCATCAACAAAGGCTTCCCCTGGTCCTGACGTTCCGTCAGTGACAGGTTCGTATGTCAGATCCGCTTCGTATGTCAGATCCGCGCACGGAGGAACACGCTGTGCCGAAAGGCGAAGTACTTGCCGAAGCACGGGACCTGAGACGCTCGTTCGGCAGCAGAACGGTCCTCGACGATGTGTCGCTGACGCTGCGCGCCGGCGAGGTCACTGGCTTCGTCGGCGCCAACGGCGCGGGCAAGACCACCACCATCCGCCTCATGCTGGGCCTCGCCCACGGCGAGGGCACCACGCACTTCCTCGGCCGCCCGCTGCATGCCTGGGGCTCTCCGGGCAAGGTCGTGGGTGCGGTCCTCGGTGGCATCGCCGGCCATCCGGCGCACCGGGTGCGGTCGCATCTGCGGATGGTGGTCGCCGGGTGCGGCGCGTCGGACCGGCGCGTCGACGACATGCTGGAACTGGTGGGCCTCACCCAGGCCGCCCAGCTGAAACTGTCCCAGCTTTCCCTGGGAATGGCCCAGCGCGTGGGTATCGCGCAGGCGCTGCTCGGCGATCCGCCGGTGCTCATTCTCGACGAGCCCGCGAACGGCCTCGATCCGCACGCGATCCGCTGGCTGCGGGAGTTCCTGCGGGACCAGGCCGCGCAGGGCAGGGCCGTCATGGTCTCCAGCCACCTGCTGGGCGAGATGGAGCAACTCGCGGACCGTGTGGTCGTGTTGTCGCGCGGCCGCGTCGTGGCCGCCTCGCCGATCGCGGAGCTGCTGTCCCGGGCGGGCAGCCGGAACGTGGTGACCGTGCAGACGCCGGATCTGCCGGAGCTCACGCGCCTGGTGGAGGAGAAGGGCGGGCGGCTGCAGCCGACGGGCGGGCCGAGCGCGCACATCACCGGGCTGGACCGGATCCGGGTCGCCGCCCTCGCGGCCGACGGTGGCGTGGCCCTGCACTGGCTGTCGGAGGACGCGCCGTCGCTGGAGGACTTCTACCTGTCCATCGCGGAAGAGGAGTTCAGGATCTCGTGACCGCACACCTGACACACACCCCGCCCACTGCCGATGGGCCGCTGTCCCCTATTTCCCCTGCTTCCCCTACTTCCGCCACTTCCCCTGCTTCCACCCCACGGACGGTCCCGGCCGGCGAGGCGCTGCGCAACGCGTGCCGGTACGAGTGGCGCCATCTCACCGCGCTGCGGTCCACCTGGGTGCTCCTCTCCGTGGTGGCCGCGCTGAGCCTGCTCACCGGCCCGGGCCTCCTGATCGACCTGGACAGGACGCATCCGATCGGCGCCGCGTCGATGGGCGACGTGCTGGCGTGGGCGCCGATGACCACCCAGATCCCCATGCTGTGCTTCTTCGTGCTGGTCCTCGGCACGGGTCCGGTCTCCACCGACCTGGTGCGGGGCGCGGCGCGCACGACGTGGCTCGCCGTCAACGGCCGCCGGACGGCGTATCTGGCGAAGAGCGTGGTCGGGTTCCTGGTGGGCGCCGGTGTGGCGGCGACGAGTGCGCTGGTGGGCGGGGTGTCGGCAGCGGCCGTCCTCGCCGTGTCGGGTGCGCCGCAGCCGGCGTGGAGTGCGGTTGTGGTGCCCGTGCTGCGGTTCGTGCTGTGGATGGGCTGCTGGGCGCTGCTGTGCATGGCGCTGGTGGCGCTGATGCGGAACAGGACCATGGCGGTGGTGGCGCTGTGCCTGTGGCCCGTGCTGGGTGAACGGCTGGCCGGTCTGCTGCTGGGGTACGTCCCCGGGCTGGACGGTGTGGGCGACTGGCTGCCCTTCACGGTCGGCCGGGCGATGCTCACCGACCTGTCGGCATTTGCCGGCGACGAGCGATCGTTCGCGGAGGCCATGGTCGGGTCGGATGTGTCGACCCCGGTGGCCCTGCTGGTCTTCCTGCTCTACACGGCGGCGCTGACGGCGGCAGGCTACTGGGCGTATTCGCGCCGCGAGGCCCCGACCGGCTGAGGTGCGACCGTGCGGAACGGAAAGGGGCCCGGGGAATCACCCCGGGCCCCTTCACGTGCCGTCGATCGGGACGTGCCGTCGATCGGACGTGCCGTCGATCAGGAACGCGCCGCGCGCCGCCGCTTCGACGCCACGACGAACGCCGCGCCGCCCGCCACCAGCACCACGGCGCCGATCGCGATCGGGCCGGTCGCGCTGCTGCCGCCGGTCTGGGCGAGGTCGCCGCCGCCGTTCGGGGACGGGGCCGGGGCGGACGTCGACTCCGAGGGCTCCGGGGTCGGGGTCTCGGTGGACGGGGTCTCGGAGGCCGGCGGCGTCGTCTCCTCGGCCGGGGTCGACGGCTCGTCGGTCGCGGGCTCCGACGGCTCGGCAGGCGGAGTGGTCGGCGGCTCCTCGGTGGCCGGCGGCTCCGTCGTGCAGTCCTTCGTGCCGCCGTTCCAGGCCGCGATCAGCTTGTCCTTGATGACCGGGCGGTCCGGGCCCTTGGGCAGGTCACCGTGCTCGAAGCCGTCGCCCGCGTCGAGCTTGCCGTCGAACTTCACCGCACCCCGGTACAGGTCGATCTGCGCGAAGCAGCCCGCGTCCGGGACGGCGATGTCGAGGGTGTCGGTCTGGCCGGGCTTGACCGTGACCGTGTCGAAGTCCACGAAGACCTGCTCGCCGGAGGTGGCGAACGTCGGCCCGTGGGCCAGGTAGGACGCGAGCGAGGCGGTGCACGTCGTCGCGTCGGCGGCGGCGCGGACGGAGACGTGGACCTTGCCGTCGTCGGTGACCTTCAGGTTCTGGTCGTCGACCTTGACGGAATCGTAGAAGTTCGTGCCGTCGAGCGAGAACTGGCAGCGGTCGGTGGCCGTCTCCGTGCCGGCGCCGGTGCCGGGCTTGTAGGTGCCGCCGGACTTCCAGCCGTCACCGCCGTGCGTGCCGTGGGCCCAGGCACCGGAGGCGGCGGCGACCGTGGCCGCGCTGAGGACGAGCGACGCGGCGCCCGTCCCCAACAGGCGTCGCGCCATGACACGTCTCGCTATGGACATGCGTATCCCATCGTGGGGTGAGTGGTCGACGAAGAATCGACGAAATGGAATCGACGAAGAAGAAACACAGACTCACTGGGCTCATTGGTCACATGCGCCACAGTGGTGAGCACATCGTCGGGCGACGGAAGAACGCTGTCAACCTGCGAGAACGCAACGGAACTTCAAAGCGCAATCACGATTCCGTCACACCGGGAACGATCTGATCCGCTCTACGTGGTGTTCGCTTTTCCGGCGAAGTGGACAGAGTTCTCACTGTCGTCCCTTCGCACCCTTGAGGAGACCGCGTGAGTGTCCGCACCACCCCGCCCGACCTCTCGTCCCGCGACCCCGACTGGTGGCGCCAGGCCGTCATCTACCAGGTCTACCCCCGCAGCTTCGCCGACGGCGACGGCGACGGGCTCGGTGACCTCAAGGGCGTCACCCAGCGCCTGAACCACCTCACCGGCCTCGGCGTGGACGCCCTGTGGCTCAGCCCCTTCTACCCGTCCGAACTGGCCGACGGCGGCTACGACGTCGCCGACTACCGCGACGTCGACCCCCGCCTCGGCACCCTCGACGACTTCGACGCCATGACCGCCGAGGCCCACCGCCTCGGCCTGAAGGTCATCGTCGACCTGGTCCCCAACCACACCTCCCACCAGCACGTCTGGTTCCAGGAGGCGCTGCGGTCCGCCCCCGGCTCGCCCGCGCGCGACCGCTACGTCTTCCGCGACGGCCGCGGCCCGCACGGCGAACTCCCGCCCACCGACTGGCAGTCCGTCTTCGGCGGCAGCGCCTGGCGCCGCGTCCCCGACGGCCAGTGGTACCTCCACCTGTTCACCCCGCAGCAGCCCGACCTGAACTGGGCGCACGAGGAGGTCCGCGCCGACTTCCGCACCACCCTGCGGTTCTGGTCCGACCGCGGCGTCGACGGCTTCCGCGTCGACGTGGCCCACGCCCTCGCCAAGGACCTGAGCGAGCCGCTGCGCGACCTCGGCGCCCCGGAACTCAGCCGCGAGGACGAACTCGTGCGGTTCCCGCCCGGCACCCACCCCTTCTACGACCGCGACGAGGTCCACGAGATCTACCGCGACTGGCGCAAGATCTTCGACGCCTACCGCCCGCCCCGCATGGCGGTCGCCGAGGCCTGGGTGAACCCGTCCTCCCGCCGCGCCCTGTACGCCCGCCCGGACGAACTGGGACAGGCCTTCAACTTCGAGTATCTCCAGGGCAGTTGGGACGCAGACGAGCTCAAGCGAATCATCACCGACTCGCTCGCCACCGCCCGCTCGGCCGGCGCCTCCGCCACCTGGGTCCTCTCCAACCACGACGTCGTACGCCACACCTCCCGACTGATGCTCCCGCCCGGCACCGACGACAACGCCTGGCTGCTCTCCGGCGGCCACGCCCCGGCCGTCGACGAGTCGGAGGGCCTGCGCCGCGCCCGCGCCGCGACCCTCCTCATGCTCGCGCTGCCCGGTTCGTCGTACGTCTACCAGGGCGAGGAACTCGGCCTCCCCGAGGTCGGCGACCTGCCCTTCGAGGTCCTCCAGGACCCGATCTGGGAACAGACGGGCCGCGTCCGCAAGGGCCGCGACGGCTGCCGGGTGCCGCTGCCGTGGACGACGACGGGACCGTCGTACGGCTTCGGCGCGGGCGGTTCCTGGCTGCCGCAGCCGGAGTGCTTCGCGGCGTACGCCGTGGCGGCCCAGGACGGTGTGGAGGGCTCCACCCTGGAGCTCTACCGCAAGGCCCTGCGCCTGCGCCGCAAGCTGCTGGAGGGGGAGGAACTGGAGTGGGCGGCGGACGGCCCGCCCGGCGTCCTGCACTTCGCCCGCTCGGCGGGGTGGCGGTGCGTGGCCAACCTCTCCGGTACGGCGGTCGAGATGCCGCCCGGTGAGGTGCTGATCTGCAGCGGGCCGCTGGAGGGGGGTCTGCTGAGGCCGGACACGACGGTCTGGCTGGCGTAGCTCAAGGTGTGAGCGTCACTTGGGGTTCGCCCGCCGACGGTGGTGGCGGGGTCAGGTCCTGGGACGGGAGCTGCGGCGGGGTCGTCTCCTGGAACAGGACCTGGTCGAAGTCGACCAGCCCCGTCTTCTCCATGACCGTGATGTGGTCGAGCACGGTGTCGTTGGCCTGGTCGGCCAGTTGCCGTACGAGGGTGTTCTCGGTGGTGGCCCGGATCTTCGCGACGGTGGAGAAGATCTGGCCGTGCGTGGTGCGCAGGATGTTGGCCATGTCGCTGTCGAACTGCTTGCCTGCGTCCGAGTTGAGCGTGGCGACGAATCCCTGCTGTTGGGGGCTGGGCCGGTTGGGCAGGGTGATGTTCAGCCGCGCGGCGATCCTGCGGCAGGTGGCGTCCAGCCCCGCGTGCCCGGCGACCAGATGCCGACCGGCCGTGCGCACCGCCGCGGTCGTGCCCTTCTGCAGGGCCATCTTCCCCACCGGGTACTCCCACAGCCCGGCTGCCCGCACCTTGACGACGAAGTCCCGGTCGGCCTCGGTCAAGGGGCCGGTCGGGGTCCGGGCGATGACCCGGGTCTGCGAACTGGAGACCGTGCTGAAGCCGAGCATCGAGGGATAGGCGAGGGCGGCGAACGTGAGACTCAGCGCGCCGCCCAAGAAGAACGTGCCGGTTGCCTGTCGAGTGATACGCACCGTGCTGCCTCCTGCCCCGGGGTCGTCGTACGGAGGTACGGGCCCCGGGGCGTGGGGGGCCTTTTGGCTTGGTACAGGCTCGGCAAAGCGATGTCTGTAAGCGTCCCTGGCGAAATAGGCGGCGGTTCGGCAGCGCCGCTCAGGGGCGCGGGGAACTGCGCGACCAGCCACGACGGCGCCGCAGACGAACGACCACACATCGCGGCACTCCCAGCGGAGCGCCTACGCGCCCTTTCGGAAGGTCGAACGCGCCCACAGATAGCCCACCAGACCGAGGCCGGCGCACCAGCCCAGGGCGATCCACGCGTCGTTGCCGATCTCCGTGCCGAGCAGCAGGCCGCGCAGGGTCTCGTTGATGGGCGAGAAGGGCTGGTACTCGGCGAACCACCGCAGTCCCGTCGGCATCGAGTCGGGGGTGACGAAGGCGCTGGAGAGGAAGGGCAGGTAGATCAGCGGCATCGGGGCGTTGCTCGCGGCCTCGATGGTCTTCGAGTTCAGGCCCATCGCGGCCGACAGCCAGCTCAGGCCGAAGGCCAGGAACATCAGCAGACCGAGCGCGGCGACCCACTCGACGGCGGTGGCGTCGGGGCGGAAACCGATCGCGTACGCCACCCCGGTCACCAGGGCGAGGATGCAGACGATCTGGATCATGTTGCCCAGCACATGCCCCGTGAGCACCGAACTTCGCCAGATCGCCATCGTGCGGAACCGGTTGATGATGCCCTCGGTCATGTCGGTGCACACGGTCACCGCGACCGTGATCGTGCCGGAGGTCACCGCCATCACGATGATGCCGGGGACGAGGTAGTTGATGTAGGCGTCGCGGTCGCCGACTCCGATTCCCTCGCCGATCGCGCCGCCGAAGACGTACACGAACAGCAGCAGCATCAGGACGGGCAAGGTGACGATCTGCACCGTCAGGGATGGGTAGCGCAGCATGTGCTTGATGTTGCGGCGCAGCATCGTCATCGAGTCGCGGAAGGCGTAGGAGCGGGCGCGCGCGGGGGTGGGGGTGGCGGTGGTGGCGGTGGTCATCGGGGTGTCCTTTCAGGGACGGGACGGGACGGGACGGGTCGGTTCGGGACGGGCGGCGGCGGTTCAGGCGGCGGTCGTGGTGCTGCTCTGCCGGCTCTCGGTCAGCGCGAGGAACACGTCGTCCAGGTCGGGTGTGTGCACGGTCAGCGACTCGGCCTCGACCGTCGCGGCCTCCAGCAGGTCGAGGACCGCGCGCACGGTGGCGGGGGTGCCGTCGCCGGGGACGTTCAGGGCGAGGTTCTCGGGGTCGCGCTGAGCGACCTCGAACACCCGGGCGGCGGCGTCGAGTTGCCGTTCGTCGGCGAACCGGAGCCGGATGTGGCTGCCGGGGATGCGGCGCTTGAGCTCCTCCGCGGTGCCCTGGGCGACGAGCCGGCCGCCGTGCAGCACCGCGATGCCGTCGGCGAGTTGGTCGGCCTCCTCCAGGTACTGCGTGGTGAGGAAGATCGTGATGCCCAGGTCGGCGACCAGGCCGCGGACCAGCTCCCACACGGTGCGGCGGCTGCGCGGGTCGAGGCCGGTGGTCGGTTCGTCGAGGAAGATGATCCGCGGGTTGCCGACCAGGGTCATCGCGAGGTCGAGCTTGCGGCGCATACCGCCGGAGAAGGTGGAGGCCGGCTTCTTCGCCTCCTGGGCCAGGTCGAAGCGCTCCAGCAGCTCGGCGGCGATCCGGCGGCCCTCGGCGCGGCTCAGGTGGTGCAGGTCCGCCATCAGCAGGAGGTTCTCCTCCGCCGTCAGCAGCCCGTCGACCGCGGCGAACTGGCCGGTCACACCGATGGACCGGCGTACGTCGTCGGCCTGCCGCACGAGGTCGTACCCGTTGACGAGGGCCGTTCCGCTGTCAGCGCCGATCAGGGTGGACAGGATCTGGACGGTCGTGGTCTTGCCCGCGCCGTTCGGGCCGAGCAGGGCGAAGACCGACGCCTCGGGGATGCGCAGGTCGATGCCGTCGAGCACCAACTTCTCCCCATACGACTTGCGCAGGCCCTCTGCGTGGATGGCGGTCATGACTCTCCTCAGCGACTTCTACGGTGACTTCTACGGGGACTTTTACGGTGTGCAACTCCGTGGACTTGAACACCGTAAAACTTGACTTGCACGGTGTGCAAGTCCTTTGGGTCAGGAACTTTTACAGCGTGCAAGAGGCAGTTACGCTGGTCCCATGGCGCGAGAGACCTTGAACCGTGAACAGATCGTCCGGGCGGCGATCGAGCTGCTGGACGAAGAGGGCATCGACGGCCTGAGCATGCGCAAGCTCGGCCAGCGGCTGGGCTCGGCGGCCACGGCGATGTACTGGCACGTCGGCAACAAGGAGAACCTGCTGGTACTCGCGGCCGACGAGGTGTGGGACGAGGTCCGGCTGCCGGAAGTCCCAGCGGTGGGCTGGCGGGCGGCGGCGCGCGAGCTGATGTTCGCCGCACGCGAGCTGTGCGACCGGCACCGCTGGCTGGTGCGGGTGATCACCACGTACGTCGGCTACAGCGAGGGGATGGCCCGCTTCCAGGAGTGCGCGTACGAGACCTTCGAGGCCGCCGGGTTCCGGGACGCCGACCTCGACTGGGCCGTGAGCACCCCTTTCATGTTCGTGACGGGGCTGGCGTTCATGACCTCGACCGAGGCCGCCGAGATCAAGGAGCGGGCCTCGCGGGACGGGGCCGAGCAGCCCGAGGACGAGGCCGCGGTCGTCGAGCGGGCCCACGCCATCGCGGCGAAGTACCCACGGCTGGCCGCCAGTGCGGAGGCGCAGGCGCGGCGGGGGCAGAGCTTTGCGGAGCAGGTGGAGGAGGTCTTCGCGTTCGGCGTGGAGACGATCCTCGACGGCCTGGAGGCCCGACTGGCGGCACGGTCCGACTCCGTCTGAGTGGAGGGGAGCGGCTCCCGCGCGTGGCGAACCGCCCGGGGCGGCCCCCTGCCCAAGGATCCGGACGCGTGGCACGCACCTTCGAAGAACTGGTCGCCATGCAGCGGGCGGCGGACCAGGCGCACACCAGGGTGGAGGAGCTCCGTGACCAGTACGGGCCGCCCGCCCACACCCCGTGGACCGAGCTCCAGACCGACACCTACGAGACCGCCTGGCGGGCCTGGCGCGACCTCGCCCGCGATGTCCAGACGGTGGTGACCGAGTACGCGAAGGAACAGGGCACCTCGCGGACCGAGACCGAGGAGGACGTGAAGAAGGCGGCTCGGCATCCGGAGCAGGGGACTCAGCCGTAGTCGGATTGGCGGGGAAGGGGATGTCGGATCACCGGTATCGCTGGACCCCGCCGGTCCTCCTGGACTTGGCCCTCGTGATCGTCCCGTCCCTGCACCTGCTGACGTCGGCCGCCCGCCGGTTCGCCCGCGTCGACCGAGGGCCCCGGCCGGGCCGCCGGACGGGTGGTGCGCGCCGCTTTACCGGTCCGTACGGCCGAACAGCACGCGTGACCTGCGGAACGTGCCGCGAGAATCGCAGGCAGTGGTGTTGCCGACGTATGTGAGGAGCCCCGCCGAAGATGAGCAGGTCCTGGAAGACGACGGTTCTCGGGTCGCTCGCTGTCGCGGGCGTTGTGCCCATCTCGGGGGTGACCGGTGGGACCGGGGTGACGTACGCCGCGGAGCGCACGACCGAATCGACCGCACCTGTGGCCTCGGTCGGCTCGGTGGGCCGTGATCTGTGGGCGGCGGCGACCATCGAGCCAGGGCGGGAGGGGCTCGTCGAGGTGGGGGGTTACGAGGGGGTTCCGGCAATGGAGGCGCCGCTGGGCGCGGGTTCCACGCTGACCCTGTCCGCGCCGGCGACCACGAGGGTGACGGGTCTGCCGTTCGCCGCGCTCGGGTACCGGGGGGCGGTGGCGCAGGGCGGGGCCAGCGGGACGTACACCTTCGCGGGCGTGCCCGATTCGGCGAGGGAGGCGGTGCCCGTGTGGAAGAGCCGTACGTTCCCCTTCGTCCTGTCGGTCCCCTCGGACGCCGAACCCGGCACCCGGCTGCCCGACTGCACCCTGGTCCTGCGGGACGCCGACGGCACCGTGCGGGAGAGGGGCACCTGCACCGTGACGGTCGGGCTGCCCGCGCCGACCCTGTCCCGCCCCCAGTCGGGCGTCCCGGTGAGCGCGTTGTCGAGGATGATCGGCACGGCCTATCCCGGCGCCCAGGTGACGGTCCGCGACGCGGCGGAGAACGAGGTCTGCGCGACCACCGCCGCCCCCAACGGCATCTGGCACTGCCTGCCCGCCCTCGCCCTCAAGCCCGGTCCGGGCCGCCTCCAGGCGACGGCGACGATGAACGGCGTCAGCGCGACGAGCGAACAGATCGACATCACCGTGTCGGGAGCGCCCGAGCCCCGGCAGCCGGACGCTGCTCGCCGTCGGTAGCGCCTGGGAGTAGCGCCTGAGAGCAGCGCCTGTCAGTAGTGCCCGTCAGTAGCGCAGCGCCCTCGCCACCTCGGCCCGTATCTCGCCACTCAGGTTGCGGGTGCTGCGGGCGGTGCCCTTCCCCGACTTGCCTCCTGGTACGTCGGACACGGTCACCACGGTGGCGTCCAGGAAATTGCCGTCCTCGTCACGGAAGTTGATCTGCACGCCGAAGGACCGGGTCGCGTCGGTCGTGTTGTCCGCCGTGACCTCCACGGTCGTACGGCCGTCAGAGTCGGTCTTCGGCTCGGCGAGCTTCACCGCGTCCTTGGCGTCGATACCGCCCTTGATGTCGTCCAACTGGCGACCCGCCTCCGCTGTCGCCGAGGCGACGGCCGACGCGGCCTTGCTCGCCACAGAGGAGGGAGTGTCGCCCTCGCCGCATGCGGTCAGGAGGGCGGCGGCCAGCGTGGCGGTCGTCGTGAGGATCGTGGTGGTCGTCGTCGACCGCGTTCGGTGACCGGGCATGGAGCCTCCAGCGGATGCGTTCCGGATCGTGCCGGGACCGGGACCTGGCCCTGTCTGTCCGGGCTCCTCCAGTGAAGGTCGGCACGCCCGCGCCCGCACCCCGGCCGTCACCCGTTCGGCCCTCGCCCCGTGGTGACCGCCCTCGGCCGAACCCATCGTCGTACCGACCGCAGAACAACCGCAGAACAACCGCAGAACACGCGAGAAGTGGGGTACGGCAGCCATGAGTCAGCAGCAGTCGCAGCCGCAGTCACAGGCAACCGACGCGGCCCACAGCCACCCCGGAGCCCCGGGCCCCACGCCCACCCCCGGCACGACCGGCGGGCAGCGGCCCGCATCCGCCGTCCCCGGCTGGGTCACCGGCGGACTCGTCTTCGCGGGCGTACTGATGCTGGTGAACGGTCTGCTGGCCGTCCTCCAGGGCATCTCCGCGATCGCCGAGGACGACGTCTACGGCAGTGTCGGCGACTACGTCTTCGGAATGAGCCTCACGGGGTGGGGCTGGACCCTGCTCGTCCTCGGGGCCGTCGTGGCAGCGGTCGGCTACGGCATCCTCAAGGGAGCCTGGTGGGCGCGGATCACCGGCATCTTCGTGGCGTCACTGAGCATGGTGCTCCACTTTCTCTTCCTGCCGTACACGCCGGTGTGGTCGGTGATCATGGTCGGCATCGACTTCTTCGTGATCCTGGCCCTGGCGACGGCCCAGGACATCGCGGACACCTCTAGCGCTTCAACGCACGGCAGCGCCTCAGCAGGTCGTTGATCCTGGCTGGGTCCTTGCGGCCGTTCAGCTCGGCCAGCAGGTCGTCGGGGCAGAACTCAATCCGCCCCCTGTCCGGACACGTGCAGGTGCACGAACGCACTAGTCGTACATAGTGGTACGTCGTCCGGACAGGGTGACATCGCGCAGGCGGCTGCGTCGCCGGTATTTCCCGGCGGTTCACCGGCGGCTCAGCCGTGCCCCAGCCCGCCTCCGCCGAAGGCTCCGCTCTTGCCCGGCAGCCACCGCTTGCGGTGCTGGTCCTCGCTGCGCCGGCTGCCCGCGTGGTGCAGCTCGTGCGGCAGGAGCCGCTCCTTGCCCACTGCGTGCGGCACCTCGTCCGGCTCGCGGATCTCCCGGATCTCGTGGACTGCACCGGTGTCGGGGAGATGCGGCTGCTCGTCGGCCGTGGGCCGGGGCAGCTCTCGATCACGGACCCGCATGCCGAACTGCACGGCCCAGACCAGTGCGCCGGCGATGAACAGGCCACCCACGAAGGCGGCGATCACGTTGAGTACTTCACTCGACGTGGCCGCTAGTACAAACGTCGTCGTACTCATGCCCCAATTATCACCGAAACGGCCGAATAAGCTCCTGGAGGGGCCGGGGAACCACGGAACCGCTTCTCCTCCCGGATCTACGCGCGTTGCCAGCCCTCGTCCCGCCCTTCGTCCGACCCCTCACCCAGCTCCGTGAAGAGCGTCAACTGGAGAGCCCCGGGCGCTTCGAGGCGTGAGTTGAGGGAGTTCCAGGGCGTGCGGGTGGGCTCCGCGACGACCTCGGCTCCGGCGGCGGCCAGCCTGGCCGTGGCGGTCGTCGAGTCGTCCACCTGGAAGGCGACCCGGACGTGGCCCGCGACCCGTCGGCCGACCTCGACCTCGTCGATGAACTCGGCGTGGTTCGGGTCGGTCAGCTCCAGGGTGGCCCGGCCGGCGTCGAGGATCGTGACCCGGCCGCCGGGGGAGGAGAACGCGCCGCGCTCGGGGAGGCCGAGGACGTCCCGGTAGAAGCGCAGCGCCTCGTCGTAGTCGGCCGCGGTGACGACCAGGCGGAGTTCGTGGACGCGTATGGGGTGATCGGCCGGTCGTGCGTCGGACATCTGCGGCCCCTCCTCGGCTTGTGGGCGGTCGTGCGTTGAGAACCGGGACAGCCGGTGAGTGATTCCCGGGCGGGGCGGGGGCGAATACCCACGGCCCCCCACCACCAACTCGTCCGTTCGGCGGAGCCGTCCGCCGGCACGGGCCACCGAACCCGGCCGTTCGGCCGAGGCGGACCGGCCCGGCGTACCGCCACAGTGGAGGCCAGCACCCCACCCGCCCCAGGAGCACGTCGATGTCGTCGATGTCTCATCAGGCCGCCCGGCCGCCCGGCACGACGCCCACCGCAGTCCGCGTAGTCATCGTCGACGACCAGGACATGGTGCGCTCCGGCTTAGCCGCCCTGCTCGCCGCACAGAGCGACATCGACGTAGTCGGCGAGGCCCCCGACGGCGCCCTCGGCGTCGAGGTGGCCCGCCGCACGCACGCCGACGTGGTCCTGATGGACGTACGGATGCCCGGCATGAACGGACTGGAGGCCGCACGACACCTCCTCGACCCACCACCCGGCGTCACACACCGCCCGAAGGTGCTGATGCTCACCACCTTCGACCTCGACGACTACGTCCACGAGGCACTGGCCGCCGGCGTCAGCGGCTTCCTCCTCAAGGACGCCCCGGTCGCCGAACTCCTGCACGCCGTACGGGTCGTGGCGGCCGGCGACGCCCTGCTCGCCCCGTCGGTCACCCGTCGCCTCATCGAGGGCTACACCCGGCGCCGCCCCGCCCGCCGCAGGGAGACCCGGTTGAAGCTGAACGGCCTCACCCCGCGCGAGACGGAGGTCCTGTCTCTGGTCGCGCAGGGCCTGTCGAACACCGAGATCGCCGCCGAGCTGGTCGTGGCCGAGCAGACCGTGAAGACGCACATGACGCGCCTCCTCACCAAGCTCGACGCCCGAGACCGGGCCCAACTCGTCATCTTCGCCTACGAGTCGGGGCTGGTGACACCCGAGGAACGGCCCTGAGCGAACCGGTGCTTCGTAATACCCCAGTACGACATAGCACTTGGCACCCCAGTGTGACGTATCCGCACAAAGCGCCCTCTTACTGTCCCGGTGTCGAGCACACCGAGCCCCACCCAGGAGCAGCGCATGCACCCCGAGTCCCAGCCGAAGTCCCCGCTCAAGCCTCAGCCCGAGTCCCAGCCCATCAACGCCGATCTCGATCTCGATCTCGATCACATCAGCACCCTCTACCGCACCTACGCCGACGACCTCGACCGCGTCCGCGAGAAGCAGCGCCGCCTGCTCGCGCCGCCGCACTCGATGAAGGCCCAACTCGACGACATCGAGGCGGAGATCACCTACCTCCTGCTACGCGGGTCCCGCCCCGAGACGGTCGTCGAGATAGGCACCTTCCACGGCTGGTCCACGACCTGGATACTCCAGGCCCTGCGCGACAACGGCACAGGTCACCTGCACTCGTACGACATCACGGACAACGTCGTACGAGGTGTCCCGGCCCAACTCGCGCGCGGCCACTGGACCTTCACCCAGGGCGACGCCCGGGAGAACCTCGCGAAAATCCCCGACACGGCCGACTTCCTCTTCGTCGACGCAGCCCACTCGGCCCGCTTCGCCCGCTGGTACCTCCAGCACCTGTTCCCGCGCCTGACGCCCGGCATCCCGGTCTGCGTCCACGACGTCTTCCACGGTCGCCGCGCTCTGCCGTTCACCGAGGGCGCGGTGGTGCTGCGGTGGCTGGCGGAGCGCGGGACGCCGTACTTCACGGCGTCCCGCGCTCATGCCCCGGAGACCTACGACCGGCTGAGGGACGTCAAGCGGTCACTGGCGCTCGGCCTGTCCCTGCGGGACAGCCACGACAACCCCATGATCTTCTTCAACCTGCCGTGACCTGCTGACCTGCCGTGACTCGCCCTCAGCCTGCTTGGACCCGTCGTGACTTCTCATCAGCCCGACTTGACCACCGCCAGCCGCGGCTCGTCCTCGGTGGTGGGCCGCCCGGCGGCGCCCCCGCGCTGCTTCGGGATGAACGTGGCGACCGCGAAGGCCAGCAGGGCCGCGCCCGCACCGATGGCCATGACGACCTTGAAGGCGTTCTCCGAGGGCAGCGCAAAGCCACCGAAGTCGGTGGTCATCTGGGCCAGGACGACGCCCGCGATGGCGCTGGCGAAGGAGGTGCCGAGCGAGCGCATCAGGGTGTTGAGGCTGTTGGCCGCGGCCGTCTCCGACTCCGGGACGGCACCCATGATCAAGGCGGGCAGGGCCCCGTAGGTGAAGCCGACGCCCGCGCCGATGATGCAGGACACCAGGATCAGGTGCCAGACCTCGCTCATCAGCACGATGTTCAGGCCGTACCCGGCGGCCACGATCAGCGCGCCGATCATCAGGGTGACCTTGGGACCCCTGGCCTTGGTGACCGCCGCGGACACGGCCGACATGGCCATCATCACCAGGCCCTGCGGGGCCAGCACCAGACCGACGGTGAGCATCGACTTGCCCAGGCCGTAGCCGGTCTGCGCCGGCAGCTGGAGCAGCTGCGGCAGCACCAGCGACATAGCGAACATCGAGAACCCGAGTGCGACGGAGGCGAGGTTGGTGAACAGCACCTGCGGCCGTGCGGTCGTGCGCAGATCCACCAGCGGCTGCCGCGATTTCAGCTCCCACCAGCCCCAGGCCAGCAGGATCACGACCGCCGCGGCACCCAGACCCAGCGTCGTCGCGCTGGTCCAGCCCCAGTCGGCGCCCTTCGAGACGGCCAGCAGCAGGGTGACAAGACCGGCCGACAGCCCGAGCGAGCCGACCAGGTCGAACCGGCCGCCGGTGCGCGCCTTCGACGCCGGTACGACGGCCAGGACCAGCAGGAACGAGAGCACGCCGAGGGCGGCGGAGGTCCAGAACAGCAGGTGCCAGTCCCAGTTGTCGGCGATGAACGCGGCGGAGGGCAGACCGAGCGCGCCACCGACGCCGAGCGAGGCACTCATCAGGGCGGTGGAGCCGGCGAGGCGGTCGGCGGGCAGCTCGTCCCGCAGGATGCTGATCCCGAGCGGGACGACCGCGGCGGCCAGCCCCTGCAGGGTCCGCCCGACGATCATCGGCACCAGCGAGTCGGCCAGCGCGCACACCACCGACCCGGACACCAGCAGGGCGATGCTCGCCAGCAGCATCCGCCGCTTGCCGTACATGTCACCGAGCCGCCCGACGACCGGGGTGGCCACGGCGGCGGCGAGCAGCGTCGCGGTGACCGCCCATGCGGTGTCGGACGCGTCGGCGTCCAGAAGCTTCGGCAGCTCCGGGACGATCGGGATGACCAGGGTCTGCATCAGCGAGACGACGATGCCGGCGAGGGCCAACACGGCCACGACGGCGTTCGGCGCGACGGACTTCCTTCCCGCGTCGGCGGGTCGGGCAAGGGCATGGGACATGACGGAGCCTCCATCGGGGGGTTGGTTCACAGGTTCAGTGGGTGGGTGCGGTGGGTGGGTTCAGTGGGTGGGGTCCGCGGGTTGGTTCAGTGACCTGGCGCGGTGACCTGGCGCGGTGACTGGCGAGGTAGCTGGCGCGGTGACCAGCGCTATGACCGGCGCCGTGGGCCGAGTCGGTCAGGGGGCCGGGAACGGCAGCTCGGCGACCACCTCGAAACCGCCCTGGGGCCGATGCCCCATACGGATCCGGCCGCCGACGGACCGCGCGCGCTCGCGCATCCCGATGAGCCCGTAACCGCCGCGTCCGGAAAGGGAGTTAGCGGGGCTGCCGGGGGGCTGCCCGACCCGACCGCCATTGCTGACGCTCAGCATCAGCCGGTCGTCGCCGTACACCAGCCGCACGTCCGCCGAGTGACCGTCGGCATGCTTGGTGACGTTGGTCAGGGCTTCCTGCACGATCCGGTACGCCGTGAGATCCGCACCGGCGGAAAGGGCCCGCGGCTCCCCCTCCGTCGTGACGGTCACCTTGAGCCCGGCGCCCTCGAAGGACCCCACGAGCTCGGCAAGCCGGTCGAGCCCGGGCGTGGCCCCAGGTCGCGGCCGGTCGTCCAGCTCGTCGGCGTGGTGCCGGAGCAGTCCGACCGTGGCCTTGAGCTCGCGCAGGGCCGAGTCGGTCGTACCGGCCAGCTCACCGGTGATCCGCCCGGCCTCCGCAGGCCGGCCGGGCAGCAGCCGGGCCACGGTGCCCGCCTGGATCTTGGCCAGGACGAGGTGGTGGGCGACGACGTCATGCAGATCCCGGGCGATCCGCAGCCGCTCCTCCACGACCCGCCGCCGCGCCTCCTCCTCCCGCGTCCGCTCGGCGTGCTCGGCCCGCGCCTGTACGGCTTCGAGGTACGCACCCCGCAGCCGCGTCATGGTGCCGAGCGCGGTGGGCAACAGCAGCCAGGCGGCGGGACCGAGCAGCTTGAGGGACAGGGGTTCGTCGTACGGGTCGAGGACCAGGGTCGTGCCGACCAGCAGGACGATCCCCGCGCCGGCGCAGGCGTTGGCGGTACGCCGGTCGGTACGCAGCGCCAGCGTGTACAGCGCGATCATGAGCGGCCCGAGCAGCAGCACGGTCAGGAGGTAGCCGAGCCCGGCCATCACCATGGCGCCCACCGTCGTCACCAGCACGGTGGCCCGCGGCCGGCAGTGCCGCCACATCAACGCGAGGCAGGAGACCCCGGCCAGCAGCACCCCGGGCCACCACGCCGGTCCGGGTTCATGGCCGGGGAGCGTGACGACGGTGCCGGGAAGGGAACAGACGAACACCGCGAGGGCAACACCGGCATCGACGGCACGGGGGTGCCGACGCAGCTGCTGCTGCACGTTGCCGACCAGGGGAGGGGCTATGAGGGGGGCCATGAGGGGGTTCCTGTCAGATGCCGTGACGGCAACGCCCGTCTTTTAGGGGCGCGGGGCTGCATCGATATGCGGCTCCGCCGCGTGGGCGCGACCAGCCACAACGGCGCCGCACCACGCTCGACGACACCGCGTGGCACTACCTACGAGCCAAAGGTGACGACAACCTTCTCCGCCGCCCCCGGCGTCATCGCCAGCCCAAACGCCCGCTCAACCTCGCCAAACGGCACCCGATGACTGATCAGCCTCGCGAAGCGCTCATGGTGCTCCGCGAGCTCCGCGGTCACCTCGAAGATCTCGGTCGGATACCCCTGAGAGGCGATCAGCGTCAGCTCACTGCGCAGCATCCCCCCGAGATCAATCGCGTCGGACTTCTTCTGCACGGCGACCATGACCATCTTGGCCCCCCACTTCGCGGAGTCCACGGTGGCCTGAAAGACCGCGGGCGCCCCCGCGGCGTCGATGTAGATGTCGGTACCGGCCCGGGCCTGCCCGAGCGCGTTCGCGGCCTGGCCGTGCAGTTCGGTGAGCCGCTCGGTGACGTTCTCCTCCGCCGAGTTGATGACGGCGTCGGCCCCGACGGCCAGCGCCGTCTCCAGCCGTTCCGGGATGACGTCGGCGACGACCACGTGCTCGACCCCGCGCAGCTTCAGCCAGATGGTGGCGCCCAGCCCGATGGGCCCGGCGCCGAAGACGACCACCTTGTCGGCGGGGCGGGCCTCGGAGCGGTTCACACAGTGCCGGGCGACGGCCATCGGCTCGTTGAGGGCGGCGACGTCGAAGGGCACATGGGCGGGGAAGACGGCCAGGTTTCTGCCGACCTCCGCCTCCTCGACGAGCAGGTACTCGCTCATGGCCCCGTGCGCACCGCCACACCCGATGATCCCGGAGGGCACGCCCTGCGGGTTGACGACCACCCGGTCGCCCACCTTCAGCCCGCTGACCTCGGCACCGACCTCGACGATCTCACCGGCGGGCTCGTGACCGAGGGGGAGGGCGCGCATCGAGCCGTCGGCGCCGAGGGGCGTGCCGCCGAGGTGGAGGAAGAACGTGTCGGTACCGCAGATGCCGCAGGCGCGGATGCGGACCAGGGCGTTCTTGGGGCCGGGGGCGGGGCGCTCGACGTCGACGACGTCGATCTCGTTCTTGGCGCCGGTGTGGACGGACCTCATGGTGGCCATGGGAGAGCTCGCTTTCTGTGACACCCGGGTTCGGTGACATCCGGGGTTCGTTGACATCCGCGGTTCGTTGACATCCAGGAGTGCCTTGTTGCTTAACTTAGGCAAGCATATTGACGTTACTTAAGTCAAGCAATCTTTTGGGACGTAGAAAACTTTGCTTAACTTAGGCAAGTAGCTGCTACGGTGAAGCCATGTCCGCACTGTCAGCCGCAGCAGCGGCGCCCGTCCCGGCGCACATCGTGGAAATCGAGAAGTGCCTCACCCGGATCACCTACCTGGCGAGCCGGGCGAGACAGCACGAGTACCTGATGGCCGCGGCCGGTCTGCCCCTTGACCGGGCCGCCGTGGCGATACTGCGCCGACTCGCCGAGAGCGAGCCGATGCGGCCCGGCGTGCTGGCCGGGCTGATGGCGGTGGAGGCATCCCATGTCACGCGCCAGGTGCAGCAGTTGGAGCGGGCCGGCTATGTGATCAGGGACGCCGACCCGCACGACCGGCGGGCCCAGCGCATCGAACTCACCGACGCGGGAAGAGCGGCGGTGGACCGCATCCGCGAGGTAGGCCGGATCGGCATGCGCATGGCGCTGGCCGACTGGTCCGACGACGACCTGCGGCAGCTCGCCGAGCTCTTCCACCGGCTGGTCGACGACTTCGTCACCAACGCCGAAATACCGGCCGACCTCGGCCCCACCGCCTGACGACCCGTTCCGGCGCGCAACGCATCCCCCCACACGAAGGGTGTCGCCATGAACGCGAACCTCTCGAACCTCCTGGAGAAACCCGCCCTCCTGGAGAAACCCTCGCCGCCGCGCGGCGACGGACAGTGCGTCTTGGTCGTAGCGGACGATCCGATGGACAGCGAACTGCTCAGCACCACGCTGGAGTTGGCCGGCTACCGGGTCGGCACGGCGGGCACCGGAGCCGAGGGGATGGTGCGGCTGACCGAGCACTGCTTCGACCTGGCGGTGTGGGACGCCGTACTCCTCCCGCACTTCGCGAAGCTGCCGCCCGCCCCGCTGCTCTTCCTCACCACCTGCGACTCGATCCACCGTCTCGTCCCCGAACTCGGCCCGGGCGAGCAGGACTACGTCACCAAGCCGCTGCGGATCGCCGAGGTCCTCGCCCGGGTCGACGTCCTGCTGCGCCGCCGCTGCCCGGAACGCCATGCCGGTCTGCCCCGCTACGGCGACCTGGTCCTGGACGACGCCACCTGCCGGGCCCGGCGCGGCACCCGTTCCCTCGATCTCACCCCCGCCGAGTATCGGCTGCTGCGCCATCTGCTCGTCAACGCCGAGTGCGTGCTGTCGAAGGAGCAGATCAGCCGGCATGTGTGGGGCGACTTCCGGGCGAACGAGGCGATCGAGAAACTGGTCTCGCGGCTGCGTCGCAAGGTGGACAGCGATCCGGGGGAGCCGGCGCTGGTCCATACCCGGCGGGGGTTCGGGTACTGGCTCGGGAGCGCCGGCTGACGGGGCGCGCCGCGTTGCGAGGCCTCGTCCTCGACTTCCTGGCGGGCGAGCCCCCGCAATGCGGCGCGGGGGAGCCGACGTAGCCGGGGTGGCGCACCTTCGGTCGGTCGTCCCGGCACACATCGGCGTCCGCGGCCGCTACCAAAGACGCACAGCGAGCGACGTTCGGCCGACGCGCGCGGTGGCGTCCCCGCTCGACCATGGACCCGTCCGGCGAACGGGAGGAGCGGGAACATGGCGGACCTGCGGGTCGGGGCGGTCGTATCGGCGCTGATGGTGGCTGTGTCCGGTGGGATTTGGGCGGCGGCTCCCCCGGCGTCGGCGGAGGGCGGTCGGCACGCGGCGCGGCAGTTGTATGTGGCGCCCTGGGGGAACGACGGGTGGCAGGGCACCTTCGAGCGTCCGTTCGCGACGCCGGCCCGCGCCCAGCAGGCCGTGCGGGCCGAGACGGCGGGGATGACCTCGGACATCGTGGTAAATCTGCGCGGCGGGACGTACCGGCTGAGCGTTCCGCTGCGGATGTCGGAGGCCGCGGGGGACTCCGGGCGTGGCGGTCACCGGGTGGTGTATCAGGCGTACGGCTACGGCACGGCCCGGCAGGAGCGCGTGGCCCTCAGCGGCGGCCGGGAGATCGGGGGCTGGCGGCCCGACCCGGAGCGGCGGGGCGTGTGGCGGGCGGACGTCGGCCGGCTCGACACCCGGCAGCTGTACGTCGACGGGAGGCGGGCCGCGCGCACGAGTCAGGGCGACGGCATCCCCGGCAAGCTGAAGGTGACCCCTACCGGTCTGACCACCACGAGCTCCGTCCCGCGGACCTGGCGCGCGCCCCGCGACATCGAGTTGCGGTTCCGGTTCGACTACGTCGAGGGCCGCTGCGGTGTCGCGGGCGTCTCCGCCGGCCCGGGCGGTCGGGCGACGATCACCATGGACCAGCCCTGCTGGCGGATGGCCCGCGACCTGTAACCGGCATCCTCTCCGGCCCCAGCGAGGACCTGCGCGGCCTCATGCGCGGCACCCGCATCGTCGGCAACCGGGTCTTCGCGACCAACCGGCTCCTCGCCGACGGCGGCGGCAGCTATCTGCGGGGCGAGCAGGGCACGTCGTACGCGGACGGCGCTCTCGTCAGCGGCAACGCGGTGACGGGCAGCGCGTACGGCGAGTGGAACGTCGGTATCTACACCGACGACAGCAGCAGGTGGATGACCGTGCGCGACAACGCCGTCCACAGCTACCGCGCCTCGATCGGCGGATGCAGCGAGGAGTGGGGCGACCGGCTGGTGCGGAACATCCGCTACGACGGCAACTTCTGGGACGACGCCGTCCCCGACTGGCTGCCCCGCCGCGACCACCCCGGAGGCTGGCCGCCCGCCCCGGACTGCGGCGACCCGCACGACCTGGAGTTCACGGGCAACACGCCGCTGACCCCGGCCGACCCCGCCGCCGACTGCGCGGCCCGCCCGGAGTGCGCCGCGATCGTGGACCGGGCCGGGCCGGGGGCGTCGTATCGGAGCGGGTTGGGCCTGGACTGAGGGGAGGGGCAGGAGCGTGGCGGTTCGATGCGCGGAGGGCGGGCGGCGGGGTGTGGATCACGCCCCGCCGCCCGCCGGGGCGTCAGCCGCCGGTCTTGCCGAGCAGCTTGTTCATCTCCTCGATCTCGGTGGTCTGGGCGGTGATGACGGCGTCGGCGAGCTCGGTCGCCGGGGCGTACCGGCCCTTCGCCTTCTCGGTCTCGGCCATCTCCACCGCGCCCTCGTGGTGCTCGACCATCAGGGTCAGGAACAGGGTGTCGAAGTCCTTGCCGGATGCCTTCGACAGCTTGTCCATGTCCTCCTGGTCCATCATCCCGGCCATGCCGGAACCGCCGGAGTGACCCGAGTGGTCCATGCCGGGCGCGGCCGACGGCACGTCCTCACCCCAGGCCTTCAGCCATCCCGACATGGTCGCGATCTCCGGGTCCTGCGCCTCGCGGATGCGCGCGGCGAGGTCCTTGACCTGCGCGGAGGAGGCGCGGTCGGCGGCCAGTCCGGCCATCTCCAGGGCCTGCTGGTGGTGCGGGATCATGCCCTGGGCGAAGGAGACGTCCTGCGCGTTGTGGGCGTCGGTGCTCGCCGAGGGCGACGTTTTGGCGCCGGAGGCGGTGTCCGAGCCGTTGTCGGCGCCGCACGCGGCGAGGACGAGGGCGGCGGTGGTGGCCGTCGCGACCAGGGCGGCGCGACGGACCAGGGTACGGGTGCTGGTCATGCGGGAACTCCTGCGGAGTGCGTGAATGTCGCCACGCCTCGATGGGCGCGGCGCGGGCATGGCTGAGTGCCGTGCGTTCGTACGCCCCTCAGGCGGGGGAACGGCGACGGTTCGGCCTTGTCCTAAGTCCGCAGGATCTGCAGTTCGGCGAGTGAGGGAGGCGCGCGTCCGCCCTCCGGCGAGGCGGCCACGGAACGGCCGTCGACGTCGCCGGAGACGGCATGACCGGCCGGATCGGGCAGCAGGGCCGGCAGCACCGGGCCCGCACCGACGGCACCGGAGGCGCAGGTCGGGTCGGCGTGCTGGGCGTGCCCGCCGCCCGTGGTGCCGCCGTGGCAGACGGACTCGTCGGCGGTGCCCGGCATGTGGGCGGCGGCGGTCATGGCGGGCGCGGGCATGTGGGCGGCGGTCGCGGCGCGTGCGGGCATGTGGGCGGCGGCAGCCATGGCACGCGCGTGCGGGTGAGGGGAGGAGGCGGCGGTGACCGCGTTGCCCGGCCCGAGCGCGTGCATCCCGAACAGCCCCGCGAGCAGCCCGAGCAGCAGAAACATGCGCCACGGCCCCGTCACCGGGAGCCGCGGCGCACGGAGTCGCTGTGCGCGGGCTGTCACGCCCTCATCGTACGGATGCGGATCGCGGTCGACTCACCCGGTCGCCAAGGTCACCAGGTCACCAGGTCACAAGGTCACCAGCAGCGCGTGGAGCCCGTAGACCACCGAGTCGTGCTTGCAGGGGAGTGGCGTACGTACGTGGGAGGGGGTTGGGGCGAGGTCGTCGGGGCTCGGTCAAGGGGTGGCGGATTGGCGTACGTCGGAGAAGACCGGTTCCGGGGACGGTGTCGGCGGAGCCAGGAGCAGCCCGGTGAGGGCGTCGGTCAGGGCGGTCGCCGTGGCGTCCCAGGTCAGGGGGCGTTCACCGGTCCTTTCGGCGAGCGCGCGTTCCTGCTCGGCGCAGGTGTGGGTGATCAACAGGCGTGCCATGCGCCCGCGTTCGGCGCGTACCTCGGCGGGCAGGAAGTCGAGGCGGCTGCCGAGGCCGCGCAGGGTCCGCTGGAGAGGTTCGCGTATGAGCGCCTCGTCGGTGACGAGCACCCGTAACACCGGGTCGGTCATCACGAGTGCGGAGAAGCGGGCGTGCCAGGAGGGGACGCCGAGCGAGTCGAGATGCGCGGTGACGGGCCGTACGAGACAGGCCACCCAGTCCCGGACCTCCGGCACGGTCTCCCCCGTGCCCATCTCGTCGAGCATCCGCTCCCGGGCGTCCTCGATCGCCTCGGCGTTGCGGCGCATGATCGCGCGCACCAGCCCCGACTTGCTGCCGAAGTGGTAGCCGACGGCGGCGACGTTGCCCTGCCCCGACGCCTCGCAGATCTGCCGGTTCGACACCGCTGCCAGTCCGTGCTGGGCGTAGAGCCGTTCGGCGGCGGCCATGATGACGTCGCGGGTCTCGGCGGAGCGGTCGGTGTGGGGGGCGGTGTCCGTCATGTAACCCAGCCAAGTTAAATCACGTGACTTAATCAAGGGGGAGTGGGCGTCTGTCTTGAAAGGGAGCCGAGGAGTCCGGAACCGATCGGCAGACTCGACAGTCGCCGGGCTGATCGGTGGGCGCCGGGCTGATCGGCAAGCTCGGCGACTTTGCCATCTCTTTACAACCCGCCCTACCGCCCCGTCGTCTCTCCGCTCGACCGTCATCCAGCCCGCCGCGTACGGCAGTACCGGGCGGGCCGACGAAAGAGAGCGAGCGACTCAATGCGCCGAACCGTCCTGAGCGCCCTGGCACTTACGGCCACCGCCCTGCTGGCGAGCACCGCCCCCGCCTTCGCCGACGGGTCCACCCCGACCCCGGCCCCCAGCCGGACGGCCACGCAGCCGCCGGCCACCGCCGAGCCGAGTGCCGAGCCGACCACTGACGCCAGTGCCCGGCCGACCCGCCCCGCCTCGCCCGTCCCCTCGGCACCGTCGGAGGCCGAACCGACGGGCCCGTCGGACGGCGGTCAGGTCTCCGCCGTGCCGTCCGGGGCGCCCGACACCGGAGTCACGCCGGCATCCTCGTCGTCCGGCACCACGGGCGGGCTGATCGGCGGCGGTGCCGCGGCCGTACTCCTCGTCGGCGGCGCGACGGTCTTCGTCGTACGGCGTCGGCGGGCGAACGGGGTATGACGCCGCTGTTCGGGCCGGCGTCGCCCACGCCGCTCTCCAGGCGCGCGTTCGGTACGGCGGCCACGGCGGCCATGGCCTCGCTGCTGGTGGGATGCGGCGGCCAGGGACAGGAAGTGGAGCCGGCCGCGAGCGGGCGGTCCCGGAGAACGCGCGGCACGAAGGGGGCGGGCGGCGAGAGCGACGGTTCGTCTTCCTCGTCCTCTTCCTCCTCTTCCTCGCCGTACGCGAACTCGGCGCGGGCGCTGGGACGTTCGTCACCGGTCCGGCTCCAGATCCCGGCGATCGACGTCGACACCCCCGTCATACGGCTCGGCCTGGCGTCGGACGGCACGGTGCAGGTGCCGCCGATCACGGCCGACGACCGCGCGGGCTGGTACCGGCACTCGCCGACGCCGGGTCAGGTCGGCCCGTCGATCCTCCTCGGCCATGTCACGGTGGGCGCCTACGGAGACGGGGTGTTCCGGCACCTCACCCGGCTGCACCGGGGCGACCGGATCGTGGCGCGCAGGGAGGACGGCAGCTCGGCGGAGTTCACGGTCAGCGCCGTACGGACGGTCGCCAAGGCGGACTTTCCGACGGACGACGTCTACGGGGACGTAGACCGTCCGGAGCTGCGGCTGATCACGTGCGGGGGGCCGCGGGACGGGGAGGAGTACCGGGACAACGTGATCGTGTTCGCCAGGCTGACCTCCACGACACCCTGACCGCCCACCCCGCCGCATTCACGGCACGCGCGGATACCGGGCTTCAGGACGGATCCCGGGCTTTCGGAACGGCGGCCGACGGCCCGGCATCTTCCCCCGCGAGTGCGGCGCGTGTTCATCACCACCCTGGAGAGCGTTGAAACGGTCCCGAGACAAGGCGGCGTCCGAGCTGTTCGCCGCCCTGTACCCGCGCCTGGCCGGCTGGTGCCGCCGTCTCGTCGACGACGACGAGACGGCCCACGAGATCGCCTCCGAGGCCTTCACCCGGCTCTGGGCCCGCTGGAGCCGGGTGGAGGAACCGCGCGGCTTCCTCTATGTCACGGCGGCCAACCTGGTCCGGGACCACTGGCGCAAACTGGAGCGCGAGCGCAAGGCGATGCGCCGGGTCACGGCGGAGGCCGAGGCCAACTCCCATACGGAACCGGCGGACCCGTCCGTACGCCTGCTGGTCCAGTCCCTCCCCGAACGCCTGCGCACCCCGATCCTCCTCCACTACTACGCTGACATGCCGATCCGGGAGGTGTCCGTGCTGACCGGACGTAAGGAAGGAACCGTCAAGGCCGACCTCCACGCGGCCCGCGAACTGCTCCGCGTCCACCTGAGGAGAAGCCTTGACCACACGCTTTGACGAGGACCCGGACGTCCCGGAGCTGTCCCCCGACGACCCCCTCGCGGTGATCCTGCGACCTCCCTCCGAGCACCTCGCCGCACCGCCCGGCCACTACGAGGCGGTCCGCCGCAGGGCATCACGGCGCCGCCTCCTGCGTACGGCGGCGGGTCTCGGCGCGACGTGCGCGGTCGCGGCCCTCATCGCGGTGCCGCTGCACTTCGCCCGGCCCGACGGCCCCACGACCCCGACGCCTCCCCTGGCACCCCCGCCGGCGACGAGCCGTACGACATCGCCCGAGCCGTCGTTGCCCTCCACTCCGTCGCCGTCGCCGTCGCCCTCGTCCGCGGAATCGGCTTCGCCGACGCCGACGGTGCCACCGGACACCGCGGGGGTTCCGACCGCCACGAGCGACGCGACGGACGCGTCCCGGACGCCGGACAGTTCGGCGGCGGTTACGGCGGAGCCGTCATCGGGGGCGTCATCTGTGCCGACGACGCCTCCGCCGACGGAGCGGGTGGGAACGGCGGCCGCGCCTACGCGAGTTCCGTGAATCTGGCGCGATCCGGCGTTGCGGAGGTGTCGTAAGGGGCGCAGCCTGGGCACTGCGGGAGCGCTCCCACGCCTCCCGTACCTTCCGCACTCCCCCCACTTCCCCCCACTTGAGAAGAGGGAAATCGTGCTGCATTCATCGCGTCTGCTCTGTCATGCTCACGACACCACTCACCTCGACGCCAATCACCTCGGGAAGTCCGGACGATCCGCATCCCGCCCGCTCCTCCCCCTCCTCCTGAGCGTGCTCGCCGCACTGCTCCTCTCCCTGATCCCCGGAAGCGGAACCGCCGCTGCCCACGGCTCGGTCGTGGACCCGGCATCCCGCAACTACGGCTGCTGGCTGCGCTGGGGCAACGACTTCCAGAACCCGGCCATGGAGCAACAGGACCCCATGTGCTGGCAGGCATGGCAGGACAACCCGAACGCCATGTGGAACTGGAACGGCCTGTACCGCAACGGCTCCGCGGGCGACTTCGAGGCGGTCATCCCCGACGGCCAGCTGTGCAGCGGGGGCCGTACGGAGGGCGGACGCTACAACTCCCTGGACACGGCCGGTGCTTGGAAGACGACGGACGTCTCAGGCAACTTCACGGTCGACCTCTACGACCAGGCCAGCCACGGCGCGGACTACTTCCTCGTCTACGTCACCCGCCAGGGCTACGACCCCATCACCCAGCCCCTGCGCTGGAGCGACCTCCAACTGGTCGCCCGCACCGGCGAGTACGCCCCCAGCCAGAACTACTCGATCGACGTGACGACGTCGGGCCTCACCGGCCGCCACGTCGTGTACACGATCTGGCAGGCGTCGCACATGGATCAGACGTACTTCCTGTGCAGTGATGTGAACTTCCGCTGAGTCGGTGCTGATCGCATCGAAGTGGTACGTGGGTCCACTCCCCTCCCTCGCCCTGAACGGTGAACGCGCCGGCGATGAAGGACTCGGGCCGGCTTCCGCCGGCCGGGCTCCGAAGTCGAGGGTTGCGGGGCGCGCGTCTAGGATGGGCGTATTGCCCCATTCGAGGGGTTGGTCGGGGCTCGGATCAGAGCCCGGGCCCGCGGCGGCGTGGACCCCCGCAGGGGAGTCACCACACACGCACCACCCTCTACTTTTGAGCTTCTCAGCACTGCCAGGAGCACTGTCATGACTGCTCAACCCGACTCGATCGTCCTGGAGCGCCCGGCGCAGGAGCTGGCCGACGCGACCTCGCACCATCCGTTCTTGTACGAACTGAAGCCGGTCGAAGCACGCAAGGTCCTCGACGACCTGCAGGCAGCGCCGGTCGACAAGCTGCCGGTCGACGAGGAGTGGATCACCGTATCCGCCTCCGTGGGCGACGTACGGGTGCGCATAGTCAAACCGCAGGGTGCCACCGGACCACTGCCCGTCGTGCTGTACATGCACGGCGGCGGCTGGGTGCTGGGCAACGCCGCCACCCATGACCGCCTGGTACGGGAGCTGGCGGTCGGTGCCCGCGCAGCGGTGGCCTTCGTGGAGTACACGGCCTCACCGGAGGCCCACTACCCCGTGGCCATCGAGCAGGGCTACGCCACCGCGCAGTGGATCAAGCGTGAGGGTGCGTCCAAGGGCCTGGACGCCGGGCGCATGGCAGTGGCCGGCGACTCGGTCGGCGGGAACATGACGGCCGCGCTCGCCCTGATGGCCAAGGAACGCGGTGACGTCACCTTCGTCCAGCAGTCCATGTACTACCCGGTCACGGACGCGGCCATGGACACCAGGTCCTACGAACAGTTCGACACCGGCTACTACCTCAGCCGCAAGGCCATGGAGTGGTTCTGGGACGCCTACACCACCGACCCGGCGCAGCGCGAGGAGATCACCGCCTCCCCCAACCGCGCCTCCACCGAGCAACTCGACGGTCTGCCGCCCGCCCTCCTGATCGTCGACGAGGCCGACGTGCTGCGCGACGAGGGCGAGGCCTACGCCGCCAAGCTGCGCGCAGCAGGCGTCCCGGTCACAACGGTGCGCTACGACGGCGCGGTGCACGACTTCATGATGCTCAACTCACTGAGCCGGACCAGGGCCACCCGAGCGGCCGTGGACCAGGCTGTTTCGCTCCTGCGCGATGCCCTCGGGACCGCTTAGCGAACGAAGCCCCGCTTTAGGGGCTGTACAGCTGGTCTCGCTTGCCCCAGGTGTCCTGCGAGCCGCCAAACGCGACAAGCGGCCACACTTCACCATGGATCACGGCTGGATCACCGCCCGTCCGCATGGGGACGTTCGATGAAGAACAGGGCGAGATCTCCGATACTGAGGTACGCCTATGCTCCTCTGTGGCCATGGAGCCGATATGGACCAGTGTTGTGGCCGTGGCCGGCACGTTGCTGGGCGCCGTAGTCACCTATCCCTTTCAGCGGCTTGCAGCCAAGCAGCAGAGGTTGCGCGACGAGCGGATCGCTGCGTACACCGCGTTTGCCTCCGCCGTAGAGGACTTCCGGTGGGGGCAGGCCGAGCGCTACTTCAGCAAGCAACGGAATCCTGACGGGGAGGCCTCTCGGTTGGCTTACCAGGCGCGCTGCGAACGACAGCGAGCGGGACCAATTGGACGACGTCGCCAAGGCAGCCATCAGAGACTTCGTCGACTACGCGTCGAAGCATGTCCAGTAGCCGAACTCGACGTACGGCTCGGCGGGATCTGCTTGCTGTAATAGGCCCGGCCTTCCTCCAACACGCTTTCCAACTGTGTTGGTGGGGCGATGGGTTGTGTACAGGGGCGTCCACCTGCGTTCATGGGCGGTTGGCCGCTGGTGCGGGGACGGCTCCGGGTCTCGCCTGAACGACATTGAACGGCGCTGAATGAGACGGAAACTGAGACGGGCCACGACCGAGATAATCGTGCCGATGATGTAGAGGCCGACTGTTTTCACTTGCCGCCGTCGGGTGAGACTCGTGTTCGGAGTGGCAGGTGTTGGGCGGTGCGTCAACCCTCAGGCTTCGGCCTCCGTACAGCACCAGCCACTCCACTCCACTGCGTTGGGCGGCTGCAACGGCTCTGTCAGGGCCGCCCGGTGTTCAGCTGGCACCCCAGAAGGCGTCCTCGGCCTGCTGGTCGGCGGAGAACAGCCACACTTCCGCGATCTTGTCGCCCTCGACCCTCAGCACGTCGACGCCGTCCATCGACATCTCATTGCCCGCGCGCTTGGCCGAGAAGTGGATGGGGATCGCGACCAGTGCGCCGTTGACCATGGGGTCGCCGGTCAGCTGGAGTTCGAAGGTTCCCTCGGTGGCGGTCATCTGGGTGGCCAGCATCTCGCCTACCGCGGCCCCGCCGCTGTGGGTACCGGAGACCGCGTTGTCGCCGGGCTGGTGCCACACGATGTCGTCGGCGAACAGGCCCGCGACCGTGGCGAAGTCCTTGGCGGACACGGCGTCGACGTAGTGGCGGGCGACAGTGAGCGTGTTGGACTCCATGGTTCTCTCCTTCGTCGGGTTCTTGCTGCTGGAGCCCTATACTCACCATCGGTAACCAGTCACCTCAACGTAACCAATGGACCGGTGTGACGCATGCCACAGCATCCGGATTTCAACGTGATGACCGCGACCTGCCCTTCCCGCACGTCGCTGGCCCGCATCGCCAACAAGTGGACCGCCATGGTCGTCATCGCCCTCAGCGGCGGCAGGATGCGCTTCCGCGACCTGCGCACCACTGTCGACGGCATCAGTGCCAAGGTCCTCACCGACACCCTGCGGGATCTGGAACGTGACGGCCTCGTCACCCGCCATGTTTACGCCGAGGTGCCGCCGAGGGTCGAGTACGAGCTGACCGCGCTGGGACGCACGCTGCACATGCCCCTGGAAGCACTGGGCCGCTGGGCCGAGGAGCACATCGAAAAGGTGCTCGCAGCGCGCGAGGAGTACGACGCCCGTCGCTGAGTGACCGATAGCCCAGTGCCGTACAGCGCAATCAGCTTGGGAAGCTGCGATCATCTGCGGTTAGTTCGGCCGCTGACCTGCGTGAACGGCCGGACCGCGGACGCTCTGGGCTGAGCCCCATTCCCCGTGATTCCCCGCTGTTCCCCGCCCGATCTGGTGCGCTTGTGGTGCGGTCGTGGTGCGCGCGTTGGGCCAACAGGCTTACACCAGAGCTTCACGTCCACCAGACTCGTTCTGGTTGACCAAGGTCTTGGGACCACGCCAGCGCTACTCCCGCCCACCCCTCCAACCCCCACTTGATCCAGGGTTGAAGATTGTCGCGCAGAACGATGAACCACGGTGACGAATGGCGCCACCCCACCCGCGGGTAGCCATCAGTGGCCTCACTTGATGCTTGACACCGCTTGCCTCGGCTTGGCTGTGCGCCTGGATGTGGCGCATGGTGAGGGTCGGGGCCGTGCTGGTGGAGTTGAGCGTGGTCGAGCAGCGCTATCACGCGGTCATGGACGTGATGCATGGATCACCCTCGATCCTCGACCTCTGCGATCCGCGCTCGCACTCGGGGATCTTCGGCGATATCCGTGGGCAACAGCGTCTTGGAGTCCGGCACTGCCGATACGACCTGCTCGGTCGTGAGTGTGAACGTTCCTCGCAGATCAGTGCCCCGGATATCGGCTCCCCGCAGGTTGGTCGCGTTGAATCCGGCGTGGTAGAAGTGCGCCCCGCGTAGGTCAGCGCCTCGCAGATCGGCTCCGCGCAGGTGCACGCCCTCCATCCGCGCACCGCGGAGATACGCCCCGCGCAGGTCGGCCTCCCGCAGGTAGGCGAACCGCAGCCAGGCGCGATTCAGGTCTGCGCCCCTGAGGTCCGCCAGGTTCAGAAATGCCCCCTCCAAGCGGGCTCCGTACAGGTACGCACCGCGGATCGCGGCATTACTGAGTTCGACGCCCAGTGCGTCGCCACGGCGAATGGTCCGGCTGCGCAGCACTTCGAGAGCGGCAGAGACGTCGGCGGCTGGATAGGGCGGGATCACAGCGATCTTGCCACTGGACGCAGTGTGGGGCCTGCGGGTCGGCGCGTGCACACGCACGAAGGCGCACAGGATCCGGACGATGCTTGGCCGGTCGCGTGGCGAGTCCCTCATGATGCGCTGGAGGGCGAAGGCTCCGCCAATGCGCTGGTCGATGGAGTCCGATCCGAGGTTGGTGACTGCCGCGGTGTAGCGGTCGGTAATCTGCCCCTGCTCGGCGATCCGGAGTTCCTCGCGTGTCTGGTTCACCGAAGTGAACGTGAAGATCAGCGCAAAGAGTGCGGCCATGCCGGGCAGGAGTGTGGCGAGCACCGTGGCCATCTGGATGCGTAACAGGCGCTTCTCCGTGGGCGTGACAGGATCCGCTACCGGTTGGCTTCCACGATCCGGCAGGCCTCTCGGCGGCGCATCGGCTGCATCATCGGGGGCACCCGGTGTGCCATCCGGCTGTGCGGGGCCTTCCGGCTCTCCGCTCGGCTCCGGTGACAAGTCGTCCGATTCTCCGTCCGTGCCTATTGGCGACGCTCCTCATCTCACCCTAACCACCGCATAATGGCCCAAACTTGCAGCACGCCGGAGCAGCGTGAGGCGATACGCCGATCTGGTGAGCTGTGGTTGTTGCGCCTCGAACCCGTGAAGAAGGTTGTTACTCAGGTGAGGTCGTGATGCGCCACAGAGGCGCGTCGTACTGCTCCGGATGGCTGTTGATCAGCAGCTCGCGTAGGGCGTGGCGCTGGCCGCCGTTGAGGTTCAGGGCTTCGGTGATGTGGCGGAACGTCGTGTGGGTGACTCCGCGGCTTCGGGCTTCGGCCTCGAACTGGTCCAGCTGGGCCAGGACCGTATCTGGGTCCAGCTCCAGCGGTGGCCGCTCGCTGAGCCATGCGGCCTTGTTGCGCTCGTAGTCGATCTCCGAGTAGCCGCAGACTTCACGGCTGTGCGCCTCCACCTCGCCGAGGTTCTCCGTCGCTATGACAGCGCGGGCCAGCCGGTTACGGCTCAACGCCTCGTCCATGTCGGCCTCGTGGACCGTAGGCCCTTCGTCCGTGAGCGATACAGGAAGCCCGGCATCCCGCACTTCACAGGTGCCTCGCGCTCCTCGTGCCGTCGCCGCGAGCATCCCGGTTGCCTCTGACGGGTGCCACTCCAGAACTGAGCTGATCGACTCCGTGTCCTTCGCAGTGAAGGTGTGGACCAGGGGGCCCAGCACGCCGCGCAGGTGCTCGTGCGGGAGTTCGCCGTCCAGGCCGGGCCCGGCAACCAGGAGGCGGATGGGCGCGTTCACCTGGCAGCACGCGGCCAGGGTAAGGGCGTCGGCGAGTGGGCTCCTGAGAGTCGGCTCGTCGCCTCGGGCCAGGATGTCGCCGCCGACGTCCAGAAGGTCGATCGACTTGGGCTCCAAGTGGCTCACTAGCTCGGCGAGTTGGCGCGCGCTGCCTTCGGCACCCCGGTGCGGGTCTACCAGCGCGAACGTGTGCGGGAGCTCTGCCGCGAGTCGAGGGAGGGTGGATCCCGCCGGAGCGATCGGGCGGGCTTCGGCCGGCACTGCCGAGACGGACGGCGTGAGCTGTTCGAGGCCGGTGAAGTCGTGGACGCCGCGGGGACCCGGGACCGGATCGACGAGCAAGCGGTCCCACGCGTACGTGAGGATCACCGCCGGGTCCTCGTCACCGTAGAGGGCGGCGTCAAGCATTGCGGCGGCGACTGCGTCGCCCCCTCCTCCTGCTGCGACGATCAACCGCGTCATGCGGACAGCGTACGAGGTCGAACATTTGTAGATCTTCCCCGTCTGCCGGGCCCGCCCAAGGGAGGGCGCATGCCGCGAGGGAGACTCGCTGCGCGTTGGAGTGCACAACCCCGGGTTCCCGGCGAAGGTGCGCGTGCGTCGGCCGGACGCCAACGACGCGCACGGGCGTGGCCTCCTCCTGGTCGACTCCATCGCCGACTCGTGGCACTCCGGCCCGAGCCGCTTCGGCGGTACGGTCGTCTCCTTCGTGATGGCCGATGCCTGGCCGTCGTAGTGCACAAGCCTCGTCTCTTCGGGCCGTTGCCCGTTGGCTGAGCTACCTAATGACCGCCTCGGGAGAGTGCTCTCGGGCCTTCAACTCCGCCTTGATCACATGGCGTTCCCCGAGGCTGTGAAAAAACTTGCAGGCGCAGTTCTGGAGGTCCGAGTCCCTCGACTGGTTGCGCACTGCGCTCGGGGAGAAGCAGAACTGACAACCGTTGTGGCAGCCCGCAGGCTGTCCGGCGAAGGTTGCCCGCCCCCTGAGTCAGTGCGCCCCGAACTGCACCCCCGTAGCCTGCAGCACATCCGGCCGTACCGCGAGCCCGTCCACCGTCAGCGTCTCCCCGTAGATGTCCGTCAGCCTGATGTCGCCCCCGCACCCGGTCCCCTGCTCGGAGAGGAAGTAGTTGTACTCGGTGCGCGGCAGTTGGCGCCATGTGGTGCCGTCGCGGACCTCCAGGCGGGCCAGGGGATTGCGGTGGCCTACGGCCTGGATGCCGCACCAGTAGCGGCTGGAGCCTGTTTTGTAGCGGATCGCGATCTTGTCGGAGGCGGTCGGGCTCAGCAGGGTCCAGGTGATGGGGATCTGGCCGGTCGAGGGGGTGGCCAGCTTGGCGAAGGCCTGGGCGCTGAGGTCGAGTTGGCCGGGGGCGCAGGGGGCGGGGCATTCGTTGGTGATGCGGACCGTGATGGAGGCGCCGGTTGCCGCGCGGACCTGGACGTATGCTCCGCAGGCCTTTGAGGTCTCGTAGTCCGTGGTGTTCATCGCCGCGGTCATGACGTCGTCGGTGGGGCCGTAGAGGCAGGCGCCGTCGCCGTTGCCGGCGTCGTAGAAGGTCGCGGTTCCTTTGTAGGTGGTGTCGGGGTGTATTCGGCCTGCCAACGGGGCTGTCGCCGAGGCCGGTTGGGGGGCGGGGTCTGCCGAGGTGGGTGTCGTTCTGGGGGTTGTGCGGGGTTGTGGGGTGGGGGTTGGTGTGGGGGTGGGCTTTGTGGAGGGCTTTCGGTTTTGGGTGGGGGACGGGCCCCGCGGATTCGTCGGGGAGTTCGACCGCTTGTCTGCCGTCGGCGTGGTCGTGGCGTGACCTGCCGTGGGTTCCGTGTCGGGGCGTAGCGCCATCAGGAGGGATGCGGCGAGTGCGATCGCGGCAACGACCACCGCGGGGACCAGGACTGTCCGCCAACCTCGGGGAGATCGGCGGTGGGAAGGGGAAGCCACGGGTGAGTCCGTCCTTACGTGGTTCGGCAGCGGCAGAGCACGTGGGGGTGGTGGATGTGGGGCTCCCGGGTGGGGAGTTTTCCATGTGTCAGTGGTCGCCGGGGGCGGAATGGTTGCCGGGGCTGGGAATCGCTGTCGCGGCACTTTGCGCGAGCAGCGCCGGCTGTCGTACTCCTGGCTGACCCACGCACCACTCCGTACTGCGTTCTCAGTACGGGGGATTGTCGGCACCCGCACGACGACGCGGCACCCCCACTCCCGACAGCCTGGTCTCACGTTCGAGTCCCAGATGTGGAGACCCCCTGCCGTGGCTACTTTCCTTTATCGCGTGGGCCGTCTGGCCTTCCGGCGGCGTTGGTACGTCGCCCTGGTCTGGGCGGCCGTGCTGGCCGCCGTCGGGTTGGGTGCCCTCAAGGCTCCGGGGGCCGCCGACGAGGAGTTCTCCATGCCGGGCATCGAGTCGCAGAAGGCGTTCGACCTGATGGAGGAGCGCTTCCCGGGTGCGACGGCCGACAGTGCGACCGCGCGGGTCGTCTTCGTCGCGCCCGGCGGTGAGAAGGTGACCGCCGTAGCGAACAAGAAGGCCGTCGAGGAGGCCGTGAGCGGGCTGGGCGATGGTTCGCAGGTGGCGTCCGTCGTCGATCCGTTCCAGGCGAAGGCGGTCAGTGCGGACGGTACGACCGCGTACGCGACCGTCACCTACAAGGTCAAGGCCAATGAGCTGACCGACGCCAGCAGGACCCATCTGGAGCGGGCGCTCGACGACGCCCGGGACTCCGGGCTGACCGTCGAGGCCGGCGGGAGCGCGACGGGCGACAGCGCCGGCCCGGGCGGTGTGGCCGAGGTGATCGGCGTCGCGATCGCCGCCGTCGTTCTCCTCGTCACCTTCGGCTCGCTGGCCGCGGCCGGGCTGCCGCTGCTGACCGCCATCATCGGCGTCGGCGTCAGCATGGCCACGATCCTCGCCCTGTCCGACGCCCTCGGACTGTCCAGCACGACCGGCACCCTCGCCATGATGCTGGGCCTCGCGGTCGGCATCGACTACGCCCTGTTCGTCGTCTCGCGCTATCGCGAGGAGCGCGCCAAGGGCCGTACGCCGCAGGAGGCGGCCGGGATGGCCGTCGGGACGGCTGGGTCGGCGGTCGTCTTCGCCGGGCTCACCGTCGTCATCGCGCTCGCCGGGCTGTCGGTCGTCGGTATTCCGATGCTCACCAAGATGGGGCTGGCCGCGGCCGGTGCCGTCGTCGTCGCCGTGTTCATCGCGTTGACGCTGGTCCCGGCCTTCCTCGGCTTCTGGCCGAACGCCGTACTGCCGAGGAAGGCCCGCAAGAGCGGTCGTATGGAAGAGGTCAGTGACACCAACGGCGGGACCCGGTGGGCGCGGTTCGTGCTGCGCCGGCCGCTGCCCGTCCTGCTGCTCGGCGTCGTCGGCCTCGGGGCGCTCGCCGTGCCGATGACGCAGCTTCAGCTGGGCATGCCCGGCGACGAGGCCAAGTCGACCTCCACCACCGAGCGGCGGGCCTACGACGCGCTCGCCGAGGCCTTCGGGCCGGGCTTCAACGGGCCGTTGACCGTCGTCGTGGACGTCAAGGGGGACGCGGATCCGAAGGGTGCCGTTTCGACGGTCTCGGAGGAGATCCGGGGCACGGAGGGTGTTGTGTCCGTGTCTCCCGCCCGCTTCAACGACGCCGGTGACACCGCCGTGTTCTCCGTCGTGCCGTCCACCGCTCCCACGGACGAGAAGACCAAGGAGCTGGTGACCACCATCCGGGGCGAGCGTCCGGGGGTGGAGGCCGAGAGCGGGGCGACCTTCGAGGTCACCGGGACCACCGCGATGAACATCGATATCGCCGACAAGGTGCAGTCCGCGCTGGTCCCGTATCTGATCGTGGTGGTCGGTCTTGCGATCGTCCTGCTGCTCGTCGTCTTCCGGTCGCTGCTCGTCCCGCTGAAGGCCGCCCTCGGCTTCCTGCTGTCGGTGCTGGCCTCCCTCGGCGTGGTCGTCGTGGTCTTCCAGCAGGGGCACGGCGCGGAGCTGCTGGGCGTGGAGCAGACCGGGCCGATCATGAGCCTGATGCCGATCTTCCTGGTGGGCATCGTCTTCGGGCTCGCCATGGACTACGAGGTCTTCCTCGTCTCGCGGATGCGGGAGGCATACGTCCACGGGGAGTCGGCCGGCCAGGCCGTGACCAGCGGGTTCCGGCACAGCGCCCGGGTGGTCGTGGCCGCCGCGCTGATCATGATCGCGGTCTTCGCCGGGTTCATCGGGGAGAGCGACTCCATGATCAAGATGATCGGGTTCGGGCTCGCCTCCGCCGTGCTCTTCGACGCCTTCGTCGTACGGATGGCGATCGTGCCCGCCGTGCTCGCCCTGCTCGGCGACAAGGCCTGGTGGCTGCCGAAGTGGCTGGACCGGATCCTGCCGCGGGTGGACGTGGAGGGCGAGGCGCTCAGCCGTCGGTCGGAGGCGGTGGCGGAGCCGGCCGAGAGCAAGGAGAAGGAGAGGGAAGCGGCGCGCACCTGATCCCCCGGCCCACCCCCCACCAGGGGCCGCCCGTGACCAGGACGAGGTCACGGGCGGCCCCGTCGGCCGTCCGTGACCGGGATCGTCCACCATGGCCTCAGCACCACACCGACCGGAGAGTCCGATGACCACCACCAGCCAGGAGCGCCGCTACGCGGACCGCCTTGAGGGATTCGCGGACCGCCACGCCTTCGTCGTCGACCTGGTCATCGCCGCGGCGCTGATGGGCTCCGCGACCCTCGGCAGCCTGCTCACCCTGCCCGGCGCCGAGCCGCCGGACCAGGACAGGACCAGTGTCGTCCTCCTGGGCGTGGCCTGCCTCGCCCTGCTGAAGCACCGCACTCATCCACGCATCGCCCTCGTCGTGACCGCGGTCTGCACGGTCACCGTCGTGGCGGTGGGATACCTGGTCACCCCGCTGCTGCTGGCGCCGATCATGGCGGCGCTGTTCTGGCTGGCCAGCCACACCGACCGGAAAACCACCCGCGCCTACGGCATCTCCGCCACGGTGGCGCTGATGGTCGCGGCCGCGTTCTCCGACTCCATGGACCACCTCTCGGTGCTGCTGAGGACGATCGGCCCGTTCTTCTGGCTGATGCTGCCCCTCGCCGCCGGCAAGATGACCCAGCTGCGGCGCGCCTATCTCCAGTCGATGCACGCCCGCGCCGAGCACGCCGAGCGCACCCGGGAGGAGGAGGCCCGGCGCAGGGTCACGGAGGAGCGCATGCGTATCGCCCGTGAGCTGCACGACGTCGTCGCCCACCATCTGGCCCTGGCCAACGCCCAGGCCGGCACGGCCGCACACCTGGCGCTCACCAGTCCGGAGCAGACACGGGAGATCCTCACCGACCTGACCGGCACCACGTCCGCCGCGCTGCGCGAGCTGAAGGCCACGCTGGGGCTGCTGCGGCAGAACGACGACGCGGACTCCGCACCGCTGGAGCCCTCGCCCGGGCTGGCCCGGCTGCCCGAACTGGTCTCGGCGTGCGCCTCCGCGGGGGTCACCGTCACGGTCACCACGGAGGGGGCGCCGCGGCCGCTGTCTCCCGGCGTGGACCTGACCGCGTTCCGCATCGTGCAGGAGGCGCTCACCAACGTCACCAAGCACGCCACCACGGAGGCCGCTCACGTACGACTCGTCTACTCCGGCACGCGTCTGCTGATCACGGTCACCGACGACGGCCCCACGGCAGCCCCCGGGAACAACGGGGCCCCGCATCCCCGGGGCTTCGGCGTCATGGGCATGCGCGAACGCGCCCACTCCATCGGCGGCGAGCTCCACGCCGGGCCCCGCCCCGAGGGCGGCTTCGAGGTCACCACCACGCTCCCGCTCCAGCCGCACCCGGCCGAGGCGGACACCCGTCAGGGACCGAACCCCTGATCCGCCGGATCCGTCAGAGACCGAACTCCTGAGGCGACAGACCGAGAGTCGAGCACGCCTCGCGCAGGACCTGCTCCTCGGCCGGGGCGATGTAGCCGTCCGCGCCCGCGACGACGAAGCCCGTCTGGACGACCGCCCTGGCCTCGGTGGGCTTCTTCGCCGCCTTGGCGATCTCCTGGAGGGCCTCGGTCTTGCCCTGCTGGAAGTTGTACGACAGCTGGTCGACGTGCTTGTTGAAGCGCTGCCGCAGCTGTTCGGACGGGAAGTTCTGCAGGACGTCGTTGTTCAGGATCAGCGACTCCACGTGCTGGCGTTCGGCCGGGTCGACATTCCCGTCGGCGGCGGCGACCAGGGCGCACATGGCCATGCTGGCGTCACGGTAGGCACCGCTCTTCAGCTCCGTCTTGAGGGAGGTGAGCTGGGACTTGAGTGCGCTCACCAGCTGCGCCTTCGAACCCCCGGAGGACCCCGAACCCGGCCGGCCGTGCCCGCCGGCGCCGTGTCCGCCGGCTCCGCGCGCCCCCTGTGCCTGCTGCTGCAGACCCTTGGCCTGGTCCTTGATCCGATCCCACATCGCCATCCGTGCCACCTCGGCTTCAGCCCATGTCGTTCCGGTCATCGGCGCGCGTTCCACGCGTCCCTCTGGCAACTCTCCACGACTCCGTGAAGTTCCCGGCCGAGGCAGGGCCGCTGACCTGCGGGAGCCGTGCATCGAGGCGCACAGGGGTAACGTAAAAGCGTCCTAAATGGCGCAACTCCGTAGGAACCCGGAGTGTGATGCCATGGCCCACCGTCGCTCCAACCCGCCCGGTGGCACCGGAGAGCTGCTCCAGACGCTCGGCGATCTGACCGGCCGGATACTGGACCGGATCAAGTTCCAGCAGGCCCGCGTCGAACTGGCGGCCGCGCTGCAGCGCCAGGTCCTCGCGGCCGAGCTGCCGGTCCTGCCTTGCCTGCGCGCGGCGGGACGGTACGCGCCGGCGCGGGCCGGGCTCGACATCGGGGGCGACTGGTACGACGGGTTCCTCATGCCGGACGGCTCGGTGGGGTTCGCGATCGGGGACGTGCAGGGGCACGACGTCGAGGCGGCGGCGCTGATGGGGCAGGTGCGTATCTGTCTGCGGGCCGTCGCGACCGCCACCACGGATCCGGCGGAGGTGCTCCGCCGCACCAACGATCTGCTCGTCTCCATGGCCTCCGGCCTCTTCGTGACCTGCTCGTTCCTGCGCTTCGACCCGGCCACGAACGAGCTCGTCGACGCCCGCGCCGGGCACGTTCCGGCCGTCTGGGCGACGGACAGCGGCCGGTGCGACATCGTGCTGACCGAAGGCGGTCTGCCGCTCGGTATCCACGCCGGTGAGAAATACCCCTCGACCCGCCGGTCGCTGACCGGCGTGGGTGTGTTCGTGCTGGTCACCGACGGGTTGGTGGAGGGCCCCAGCTACCCGATCGAGGAGGGTCTTGAGCGGGTGGCCGCACTGGCGGGCGGCGCCTACCGCGGCGACCCGGACGAGCTGGCCGCGCAGATCATCAAGGTGGCGGACGCGACCGGCCACAGCGATGACGCCGCGGTTCTCGTCCTTCGCTATGGCGGGCTTCAGGAGCAGCGGCCACAAGACCGGCCGCAGCGGCGGCAGGGCGAGAGGTGAGCGGGCATGCGCGGTACGGATGACCGGCACGGCCGCCGGGGCAGGCGCAGATGACCGATGTGGCACGGGGTGCGCGGCGCCGGCAGTACGCGGCCGAGGGACTGCGGGTGGCTGCCGTCGTTGCCGCCTACTACGTCAGCGGCAAGATCGGGCTGCAGCAGGAACTGGTGCGGGGGCAGGTCACGCCCTTCTGGCCGCCGACCGGCATCGCGCTCGTCGTCCTGCTGCTGTGGGGCCTGCGGATGTGGCCGGCCGTCGCGCTCGGCGCGTTCCTGGTGAACGTGGCGCTGGGTCCGTCGATCCTCCCCGTGCTCGCCATCACCGTCGGCAACACGCTCGCCCCGGTGTTCGCCTGTCTGCTCCTGCGGCGGGTGGGCTTCCGTATCGCTCTCGACCGGCTCCAGGACGCCCTGGCGCTGGTCTTCCTCGGGGCCCTGGTCGGGATGGTGGTCAGCGCGACGGTCGGCACGGGAGTGCTCGTGGCCTCCGAGGCGCTGGCGGCCGATGACTTCTGGCCGACCTGGTCGGTGTGGTGGACGGGCGACGCGATGGGCGTCCTGGTCGTCGCGCCGCTCCTGCTGGCCGCGCGCGACATCCGGTGGCCACGGGGGGTGTCCGCCCTGCGCTGGACGGAGGCGGTGGCCCTGCTCGGCGGTACGGCGGCCGTCTCGGTGCTGGCCACGCACAGCCGGCTCGACCTGCTCTTCCTCGTCGTCCCCTTCCTGGTCTGGGCGGCCTTCCGCTTCCAGCTGGTCGGCGCCGCGCCCTGTGTGCTGATCACGTCCGTGATCACCATCCACGCGGGGGCCCGCGGGGTGGGCCCCTTCGCCGGGCACGATCTCCTCGCCCAGATGGTCATCCTCCAGGCCTTCAACGGCACCGTGTCCCTGACCGCGCTGCTGCTCTCGGCGGTCATCGCCGAGCGCAACCGCACCCTCCGGGAGATCGAGAGGGTCTGCGAGCGCCTGACGGAGGCCCTGTCCCGGCTCGCGCCCGAGGAGCCCCTCGATCGGTGGGCGTCGTCCCGGCCGGGGGAACGCGAGCGCGGAAGCGGAAAGGGACGGCAGCGCCCGTGAACGCCGCCCGCGCCTTGGGGTGGGGGCGGCTCTGGGGCTCGCTCTGGGCTTGCTCTGGGGCTCGCTCGAACCGTCAGGAGCGGAAGCCGATGACGCCGAAGCCCGGTCGTTCCTCCGCGTGCCGCATCCAGCTGATGCACTCCATGACGGCGTCCGCGATCTCGGGCTCCAGCGGCGGCGCCTCGCCCGACGCGTCGACCGCCCGCTTGGTGGCCTCGAACTGCTCCAGCGCCTGTGCGATGGCCTTCGGCGTCCAGGTGCCGCAGCCCGGGGTGAAGGTGTACGGCAGCGGAGCGGGCAGGCCGCCGTAGCCGAAGTCCTCCACGGACACGGCGGTGATGCCGAGCGCCTTCAGGCCCTGGTCGACCTGCGCCAGCCAGTCGCCTCGGTGCGGTGTGAAGCAGCTGTTGTCCAGGAACGAGCCGGTGAGCGAGCACAGCCGCTGGTAGGCGTAGCCGTACTGGAAGGCGTGGTCCTCGTTCTCGCTGAACGGCCCGCCGTGGACGACCGCGCGCAGCGCCTCGTACGCCGTCGGGGCGCCTCGCTCGATCTCGTGGCGGAAGTAGTCGTCGTCGCGGGTCAGGTCGTCCCCGAACTTGTCCCGTATGACCTCCAGCAGTTGGTCGTCCCGGGATCCGACCAGGGCACGCGTGGCGGCGACGTCGAGCAGGTGGACGCTCAGCGAAGAACTCATGCCACGAACTTACGGGACGCCACTGACATCGCCCCGAACTCGCCGTCCGAGCAGGGGGTTTGAGGCCACGGGTCGCACGCGGGTGTCGGGCAGCTCGACCGGTCGCGCGTCCAGGATGCCCCGGTACGGCGGCCTGTACCGGCGCTTAGGGCCGCCCGGTCGCGTGCGGCCACCGACACCGCGTGGTCGGCGAACCTCTCGTAGGAGCGGCAGGCCGAACGCCGCGGCGCCGCGTGGGTTCCGTGGTCTTCGGCGGCTCGTCCGTAACATCGCCGCCGCGGCCGGGTGGGCCCTTTCGGCCACCAGGCGCACCGGCCTACCAGGCCTGCCTGGCCCAGGCGCGCGGCACTTCCTGGACCTGCTGGTCGACGGCGACCTCGCGAACAACCAGCTCAACTGGCAGTGGGCCGCCGGAACCGGCACGGACACCCGCCCGAACCGGCTCCTCAACCCCTCGTCCAGGCACGCCGTTTCGACCCCGACGGGGAGTACGTACGCCGCTGGCTCCCGGAGTTGCGACACCTCGACGCCGGGACGGTGCACCGGCTCCCGCAGCTCGGCGAAGCCGACCGTGCGGGCCTGGACTACCCCGCCCCGATCGTGGACCTGGAGGCGGCGGCCGCCCGGTTCAGGGCGGGGCGGGGCGTCGGTTGAGCGGCCGGAGACGGGCTCAGCCGTACAGGGCCACCCGCGGAGCCACCGTGCCCTGGGCCTGCGGGTTGACGACGGTCAGCCGGTAGACCTGGGTGAGGGTCTCGCCTGCGGGCAGGGTGCGCTGTGCGGTCGTGAGGTCGGTGAACAGCGTGCCCGTCTGGGCGCCGGTCTGGACGGGCTCCCAGCAGCCGTGCGTGGTGCGTCGCTCCAGCTTGACGTCGGCGGGGGTCAGGAACGGCCCCGCGTCCGGGGACGTCACCAGGAGCTGCGGGGCGACGGTGCGGTCGGCCGACGAGTCGTTGCGGTAGGTGACCGTGAATTCGTGGGGCGCGCTGTCGGCCGGGAGGGGGCTCGTGGGCAGGTCCACGAAGTCGGTGGGGGCCGCGGGTGCCTGCTCCTGAGTGCCTGCGGACGCCGCCGCGACCGACGGCTGCGTGGCCGCCATGGCGGGGCCCGCCGCGGCCAGGCCGGAGAGCGCCACGATGAGCGCCACGGAAGCGAGCCTGAGACGACTGTTCTTCAACGACACGTTCGCTGTTCCTTCGAATTCGCTCGGGTGAACCGGTCTTCTCGGTGGGTGCGGTCGGCCGCGGACGTTTTCAAGGGTACGCAGCGCGGCGGTAAAGCCCTGTTGAGGGATTTCCCAACTCTCTCAAACTTTCAATGACCCTACTACGGCACTACTACAGCGCTGCTCGCAGGTGTGAACCGATCAGTAGCCCAGCGGTCACAGGAACGCGGCGAGGCCCTCCAGGAGGCGGTCCACCTCGTCGGTGGTGTTGTAGGGAGCCAGGCCCGCGCGCAGGGCGGGGTCCTGGAGCTTCAGTGCGGTGAAGGGCTCGTACGCGTAGAACGATCCGGCCGGTGCCACCACGTCGCGCGCGGCCAGGTGGGCCTGGGCCTCGCGGGCGTCGCGGCCTTCGAGGGTCATCAGGAAGGTCGGGGTTCTGTCGGGGGCCTTCGAGTGCAGGGTGACGGCGTCGTCCAGCGCCCGCACGCCCGCCTCCAGCCTCGTGCGCAGGACCCGCTCGTGCTCGTGCAGGGCGCCCAGCGCATGCGCGAGCCGCTCCCGGCGCGTGGCCGCCGTGCCCGGGTCCATCGCCGCGAGGAAGTCGACGGCCGCGGTGGCGCCCGCCAGGGTCTCGTAGGGCAGCGTGCCGAACTCGAAGCGTTCCGGCACGGTGTCGGAGGAGGGCAGGAGCTTGTCCGGGTGCACGGTTTCGAGGAGCTCGGGCGCCGCCGCGAGCACCCCGCAGTGCGGTCCGAGGAACTTGTACGGCGAGCAGACGAACAGGTCGGCCCCGAGGGCAGGTACGTCCACGAGGTGGTGCGCGGCGTAGTGCACGCCGTCCACGAACACCAGGGCGCCGACCTCGTGGGCGCGGTCGGCGATGTGGCGGACGGGCGGCTTCGTGCCGAGCACGTTCGAGCCCGCCGTGACCGCGACCAGCCGGGTCCGGGGGGACAGGGCGCGTTCGTACGAGTCGAGGTCCAGCTCCGTCGTCCCGGCGTCGATCTCGATCCAGCGGACCGCCATTCCCGTGCGCTCGGCCGCCTGGAGCCAGGGGCGGACGTTGGAGTCGTGATCGAGGCGGCTGAGGACGATCTCGTCGCCGGCCTTCCAGCCCTTGGCCAGGTGGCGGGAGAAGTCGTACGTCAGCTGGGTGGCGCTGCGCCCGTGGACGATGCCCCGGCCGGGCACATTGAGCAGGTCGGCGTACGCGGCGCGGAACTCGGCCACGGCGCGCTCGGCGTTGAGCTCGGACGGGCCGACGGTGCCCCGGTTGGACAGCGGGCCGGTCAGCGTCGCGGCGATGGCGTCGGCGACGGGGCGGGGGGTCTGCGTTCCGCCCGGTCCGTCGAAGAAGGCGAGGCCGGTGTCGAGGGAGGGGAAGTGGGCCCGCAGGGCGGAGACGTCGATGGCCATGGGCTCGGCTTTCTGTCGGGCGGCGTGCGTGGCGTCGCGGTGCCCTTTCCCTCGCCGAGGTCATTGATGCCTCGGACGGCTAGGGCCTGTCGTTTGGATCAGGCCGGCTGTGAGATTCGGCGCCTTTCAGCAGACCCCGCGACGCCGGGATGATCCAAACGACAGGCCCTACGTGCCGGGGGCCCGGAAGGAGACCTGCCGGCGGATGGCGCGGTCGGTCTCTTCGAGGGTGAGGAGGGGGGTGGCCCGGGTGTGGAGGGCGCCGCTGGCCTTGACCCGGAGGCTCACGGCGGCCATGGAGACCGCGTCGGGGAAGTCGATGATGCACACGAGGTCGTCCTCGCCGAAGGCGAAGTACATGGCGTCGAGCTCGCCGCCGAGGTCGGCGACGACCTGCTCGACGGCGGCACGGCGCGCACTCGCGCCTTCTTCGAGCAGCCCCTTGGTGCCCTCGGGCGTGTAGCTGGCCTGAACGAGGAACTTCGGCATCGGGACGCTCCCTGCCCGTCGCTGGTCCGGTACGCGAGATGCCCTTCCCGCTGTTCCCCGGCCGCCACGCCCCACCCGGCCGGATTCACCCGTTGGCAGCCGGAGGACGCCCGCCCGTCACTGGCCCACCCGTCCGTCGACGCACTCGCGCAGCAGGTCGGCGTGCCCGCAGTGCCGGGCGTACTCCTCGATCCGGTGCACCAGCAGCTCGCGCACCGCGAACCCGTCCTTGCCCACCCGCTCGCCCAGATCCGGATGCTCGGCCAGCGCGGCGTCGGTCGCGGCCTGCTCGCGCTCCAGGTCGGCGTACGCGGCGTCGACCACGGCCTGTTCGGCGACGGCTCCGTGGAAGTCCCCGTCAGGGTCGCCGTACAGCTTCGGCAGCGGCTCGCCTTCGGTGATCCAGTTGAGCCAGTCCCGCTCCACCTCGGCGAGGTGCCGGATCAGGCCGAGCAGCGACATCGTCGACGGCGGTACCGACCGGCGGGCCAGCTGCTCCGCGTCCAGTCCCTCGCACTTCATCCGCAGGGTGCTGCGGTAGTTCGTCAGGAAGTCCTGCAGCGTCCCCAACTCGCCGTCCGGACTGACCCCGTCGCTGTTGCGGGGGTCGTCGTCCGGGTCGACCCACATGTCGGGGTAGACGGATGCCTGGCTCCATCGTGCGGGTTCGTCAGCCATAGCCATGCGTTCCATCCTCGTGCGCGAAGGCCCGGGCCCGCCAGTGGGTTTCAGCGCAGGTCGTCATCGCAGGTGAAGGGGCGGGTGAAGTCGATCTCCTTCGCCGTGACGATCCGGGCGCCCATGTTGCGCCGCATCATCTCCAGGGCGGCGGACGCCAGATGGGGATGGATGGAGGCGACCGCGTCCTCGGGCACGGTGACCTCCAGGTGGCGGATGTGGGCGTCCAGGGCGGAGTAGAGGACGCACTGCTCGGTGACCTGGCCGGTCAGCACGACGTGGCCGACGTCCAGGCGCCACAGGAGGTAGGACAGGGGGGTCTCGTAGAAGACGGAGTGGCGGGCTTTGACGACGAAGAGCGACTCGTCGTCGGGGCGGATCGGCTCGATGAGGTCGGCGTGCGGGCGGGCCAGCGCGGTGTCGACGAGTTCTCCGTGGTGGGAGCGCCACAGACCGAAGTTGTCGTTCGCGTAGATCACCGGTACGTCCGCCCCGCGGGCCCGATCGATCAGCTCCGCCAGGACGGGTACGACGCGTCGGGCGGACGGCACGAGCAGGTCGGCGTCCTCGTGGTCGTAGGTGTTGATCATGTCGATCACGACGAGGCCCGGCCCCCGGGGCCTTTTGGGTCCGCTCTGCCGGTTCACGGTCTTCGCCCGTCCGTCCGCCGCCGTCAGGCACGCAGTTGCGGAAGGATCTTCGTGCGGTAGAAGTCGAAGAAGCCCTGTTGGTCCTTGCCGATCTGGCTGACGTACACCGTGTCGAACCCCGCGTCGACGAACGCGGTCAGGGCCTCCAGGTGGGCGTCCGGATCGTCGCCGCACGGTACCGACGACGCCACCTGATCCTCCGTCACCACCTGGGACGCCTGCTCGAAGTGGCGGGGGGTGGGCAGGATCTGGGCCAGTTCCCCGGGGAGTCGCTCGTTCGCCCACAGGCGGTGCGCGGTGCGCCGTGCCTCCTGCCGGTCCGTGCCCCAGCACACCTTGGGTCCTCCGTACACCGGCTTGGTGGTGCCGCCCGCGCGGCGGAAGCGCTCGACCAAGGTGGTGTCGGGCATCGTCGTGATCAGTCCGTCGCCGATCCGTGCCGCGACCTCGGCGGCCTGCGGGCCGAAGGCGGAGACGTCGATGGGGACCGGCTCGTCGGGCAGGGTGTACAGACGGGCGTTCTCCACTGTGTAGTGCTTGCCGTAGTGGCTTGTCTGCTCGCCGGTGAACAGCTTGCGGATGATCTGGAGCGCTTCCTCCAGCATTTCCAGGCGTACGGGTGCCTCGGGCCAGTGGGTGCCCAGGATGTGCTCGTTGAGGGCCTCGCCGGTGCCGACGCCCAGCCGGAACCGGCCGCCGAGCTGGGCGGCGCTGGTGGCGGCCGCCTGTGCGATCACCGCGGGATGGGTGCGCAGGACAGGGCAGGTCACGGCCGTTTCCACGGGCAGCGAGACGGCCTGGGACAGGGCGCCGATCACCGTCCACACGAACGGACTCTGGCCCTGGGCGTCGTTCCACGGGTGAAAGTGGTCCGAGATCCAGAGCGAGTCGAAGCCGGCCTGCTCGGCCATACGGGCCTGCTCGACGAGCTCTGCCGGGCCGTGTTCCTCGGACGACAGGAAGTATCCGAAGTCGGGCATCGCGTTCTCCCAGGTGCGGCGCGGGTGACGGTTTCGGGGCGCGCCGCCGAGTACCCATGGGCCCGGCGCGCCTAACAAGGGCGGAGATCTCCCTCCCGCTCCGCCTGGGCCTGCCGCTCCGCCTGGACCTGCCGCTCCGCCTGGGCCTGCCGCTGTCACACCGCGATGACCTACTCCCACCGCTGCCCCGTCCGGACCGTGGCACGCGCCCCACGCCCGGCGATCACGGGGGCGCCTCAGGGCAGCGACGAGGGTGTCGCCATGCGCAGTGGCCGTGGGACGACCGGCGTTGCGACCATAGTTCCGACCGGCGTTGCGTCCAGCCCCTGTCCCGACTCCCCGTGCCGCTCCAGATCGGCCCACCAGTCGGCCCCGTCCTCCAGGTAGCGCAGGAGGATGCCCTCGCGCAGGGCCCAGGGGCAGATCATCAGGGCCTTCACGCCGCTGAGTTTCATCACGGAGTGCCCGACGAGCGCTCCCGCCAGACTCTGCCGGGCCCGAGGCGCGGAGATGCCGGGCAGCCCGGCCCGCTCGGCGACGGACAGCGGGACCAGCCGGTCGACCGCCTGGCGCAGGTCGCGTCGGCGCAGGACCCGCTCGACGAACGGCCCGTGCCGGCCCGGAGCGGCGCCGCACAACCGCCCCAGCTGCTGGAACGTCCGTGAGGTGGCGACGGCCGTGTGCGGATGCTCCCAGCGGATGCGGGCGGAGACGTCACGTAACTGGTGGCGGACCTTGCGGCGCAGGGCGGCCACCTCGGACGGTGGGGGAGGGTCGGTCGAGGCGAAGAACTCGTTGGTGAGACGGTTGGCGCCGAGCGGCAGACAGGCCACGAACTCGGGTGTCCTGCCCCGCCCGAAGGCCACTTCGAGGGTGCCGCCGCCGATGTCGAACAGGGCCAGCGGGCCCGAGCGCCAGCCCATCCAGCGCCGGGCACCGAGGAACGTCAGCCGGGCCTCCGCCTCACCCGGCAGCACGCGCAGCCGCAGGCCGGTCCGGCTGTGCACGGTCCGCAGGACGTCCGCCCGGTCCGGCGCGTCGCGCACCACGGCCGTCGCGAACGCCAGCGGTTCCGGCGCGTCCCACCGCCGCGCCGTCTCGACCGCCGCGTTCAGCGCTTTGACCAGGTGATCAGTGGCCTCCTCCCCGAGTCGGCCGTCGCTGCCGACCTGCTCGGACAGACGCAGCTTCCACTTCGCGGTGTGCACCGGAAGCGGTACGCCGTCCCCCACGTCGCACACGGCCAGCCGGACCGTGTTGGAGCCCGTATCCAGCACGCTTATCCTCACGGGCCTCGGGATACCCCGCGCCGGACAATTGATGCACAGGGAACGGAACGTACTGGCGACGGAACGTACCGATCGAGACACGCGCAGTGGCCGTCAGAGATCACGCTTCCTCAGCGGCCGTACGGCGGGCCCATGGAGGATCCGGCCGTCCGGGGCGAACCGGGAGCCGTGGCACGGGCACTCCCACGCCTGTTCCGCACTGTTGAAGGCCACGACGCAGCCGAGATGGGTGCAGCGGGCCGAGACCGCCTGGAGCCGCCCCTTCTCGTCGCGGTGAACGGCGTACTGCCCGCCGTCCATCCGCACCACGGCGCCCTCACCCGGCGGAATGTCCTCCGGCGCGACCCCGGTCAGCGGCGGTATCCGGTCGCCGACGAAGTGCCGGGCCACGTTGGCCTGGTGTTTCAGGAACGACCCGCCCGCACGGACCACGGAGCCCAGCCGGCGAGGATCGTAGAGGCCGCTCCACTCGACCGTACGCCCGCCGACGAGATCGCCGATCAGGCGGCCCGCCATGATGCCGCCGCTCATTCCCCAGCCGCCGAACCCGGTCGCCACATAGGTGTGGCGGCTGCCGGGGTGGAGCGGCCCGACGAGCGGGACGGAGTCGGTGGAGTCGTTGTCCTGGGTGGCCCAGCGGTGGGTGAGGGTGACCCCGGGGAAGCGGGCGTCGGCCCAGGCGGACAGCCGGGCGAACCGTTCCTCGACGTCGGCGGCGCCGGGCGTGAAGTGCTCCCCGGTGACGATCAGCAGGCGTTCGCCGTCGCCGAGAGGCGCTGTGCGCACCGAGCGCGTGGCCTGCTCCGGGGTGATGTACATGTCGCGCGGGGCCCGCTCCTCGGCGACGGGCCCGGCCACGACCAGCTCCCGGCGCGGGGACAGCCGGGTGAAGAGCAGGGCCCGGTCGAAGACGGGGTAGTGCGAGGCGACCACGACTTCGCGGGCGCGCACCGACACACCCGCGTCGGTCGACAGCACGCAGGGCTCCCCCTCGGTGAGCCCGACGACCCGAGTGCCCTCGTAGACCGAGCCGCCGCGCCGGCGCAGGTCGTCCGCGAGCGCCAGCAGATACTTCCGGGGATGGAACTGGGCCTGCCCGCTCACCCGGACCGCCCCGGCGACGGGGAAGGGCAACCCCGTCTCCGTGACGAACTCGGCCGGCAGGCCCGCCTCACGTGCCGCCTCCGCCTCCGCTCGCAGCTCCCCGACACGGCGCGGGTTCTCGGCGTACGTGAAGGCCGCGGCCTCCTCCCACGCGCAGTCGATGCCCAACTCGGCCACGATGTCGGCGGCGTGCCGGATCGCGGCGGTCTGCGAGCGCGCGTACAGCCGTGCGCCCTCCGGGCCGCGGGTGCGGCGCAGGCGGTCGTAGATCAGGGTGTGCAGTGCGGTGAGTTTGGCCGTCGTGTGGCCGGTGACGCCCGCGGCGAGGCGCCCCGCTTCCAGGACGGCGACCTCGCGTCCCTGGCGTACCAGTTCCCAGGCCGTACTGAGTCCCGCGATGCCGCCGCCGACCACGGCGACGTCGACGGCGAGGTCACCGGCCGGTGGCGGGGCGGGGGCACCGGGTGGCGCGGTTTCCAGCCAGTACGAGCCTTGGAACTCTCTCTCGGCGTTCATGGCCACCGAGTTCCCGCCCCGTGGGATGACACGCGGACCATCGCGGACCGTCGCGGGCCATCTGGATCGTGTTCTTTCACGTCGGGTTTCCCGGGTACCCGGGGCTCCGTACACACGCAGGAGACGACAGGAGACGAGTCGACCAGGAGGCATCGATGAGCACGGTCAAGGAAACGATCGAGGTGGAGGTCCCGCTCCGCAAGGCGTACGACCAGTGGACCCAGTTCGAGGAGTTCCCGCGCTTCATGGAAGGCGTCGACGAGGTCCGGCAGCTCGACGACCGGCACAACCACTGGACCACCAGCATCGGTGGGGTGCGGCGCGAGTTCGACACGGAGATCGTCGATCAGCTGGCGGACGACCGGATCACGTGGCGGTCCATCGGTGGTGACTCCGAGCAGCGCGGCTCGGTCCGGTTCGAGCGGCTGGACGACACGCACACGCGGGTGGAGCTCACGATGGACGTGCAGCCGAGCGGTGTCGTCGAGAAGGGCGCGGACGCGCTGGGTGTGATCGACCGGCGGGTGAAGGGGGACCTGCGTCGTTTCAAGGACTACGTCGAGAGCGCCGGGGACAGCGGGGGCTGGCGCGGCCGCATCCGGCCGGAGAACCCGGGAACCAGCCTCTGACGGGAGCGGACACCCCGGTCGACTCACCTCGGCCGGGGCACGGCAGCCTCCCAGATCCCCGCGGCCACCCCCTGCGCGAACTCGACCGGCGGCGGCTCGTTCGGTAGCTGCGCGGGCGCCGTCGTGCCCTTCTTGCCGCCCGCCCGGTCGGCGAACAGCGCGACCGTCAGGGCGAGTCGGGCGTCGTAGCCGGTGGTCCACACGGTGCGTCGGGTGATGCCGCCCCCCGCACCACCGGTGGCGAACACCGTCGCCTTCGCCGGTCCGGCGGAGACGGGCGTCGGCCCGGCGCCCGCGCGCGCGCCCGCCACGAGCGCCTCCTTCTCACCCAGCACCCGACGCACCTCGGGACGCGCCCGGTAGACGGTGCGGCCCTCCCGGGTGATGCGTGCGACGGTGTACGGGGCGGCGTACCTGCCGTCCGCCGCCAGCGTCGCGTAGGCCGACGCCAGGTTCAGCGGGGTCGGCGCCGGCGTCCGCAGCAGGGCGCGCAGCGGCTCGCCCGCCGCCCCTCGCAGCGCGCCGAACGGCTCCAGTGCCGTCCCCGCCTCCACCGCCCCGCTCACCGCGTCGTTGAACGGCTGCCGCGCGTAGTCCGAGCCCCCGTACAGCAGTCGTACGGCCCCGTCGCCGGGCACCGTCCCGACGACGGCGGTGTGCACCCGGACGCCGCCCTTGCCCCCGGGGTGCTCCTGGACCAGCTGCGCGGCGCTGTCCTGGAGCGCCAGGTCGAAGGTGGTCGTCACGCTGTAGCCGCCGCTCGCCAGTTGGTCCTCGGTGATGCCGAGCCGGTCGGCGGCCTCCTTCGCGGCGACGTCGATCAGATACTGCCGCTGCCCCTCGGTCTCGCCCGGCGGATAGAACCGGAACGCCGGGAACCGTGCCGCGTCCCGCTGCTTCGCCGTGATGCTCCCGCCCGCCGCCATCGCGTCGAGCACCCACTCCCAGCGGTCCCGCAGTTTCGCGGTCACCTTCGGATCGGAGCCCGCCTTCTCGTAGTACGAGGGGATGTTGACGATGGACGCGAGCGCCGCCCCCTGCGCGACCGTCAGGCTCTTGGCGTCCACGCCGAAGTAGTTGCGCGCGGCGGACTGGATCCCGGCGGCGCCCCGGCCGAAGTACACGGTGTTGAGATAGCCCTCCAGGATCTCGTCCTTGCCGCGGGTGCGGTCCAGCTTGATCGCGACGATCGCCTCACGCGCCTTGCGGGACAGCGAACGCTCCGGGCTCAGCAGCGCGTTCTTCACGTACTGCTGGGTGATGGTGGAGCCGCCCTGCGGGTCGCCGCCGGTCAGGGTCGCGAGCGTTGCCCGCGCGATGGCCTTCGGCGAGATGCCGCTGTCCGTACGGAAGGAGCGGTTCTCCGCGGCGATCACCGCCTCCTGGACATGCCGGGGCACCGCCGACAACGGGACGTCCTGCCGGTCGACCGGTCCGCGCCGCCCGAGATACGCGCCCTCCGTGTCGAGGAACACGGTGCTCTGGGTGACGGTCTCGGGGTGCGGCTTCGGGATGGGCGTCAGCTGGTACGCCAGGACGGCCGCCGCGCACAGCGTCGCGACCAGCGTGAGGAAGGCGTAGAGCAGCAGGCGCAGTCGACGGCCCCGGGTGCGTCGGAACCGGGTGCGCAGCGGCATGCGCACACGGTGCCGGGTGCGCCTCTCGACGCGCCGCACGCTCCGCGCGGATGGCGGGAGGTCCGGATTGTCCTGCCCGTCCGGCCCGTTCATCTCGTTCGTATCGTTCGTATCGTTCATATCCGCCACCACTCACCGGCGGACCGCGCCGCGACGTCGCCCTGCGCGTCGTACACCGTGACGATCCGTTCGTCCCCTTCCGTGGAGAGGACCGCTTTCATGTCCTCGTCGGGTACGGGCGTCCTCGCGTACCAAAGGCCCCAGCCCGGACTGCCCGCCAGGACCAGCACCTTCGCGGTGACCGTGCCGTCACCGGTCCGTACCTCGACGCGGTCCGGTTCGCCGTTGAGGCCATGGAAGAGGCCCGACAGGAAGAAGCCGCCGTCCACGTTGTCGACTCGGACGGACACTCCCGGTTCGTCGCGGGCGGGCTCGCTGTCCTCCGGCCCCTTGAGACGGATGGGCACCGACCAGTACCCGCGATCCGCCGTCAGCCACACCCGCACCCCCGGCCCGACGGTCACCCGCTCGCCCGGCCCCACGACCCGGATCGGGCTGGCCGCCGAACCGGTGCCGTCCCCGGCCCGGGCTCCGGAAGTCCCGCCCTGCGCACCGCTCATGCGGTCGACGCCGAGCAGCGCGACCGGTGTGAGCAGTGCCGCGCACGCGGCCGAGGCCACGGTGAGCCGGCGCTTCTGCCGCATGCGGCCCCCTGCCTGGAGGTCGGCCAGCGGCACCTCGGACGGGACGACGTCCTCGACGGCACGGGCGTACACCTCGCGCAGCCGTCCGGGGTCGGCGCCGGCCGTCTTGAGGCCCTGTCTGACCTGGGCCCGCACCGAGCCCACCGAACAGCCCAGCAACTGGGCGATCTCCGCGTCCGCCAGCCCCTCCCAGAACCGCAGCACCAGAACCGCCCGCCGCCGTGCCGCCCGACGGCCGCGCACCGGGCGCAGATGACCCCGCACCAGACAGCGCCGTACATGGAAGTCCACGTCGTTGCGCGGCACGCGCCGCCACCGTGCGCACATCCGCACCAGCGTTCTCCGCGCCAACTCCTCCGCCGCACCGGGGTCGTCGGTGAGCAGCCGCGCGGTCGCCAGCAGCCCGGACCAGTGCGTTCGGGCGTACGCGGCGAAGTCGTGGCCTGCGGGGAGTGCGTGGGGGGTCGGTGGCACGTGGGCGGTCCTTCGGCTCGGGAACTCGGGGCAACTGATGGAGCATGGAGACGGGTTGAGCAGCCGAGGAGCCAACGCCGTTGAAAAAAGGGGAGCCTGGGACCCCTGTGCGTCGTCTTCCCGGACGGGACCTGTACGCACGGCGGAGGTGGACGGGTTGCAAGGAGAGGGCACGGATTCCGGTGGGGGCATGACCGAGGAAGAGTTCGACGCGTTCTACGCGACCGCGTTCCCCCGGCTGACCGGCCAGCTCTACGCCTTCACCGGAGACCACGGCGAGGCCCAGGACGTCGTACAGGAAGCGTTCGTACGGGCCTGGGACCGGCGCAGGCAGTTCCTGGCGGACAGTGCCCCCGAGGCGTGGATCCGTACGGTGGCCATGCGGCTGGCGGTGAGCCGCTGGCGGCGGGCGAAACGCTGGCTGGAACTGGTACGGCGCACTCCGCCGCCCGACTCCACCCCCGGGCCGGACCCCGAGCACACCGCGCTCGTGGCCGCCCTGCGCGAACTGCCCGAGGTTCAGCGGATGGCGATCGTCCTGCACCATTTGTGTGACCTGAGCGTGCAGCAGGTAGCCTCCGAGACCGGCGCGCCCGTGGGGACGGTCAAGGCGAGGCTGTCCCGGGGGAGGGCGGCTCTGGCGAAGCGTCTCGCGGTGGACGAGGCGGAGGCCGACGGGCCGGTACGGGAGGAGAGCGGCCGTGTCCGATGAACTCTCCGACTGGCTAAGCGAGTTGGCCGCGAGCCGGGCCACCCCGCCGGTCGTCGACGGCGCCGGGATACGCGCCCGGGCGATCCGCCGCAGGCGCCGCCGCCGTACCGCCGTGACCCTCGGCGCGGGGACCGCCGCCCTCGCCCTGCTGGGCCTCGCCCTGACATCGACTCTGGACGGGCCCGCGGACCGTTCGGTCCGGCCTCAAATCCCGGCCGCCGACGGGGCGACGAGCGGGTCCACGACCGGTCCCACGAGCGGTCCGGCCCAGTCCGTCCCGCCATCCCCTGGCGCCCCCGAACCGGTCGCCGGCACGCTCCTCCTGTCCGAGCGCACTCTCACGGTCGACGGCCGGACACTGTCGGCCCTCTCGGGATACGACGGCTCCCGCAGGTTCGCGGGCCCGCTGACGGTGGTCGCGAAGCACGCCTCCCGCGACCTGGCCGTCGGCATGCCCTCCAAGGGCCCCGTCGACGTGGCCGTCCCCTACGTGGTCGAGCTGCGCGACACACGGGACAAGCCCCTCTACGTCGGCAGCTACACCAAGCCGTTGGCCCTCGGCGAGTACAAGGTCACCAGTGACTGGCTCGCCCTCGACGGCGGGGACGCCAAGTGGTTCTACGCCCGGATCCGCGTCGGCGACAGCATCGCGCTGACGACGGCCACGACGCCGACCGCCACGACGCCGAGTGCCACGCTTTCCGGCCGGGCTTCGGAGGCCGGCCGGGGGCTAGGATCCGAATCATGGCGCTGACCGTGAACGACGTGGACCGGTTCGAGGCGACGAGGCCCCGCCTGGAGGCCATCGCCTATCGCCTCCTCGGCTCCGCGAGCGAGGCCGAGGACGCCGTGCAGGAGACGTTCCTGCGCTGGCAGGCCGCCGACGTCGGCCGCATCGAGGTGCCCGAGGCCTGGCTGACGAAGGTGCTCACCAACCTGTGCCTCAACCAGCTCACCTCGGCCCGCGCCCGGCGCGAGACCTACGTGGGCCAATGGCTCCCCGAGCCGCTGCTCGCCGGCGACCCGATGCTCGGCCCGGCCGACACCGCGGAACAGCGCGAGTCGGTGTCGTACGCGGTCCTCGCCGTACTGGAACGCCTCTCCCCCAACGAGCGCGTGGTGTACGTGCTGCGCGAGGCCTTCGACTACCCGCACCGGGAGATCGCCGAGATCCTCGACCTCACCGAGGCCGCCAGCCAGCAGATCCTCCACCGCGCCAAGAAGCACGTCGCGGCCGGCAAGGCCCGCACCGAGGTCGACGAGGCCGCCGCGCGGCGCATCGTGGAGGAGTTCCTGGAGGCGGCCACCAGCGGTCGTACCGAGCCGCTCGTCCGGCTGCTCACCCAGGACGCCGTCACGATCGGCGACGGTGGCGGCAAGGTCCCGGCCCGCGCGAAGGCGTTCGAGGGCGCCGTCGCGGTCGCGAAGTTCCTGCGGGGCCTGTTCAAGCCCGGCGTGGCCAAGCGCGCCATCGTCGGCGGCTCGCCCGAGCTCTACGCCGCGACCGCCAACGGCGACCCGGCCCTCGTGGCGGTCCTCGACGGCCGGGTCATCGGCGTCATGTGCCTGGAGGTGACCGCCGAGGGCATCGTCGGGGTCCGTAACCAGGTCAACCCCGACAAGCTCGGCCGCGCGGCGGAGCGGTGGGCGGCGATGGACCACGGGGAGCCGCTGCTGCGCAACGCTTTCTGAGCCCACTGACAACGATTGAGCCCACTAACGATGATGTGACGTGCTTCACATCTCATTCCTGTCAGGAAACGGCGGCCCGCCCGGTTCAAGTGGCGAATCAGCCCAAGAAACCGAGCAACAAACCGCCCAAGAACCGCCCAAGACAGGAGTACGGACATGCAGCACCGCATCGTCGTCCTCGGAGCCGGCTACACCGGGGCCATCGCCGCCGGGCGCCTGGCCAAGCGGCTGCACCGCGCTGACGTCGGCATCACCCTCGTCAACGCCGAACCCGACTTCGTCGAGCGCGTCCGGATGCACCAGCTCGCGGTCGGCCAGGACCTCAAGCCCCGGCCCTTCAGCGAGATGTTCGCGGGCACCGGCGTCGAACTGAGGCTCGCGAAGGTCACCGGCGTGGACGTCGACGGCAGGACGGTCGCCGTCACCGACGCGAGCGGTACGGAGGAACTGGTGCCGTACGACACCCTCGTGTACGCCCTCGGCAGCGGCTGGAACGACCACGGCGTCCCCGGCACCGCCGAGCACGCCCACGAGATCGCCTCTCGCCCCGGAGCGCTCCGGCTGCGTGAGCGCCTGGCCCGCCTGGACGCCGGACAGCCCGTCGTCGTGGTCGGCGGCGGCCTCACCGGCGTGGAGGCGGCGACCGAGATCGCCGAGGCCCGCCCGGATCTCGACGTGGCCCTCGCCGCCCGCGGCGCCCTCGGCGACTGGCTCTCGCCCAAGGGCACCCGGCACCTGCGGAAGGTCTTCGGCCGGCTCGGCATCACCGTGCACGAGCACGCCGCGGTCACCGCCGTAGCGGCCGACCACGTCACCACCGCTGATGGCGGGACGATCCCGGCCGCGGTCACCGTCTGGACCACCGGCTTCGCCGTCCACCCGATCGCGCGGGCCACCACCCTGGAGGCCACCGACACCGGCCAGATCGTGGTCGACGGGACGATGCGCTCGGTCTCGCACCCGGACGTGTACGCCATCGGCGACGCGGCCCTCGCGATGGGCCCCGGCGACAAGCCCCTGCGGATGTCGTGCGCCTCGGGCACCCCCACCGCATGGCAGGCCGCCGACGCCATCGCGGCCCGCCTGACCGGCGGCAAGCTCCCGAACGCACCGCTGCGCTACTTCAACCAGTGCATCTCGCTGGGCCGCAAGGAAGGCCTCATCCAGTACGTCACCGCCGACGACCGAGCGGTCCGCGCGGCCCTGACGGGACGACTCGCCGCCGCCTACAAGGAACTGGTCTGCAAGGGCGCGGCCTGGGGCGTCGCCAACCCGACGATGGGCATCCCGGCCCGCCGTCGCCGCGTCGTGGCACAACCGGCCCGGGCGGGCTCGACGGCCGAGGCGTCGGCCTGATCGCACCGCCGGCCTGACGTTGCGATCAGGCCGGCGGTGCCACTGTGGTGCCCAACTGCCCCCCACCAGCGCAGTCATCGCCATGTCATCGCGATGTGAAGAGCTGTTCCTACCGTCTGGAGTGTTCGTTGACGGGTACGCCCACGACTCCAACGGGGAGATCAGCAATGTCGAAGACGAGCAGGACGGTACGGGCTGTCGGCACCGCGGTCATGACGGCGGCGTTGGCGGTCGGTACCGCCGTGGCCTTTCCCTCCGCCGCTCAGGCGGCCGACGCGGAGCACTACTACATCCAGATCGGCGGCACCGGTCGCACGGAGAACCGGCCCGGATGCGACACCGCCACTTCCTCCTACGACCAGGCGAACCGGGCTCTCAACCTCGGTGCCTCCGCGGTCCCGGTGTGCTACCCGGCCAGCGCCGGTCCGCTCATAGGCCCTCACGGCAGCCTCATCGACGAGGCCCTGAGGTTCAACCCCGACGCCCTCACCGCCCCGACCTACGACGCCAGTGTGGAGAAGGGCTACAAGGCGGCGTTGGACAAGGCGTTGGAAACCCACAAGAATCACCCGGCCGCACGTCTCACGATCACCGGCTACTCCCAGGGCGCACAGATCGCCGACCGGGTGCTCCAGACGATCGCGGCCGGCGGCACCGGCATTCCGCGCTCGCAGGTCGACGGTGTGCTCTACGCCGACCCGATGCAGCCCGACACCGGCCTCGGGGCGCACTTCCCCAAGGGGTTGGGCATCCCCGGGGTGGCCACCCTTCCTGGCGCCGGCCCGGTGGACTTCAACGGCATCCCGGTCTCGCGGTACTGCATCACCGCCGACCCGGTGTGCGATCTGAGGTCCCCCCTGAACGCGCCCAACTACTTCACCCTGCACGGGAAGTACCCGGAGTTCGTCATCCCCCAGACCCTGGCCGACCACGGTCAGCACGGGGTCCACTGGAGGAAGGCCGACGGGAGCCCCGAGGCCGGGTAAGGCTCCCGGCGGAACGGGAACGGGAACGGGAACGGGGGAACGGGGACAGGGGGAGCAGCGGCCCGGCCGACCACGCGTCGGCCGGGCCGAGGGGCGAGCGGTTACGCGCCGTCCCCGCCCGCCTGCCGTCGCCGCCCGAGGTCATCCAGCACGCGGGAGATTCTCGCCCGGTTGGCGTCAGCGGCGGGGAGGGTCGTGGACCGCTCGAAGAAGTCGCTTGCCCCGGCCAGGTCTTCCGCCACCGCGCCGTGCCAGATCAGGCGGTGGCGTATCGCGATCTCCGAGGCGGTGCCGGTCTGCTCGTCCAGGATCGCGCGGGAGCGGTGGAGGAGTTCGGCGGCCGCCTGTGGGTTGCCCAGCTCCGCTTCGGCCGTGGACAGTCTGCGGAGCACGGCGGCGTACAGGGGGACGTCCCCGAGCCGCCTGGCCAGGTCCTCGGCCTTGCCGAGGGTGCCGACGGCCTCGGCCGGTCTGCCGAGGTCGAGTTGGAGGCCGCCCAGGCGGAGCAGCGTCTTGCCGTGCAGCCTGGGACTGCCCGTCTTCTCGGCGAGGGCGATCGCCTCCAGGTAGCGGTCGTACGCCTTGTCGTGCTCTTCGAGTTGGTGGTGGATGTCGCCGACGCGGGTCATGACCGAACCCATGAGCCAGCCGTCGTGGTCGAACGTCCCCACCAGGCCGGCCACTTCGGCGAAATGGGTCATGGACTCGGCTATCCGCCCCTCCAGGTTGGCGAAGGTCCCGAGACCTGCCGCGGCTCGGGCCCGCTCATGCGGGTCACCGGCCCGGCGGCTGATGTCCAGCGCTTCCGTGAACCAGGCGCGGGCCTGCTCGTAGCGGCCCCGCAGCCCGTACATGATGCCCAGGCTCGTGCGCAGCGCGGAGACCATGCGCCGGTCGGTCGCCCGGCCCACCACCGGCAGCACCGTCTCCAGCGCGCTGCGGCACTCGTGGAACCGCCCCTGTCGGGTGAGGTAGTCGACCAGGCCCTCGGCGAGCCAACAGGCGTCGTCCAGCCGGCCCACGGCCACCGCCTGAGCGACCACGTCGACCAGTTCACCGCCCGCCGCGTCCAGCCAGGCGGTGGCCTCCTCCCAGTCCGTGAAGGGGCCGATGCCCTGCGGGCCGGTCGGGAAGGAGGCGCCCCAGTCGCTGGCGCAGCGGGCGGCGGTCACGTACAGCCGGAACACACCGCTGCGGCCCGCCGCGACCTCGTCGGGCGATGCGGCGGCAACGCGTCGGGCGTAGACCGCCGCCAGGTCGTGCAAGCGGTAGCGGTCGGCGGTCACCCGCTGCACCAGACTCGCGTCGGCCAGGCTTTCCAGGCGGCGCTCGGCGTCGGGGGGCGTCCAGTCGACCAGCGCGGCCAGCGTCAGCCGGTCCAGCCGCACGGTGGGCGACAGGCCCAGGGCGCGGAAGGCCTGCTGCTCGGCGACCGGAAGCCGGTCGTAGGAGATCTGGAACGCGGCCTCGACGCTGCGGTCCTCCACCGCGAGTTCGTCGAGCCGCCGCTCGTCGTCGGCCAGGCGCGCCAGCAGGGCTTCCACCTCCCACAGCGGGCGGTCCTGGATGCGTGCCCCGACGATGCGCAACGCCAGCGGGAGCCGGTCGCACAAGGTGGCCAGTTCGCGTACGGCGATGCGCTCGCGGTCGGATCCTTCGCCGCCGACGATGCGGGTCAAAAGGCCCGCCGCCTCGTCGATGCCGAGGGGCGACAGGGAGACCCTGCGGTCCGCGTCCAACCCGGTGAGGCGCCGGCGGCTCGTCACCATCACCATGCTGCCGGGGCCGGCGGGTAACAGCGGCCGCACCTGCTCGGCGCGGGCGGCGTCATCGAGGACCAGGAGCAGCCGCAGGGATGCGGTCGCCGCCCGCCATGACGCGGCCGACTCGTCCAGGTCCTCGGAGCCCTCGCCCTCACCGGCGCCCACCGCCCGCAGCAACCGGCGCAGTACGCGGTGCCGCCCGGCCGTCTCACGGTCCTCGCGGTGCCCGTGCAGCTCCACGAACAGGCAGCCGTCGGGGTACCGGTCCCGCAGCGCTCGCGCCGCACGCACCACCAGCGCGGTCTTCCCGACGCCGGCCATGCCGTCCACCGCCCGGACGGTGACCGCCCGCGCGTCGGCAGGCGCGACGAGCAGGTCGAGTTCCCGCTCCCGGCCCGTGAAGTGGCCGATCTCGACGGGCAGTTCCTGGCGTACCCGGCGCTGCTGACGCGCCTGACCGGGCCGGCGAGCCTGACCCGGCCGTCGGGGTTCATCCGGCTGTTCCGTCGGCTGCCCTGTCGTCACGTGCCCTATTGACACGTGCCATGTCGTGAGACCTGCCGTCGGCGGAAACGCGTCGTCGCCCCGGAGGACCGCCTCGTGCACCCGGCGCAGTTCGGCGCCGGGCTCCACCCCCTGCTCGTCCACCAGACGGCGGCGCATCGTGGCGTAGACGTCGAGCGCGTCGGCCTGCCGGTTGCCGGCGTGCAGAGCACGCATGAGCAGGGCGGCCAGCGCCTCGTTGTGGGGGTGGGTCGTGGTCAGGGAGAAGAGTTCGCCGACGGCCTCGGCATGCCGTCCCAGCCGCAGCTGGCAGTCCACCTTGTCCTGCACCAGCACGAGCCGCCGCTCCACCAGCCGCAACCGCTCCCCCTCCGCGAAGGGGCCCGGGATTCCGGTCAAGGGCTCGCCGTGGAAGAGCCCCAGTGCCCTGGACCATGCGTCCACGGCGGCATCCAGGTCTCCGGAATCCCTCGCCGCACGCCCTTCGACGGCGATCTCCTCGCATCGCGTCAGGTCCACCTGCGCGCTCGCCGGTGCGAAGCGATAGCCACCGCGAACGGTGTCGATCACGGACCGGCCCGAGCGCTCCGCGCTCGCGTGCGCATCCAGGCGTTTGCGTAACCGGTGCACATAGACCGGGAGCACTTTGTCGCCGGTACCGGGAAGATCGGCACCCCACACGCCGTCGAGCAGTTGCTGCCGACTGACCGTCCTGCCCGGTCGAAGCAGGAGAGAGGCCAGGAGAGCCTGTTCACGAACCGGCCCGAGCTCCACGGACGCGTCGCCGCGCCAAGCCTGAAGCGGACCGAGCAGAGCGAATCGCAGTTGCTGATTTGCATCCGTGGATAACTCACACTTGATCGGCACGCGGGGAGCCTATAAGGACTGCGGCGACCTGCTGCGACTCTCACAAGTCCCGCCCCTATCGCGTACGGCGGCACCACACCGCCCGGAACTTCTGGACTGTCTGTCTATAGTTGGAATGAAAATCCAGAGTCGCAATCCAGAATCACAATCCAGAATCCAAAATCCGGATGGACATCTCCCTGTGAGCACTCCCCACCCCGCCCTGACCCTGGCCGACCCCGACACCCCGTTCGCCGTCGTCGACGTCCACCGGACCCGGCGCAACATCGAACGGCTGGCGGAAAGGGCCGACCGGCTCGGCGTCGCCCTGCGCCCCCACGTGAAGACGGCCAAGAGCCTCGACGTCGCCGCCCTCCTGCGGCACGGCACCCCCGGCCCGATCACCGTCTCCACCCTCGCCGAGGCGGAGGCGTTCACCGACGGCGGCTACCGCGACATCACCTACGCCGTCGGCATCGACCCCCACAAACTCCCGCGCGTGATCGCCCTGCTGCGCCGCGGTGTCGCCCTGCGCATCCTGCTGGACAGCACCGAGCAGGCGACCTTCGTCGCCGACGCCGCCCGCCGGGCCGGTCTCCCCGTCCCCACCCAGATCGAGATCGACTGCGACGGCCACCGCGGCGGCCTCAGGCCCGACGCCCCCGCGCTCCCCGAGATCGGCCGCATCCTGCACGAAGCGGGCTGTCTGGACGGCGTACTGACCCACGCGGGCGAGTCCTACTTCGCCTACACCGCCGAGGAGCGGCGCCTGGCGGCGAGGAATGAACGCGACACCGCCGTCGCCGCGGCCGAGCGGCTGCGCGCGGCCGGTCTGCCCGTGGCCACCGTCAGCGTCGGCTCCACGCCCACGGCCCACGCGGCCGAGGACCTCACCGGCGTCACCGAACTACGCGCGGGCAACTACGTCTTCTTCGACCTGGTGATGGCCGGCCTCGGCGTCTGCCGCATCGAGGACCTCGCCCTGTCGGTCGTCGTCACCGTCATCGGCCACCGCCCCGAGTACGGGTGGATCGTCACCGACGGCGGGTGGATGGCCATGTCACGCGATCGCGGCACCTCCGGCCAGGCGCAGGACCAGGGCTACGGCCTGGTCACCACCCTCGACGGCACCCTCGTCCCCGGTCTGGTCATGACGGCCGCGAGCCAGGAACACGGCACCCTCAACGTCCGCGACGGTGCACGCCTGCCCGACCTGCCCGTCGGCACCCGCCTGCGCATCCTGCCCAACCACGCCTGCGCCACGGCCGCCCAGCACCACGGCTACCACGTCGTCGACAGCACGCGAACCGCCGAATCCGCCGCCGACACCGCACCGCGGATCCAGGAATTCTGGAAGCGCGTCACCGGCTGGTGACGCGCCCGTCTCAGCGGCCCTTCCTCTTGGCGGCGGAGGCGGAGGCGGAGGAGGCGCCGGAGGAGGCGGAGGAGGAGCGGCGGCGGCCCTGGCCGGGTCGGCCGCGGCCTGAACGCCGGGCGGAACCCGTGCGCTCGGGGCGGTCCTCGGTGACGGGCGGAGGGAGGACGACCGGCACGCCGGAGGGCGTCTGGGCGCCGGTGATGCGGTTCAGTTCGGTCCCGCCCGAGCGGACCCTGGTGGTCGTCGGAGTGATGCCGGCGTCGGACATCAGCCGCGTCATGTCGCGGCGTTGGTGGGGCAGCACCAGGGTGACGACCGTGCCGGACTCGCCGGCGCGTGCGGTACGGCCGCCCCGGTGCAGGTAGTCCTTGTGGTCGCCGGGCGGGTCGACGTTGACGACGAGGTCGAGGTCGTCGACGTGGATGCCGCGGGCGGCGACGTTGGTGGCGATCAGGGCCGTGACGTGACCGTCCTTGAACTGGGTCAGGGCACGGTTGCGCTGGGACTGCGACTTGCCGCCGTGCAGGGAGGCGGCGCGCACACCGACGGCCAGGAGCTTCTTGGCCAGCCGGTCCGTGGCGTGCTTGCTGTCCAGGAACATGATCACCCGCCCGTCGCGGGCGGCGATCTCGGTCGTGGTGGCGTGCTTGTCGTCGTCCTCCACGTGCAGCACGTGGTGGTCCATCGTCGTGACGGCGCCCGCGGACGGGTCGACCGAGTGGACGACGGGATCGTGCAGGTAGTTGCGGACCAGCCGGTCGACATTGCGGTCCAGCGTGGCGGAGAACAGCAGCCGCTGGCCGTCGGGCCGCACCTGGTCGAGCAGGGCGGTCACCTGCGGCATGAAGCCCATGTCGGCCATCTGGTCGGCCTCGTCCAGGACCGTGATGGCGACGCGGTCAAGACGGCAGTCGCCTCGGTCGATGAGGTCCTTGAGCCGGCCGGGCGTCGCGACGACGACCTCGGCACCGCCGCGCAGCGCGCTCGCCTGGCGGCCGATCGACAGGCCGCCGACGACGGTGGCGAGCCGCAGGCGCAGCGTACGGGCGTAGGGGGTGAGCGCGTCGGTGACCTGCTGGGCCAGCTCACGGGTGGGTACGAGGACGAGGGACAGCGGCTGCTTGGGCTCGGCGCGCTGCCCTGCCGTACGGGCCAGCAGCGCGAGGCCGAAGGCCAGCGTCTTGCCCGAACCGGTGCGGCCCCGGCCCAGGACGTCCCGGCCGGCCAGCGAGTTCGGCAGCGTGGCGGCCTGGATGGGGAACGGGGCGGTCACGCCTTCGGCGCTCAGGGTCGCCAACAGCTGCCCCGGCATGTCGAGCTCGGTGAACGCCTCGACCGGCGGCAGTGCGGGGGTCAGCGTCACCGGCAGCGCGAACTCACCGCCGGACGCGGCGGGCCTGCCTCCGCGACCGCTCCGCCCGGCCTTGGCCGAACGCGAGGGCGCGCCCTGGCGGCCCGTCCCCTGCGAACGGACGCGGTTGCCCCGGGCGGAACCGGCGGTACCGGTGGAGCCTGCGGAGCCCTTGTCCGTGCGGGAGCGGGAGGAGCTGCTGTTCGTACGAGCCGAGCGGTTCAATGGGGACCTTCCTCGATACAGCACTGTCGGCGCCTGTCGGCACCTGTCGCACACGAGCCGGGGCCCACACCCCAAAGGTGCGGGCCCCGGCCGTGCGTGCGCGTCAGCGTCAGGCGGGAACGATGTTCTCGGCCTGGGGGCCCTTCTGGCCCTGCGTGACGTCGAAGGTCACCTTCTGGCCTTCCTGAAGCTCACGGAAACCGGAGGTGGCGATGTTCGAGTAGTGGGCGAACACGTCCGGGCCGCCACCCTCCTGCTCGATGAAGCCGAAGCCCTTTTCCGCGTTGAACCACTTCACGACGCCAGTTGCCATACTGAATCTCCCTTAAGGCAATGCCCGGGTTCGCACTTTGCGGACCCGGCGTAGCAGCGATTTTGACCCGACGGGAAGATCAAGAAGTCCCGGAAAGCCCCCGGAAACACAAAGAGTGCTCGTCGACGGAAGGTCGAAGAGCACTCAGAAGCCTCTGGTAACCAAAACTGCCACTTCAGGCAAAGGTAGCACAGGTCCACGACCTGGTCCCGGCGACAGCCGGATCCACCGCACTCCCTAGGCGTCGGGCAGCGACGCCGCCAGGTGCTCCCACGCCGCGTGCACCTGCTCCCCGACGATCCCGAACTGCGTGATCACCGCGACGCAGCGGCCGTCCTCGTCGTCGAGTTCGAGCGCCGAGGTCGGGCCGTGTGCCGCCGTGGAGCGGACGAGGTGGCAGGCGCGGACGCCCGCCAGGTCGATCTCCACCGAGCTCTCCGCGATCGCCGCGAACACCCGCCCGCCGACGGTCCGGTCGGTGACGTGCACACGACCGACGCACGCCTGCATGGCCGCCGGGGCGAACACCGCGACGCCGATCGGCAGCCCGACGGAGCAGACGTGGTCGAGCACGGAGGGGATGACGCCGACGTCGATCGGCCGGTGCTCGCCCCGGTACCGGTCGAACGCCTGGCGCCGGGCGATGCCGCCGTCGGTGAGGACCGCGTCGAGCTGGGCGAGCTGGTCGCCGTTCTCCCACGCCGCCAACTCCGTGGCGGGGGACGGCCGTTCGGTGCCCGGCGATCCGGTGGCGACCGTGCCGGCGAGTCCGACCAGCAGCCGGTCCCCCTCGGAGAGCAGCCGCCCCTGGTGCACGGTCCGGCCGTCCGCGTCGAGCAGGCGTACGGCGACCGATCCGGTGCCCTCGTCCCGCGCGACCACGGCCGCGGCGACGCCGTCGGCGTCGAGGCGCAGCGCGATCTCGCCCGGCCGGACGGCGAACGCGTCGCCGCGCAGGCTCGGTACCGCGTAACTGCCGGCCTGGTCGATCCGCGCGACCGGCCCTGCGGTGACCGCCTGGACGTACTGGAAGAGGGTCAGGCACCGTGCCAGCTCCGGCATGCGGGAGTCGATCAGCCGCACGCTGTCGCCGCGCCTGGGGCAGCAGCCCTCGAAGGCGCACCCGTGCTGGTCCGTCATGCTCAGTACACGTCCCGTACGTAGCGCTTCGCCCGCCGCAGGTCGGCGAGGTACTCGGCGGCATCGTCGTCCCCGCGTCCGCGCTGCTCGGCGAGGACCCCCAGCAGCGCCGCCTCGACGTCCTTCGCCATGCGGGAGGCGTTGCCGCAGACGTAGAGGTGCGCGCCCTCCTCCAGCCAGGCGTACAACTCCCGTGACCGCTCCCGCATCCGCGTCTGCACGTAGATCTTCTCGGCCTGGTCGCGCGAGAAGGCGAGGTCCAACTCGGTGAGTACGCCGCTCTTTTGGAGTTCGGACAGTTCGTCCTCGTAGACGAAGTCCGTCTCGCGGTGCTGGTCGCCGAAGAACAGCCAGTTGCGGCCGGAGGCGCCCCGCGCGGCCCGCTCGTGCAGGAAGCCGCGGAAGGGGGCGATGCCCGTGCCCGGGCCGATCATGATCACGGGGGCCTCGTCGTCGGCCGGGACGCTGAAGGAGGCGTTCGGCTGGAGGTAGATGCCCACCGGGGACGCACCGGTTCGGTCCGCCAGGTACGTCGACGCGACACCCTCGTACCGGCGGTCCCCGGCGCCGTAGCGAACCGACGCGACCGTGAGGTGGACGCTGCCCGGGTGGGCGAGCGGGCTCGACGAGATCGAGTACTGGCGGGCCTGCAACGGCCGTAGGAACGGCAGGAGTTCGGCGAGCGACGGTGCCTTGGACCCGGCGTCGCGCAGGAGATCGAGCACATCCCGGCCCCAGAGCCAGGAGTCCAGGTCGGAGCGGTCGCCGTGCGCGACGACCGAGGCGAGTTCGCCGTCAGGGGCACGCTCGACCAGGTCGGCGATCAGCTCCTTCGACGGGGTGCGGATCTCGCGCTCGGTGCGCAGGAGTTCGGCGCTCTCCTCGTCACCGCGCGCACCCAGGTGCTCCAGCAGCGCGCCGACCAGAGCGTCGTCGTTCAGCGGTACGACGGCCAGCGCGTCGCCCGCCTCGTAGGTGATGCCGCTGTCGCCGAGGTCGAACTCGAAGTGGCGGATCTCCTTCGCGCTGCGCGGGGAGGACAGGAGCCGGTTCACGGCGAGGCGGGACTGGTACGGGGTGCGCCTGTTCCAGGGGGAGCGGGGCTTCGCCGGTGCCTGCGCACTCGCGTCGCCCTTGCCCGTCGCGCCCGTCTCCGAGGCGATCCGCTCCAGGACCGCCGAAGTCCACGCGGCGGCCGGCTCCTCGAAGTCGACGTCGCAGTCCACGCGTTCGTGCACCCGGGTCGCCCCGAGCTGCTCCAGCCGCGTGTCGATGAGCTTCGCGGCCTGGCAGAAGTCGTCGTAGCCCTGGTCACCGAGCCCGAGGACCGAGTAGCGCACGCCCTCCAGGCGCGGCGCCGTGTCGGACTGCAGCGCCTCCCAGAACAGCCCTGCGTTGTCGGGCATCTCGCCCTCGCCGTACGTCGAGGTGACGACGAGGACGTGGGACATGGCGGCGAGCTGCTCGGGCGTGACGTCGTCGAGCGCGGCGGCCTTCCCGCCGAGGCCGCGGGCGCGGGCCCCGGCGACGACCTCGTCGGCCACCAGTTCGGCGTTCCCGGTCTGTGTGCCGACCAGGACGTCGATGGTCGCCGTGGGCGCGTCGACCGCCGCGCCGTCCCGGCGGCCGGCGGCGGCGATACCGGCGATGAACCCGGCGAGCCAGGCCTCCTGCTGGGCGGAGAAGGGCGCGTCGGCGGGGATGAGGGACCCGGTCGGGGGCATGAGGGTCACGCGGTCACCGTCTCGGTCGGGGCCTGCGGGGCGCGGCGGGAGGCGATGTCCTCCAGGGCCGCGTTCGCGAGCAGTTCGTCGAACCGGGCGGCGCGGACACGGCCGGCGTTCTTCGTGGTCTGGTGGACGATCCAGCCGTAGGTGCCGGGGGCGTCCACACTGAGGTTGTTGCGCTGCTTGAGGGCGCGCTTGTAGTCGTCGAGGCGCTTGATCGCGATCAGGGTCGCCAACTCGCCGTCGTCGAAACGGTCCAGCGTGCCGCGCAGGTACTTCACGACGCGCTGCTTGACGAAGAAGTCCTCGGTGAGCACGAGATTGCGGACGGCCTCGGCGACCCGCGGGTCGTCCGGTCCGGTCGCCCCGGGCACCCGCTGGAGCGCGAGGTCCTGCGCGACGCCGAGCACCGTGTACGACGACAGCAGCGAGAACATGTCGTCGCTGCCCTGGTCGCCGAAGGCCGGGGCACGGCCGCCGAGCACGGTGCGGCGGTCGCGGTAGTCGACCTTGAACGCGCGGAGCTTGTCCGTCGCGATCGACGTCGCGAGCTCGTCGAGGAGCTGGGACCGGGTGGCCGCGGCGAGGATCTCGGTCGAGTCCTGGTAGAGGAGCAGCGCGCGCGGCATCCCGCAGTACAGGTGCTGCCGCTCGGACTCCCAGTGCTCCAACAGCCGGGCGGCCAGCGGGGATCCGGTGGCCTCCACATGCCAGGCCAGCAGCAGCCGTACGGCCTCCTCGTGGAAGGCGCCGTGCCCGGTGTCCGTCACCGGGAACACCAGCAGCGAGTCGGCGCTCACCCGGCCGGCCAGCTCGCCCGACGGGTCGTACTGGTACAGGAACCCGCCGCTCATGCCGTTGCCGAGGCCCTTGCCGAAGCCGCCGAGGTTGAGGACCGTACCGCCGGTCATGTACTCGCAGCCGAAGTCGCCGAGGCCCTCGACGACCGCCGTAGCACCGGAGTTGCGCACGGCGAACCGGTCACCGGCCTCGCCCTGCACGAAGGTCCGGCCACCGGTCGCGCCGAACAGCGCGAAGTTCCCGACGAGCACGTTGCCGCCGCGCTCGGCGCTGCCGCCGCCCGGGGCGCGCACGACGATCCGGCCGCCGCTCTGGCTCTTGCCGACGCCGTCGTTGGCGGTGCCGGTGTGTTCGAGGGTGATGCCGTCGTTGCAGAAGACGCCGTACGACTGTCCCGCGGACCCGGTGGTGCGGATGCGGACGGCGTCGTCGACGAGGCGGCGACGGCCGCGGTCGTCGGTGGTGACGGCGGGGACACCTGCAAGGTCGCCGAGTCCGTGGCTCTCGTGGTTGAGGAGCCGCTCGACATCGATGCTGAGCTGCCCGCCGACGGACTTGTCGCTGTTGCCGAGGCGGATGCCCTCGACGAGCAGGGACGGCTCACGCCGGTCGACGAGCGCGGCACGCACCCGCTCGACGAGGGCGTCGTCGGTGGTGAAGTCCTTCTCCAGGTACTCCGGATCCGCTACGACCTTCTCGGGCACGCGCGCGAGCAGGCGGCGGACGTCCAGGCGCCCGACGCTCGCGGGGTGGTCGAGGAGTTGCAGCAGGTCCGTACGCCCCCGGGCCTCGCGCAGGGAGCGCAGGCCGAGGCGGGCGAGGATCTGGCGGACGTCGTGGGCGATGTTGAGCAGGTACTGCGCCAGCGCGCGCGGGTCGCCCTCGAAGACCTCCGGGTTGGTGGTGAGTCCGGCGGGGCACTTCACGTTGCAGTTCTTCGCCATGACGCAGCCGAGCATCATCAGGGCCGTCGTGCCGAACTCGAAGCTGTCCGCCCCGAGCAGCGCCGACGTGACGACGTCGCCGCCGGTCTGGTGCGCGCCGGAACAGCGCAGGACGACCTTCTGCCGCAGCCCGTTCGCGACGAGCGCCTGGTGCACCTCGGCGACGCCGATCTCCGCCGAACGCCCGGCGTACTTGAGGCTGGTGACGGCCGCGGCACCCGTGCCGCCGGTGTTCCCGGCGACGTTGATGACGTCCGCGCCGGCCTTGGCCACGCCGACCGCGATGGTGCCGATGCCCTCCGAGGAGACCAGCTTGACGATGACGCGGACGCGGGCGGCCTTGCAGTCGTGGATGAGCTGGGCGAGGTCCTCGATGGAGTACGTGTCGTGGTGCGGGGGAGGGGAGATGAGTTCGATGCCGGGGGTGCCGCCACGGGCCGCCGCGATGTCTACGGTGACCTTCGGCGCGGGCAGCTGACCGCCTTCACCCGGCTTCGCGCCCTGCCCGATCTTGATCTCCAGCTCTTCCAGCATCGGATCGGCGAGATAGCCCGCCCAGATGCCGAACCGGCCGGACGCGAACTGCTTGATCCGGGAGCCGCGGATGGTGCCGTACCGGGTGTGGTGCTCGCCGCCCTCGCCGCTGTTCGACATCGCGCCGACCATGTTCGTGCCGTGCGCGACGGCCTCGTGCGCGGTCGCCACGAGCGCGCCGTGGCTCATCGCGCCGGAGGCGAGGGAGCGGGTGATCTCGTGGGCGGGCTGGACGTCGTCGAGCGGGACGCTGTCGGGGGCGCTGTCCAGGAGGGTGAGGAGGCGGGCGGCGGGGCCGGTGGCCGTGACCTCGATGCCGTCGGCGCCGGCGGCCAGGGTCTCGACCTCGCCCAGGTGCGCGAGCCCTGCGGCGAGGGCGGTGTGCCGCTCGGCGGCGTCGGGGCCCGGGGAGGTGAGACGGAGCCGGAAGGTGCCCTGCTCGGTGACGGACACGACGACACCCCGAGCCGTGACGCTCGCGTTGCCGGTCGTCGAGAACCGGCCGAGCTCACGGGCGAAGTCCTCCGCCGTACGCAGACCGGTGACGTCGGCGGGCAGTGCGAGCACGTCCCGCAGCGCGGCCGGGCGGCGCGACCGTTCCTCGTGGGTGGTCCGCAGGAAGGCGCGGTACCCGGGCGTGATCCGGAACGCGTCGATCTCGGCGTCGCTGAGCGCGTCGTACCCGGTGTTGCGGTAGGCGGCGTCGGTGATCCCGAACGCGTCGTCGAGCTGGCCGAGCGTGAGCAGCCGCAGCGCGTCGGAGTCCTCGGGCTTCCCGAACTCCGGCCGCTCCTCGACCATGTCACCGAAGCCGCGCACGGCCGTGACCCCGAAGGAGTGCCCGGCCCCGTCCGACCGCTCCTTGAACAGCCCGAGCAGCGGAATCTGCTGCTCGCCGTCCACCGTACGGGCCCGCTCGTGCCAGTCCGTCGCGGCCTGCGCGATACGCGCGAACCCGACCCCGCCGACCGGGGCCTCCATGTGCGGGAAGGCCCGCGCGAACACGTCGTCGCGGGTGTCGAGGTAGTTCGGTTCGAAGAACTCGCCGCCGATGTAGCTCTCGGCGGTGCACAGCCCGACGCGGCCCATGGTCTTGGCGAGCGACTTCTCGGCCGCCTTGCGGAACTTCGCGAGCGCCCGGTCGGTCCCGGTGATTTCGCCCGCGGGGGCGGGTGCGCTCGGGTACTTCTCCTCGGCGCGCAGGCGGGCGCTGAGGCTGTAGACCGCGGAGGCGCCGAAGCCGAGCGCGGTGGCGACGTGGTGCGAGGACGCCAGCTGCCCGCTCTCCACCACGAGCGAGACGCGCAGCCGCAGCCCGGTCTCGATGAGCCGCTGGTTCACGGCGGCGACGGCGAGGATCACCGGCAGCGGCGCGCGCGTGGAGGAGACGGCCCGGTCGGTGAGGACCGCGATGCCGCCCTGCTCGCCGGCGAACCGCTCGACGTCGTCGCAGAGCCGCTGGAGCGCGGCCCGGAGCGCGTCCGCGTTGGCGGTCTCGTCCCCGGCCACCGGGTCGTAGAGCATGGCGAACCGCTCCAGCGGCACGACCCGCTGGTCCCGCAGCCGCACCATGTCCAGGTGCCCGAGCACGGGCGAGGAGACGACGAGCTGCCGCCCGCTGGTGTGGTGGGTCCCGTCCGGCTTCGGACCGAGGGCCACCCGCATGCTCATGCCGTCGGCCTCGCGGATGCTGTCCAGCGGCGGGTTGGTCACCTGGGCGAAGCGCTGCGAGAAGTACTTCGCCATGCCGCCCTCGGTGTCGCTGAGCGCGTTGATGGCGTTGCCGTAGCCCATCGCGGAGATCCGCTCCGACCCGTCGGCGAGCATCGGGTCGAGCATGAACCGGAAGCTCTCCTGGTTCAGCGAGTACGCCACGTACCGCCCGGCGAGGCTCAGATCACCGTCGTAGCCGAGCGTCGTCGTGCCGCGGTAGTAGTCGGGCGCGGGCAGGTCGTCGAGGTTCACCCGGGCCGAGGCGAGCAGGTCGCTGTACGGCCGGCGCGCGGCGAGGGCGTCGAGCACGTCGCGGGTGCGCATCCGGCGTCCGGTGCGGTGGTCGACGACGAGCATGCCGCCGGCCTCGATACGCCCCCGATGCACGACTTCCTGGTCAGGGAAGGCGACCTGCCCGGCCTCCGACGCCACCATCAGGTACTCGGCGGTCTCGACGGTACGCAGCGGGCGCAGGCCGAGCCGGTCGAGGCGGGCGCCGATGACGTCGCCGTCGCTGAAGATGAGGGCCGCCGGACCGTCGTTCTTCTCCTCGTACAGGGAGAAGTACTCCAGCATGTCCCGCACCCCGTCGGGCAGGGTGTGGTCGTTCTCCCAGGCGGGCGGCATGAGCGAGACGACCGCCTCGACGAGGTCGAGGCCGTCGTCGAACACCCGGCTCTGCAGGGTCTGGTCGAGCCGGCTGGAGTCGGACTGCCCCGGCGGGCGCACGATGCTCCGGGTACGGGCCCGCGCGAGCGCCTCGTCGCTCAGCCGGTTCTTGCGGTCGGTGTTCAGCTCGCCGTTGTGCGCCATGAGACGGAACGGCTGGGCCATGGTCGGGTGCGGCTCGGTGTTCGTGGAGAACCGGGTGTGGAAGTACAGCGACCGGACGGAGTGCCGGGGATCGCGCAGATCACGGAAGTACCCGATGACCTCCCCGGAGTTGAGCCGCCCCTTGAGCACCTGGGTGCGCGCGCTGAGCGACAGCGGATACAGCCCGGCGTAGGTGTCGGTGTCGTCGGTGGAGCCGGCGTATGCGACGGCCTCGACGGCGAGCAGGGCGCGGTTCGCGGCCGTGTCGATGTCGGCGCGCTCCCAGTGGTCCGGCGCGCGGAACACCCACTGCACGATGGGCAGTTGGTACTGCTCGGCGGCGGGGCAGGCGACGGAGTGATCGACGGGTACGTCGCGGACCAGCAGGATCTCGAAGCCCTGCTCGGCGATGCTGCGGCCGACGAGGTCCAGCGCGTCGTCGCGGCGGTCCTCGGCGACCGGCACGAAGCAGTTGGCGACGCCGAAGTGCCCGGCGCGCAGCTCCTCGCCGGTGATCGCGCCGAAGAACTCCACCGACAGGTCGACGCTCACGCCCGCGCCGTCGCCGACGCCCTCGGCGGACTTGCCACCGCGGTGCGGGATGGTGCGGAGCGCTTCGTCGCCCTTGCGGATGACGTCATGGCTCGGCACCCCGTCGAGGCGGGTGAGGAAGCCGACGCCGCAGTCACTGTGGTCGCGGGCAGGGTCGTAGAGACCGAGGGGGGTGTGATTCACGGGCGGGTCCTGAGCAGCTGGTTCCGGCAGGACGGCCAGGCTGCGTCGGTGAAGCGCTCGCCGCGGGCGGACCGGTGTGACGGCCTAGGCCCTGAGTGGTGCGATTTCGGATAGTAAGGCTTACCTAAGTTTCTTTGCAAGTGTGTGTCCTGCACGTATCTGCTGCGCGCATCGCCGGGGATGTCGAATGTGCGGGGTCCCGATCGACGTGAGAGTGAAGGCAGCACATCTCGGGACCGGGACCGGGACCAGGACCGGGCCAGGACCAGAACCAGGACTTCAGGAGCCCCCATCGTGATCGTGACCGCGGATATGGCCATCTCCCTCGACGGCTACGTCGCCGGCACCGACGTCTCCCTCGACAACCCGGGAGGCGACGGCGCCGAGCCGCTCTTCGAGTGGATTCACAACCTGGCGAGCTGGCGGGAGCGCCAGGGCATGACCGGCGGGGAGGAGAACCGCGACTCCGAGCTGATGCGCGAGTGGTTCGACGCGACCGGGGCGGTGGTCATGGGGCGGATGATGTACGACACGGGCGAGGAGTTCTGGGGCGACAACCCGCCCTTCCGTGCCCCGGTCTTCGTGCTCACCCACCGCCCCCGGCCGACCCTGGTCAAGCAGGGCGGCACCACCTTCACCTTCGTCACCGACGGCATCCACAGCGCCCTCGACCAGGCGAAGGCCGCCGCCGGGGACCGGAACGTCGACATCGCGGGCGGGGCGAGCACGGTGCGGCAGTACCTCAGGGAGGGACTCATCGACGAACTGCAGCTGCATGTGGTGCCCGCGCTCCTCGGAGAGGGACTGCGGCTCTTCGAGGAGCTGGGCTCCGGGCGACGGAACCTCGAACCGGTCCGGGTGGTCGACACACCTCTCGCCACGCACCTCAAGTACCGCTTGGTGAAGTGACCCGGAACGGAGGGAAAGCCCTACAAGAAGCTGACGTTCTGTGCGAGGGCGAGGCGGCTGGAGTAGTTGATGGTGTTGGTCGCCGGGCGCATGTACGCGCGCCAGGCGTCGGAGCCGGACTCACGGCCGCCGCCGGTCTCCTTCTCGCCGCCGAAGGCGCCGCCGATCTCCGCTCCGGAGGTGCCGATGTTGACGTTGGCGATACCGCAGTCGGAGCCCTCGGCGGAGAGGAAGCGCTCGGCCTCCTGCTGGTCGCGGGTGAAGATGCTGGAGGACAGGCCCTGCGGGACGTCGTTGTGCAGGGCGACGGCCTCCTCGAAGGTGTCGTAGGTCAGGACGTAGAGGATCGGGGCGAAGGTCTCCTGCCGCACGACGTCGGTCTGTTCGTCGACGCGGACGATGACCGGCTCGGCGTAGGCGGCCCCGGGTGCCGCCTCGGCCAGGCGCCGGCCGCCGCCGACGAGAACCTTGCCGCCCTGTGCCTGCGCGCGGGCGACCGAGTCCTGCATGGCGTCGAAAGCGGTGCCGGAGATGAGAGGGCCGACCAGCGTGCCCTCGTCGAACGGGTCGCCGATGGGGAGCTTGGCGTAGGCGGCCGTCAGGCGGGCGACGAGGGTGTCCGCGATGTCGCGGTGCACGATGAGGCGGCGCAGCGTGGTGCAGCGCTGTCCGGCCGTACCTGCCGCGGCGAAGACGATGCCCTGCACGGCGAGGTCGAGGTCGGCCGAGGGGGCGACGACGGCGGCGTTGTTGCCGCCGAGCTCCAGCAGGGTGCGGCCGAAGCGGGCCGCGACCCGGGGGCCGACCTCGCGGCCCATGCGGGTGGAGCCGGTGGCGCTGACGAGGGCGACACGCGGGTCGTCCACGAGCCGCTCGCCGATGGCGCGGTCGCCGAGGAGGAGACGGTGTACGTCGCGGGGGGCGCCGACCTCTTCGGCGGCTTGCGCGAGGAGGCGGTCGCAGGCCAGGGAGATCAGCGGGGTGAGTTCCGACGGCTTCCAGACCACCGTGTCGCCGCAGGCCAGGGCCACGGCGGTGTTCCACGACCACACGGCGGCGGGGAAGTTGAACGCGGAGATGACGCCGACGACCCCGAGCGGGTGCCAGGTCTCGGCGAGGCGGTGGCCGGGCCGCTCGGAGGCGATGGTGCGGCCGTAGAGCTGCCGGGAAAGGCCGACCGCGAACTCGCAGATGTCGATCATCTCCTGGACCTCGCCGAGCGCCTCCGAGCGGATCTTGCCCGCCTCGATGGTGACGAGGTCGGCGAGGTCGCTCTTGTGCTCGCGCAGCAACTCGCCCAGCCGGCGCACGAGTTCACCACGGCGGGGCGCCGGTGTGGTGCGCCAGGTGAGGAACGCCTCGCGGGTGGCGGCAAGGGCCTCCTCGACCTCGGCGTCGGTGGCGGCGGCCAGGCCGAACAGGTCCTCGCCGGTGATGGGCGTACGGGCCTGGAGGCCGGTGCCTTCGGGGACGGTCGCGCCGATGCGCTCCAGGCTCGCGAGGGCACGGGCGCGCAGGTCCTCGGTGGTGGGCAGGGCGGCGGTGGTCATGATGCTCCCTTGAGGGTGGTGAGGTGCAGGTCGAGTTCTGTGGCGACCTGGGCGAGGGATTCGTTCTGCTGCCGCTCGTACAGGGCGAAGGGGTCGAGTACGGCGCGGTCGATGGCGCCGGAGAGCCAGTCGCTGTCGTAGGCGGCGCCTTGCTGGTCGTTGTCCCGGGAACCCGCGTCGCTGAGGTTGGACTGGAAGATGCCGGCCGCCGAGCGGGGCAGGAAGTCCTCGTAGACGATGGGCTCGGCCCGTACCCAGCCCTGGGCCAGGAGCTCGTCGAGGGCCTGCGGCGGGCGGCTGCCGTCCCGCGGCCGGTCGGGTGCGACGCGGTAGGTGAAGTACGCCAGTTTCTGGGCGGCCAGCTCCCGTTCGGTGCCGGGGACGTGCTCCGTCCACAGGCTGTGGGCGAGTTCGGCCCGGTCGGCACCGGGGTGCGCGGCCGCCCGCTCGTCGAGGAGGGTGAGCAGACGGTCGTAGAGGGCCCGGCCCTCGCGGGTCACGGCGATACCGCGCGCCTCGACCTCGCCGAACCGCACCCGCAGGGCGCCGCTGGTCACCTGGCCGTCCGGGGTGCGCAGGGCGCGGGGTTCGGCCAGGGCCCGGAAGGACGTCTGGCGCAGCAGCAGGTCGGGCCCCTTCCACCTGGGCGGCCCCTGGATGGTGTCGATCATCTCGATGCCGCGCTCGGTCATACGGCGGTACAGCTCGTCGATGTCCAGGACGCGCGGGGTGAGGTGGTTGATGTGGGTGCTGCGCACGCCGCCGATGTCCGCGGCGACGGCGGAGACCTGCTCCAGGGTCTGGTACCAGGCCTTGTCGATCGGTTCCGTCGACAACTCGAAGGCGGCGACGGCCAGGTGGAGGAAGCGCTCGGCGTCGGCGTCCGGCAGTTCCCCCTCCGCCTCCGCCCGGTCGGCCAGGGCGAGCAGCTCCGGCGGGAACAGTTCGCGGCCGGCGAGGAACGTCTCCAGGCGGGCGCGCAGGTCGGCGTCGAAGAACCGCGGGTCCGCCGGGGTGAGCATGGAGGTGAAGACACGGAAGGGGTTGCGGGCCAGCTCCTCCCCGTCGACGGGACGGAACGCGGTCGATACGACCGGTACCGCGCTGGCGGCGGCCTCGCGCAGGTCGTAGAAGCCGACCGGGCGCATGCCGAGGGCGCCGAACACACGCGCCACCTGGGCCAGTTCGGCGGGGGTGCCGACGCGGATGGCGCCGTGGCGTTCCGCGGTCACCCGACTGATGGAGCCGAGGCGTTCGGCGTCGGCGCCCTGCGCGCGCAGCACGTCCTCGTTCACCTCGCGCGAGACGTCCACGAGCGTGGTGTAGGCGGGGACTTCACGGCCGTACATGTCCGACAGTCGCGCGGCGAACGCGGCGCGCAGCTGCCACTGGCTGATCATCGAAGAGGCCCTTCCTGTCAGGGGGTTCACACGACGTGGGCTTCGGGACGTATCTCGGCTCCCGTCCGGAAACGGTCGGCGCTGAGGGGGGAGATGTCGACGAAGGGTTCGCGGCCGAGGTGCAGGTCGCGCACGATCTCGCCGACGGCGGGGCCCTGTAGGAAGCCGTGGCCGGAAAACCCGGTGGCGTACAGGAAGTTGGGCACCTCGCCGGAGCGTCCGATCAGCGCGTTGTGGTCGGGCGTGACCTCGTACAGTCCGGCCCACCCGTCGGCGATCTCCATGTCCGCCAGCGCGGGGGCCCGCTCTCGTGCGACCTGCTGGAAGAGCTCCAGCCATTCCGGGGTCCAAGTCGTGTCGAAGCCCTCCGGCTGGCCGGGGTCGGCGAGGCCGAACAGCAGGCCGTCGTCGCTGTTGTGGAAGTAGGCCGACGACGCGAAGTCGATGGTGAAGGGGATGCGGGGCGCCGGGGGAGTGAGCGGCGCGGTGAACGCGAGCTGGCGGCGCACCGGCCGTACCGGCAGGTCGACGCCGGCCATGGCGCCGATCTGCCCGGACCAGGCGCCGGCCGTACAGATGACGGTGGAGCAGTCGATCCGGCCGCGGTCGGTGTGCACCGCGGTGACCCGGTCGCCGGCGGTGTCGATGCCGGTCACGCAGGTGTGGGTGGCGAAGGTGACGCCGGCCCGGGTGGCGGCGTCGGCGTATCCCTGGACGACCAGGGCGGGGCGGGCGTGGCCGTCGGTGGGGGAGAAGGCTGCGGCCAGGAGCCCGTCGGTGCTGATGTACGGACACAGCCGCTGTGCCTTGTCCGGGCCGATCATGCGGGTGGGGACGCCCAGGGAGTTCTGGATCCCGACACTCGCCTCGAAGTCCGCGGCCTGCCGGTCCGTGGTGAGCAGGAAGAGGTAGCCGACGCTGTCGAGACGGATGTCGGCGCCGGGACGGTGCGGGAAGTCCTGGAAGGCGCGCAGGCTGCGGCTGCCCAGCTCGATGTTGAGCGGATCGGAGAACTGGGCGCGCACGCCGCCGATCGGTTTGCCCGAACTGCCGCTGCACAGGTCGCCGCGCTCGACCACGACGACGTCGGTCACCCCCGCTTCGGCGAGGTGGAAGGCGATGCTCGCACCCATCACCCCACCACCGATGATCACGACATCGGCGGTGGGCGGAACGGTGCGGTAGGTGGAGAGAGAGGGGGAGGAGGAGCTGGACAAGGGCCGTCCTTCCAGAGAGTTGACATCCTCCCCCTCTTAAAAGAGGGGGATTCCAGCCCGTTTGGGCCGAGGTTCACGGACGCTCGACCGCTGTGTGGGCGGTGTCGTCCCTCCAGCACCGGCTGTTCGCCGGGGGCGGGGGATCCCGCCCTGTCCTGCCGCGACGTTGATACTCGCGTTGGTGTCCGCGTTGCAGGTGAAGCCACAGGAGGAGCAGACGAACTCGGCTTGGCTCTTGCGCGAGTTCTTGTCGATCCAACCACAGGCGCTGCACCGCAGGCTGGTGTAGGGGGCGGGTACGTCTTCGACCCGGCCGGGGGCTTTGTGCCCGGTGCGCTGCCGCAGCAGGCCCCAGCCCTGGGCGAGGATCGCCCGGTTGAGACCGGACTTCTGGGCGACGTTCACGCCACGAACCTAGACACCCCGTTCCCCTCCCGCGCACGTCTTCGATCAACATCACCGTGAGAGTGACCGACACGCTTTCGCCTTCCAGGGGCAACCCCGGCCACAGGGCACTCAACCCATCGGCACCACGAACGGTTTGAGGCCTGCCTCACCGCCCTCTCTCCCGAGACGCCGAATCGCCCTGACGGCAACTCGGCTCCCCCTGCCCCGCTACGCGGGAGCGGACATTCCCCCCCCGGCCCTGAAGGACCGGGCACCCTGCCCGACAAGCAAGGTGGAGAAGGGCGCTGATCAGCTGGCTGACCGTCATCGTGACGCAAACGGAACCGTTGACATCCATGAACGGGCGGGCGGGTCGCCGGCCGGGGGTCAGCCGGGGATGTCGGGCTCGTACTCGTTGCGCCCCCACTCGGAGCTGCCGAGCGGATACTCGTACGCGGGCCGTCCCACGTTGCCGCTCGTGCGGAACGGCTTGCCGTTGTCGTCGATGCGTACGGTGCCGTGCTGGTCGCCGCTGGACCAGTCCAGCTCCAGGTACCAGCTCACGTTGTGCGCCCGCGCGTCGGCGAAGACGTAGAAGACCTCGGGATCGGACTCGCTCACCTTGTACGGGAAGTCGCGCTGACCGGCCTTGGTGGAGACCGCGGGCCGCCCGGCGTCCAGGTCCACCGTGAACGACGTCGTCTCCACGCCACCACCGCAGCCGACGCCCATCGCGAAGTCGTTCCAGGCGAGCGGCGCGCTCTTCTCCACCACCCGCACATGCAGGGCGTCCAGGACGACGGTGGCCTTCCCGGTGCCCTGCAAGGTCAGCGCGAGCATCTGCTGCCCGGCGGCGACCCCGCCGAGCGCGGTGACCCACCCGCGCGCGTCCTGCTCACTCGGCGGCGGAACCACCTGCTCGGGCTCTCGGTCGAGCAGGTAGTGCTGGCTGCAGGGGCCTTCCCACTTGTACGGGTTGACGGCGACGTTGGGCGCGGTGGCACCGTCCTCGCTCCCGCCGCCCTCGGCCGCCCCGGCGCCACCGCCGCCGGGGGCGGAGCCGGACGGGGAGACCGTGGGACTGCCGCCGCGCGAGGCCGACGGCGAGGCGGACCTGCCCTTGGCGTCGGGCGACTCGGAGGCGCCGGGGGTCTTTGCGTCGACGGAGTCGGTGGTCCGGGAGGCGGCGCCGACGGGCCGGTTCCCGTCCCGGTCGTCATCGCCCTCGCCGGACACCAGGTTCACCACGAGCACGGCCGACACGAGCGCGGCGACCACCGCGGCCCCGGCGAGGACGACGGTACGTCGCCGCCGTGCCACGGGAACGTCCGTCGAGGCCGGCGGGTCGACCTCGGGACCGACCTCGGGACCGGCATCGTCAGCGGGGTCGTCAGAGGGGTCGGATCCGGCCACCGCGTCGGGCTCGGCCGCCCCCGCCCCGCTCGCCTTCTGCCTCCGCCGGGCGTCCGCGAGAACCCACCGCCGATGCAGTTCGACCAGTTCATCGGGCGTCGCCTTGCACATCCGCGCGAACCGCTCCACGGGGGCGTAGTCCGTCGGTACGGCGTCCCCGTTGATGTACCGGTGAAGCGTGGACGCACTCGTGTGCAGCCGCTTCCCGAGCACCCCGTAACTGAGCCCGGACCGCTCCTTCAACCGGCCGAGCAGCTCCGAGAACTCGTCCCCCGCCACGGTTCCTCCCTCTCCCACGTTCCGGAACCCCATTCCAGGGGGCGGTCGTTCCCCCAGGTCAGCGCTATCGCGAGCGTTCCAGCGTTCCAGATGTTCCGGCAGTCGTGGCGGCCGGAACGGATCACCGCACAAGCTTGGGCCATCCAAGCACGCCGCTCCCGGCACCCGGTCGAGCGGCCCATGCCAACACCCGTACCGCACCAGGGGGATTCACATGTCCACACGCACCCACCGCACTCGCATGCTCGCCGCCGCCGCGCTCACGGCCGTCACGCTGACGCTGACGGCGTGCAACAACGGAGAGGGCGTCAAGGACGAGGGCGCGTCGGCGGGGTCCGCGGCCTCGGCCTCGACCACGTCCTCGTCCGAGGCGAGCGGGGGAGGCTCCGCCGGGGCGGGGCAGACCGACCAGACGGGCTCGACCTCCCAAGGCTCGACGGGCGGCGCGGCCGGTTCCGGCGGCACTAAGGGTTCCACGGGAACGTCGGGTTCGACGGGCTCCTCGGGTTCTTCGGGTTCCACGGGCTCCCAGGGGGACTCGGACTCGGGGCCCACCAAGACCCCCTGCTCCACCACCTCCACCCGGACGACCGCCACCGAGGTCTCCCGCCCCCTGAACCACCTTCTCCTCACCGTCACCAACACCGGCTCGAAGAACTGCAACCTCGTCGGCTACCCGGCGGTCCGGTTCGGCGAGGCCCAGTCCGTCCCGCCGGTCTTCGAGGACTCCAAGCCGCAGGCGGTGGTCACGCTGGCCCCCGGTGAGTCGGGCTATGCGGGCGTCCTGCTGTCGGCGGGCGACGGCAGCGGTTCCAACGGCTACACGGCCAAGTCCCTGGAGGTCTACTTCAACGTGGACGCGACCGTCGCCGCCAACCCGTCGCTCCCTACGAAGGGTGTGTACGTCGACGACTCGATCCGCGTCACCTACTGGCAGTCGACCATGGCCGACGCCCTCGACTGGTGACACGCACGCGCCCGCGGCCCGGGACCGCGGAGCGCAGGACGCGGAGCAGACGGGTGCGGCGCGGAACGCGGCGACGGACGGTCTTCTCGACCGCGTCGCAGTCCGCCCACGCGGAGGCCGCAGCCGCGGCGTCGGGGCTGCGGCCTCCGTACTCGACCTCGTTGACCAGGGTGGCCAGCGCCGGCAGGCGCCGGCCCGCGGCGTCACCCACGCGCTCCGCGCCGAAGGCGGCCACCTCCTGCGCCGTGTGCGCTCCCGTGGCGGGCAGGCCGATCTCCGTGAGGACTTCGGTGATCTGCTGCCAGGCGCCGAGGACCCTGCGCCGCGCGTCCGGGTCGCCTCGCCGTCTGCCGCGCCTGCGGTACGGCAGCCACAGCGCGTACAGCACATAGGCCGTGGCGAGCAGGAGCAGGGCGAGCGGAACGACGAGCCAGACGGGCGGACCGGAGCCGGACGTACCCCCGGCGGCGCGGGAGGACTCACCCGGCGTGCGCGGACCCGTCGACGGCGGCGCCGGTTCGGTGCTCTCCCGGTCCGCCTGCCGGGGATCCTCGGGCTCCTTCGCCGATACGGCGGGGGAGCCGCCCCGTGCGGTCTCGCCGGGCGTCGGATGGAACGGCACCCAGCCGACACCGCTGAACCTCACCTCCGGCCAGGCCAGCACGTCCCGTCCCCGTACCTGCCAGGTCCCGGAGCCGGTCCGGGTACCCGGACGGAACCCCACGGCCACCCGGGTGGGCAGGCCCACGGTGCGCGCCAGTACGGCGTACGAGGCGGCGAACTGCTCGGACGTACCGCGCCCGCCCTGCGCCAGGAAGAACTCCAGGCTCCGGTAGGTGTGGCCGGGCAGCGCCCCGGGGTCGAACCGGTAGGTCGCGCGCAGCCAGTCGGCCAGGCGCACGGCCCGCTCGTACGGGTGGGTGCTGCCCCGGGTCACCCGCTCGGCGATCTCCCGGAAGGACCGCACGGAGGGGATCGGCTGCCCGGCCGCGTCGAGGGCGGGGAGCCTCACCCGTGCCGGGTCGTCGGCGGCGGCCGCGTACCGCAGCCGCTCGGCGTCGTACCCGGGGAGATGCGAGGCCGCGCTGTAGGTGAAGCCGCGCGGGACCGCCTCTCCCGTGGAGAGCACCCCGCTGTCCGGGTCGACGGACAAGGAGGTTCCCTCGGGCGTGCGCACGGATGAGGGCCGGTCGGCGGCGGGGAGCCAGATGCCGGGCAACGACCGTACGGTGAAACGCTGTTGGAGCGTCTTGGTACGTCCGGGGTCGGCGCCCTTCTCCGCCGGGACCCGGCCTCCGGTACGGGTCAGACCGGCGCCGCTCGTCCAGGTCGTCCCGTCGTAACGGTCGAGGACCGCCAGCCGGTAGTTCCCGGGGGCCGTGCCCGAGGTCCGTACGGTGAAGACGCCCTCGTCGCCGTTGCGCGTCCAGGCCGCGACCTGGTCCAACGGGCTGGTGGACTGCGGCCGTACGGTCGGCGGCGTGACCGTCTCCCGCAGGTCGTAGGGGGCGCCGAGACCGGGCAGGTGCGGGCCCAGCAGCACCGCGACGAGGCCGGGCGCGGCCACGGCCGGCAGCCGCAACAGCAGGGCGCGCAGCGGAAGTCGGGCGCGTGAACGCACCAGCGCCAGCAGCGCGGCGGCCCCGGCCAGCGCGCCCGCGGCGGCGTACGACGATCCCGGGCCGTCCGCGCCGAGCACCAGTGGGAAGCCGAAGGCGAGGACCGCCGGGAGGGCCGGGAGCAGCGGGGCGCGGGTGCGCAGGGCGAGTTCCGCGGCGACGGCGGTGGCCGTCCACACGACGGCGTGCGGCAGCACCAGCAGCTCGGGCTCGCCGGGCGCGGGCAGGATGGTGGAGAGCAGCGCGTGCGGGGCGTCGAGCAGCGCGGACCACGCGGCGCGCAGCGCGGGCCCGCCGGGCAGGCCGTCGCTCACCTCGTGGAACAGCGTCGCGCTGACGACGACGGCCCAGGCGACCACGGTGAGCAGGGCCGACGGCCAGAGCGGCGTGGTGGGGCGACCGCCCTGACCCGCCGGGCGACGGGACTCGCGGGCGGGGCGGCGGCCGAGCAGACCCGACAGCACCGCCGACAGGACGATCGGGGCGAACACGGCCACCGCCAGCACCGGAAGCAGCTCGGAAGGCGGGAAGACCCGGGCGAATCCGTATCCCGCGGCGCCGGACAGAGCGGCGACGGGCAGCAGCGACCACAGCCGTCGGGCGCGGTCCGGTTCCGGATCCGGCACTTCGCTTCGGACCGACGGGGTGGCCACAGCGGCCGTGGTGCTCAACGCACGGCCTCCCCACGCCATCCGGCGAGCAGTTCGTCCAGCGACGCGACGTACAACTGCCGTACGTCGGAACCGGGGCCGGACACCTCGTCCGTCGCCGCGTCGTCGGCGCCGACACGCAGCATGGTCACGCGGTCGAAGCGGCGCCGTACCCGGTCGACGGCACCCAGCCCCCGGGTGTCGCCGGTGCCGGTGACGACGACCAGCGCCCCGCCCCCGCGATGGTTCTCAAGACCGTCGAAGGCGGCCGCCACGGACGTCAGGTCGGAGCGGCGCACGACGGCCAGCCCGTCCAGGAGCGCCTCGCCGTCGCTGCCCGAGCCTTCGGTGCGCAGGACCGCTCCCGTCTCGCCGACCAGCCGCACGGGGAAGTGGGAGCGGGCGGCCGCGTACGCGATGGAGGCCGCGCAGTCCACGGCCAGCTCGAAGTCGTCCTCCGAGGCGTAGGCACGCTGCCGGGTGTCGAGCACGAGTGTGGTGTGCGGGAGCGAGACATCGACCATCTGTCGGACCATCAGCGTGCCGGTGCGGGCGGTCGACCGCCAGTGGACCCGTCGCAGGTCGTCGCCGAGTACGTACTCGCGCAGCGTGTGGAAGGTCAGCGAGCCGTCGTCGGCGGTGTCGGAGACCGGGCCCTCGACATGGTGCGTCTGGCCGGACGGCAGCACGGGCAGCGGGCAGATCCGGGGTCGTACGAGCAGCGTGTCCGCGTCGCCGTACGGGCGCATGCGGCGGGCGAGCCCGAGAGGATCGGTGCGTTCGAGCCGCAGCGGTCCCACCAAGACGCGGCCGCGGCGGGTGGTGGGCAGCTCGTACCGCAGTTCATGGGCTGTGCCCGGGGCCAGCGGCGGCACGTCGACGGCGATGTCCCGGTCCCCGCACCGGTCGACGGCGCGCAGGCCCCGCCGGGTACGGCTCCCGCTGTTGGTGAGGGTGACGACACCCTCGGCGGGATCGCCCCGGCCCACCCTGTTCGGCGCGATCCGCCGCTCGGCGACCAGTACGGGTGCGGGCAGCGCCCACAGGACGGCGACGCCGACGGCGAGCACGCAGGTCACGCCGAGCGCCGCGGCCTCGCCGTACCCGAGCCCGTAACCGACGGCGGTCAGCGCCGCGCCGCCGGCCAGCGTGCCCCACCCGGTGGCCGACAGCATCAGACGCGTGCCCCGCTGTTCAGTTCCACCGTGGCCAGCACTTCGTCGATCACGTCCGTACCGGTTCGACCGCTCAACTCGGCCTCCGGCGTGAGGATCAGCCGGTGCGCGAGGACGGGCCCGGCCAGCGCCTTGACGTCCTCGGGGAACGCGTACGGCCGGGACTGCGAGGCCGCACGCACCCGCACCGCCCGCAGCAACGCGACGGAGCCGCGCGGCGAGGCGCCGAGGCGTACGTCGGGAAGGGTGCGGGTCGCCGCCACCACCCGCACCAGGTAGTCGTAGAGCGCGTCGGCCACCTGCACCTCGGCGGCGGCCTCGACGAGCTCCGCGATCTCCTGGGCGGTGGTGACGGGGGTCAGCGACTCGGGGGTGGTGCCTGTGCCCGACCCGGTGAGGACCGCGACCTCGGAGGCGTGGTCGGGGTAGCCGACGGTGATCCGCATCAGGAAGCGGTCGAGTTGGGCCTCGGGCAGCGGGTAAGTGCCGCCCATGTCGACCGAGTTCTGGGTGGCCAGCACCATGAACGGGCGGGGCACCGGGTGAGTGGTGCCGTCGGCGGTCACACGGCGCTCCTCCATCACCTCCAGCAGCGCGGACTGCGTCCTGGGCGAGGCACGGTTGATCTCGTCGCCGAGCACGATGTTGGCGAAGACCGGGCCCGGCAGGAACTCGAACGCGCCGGTGTTCTGCCGGTAGACGGTGACGCCGGTGATGTCGGAGGGCAGCAGGTCCGGGGTGAACTGGACGCGCGCGAAGTCGGCCTCGATGGAAGCGGCGAGGCAGCGGGCGAGGGTGGTCTTGCCGGTGCCGGGGACGTCCTCGATGAGCAGGTGGCCTTCGGAGAAGAGGCAGGTGAGGGAGAGTTCGATGGTGTCGCGCTTGCCCTTGACGACTCGTTCGACGTTGTCGGCGAGGGCGTGGAAGCACTTCGCTACGCGGGTGGGGGGAGAGGTCATGTGCAGTCCCAGACTTTGGGGTTGGAGCGGGAGTTCACAAAGTGGTCGGAGACGTGTCCGGTGGTGCCGTCGTAAGTGAGGTAACTCCAGACGTCAGTGACCTCGCCTCCGAATGGCACTGAGGCGCCCTTCTTCTTGCAGTGGACGGTGACCTCGGGGTTCGACTTGCCGGGGATCTGGCCGACCCGCTCGCCTTCCAAGTGGCTGGGCCTGTCCCGGATCCCGATGGTGCCGGGGTTGCTGTTGTTGATGATGTGCATCTGCTGAGCGGGCGGGATCAGGTCGAGAGTGCCGAACGCCGCCGGACCCGATCCTGCGGCGTTGCTCGCCGTCACCGACACAGGGTTGAGGTAGCCGTTCTTCAGATGCTCGTACGTGTACGTGGCTTCCGTGGTCTGCGCCGTCCCGCTGGGCCCGGTCACCGTGTATGTCATCGAGCCGTCGGCGCCGTCCGGCGGCCGCCAGGTCACCGTGCCGCCGTGACCGCCCTCGGCGGGAGTGGCGGTGAACTCCCGCGGCGCCCCCGGCGCGACGCACGGCCGCGCGAGTGCCGACGGCGCCGACTCCTTGCTCGGCTTGCCCCCGGCGTACTCCGCGACCACGGTGAAGCTGTACTGCTCCTCGCACGAGCCGCCCCGGACCTCGAAGGCGAACGGGCCGTCGGGTCCGATCCCGTCCGGGGTGACGGTCTGGTCCGACGCCCGCCCCTTGAGGACGTAGCGCCGCGGGGTCGCCCCCAACGCCTCGGCGAAGGTGATCCGGATGGCGCCCATCCGCGACTCCGCCTGCGGTGCTCCCGGCGCCCCGGGCTCCTGGGCCGGCGGCGGTGCGGGCACCGTCTCCGTCGGCTCGCGTCCCGGCGCCTGCGGGTCCGCTCCTGGCACCGGCGCCCCTTCGGCGGGGCCGTCAGGGCGCGGGGCAACCGTCCGAGGCGGAACCCCCGCCACGGGAATGCCCGTCGGGACGCGGCCCTCGATCCACCTCTCCCCCGGCTTCCGCGCGGACGGCACATCCGTCCCGTACTTGCCGATACGCCTGACCTCGCCGTCGGCGTCGATCACCGCGGCGTGGGCACTGTCCGGGGCGTTCACCCACAACAGGCCGTCGCGTATGGCCAGTTCGAGGTCGCCCGCCCCTTCGGTGATCCGTACCGGTTCGGCGGGCGCGGAGAGGGAGGTGTCGTACACCAGCAGTCGGCCGGTGGACTCGTCCGGTATGTAGACCCGTTTGCCGAGCAGTTGGGGTGCGGCCGGTCCCAGCCCTCGCCCCTGGCCCTGCACGGGCACGCGGGCGCGCACGGTGTGCCTGCTGTGGACGTCCAGCAGCACCAGATCCCCGCTGCCGCCGGCCAGCACCGGGACCACGGAGCCGTCGGTGGTCGTCGGCACCAGGGTGTCGGACGCGTCCGCCGCCGAGGCGTTCGCCCCGGTGTTCGCGCCGCCGAGTTCCAAGGTGCCCCGCACGCCCGTGGCCGTCAGCGCCTTCATCACGGCGGCGGTCCGGTCGGTCACCACGGGACGGCCGTCGGCCAGGGTCAGCACCAGATCGTGGCCCGCGTCGGCGACCTTGACCGCCGTGCTCTTCCTGCCCTTGACGAAGGGAACCACCGTGCCCTGGTCGGGCAACGGCACCCACAGGGTGCCTTCCTGGTCCACCACCGCGGCTCCGGGCTTCCCGCCCAGTTCTGTGGCAGGGCCCTCGGCCGTCGTCAGCGCCGGGTCGATCCGCCGCACGGTGCCCCGCACGGGATCGACGACGTACGCGTACGCGCCGCCAGAGACCAGTTGCAGCCCCGCCGCACCGTAGTCCGCGGACTGTCCGGCGGTCAGCTGCGAGGCGTCGATCCGGACCACCCGGCCGGTCTGCTGGTCCAGCACCAGGGCGCTCCTGCCGTGCTGCGCGACCGAGACGGGGTGGCCCGCCATCCCCGCCGGCAGGACGACCTTGCCGTCCACGGCACCGGTCAGCCCGTGGGCGTGAGTGACCTCGCCCTTCTCGCTGCTCGCCAGCCAGGCCCCGATGTCGGCGAGCCGGGGCCGGGTACCGGACGCACCGGTTCCGACGGCGACCGAGGTACCGATGAGCGCCCCGACCGCACCGACGGCGATGTAGCCGGTGACGCGGTTGCCGGTCGGCCGCAGCCTGGCCCAGGCGGCGGTGGCCGGCGCCGTACAACGTTGTCGGAGCTGCGGGCCTGACGCCCTGGTCTGCGCAGGCGTCTCTGTCCCCCGGTCCGGCATCCCTGCCCCCCAGTGATGATGCCCAACTCTGCTTGCAGGAAGGGTAATTGACGATCGATGAGGTGTCAGTTGTTGCGTACGTGACCGCCGCTTCGCGGGAAGCGGCGGTCACGGCGATCAGGGGTCGGGGCTCAGCAGTCGGCGACCCACTTGTGGGAGGCGATGTTGTCGTTCAGAGGCACGTGACGGCAGCGTCCTGGGCGTGCGACGGCGTGCGACGGCGTGAACCGGCGGTCAGGAGTGATCGTCTTGGTGATCGTAAGCGCGCGGTATCGATCACCTGGCGCCCCGCGACTGTCGCCCTGGAAGGGACATCCCTGATGAACCGTCGTCTGCGCACCGCCTTCGCCGTCACCGCCGTGCTGGGCGCGGGTCTGCTGATGACAGCGTGTGGGGGCGGCGACAAGTCGTCGGCGTCGGACTCCTCGGCGGCGTCCGGCAAGTCGAGCGCGAAGGCGTCCACCGGCGGCTCGGGTGGGGACGAGAACACCGGAAGCAGCGGGAGCAACGGTTCCGGTACGTCGAAGTCCTCCGGTGGCGCGGCCGCGGGGAGCAACTCGTCGGACAAGTCCGGTACGGACGGCGACGACACGTCCGGGGACAAGACCGGCTACGGGCAGAGCTGCGGTACCAACGACATCTCCTGGAGCGTGAGTTCCGAGAGCCAGGCGGGCGGCTACTACCTGATCAAGGCCAAGGCCAACCCCGGCATCACCTGCGTCCTGCCCGCCGCGCTGCCGGTCGTGGCGTTCGGATCGGACGGAACGGAGGCCGGGCCCGCGGAGCAGTCCGTGGGTGAGCAGATCACGCTGCGCGAGGGCGTCACCGCCTACGCCGGTGTGAACCCGAAGACGGTCAACGAGGACGGCGGCAAGGAGCTGGACAGCCTCATCGTCTCCGTTTCCAACGACGACCCGAACCCGGTGTCCCTGAAGGTCGGCTCGTTCGTCGTCGACAAGCCGATCGTCACCAACTGGCACACGTCCGCCGCTGACGCTGTTCCCACGACGTGACAGATTGCAGCCGCAACTGGCATGCTCACGGCCGCGATCACCATCAACGTCGGGGGAACGATGACCACGGGACCGGGAGGGTTCTCGGCGCGGCCCGAGTCCATTGACAGCAGTTCGCATCTGCTGAACGAGCTGGCCGGACTGCTGTACGCCGGGCGCATGGACGGGGAGAACGCCACGCAGTGCCGCGTGCCACGCGTGCATCCCCAAGTGGCCGAAGCCGTAGAGGACTTCGCGCGGTTCGCGCAGGATCAGTACGGGGACCTCGTGACGTTGCTGTCGGCCCTGTCGACGAAGCTGCAGTCGACGGGACACGCCTATGTCCAGGCCGACGGCGACGCGCGGCGCGCGATGGACGACCTGCTCGACAACGGGCGTTACGTCGCGCCCGAGGACCGGTGAGCACCATGACCTACCGCGCGGACGTGGCGTTCCTCGAAGACTCGAACCCCCAGCTGATCGAACGGACCGCAGCCGAATACGGCCGCCTGCACACCCTCCTCGCCTCGTGCGAGGACGACTTCCGCAAGGCCGGGAAGGTCGAGTGGGAGAGCGTACAGAGGGAGCGGTACACCAAGCGGCTGAAGGAAGCGCTCGACCTGGCGGAGTATCTGTCCGCGGCGTTCAGGCGGGTCGGCAGAGCGCTGGACGTCTACGCCACGGCTGTCGAGCGGGCCAAGGGGCACTTCAAGAGCGGGCAGATCACGGAAGACCGGCTGGTGGAGGTGATGTCCCGGGAAGCTCACGCGATCACTCCCACCGCGCGTGCCGCGGAACCGCTGCACCAGTGGGAAGACCTGCGAGGCACGTCCGGTTTCCTCGACTGGGTGGCGGAACTCACCGCCGACGTGGACGCGATCCGCGAAGAGGCCGAGCGCTACTACGACGCCACCCGGGGCCACTACGGCGACGCCGAGCGGGTGGAGTCCGCGGCCCGAGAGGACTGCGTGCACGAGATACGGGCGGCCCTGCGGTCCCTGCCGGACTTCCGTGGTGGGGACGGCGACTATCCCGCCCTGCTGATCAGCGCCGTGGACGCGTTGCGCCGTGAGGCGTCCGCCGCGAGCCGCAACCCGAACACACAACTTCCCGGCACCGGCACGAAGGTCGACTCGATCTCCGGGGTGTCCGGCGACACCGCGGTCTCGCCGTCGCTGCGGCGCATACGGGAGCGGCTGGCACGGCTGCCGGGTGCCCAGGACCACTATCTGTATCTGCCGTCCAACGACGACGCCGGCCGCCGCACGTACATCTCGGGGAACAAGGCGCTGATCCATGACGCGGCGCGCAGCTCCGGGCTGCCGCCCGAGATGCTGGCGGGCATCGCCTGGCAGGAGGTCGAAGGCGATCCGTCCTGGATCGACGAGGCCGCCTACGGTGTGCGCCGTCACCTTCCCGGCATGGGAGAGGCGGACCAGACCTCCATGGGGCCGATCGCCATCCAGGTGCGCCGGTCCGCCGAAGTGCTCGGCTACGACCCGGAGAACCTCACCGACGCACAGCGCGACGAGGTGGTCAACGCGTCCAAGGACCCGGGGCAGAACATCTACATCGCCTCGGAGTACCTCGCCCAGCTCAAGGCCGAGAGCGAGTTCGCCGACGTGCCGCCGGAGCGGATGACCAGGGAGCAGATGCGGGAACTCGCGGCACGCTACAACGGCGGCCCCTACTGGCGGAGCGAGGACGCTCAGATCTACGGCCGCGGATTCGACAGCAACGTCGACGAGGCGAAGCGGGCCCTCGAATCATGACCGTGTCGCGGGCCAAAGGCGTCGCGTGCGCGGTCCTGTTGGCCATCGGCTGTCTTGTGGCGGGAGCCGCGACCGCTGTCGCCTACCTGTCGAATCCGCTCGGCCCCTGGGACCACCAGGCTCTCGACCACATTCGGCTGTTCGGACGGCTCGGCCTGGCGTTCGCCCTGCTCACCGCGCCCGTCGCCGTGCTGGCTGTCGTACGCCGCTGGCTGCGGCCGTGGTGGATGGTGCCGTGTCTGGTGATCACGCTGGCCGCTTGGGGACGCCTGACGGTGTTCTTTCCGGCACCCTGACCCGTCGTCTCCCACGCGTCCCACGCGCCGCCGGCCGTCATCGAGGTCTCGGTCCCGCGACCGCGTAGGCCGCGGTGCCGGCGACCGCGAGGGCCAGGGCCGTCCAGGTGCCCGTGGCCGTGCCGGGCGGCAGCAGCATCCAGGCCATCACCTGCGTCGGCACATCCGTGGGGGACGGGGCGATGAACGACAACGCCAGCCAGCTGATCGGCGGCGTCCACGCGTACGGCGCCCCGCAGATCGTCGCCCCGATGGCGCAAAGGCCCGTCAGGCCCGCGCAGTTGCGGGCGACGAACGCGGTGCTGGCCAGGTCCTCGCCCAGCGTCTGCACCGCCAGCAGCACCGCCCCGACGACCGCGCCGATGAGCAGGACGTGTACGGCCCTGCGGGGCGCCCAGCGGATCGCGGCCGTGCGGTCCAGTGCGAGGTCCTGCCCGCCGAGCCCGATCGAGGCCGCCATCGCCCCCGCGGCGAGGACGAGCGTGGGCAGTCGCGGATCGGCGGGCTCCGCGTCGCCGTCCCGGGCGAGGGCCCACACCGCCACCGCGCTGATCACCACGACGGCGAACGACGCGGGCACCTGTCGCGAGCGTGCGTACAGCGTCAGCCATCTCACCGGGACGCACCGCCGTCCAGGATGTCGAGCGGGTCGCCCTCGCAGGAGAGCGCCGCGGTGTGCACCGCGTTGATCCGCGCGAGCTGTTCGGACCGCGGCAGCGCCTTGAGTTCCTTCCACACCGGGCGGGCCACGTCGAGCTGGTCGCGTGCGGAGTGGGCGCTGCCACCGAGCGGCTTGAGGTCCCCGAGGACCCAGCCCGCCGCGACGCTCTGCCCGGCGATCTCGCCGAGCGTGCCGCTCTCGCTGTCGCTGCGGGCGAAGCAGATCGGAGCCAGGCCCTGGGCGAGCAGGGCCCGGGTCAGCTCCTCGCCCTCGGCGTCGGCGATCACCCGGTCGTCGAAGTCGACGAGGACGGCGCCGTGGGGCCGCTGCGGCGTATCGCCGATTCCCCGTACGGCGGTGCTCTCACGGATCGAGTTCGGCGCCCGGTCGCCCAGGGTGTCGTGCAGCAGGATCAGCGCCCTGCGGCCGGGGCCCGCGAGGTCGTCGAGCCGTGCCTGGTGCGCCTTGGTCACACACACCGGGCCGTCGCACACCATCGCCGCGGCGGCCCTGTCGACGACGTACGTCCGACGCGGGTCGGCGGGCAGGACGAGCAGGGCGAGCACCGCGCCCGCCAGGACGGGCGTCAGGGCGAGCAGCCGGGCCCGCCAGGTCGCGGCGGCCAGCAGCGCGAAGCCCGTCGCGGCCATGCCGAGCAGCCAGAGCGTCTGCCCGAGGTGCACGGAGGCGGAGAGCGTGAGGAACACGTCGCGCACCTCTGTCACCGCGGGTGACAGCAGCGAGATCCGGTTCGGCACCATGGACGTCGGCGTGCCCGACTCCGTCGACATCCGCAGCAGGTTGATGAACACGAAGGCCGTCACGGCCAGCGCGGGCGGGGTGAGCGGGGACGGCAGGGTCCGCCCCATCCCCATGCCCAGCACGGCGCCCGCGACCAGGGCGAGCGCGCCCACCAGCGAGATCGGAAGCCATCCGAGGTGCGTGTACGCGGTGTCGCCGAGCATCACCTGGACCGCGCCCTGGAGGACCAGGAGAGCGAAGGCCGAGGCCAGTGTGACCGCGACGGTGCCCGCCAGGGTGGCCGCGCGGTGCCAGGCGGGCCGCGGTGTGCTCGTCAGCAGCTCGGACATCTTCGAGCGGTGGTCGCGCAGCCCCTGGAGTGCGCCGAGGCCCACGGCCAGCGGCCACAGATAGACCAGCAGGGCGCGCGTCCACAGGGCTGTGGACGTCCACTGGGCCGTCCAGCTGACGGTGCCGTTCCACCAGGGACCGTGCAGCAGGTACAGGAACGCCGACGCGGTCGTCAGGACCACCGCCCCGGCCCACGGGGCGACGGAACGCCTCAGTTCGATGCGCAGGACGCGGAAGTTCACCAAGTTCCCTTTCCCTGCTTGGGGGTGAGGAGCATGGCCGAGTAGCCGCGCTCCAGCGGGCTGTCGCCCACGTGCTCCGGGCCGCCCACGGAGGCCAGTTCGTCCGGCGGGCCCTGGAAGACCAGCCGGCCCTCGGCGAAGAGCACCACGTCGGTGCAGGCGGCGGCGACGTCCTCCACCAGGTGGGTCGAGACGACCACGCAGGTGTCCGTGCCCAGTTCCTGCAGCAGCCCGCGAAAACGCAGCCGCTGCGCCGGGTCCAGGCCGACCGTCGGCTCGTCGAGGAGCAGGATCGCCGGGTCGTTGACGATGGCCTGGGCGATGCCGACCCGTCGCACCATGCCGCCCGACAGGGTCTTCATCCTGTCGTCGGCACGGTCCGCGAGCCCCACCCGCTCCACGGCGCGCTGCACCGCGGCGGGGATGTCGGCCTTGGGCACCTCCTTCAGCCACGCCATGTACTCGACGAACTCGCGCACCGTGAAGCGCTTGTAGTAGCCGAACTCCTGCGGCAGATAGCCGATCCGGCGGCGCAGCGCACGGTGCTCGCCCATGCCGCCCGCCGCCTCGCCGAGCAGTTCCAGGGTGCCCTCGGTGGGACGGAGCACGGTGGCCAGTGCCCGGATGAGGGTGGTCTTGCCCGCCCCGTTGGGCCCGAGCAGGCCGTGTACGCCGGTGCCCAGCGACAGGTCGAGCCCGTCGACGGCCATCCGGTTCCTGCCGACCCTGACCTTCAGTCCGGTGGCCCGGATCTCCCAGGCGTAGGGCGTCGGCGCGATGTCGGCCGAGCTCACGACGGACGTCATGTGGTGGTCCTTTCCGACCTTTCCGATGGTCATCGATGGGCTCCCAGCACGGAGTACGCGTCCCTGCGGACGATCACGACACCGACGCCGAGCGCGAGGATCAGGCCCCACACGGGCAGACCGTCCGGCTGCAGGGCGAAGGTCGTACGGCTGGCGGCCAGGCTCGGCGCCACGACCACGGCGGCCCATACGGCCACCAGCGCGACGGCGGCGCGGGTCACGCCGACGACACCGCCGAGCGCCAGGGTCGTCGAGGTGAAGGCCAGACAGGGCAGCAGCCACTGCGCGGCCGTCACCCCCGTCGCCCAACCGCCCGCCAGCAGCACGGGAACGACCACGACGAGCACGGACGCGGTGCGCCGCAGCACCAGGTGGAGCCCGGCGCGGGGCACGGAGGCCGTCAGTTCGTACGCCGGGTCCAGACCGCGCGACCACGACGCCGCGACGCCGAGCACGGGCAGGACCGGCGCGAGCAGCAGCACCAGCGACACCTCGCCGGTACCGGTGTCGACCACGTCCAGCAGCAGCGCGAGCAGCGTCACGCTCACGACCATGGCCAGCCAGGGCACCATCACCGGCGTCATCCACACCGACAGCCGCGCCGACCAGCGCCGGCGGACCGGCGCCGGAACGGCCGTGTCCAGCTGTGGCTCCAGGCCCGACCACACGGTGTCGACCAGCGCCGCCACGCCGGGCACCTCGGCGGCGACGACGGCCGCCAGCCGCTCCCGGCACACCGCGCACGCCTCCAAGTGGGCCTCCAGGGCCCACACTTCGTCGGCGGCGAGGTCCGTGTCGTCACCGCGCGCGTAACCGTCGATGATCCGCATCGACGCGTGCTCCCCACTCATGCCAGCGCCTTCCGCATCGCGTGCCGGGCCCGCCGGGCCCGGGTCTTGACCGTGCCTTCGGGCAGCCCGAGCAGGACCGCGGTCTCCCGGACGGACAACCCGTCGAGCACCATGGCCTGCAGTACCTGCCTGAGCTCCGGCGCGAGGCGCCGCAGCGCGTCGCCGACGTCACCGCCGACGGTCGCCGCGAGCACCTCGTCCTCGGCGGCGGGCGCCGCGTCGGGGAGTGCGGCCGCCGCCGGCGGCTCGGCATGGTGGGCCCTGCGCCTGAAGGCGTCGACGAGGCGGCGCGCCGCGATCGTCCACAGCCAGCCGACGGCCGTCCCGCCCACCGAGGCCCCCGCGAACGCACCCGCCGCGCGCCACGCCGCGAGATACGTCTCCTGCATGACCTCGGCGACGATCTGCTCGTCCGCGCAGCGCCGCCGCAGCCGCACCGCCATCCACGGCGACGTACGCCGGTACAGCTCCTCGAACGCGACACGGTCGCCTCGTGCCACCAGCCGGACGAGACGCTCCTCGTCCAACTCGCCCGGTGCCTTCCTGACTGATCTCACACCCACTAGACGCCCGCCCCCGACGCCAGGTTTTCCCCTCGGTGTGATCCCCGTCACGCCGTGCGTGCGGCCAAGACCGGCCTGATCTGGACTTCTCCTACTGATCGAGGTCGGGAAGGTCCTGCCCGCAGATCTTCTCGGCGGCCTTCTGCGCCGCGTTCCATCGCTTTTGCGTCGGCCCGTAGTCGATGACCAGGCCGGCCCGGGGCTTCTTCCCGGCGATGTAACGCGCTACGGCAGTGCCGGCGGACGCCCACTCCGTCAGTGCCGGCCGCAGGTTCTCGGGGGCCTGCGGTGCGATCAGGGACACACGGTCGGCGAAGTCCTCGTAGCTCTTCGCGGCATCGGCCCGCAACTCGGAGTCGTTCTTGTTCTCGTCGCCGATGGCCAAGGCCATGGCAACCAACTGGTTGTACGCCAGGGTGTCCACCGTCCGGCAGGCCTCGGGTGTGGCCTCAACGCTGGGGGAGGCGGTTGTCGCCGCCGTGGAACCGGTGGAACCGGAGGGAGACGGGGCGTTCGTCCGCGGCGTTCCCTCTTGTCCGCCTCGGTCGGAGGACTGGTCCGCGCAACCCGCCAGGGCGAGCGCCAGCACCATGGCCAGGGGGATGATCGTCTTCCTGCTCACGAGATCCTCGATTCGTACCGCCGCGCCCCACGTTCCCGCCCCACTCGGTTCCGGACTGTACGGTTCGCTCCCGGGACCGGTCCCGGCGGCGGCCCAGCCCCCTGGGGGACCGCTGCTCGGCGCAACTCTCAGCGCAACGCGCTCTTCTCCTGCCACTCGCCCCACGAGAGGTTCCACGCGCCGAACCCGTTACCGGGCTCGACCACGCCCTTGGTGTCCTTGCCGGTGATCTCGAACGGGTCGCCCGGCCGCACCTGTGCGTAGAACCAGGCCGCGTTCGCGTCGCTCATTCCTATGCAGCCGGAACTCTGGTTGGCGTTGCCGAAGTAGCGGGCGTTCCACGGGGCGGCGTGGGCGTACATGCCCGACCAGGTCAGCCGCATCGAGTGGTCGACCATCTTGTCGTAGGCGTCGCCCAGGCCCACCGTCTCGGAGTTCATGTTGATCGTGCCCTCCTTGGCCATGAGTACGGCCGTTCCGCGCCAGGAGCGCTTGTCGCCACCGGGCGTGCCGCCGGAGACGGGTATGCGGCGGACCGTCTCGCCGTCGCGGACCAGGGTGAGTTGGTGGCTGTCGAGGTCGACCTTGACGATCTGCCGGGAGCCGACGGTGAAGGCGGTCGTGTAGTCCCGGACGAACCAGCCGCCGTCCGCGCCGGAGTCGGTGCCGTTCAACTCGGCGTTCAGCGTGACTTTCGTCCCCGGCTTCCAGTACGTCCTGGGCCGCCAGTCCACCCGGTCCCGGCCCGACCAGTCGCGTATCCAGCCCCAGGAGCCCTCGGTGTCGTTCGAGGTGGTGATCCTGAGCTGCTTCTCGACCTCGGCCTTGTTCCTGACCGGGTTGTCGAAGACCAGGGAGATCGGCTGGGCGATGCCGACGGTGGCGTCGGCGCCCGGCCGCCAGTCGACCTTGTTGACCTTGTCCGCCTCGGCCGTGGTGAAGGCGGCCTTGGTGCTCTTGGCGGTTCCGCCCTCGGTCCGGGTCGCCGCCGTCACCGTGTACGCCGCGCCGGGTACGGCCTTGCGGTCGGAGAGCCACGACCGGCCGTCGGCGGCGACCTTGCCGGCCAGCCGGTGGCCCTCGGCGTCGGTGACGGTCACCGAGGTGAGTCGGCCGCCCGCGGCCGTGACCTTCACGGGCTCACCCGCCGGGACCCGTTCTCCCGTGGGAGTGACGGTGACCGTGACAGGGCGGTCCTCGGCCCTCGGCTTCACCTCGCCGTCCGGGGCGCTGGGGGAGCCGCTCGACGAGCAGGCGGCGAGCGGCGCCAGCAGGGCGGCCATGGCGGCGGCCACGACGGCGGCCCGGACGCGGGCATGGACGGGTACACGGGTGCGCGACAACAGGACCTCCGGGAAGGACGGGAAGGGGGTGGGCGATTCGGCGATGTCGTGACTGTAGGACCGGAAAACCCGAGGTCAGCCGCTATGGGGCTGTGTGACGGCGACTGGTGAGGAACGGTCATGGTCCGGTCACATTCGGCGCGCGGAGCAGTCATGGGCCGCTGTGAGCCTCCTGTGTGTCCCCGCGACAGGTCCGGGGAGAAGGAGAGGCTCAGACTGTGTCAGCGCTGCTCGTGCCGCCCAGCCGCGTGTGCCAAGCACGGGACCGGGGCATGGCCCTGCGAACCATCACCGCGGAGACGTACCGCACCTTCCTCGCGACCCCCGACGGCGCGGCCCTCGGCGCCGGTTTCCTCCAGTGCCCGTCCTGGGCCGAGGTCAAGGAGGGCTGGCGGGCCCAACTGCTCGGCTGGGGGCCGGATCCGGAGGCGGGCGCGCTGACGGGCGTGGCCCTGGTGCTGCTGCGGCAACTCCCGGGCACCCGCAAGTACTTCGCCTACCTGCCCGAAGGGCCCGTCGCCGACTGGAACGACCCCGACATCGACGGCTGGCTCGGTCCGCTGCTGGAACACCTGCGCCGCGCGGGCGCCTTCGCCGTGCGCATCGGCCCGTCGCCCGCCTACCGGCGCTGGGACGCCGCCCTGCTCAAGCCGCTCACCGGTCCGGGCCGCCGCCTGGGCGACGTCCTCGCCAGCGAGGTCGACCCGCTCGGCACCGCCGTGGCCGAACGCCTGCGGGCCCGGGGCTGGCGCCGCTGCGGTGGTGACGGGACCGGAGCGGCCGGGACCGGCGGGGACGGGACCGGCGGGGACGGGGACGCCCAGCCCCGCCACGTCTTCCACGTGCCGCTCGCCGGACGCACCACGAAGGACCTGTGGTCCGGGCTCAACCAGGAGTGGCGACGCAATGTGCGCCGCGCCCAGAAGGAGGGCGTTGAGGTGGTCGTGGGCAGTGCCGCGGAACTCCCGGAGTTCTACCGGCTGCTCGGCATCACCGAACGACGCGACGGCTTCCGGCTCGGCCGCTCGCTCGCCTACTACGAGCGTCAGTACGTGGCGCTCAACGCCGAGGAACCGGGGCGGATGAAGCTGTACCTCGCCCGTCACCGAGGGGAGATCCTGGCCGCCCACACGATGATCACGGTGGGCCGCCGGGCCTGGTACCAGACGGGTGCCTCGGCCGACCACCGCCGCGAGGTCCGCCCCTCCAACGCCCTGCAGTGGCGGATGCTGCAGGACGCCCACGCGCTCGGCGCCGACGTGTACGACATGCGCGGGGTACCCTCCACTCTCGATCCAAGCGAACGTGCGTACGGACTGCTGCGGTGGAAGCTCGGCACCGGGGGACAGGTCGTCGAGACGTTGGGGGAATGGGAGAAACCCTTGGGCGGCAGCGCCAACCACACGCTTCACCGCGCCTTCCAGGCGTACCTGAACCGCCGATGAATCAGCTGACGAAGGCTTCCTCTCCGGACTCCCCGGACTCTCCGGCCTCCTCCGCGACGGCCTCCTCCGCAGCGCGCGGCACCGCCGTCATGGCCGCCGGATCCATCGTCGGCCGGGCCACCGGCTTCGCCCGTTCCGCCGTGGTCGCGGCGGCGCTGGGCACCATCGGGCCGGTCCCCGACGGCTACGCGGTCGGCAACGCGCTGCCCACCATCGTCTACATGCTGCTCCTCGGCGGCGCCCTGAACGCCGTCTTCGTTCCCGAGCTGGTCAAGGCCGCCAAGGAGCACGACGACGGGGGAGCCGCGTACACCGACCGGCTCGTCACCGTCTGCGTCGTCGCCCTGCTGGCGATCACCGCGACCGCCGTATGGGCGGCCCCCGCGATCGTCGACGCGTACACCGACTACACGGGCGAACAGGCGGCCATGACGACCGCGTTCGCCCGCTACTGCCTGCCCCAGATCTTCTTCCTCGGCCTGTTCACGCTGCTCGGACAGGTGCTCAACGCGCGCGGCCGGTTCGGCGCGATGATGTGGGCGCCGGTCCTGAACAATGTCGTCGTCATAGCCGTGTTCGGGCTGTACCTGGCGCTGGCCCTGGGCGGCGCGGACACACCCACCGCGGCGAACACGCTCACCCCGACCGAGACCGCCATCCTCGGCTGGGGCACCACCGCCGGTATTGCCGCCCAGGCCCTCGCCCTCGTCCCCGCACTGTGCGCGGCCCGCTTCCGCTGGCGGCCCCGCTTCGACTGGCGCGGCAGCGGACTGACCCGCCCCCTGCGCGCGGCCGGCTGGCTGGTGCTGCTGGTCCTGGCCAACCAGGCCGCCTACTGGGTGACCACCCGGCTGGCCACGACCGCGGGCCTCGACGGCGGCCCCGGATACGGCGCGTACAACAACGCCTATGCCCTGTGGGTCGTACCGCACGGCATCGTCACGGTCTCCGTGGTGACCGCGCTGCTGCCCCGGATGAGCGCGGCCGCCGCCGACGGGGACACCGCCGCGCTGCGGCACGACGTCTCGCACGCCCTGCGCGTCTCCGCCGCCGCCGTCGTACCCGCCGCCTGCGCGCTGTTCGCCCTCGCCCAGCCGATGATGGCCCTCGTCTTCGGACACGGCAGGACCAGCGCCGCCGACACGGCCGCCATGGCCGGGATCCTGATGGCCTTCGCGCCGGGACTGATCGCCCTGTCGGGCCAGTACGTCCTGTCCCGCACCTTCTACGCGCTCTCCGACACCCGTACGCCGTTCCTGCTCAACCTCGTGATCGTCGCCCTCAACGCGGGACTGTCCGTGGCCGCCGCCCACCTGCTGCCGGCCCGCTGGGCCGTGACGGGCATGGCGGCGGCGTACTCGCTGGCGCTGTGCGCGGGCTGGGCGGTGACCGCCCGGGTGCTGAGCCGCCGGCTCGCCGTCGCCCGCCCCCTGCGCTCGTCCGCCGTCGGCGCTCACGGACGACTGCTCCTCGCCGCCGTCCCCGCCACCGCGCTGGGCCACTTCGCGGTCCTGGGAACCGCACGGGCGGGGGCGGTGGTCTCCACGGGTGCCGGCGCCGCCGCCATCGTCCTCACCTTCGCCCTGCTCGCCCGTCCGCTGCGGCTCGCCGAACTCGACGCGCTGCTTTCCCGCGTACGCCCGAGACGGCCCCGGAACCGGACCTGACCACCATCGAGGGAGAACTTCCGATGCCCCGCGTGCTCCTCATCGAGGACGACCCTTCCGTACGCGAGGGGGTCGAACTCGGTCTGTGCCGCCGAGGCCACGAGGTACGGGCGGTCGCGACCGGCGAGACCGGCCTGGCCGCGCTGGCCGAATTCCACCCCGATCTGCTGCTGTTGGACCTGATGCTGCCCGGCATGAACGGCGTACAGGTCTGCCGCCGGGTCCGCGAGCACAGCCAGCTGCCGATCATCATGCTCACCGCGCGCGGCGACGACTTCGACGTGGTCGTCGGCCTGGAGGCCGGTGCCGACGACTACATCGTCAAGCCCGCCCGCACCGATGTGATCGAGGCCCGCATCCGTGCCGTACTGCGCCGCCTCGACGACGGCGGCGCGGGCCGCCCGGCCATCGAGGTCCACGGCGAACTCACCATCGACCGGGTCGGGCTGACCGTCACCAAGGCCGGCCGGTCGCTCGCGCTCGCTCCCTCGGAGCTCAAGCTCTTGCTGCACCTGTGCGCCGCCCCCGAGCAGGTGTTCAGCAGACAGCAACTGCTGGAGCACGTCTGGGAACACAGCTACCACGCCGACGCCCGGCTGGTCGACGCGTGCGTCCGCCGGCTGCGCGGCAAGATCGAGGACGAGGCCGGCAGCCCCCGCTACGTCCAGACACTGCGGGGCTTCGGCTACCGCTTCGGGCCGCTGTGACCACCGGTCCTCGCCGGTCGCGGTTCAGGGCGTTCGGGCTGCGTACGCGGCTGTTGCTCGCCTTCCTGCTGGTCGCCGCCGTCAGCGCCGGCACCACCGCCGCGCTGACCTACCGTGAGGCCCGCAGCGCGGTGCTGCAGACCGCCCAGGACACGGCGGTCACGTCGTTCCGCGACCAGGTCCAGCAGACGGCCTTCGGCCTGCCCATCCAGGGCGGGGAGGACCTGGAGTCACTCCTGCGGGACATCGCCCGCAGGGGCAAGCCGCACCCCTGGGTGGTGTTCGCCGAATACGGTTCGGTCCGCGCCTCCTCGGGCGAGAACCCCGTCTCCACGGTCATCACACCCGAACTGCGCCGCGCCGCGCGGGCCAACCCCCACGGCAGCTTCGAGCGGGTCGTCAAGGACGGCGTTCCCTACCTGACCATCGCCATGCCCATGGTCTTCAAGACAGACCCGGACAGCCTGCTGCCCAGCGGACTCGTCCTCTACGCCGTCATGCGGATGACCGACGAACAGGTCAACGTCGACGCCCTCCTCATGGCCGCCCGGGACGGTGCCCTGCCCGGCCTCGCCGTCGCGCTGATCCCCGGCCTGATCGCCGCCCGCAGCGTGCTGCGCCCGGTGCGGGAACTGCGCGAGGCGGCCCGGAACATGGGCAGCGGCAGGCTCGACACCCGGATCCCGGTACGCGGCAGCGACGAACTGGCGGACCTGGCACGCACGTTCAACGAGTCGGCGGGCGAACTCGAGAACACCGTAAGGGAACTGCGCGAGGCCGAGGCCCGCGCCCGCCGCTTCGCCTCCGACGTCTCGCACGAACTGCGCACCCCCCTCGCCGGAATGCTCGCCGTCACCGAGGTCCTCGACGAGGACGCCGATCACCTGGACGCCGACACCGCCCGTGCGGTCCGGCTGGTCAGCGCGGAGACCGGAAAGCTCGCCGTGCTCGTCGAGGACCTGATGGAGATCTCCCGCTTCGACGCCCGCGCGGCCGAGCTGAACGCCGACGAGGTCGACGTGGCCGAGACCATCCGCAAGACCCTCCACAACCGGCACTGGACCGACGGCGGGCCGGCCGGGGACGGCCGGGTCCGCACCGAACTCCCCGACGGTATCCGCGCCCGGCTCGACCCGCGCCGCTTCGACCTCGTCATCGCCAACCTCGTGGGCAACGCCCTGCGCCACGGCAGCGAGCCGGTCACGGTACGCCTGCGCACCGAGGCACGCTCCCCGGGCACGCGCGTGCTGATCACCGAGGTCGCGGACAGCGGACCCGGCATCCGCCCCGCATCGCTCCCGCACATCTTCGACCGCTTCTACAAGGCCGACGCGGCCCGCACCCGCTCGGCGGGCAGCGGCCTCGGCCTGGCGATCACCCTGGAGAACGTGAAGCTGCACGGCGGAACGATCCGCGCCGGGAACCTGCCCGGGGCCGGTGCCGTCTTCACCGTCGAGATACCGCTCCACGCGGAGGAGGCCGGCGGATGAGGCGTGCGCGGACGCGCGGACCTGCGGCGGCGGTCGCCTTCGCGGCCGTGCCCCTGCTCACCGGCTGCGGCATCCAGGAGACCGACGTCATCGAGGCGGGCGGCCCCGCCAGCTTCCAGGCCTTCCTCGACCGCGACCGCGACATGCTGCTCTTCTTCCGTTCCCCCGACGGAGGGCTGAGCACCGTGATCCGCACGACCGAGCCCCCGGTCGAGTTCAGCGACGGATTGGCCGAGTCGGGCTCCGCAGACCAGAACCCCGGCGACACGACCGGCCCGGTGCCGACGGAGAAGGTCGTCCTGGCGCTGCTCGGCGGTCCGCGCAAGGAAGACCGGGCCGCCGGCCTGAGCACCGCCCTCCCCGCCGCCCGCCCCGGCGGGACCGTCGAGGTCGAGCGCTCCGCGGGCGGCAAGGTCACCACTCGCGTCCCCCTCGCCCTGGAGGGACTGTCCGGCACGGCGCTCCGTCAGCTGACCTGCACGATCGCCTACAGCCAGGACGCCGACGGCCAGATCGTCGTGCACCTGACCGGACAGGACGGGGCGTCGAGGTCGGGCACGTGCGGACTCGCCCCCGGCAGCACCCCGAAAGTCGCCACGAACAGCGCGCCCTAGCCCCCTGGTTGACATGCGCCACTGATCGCCGCCGCGACCGTTCGCGCCCCGTCGGCTCGATGGCGGAGCGGTTCCGGATGAACTGCCACGCCCATCTCTTCGACCTCGCCCTGCTGGAGGGCAACTACGAGGCGATGGTGGGCGCGGACGTGCTGGAGGCAGCTCAGCAGCCGCAGGGCGAGGGGATGGCCCGCGGGCGGGCGGAGCGGCTGCTGGCCGAGGCTCAGCGCACCGGGAAGCCGAAGGAGTAGCCCTGCTCCTTGAGTTCGGGGAGGATCCGGCGCAGGGCCTCGACGGTCTGGGAGCGGTCGCCTCCCGCGTCGTGGAAGAGGAGCGTCGGCCCGCCCGGCAGCTCCCGTTCCACGGTGGCGACGATGGCGTCCGTGCCCGGCCGCTCGAAGTCCTTGGTGTCCACGTTCCAGCCCAGCGGCCGCATGCCCCGGGAGGCGGCGAGCGTGCGGCTGTAGGGGGTGAAGGCTCCGCCGGGTGCCCGGTAGTACATCGGCCGTACGCCCCCGGACGCCTCGGTGATCATGCGTTCGGCGTCGAGGATCTGCTGCGACTGGTAGGCCTGGGACTGCCTGTCCATGGTGGTGTCGTGCGACACCGAGTGGTCGCACAGCCGGTGCCCGTCCGCGACCACCTTCTTCACCAGGTCCGGGTGGGCCTGGGCCTGCGTCCCCACCATGCAGAACGTGGCCTTCACCCCGTACTCCCGCAGCACGTCGAGCACTTGGGGCGTCCACACGGGGTCGGGCCCGTCGTCGATGGTGATGTTGACGCCGCGCGCCCCCGCGTCCGACGCGTGCACGATGGTCACGTCGACCGGCTTGACGTCACCGCCCGGCGTGGCCGACGCGGTCGCCTTCGGCGACGATCCGACCACGGCACCGGCCTGCGCGGTCCACACCGCGGCACCGGTGGACAGCACCGTCACCCCGAGCGCCGCCCCGACCAGCTTGCCGTACCAGCCCCATCCGCCGCCGTGCCGTGCCATGTCCGCCCCGCCTTCGCGCAGTTCCGCACCGATCCTCGGTCGACTTGCGACCACCTGGCAGGACGAGGGACGGCGGCCACCGGATCCGTCCGTTACCGATCACGGACAATCCCGGGGGAGTTCACGGACAACTCGGCGAACAGCGGCCGGGAGCGGGCCGGTTGACCCGGGCTCGGTCAGGTGGGCCCGTTCGGGCTCCGGGAGAAGGCCGTGTCGCCGGCGGTCGCGACGATCGCGTCCTTGACGAGCAGCACGCGCGGCGGGGTCTCCTGCGCCTTGTCCCCGGGGTTGTCCAGCGCGGAGGTGCGCCACACCTCAGCTCCGGTACGGCTGTCCAGTGCCAGCAGACGGCCGAAGCGGTTGGAGAAGTAGACCCGCTTGTACGTCGCCGACACCACGGGCGCGGACAGGCTCTCCATGTCCGTCGTCTTCTGCCAGAGCTGTTTGCCGCTGTCCGCCGACACCGCGGTGACCGACCCGTCGGACCGGACGAAGTAGACGACGCCGTTCACGAGGGTGGCAACGCCGGTCAGCGGACGTGCCAGCGGTGTCCGTTTGATCTGCCCGGTTTTCGGGACCACGCGCAGCAGCGCGTTGTACGGCCGTTCGTACCCGGCTTCGTACACGTCCTTCGCGGTCTGAGGGGCGAGGAACAGGGGTTGCCCGCCGACGGCGCCGAGCGCCTCCGCCTTCCGGGGCAGTGTGGCGGTCTCGGTCAGGCTGCCGGGCTTGAGCCTCATCAGGCCGACCGGGGCCTGGCCGGGCTCGCGGCCGGCCGAGCACAGGGCGTAGGGGACGCCTCCCAGCGCCGACGGAAGGCAGACCTCGTCCAGCGAGGGCGCCTGCCACAGTTCCTTGCCGGACGGCCCGTAGGCGACGAACCGCGAGTAGTCCGGGGACAGGGTCAGCAGTCCGCCGTTGAACAGGACCGGATCCGCGGACTTGTTGATGTCGCGCTGCCACCGCCGGTGGCCGGTATCGGCGTCGAGGGCCAGCACGCGCCTGGTCGTGTCGTCCGGGTCCTGGTACACATAGACCAGCCCGTCGCGTACGCCGATCGGCTGCACCCCTTGAGGACGGGTGCCGGTCCGCCACAGGGTGCGGCCGGAGGCCGGGTCGATCCTGGCGACCGTGAAGCCCGTCCCGCCGCAGAACAGGGCGCTCTTGTCCGCCACTTCGTCCGTCACGCACCCGAGGGCCTGGTAGTCGAGAGGGACACCCTTCACGTCGCGTCGCAGGGCCGTGCGCCACGGCCGCCAGCCGTCGGGCAGGGACGCGGCACGGGCGGTGGGCGTGGCACTGGCGGTGGAGGTGGTGGCCGTGTCCCGGCCCGACACGAAGACACCCGCCCCGACACTCAGCCCCGTGATGGCCAGCGCCGCGCCGAGGCCGGTGAGCGACAGCCGGGCCAGGCGCCCCTTGCGGGTGCCCGTGCTGGTGCTGGTGTCGGTCGCGGCGCCCGCAGGGGTGGTGGGCGCGCCCTGGAGAGCAGGCCGGGGCCGGGGTTTCGCGGACCGCCCGGCCTTCGTGGGCGCGGCGGCGTCGGATTCCGGCAGCGCCTGGAGCATGCGATGCAGATCCGCCGGTTCCGGCCGTGCGGCCGGATCCTTGTCGAGGCAGCGCTCGACGATGCGCAGGAGCGGTTCGGGCACCCCGTCGAGGTCCGGGGACTCGTACATCACCTGATAGCCGGTCATGTACGGGCTGTCGGCGTCGAACGGTCCCGTGCCGACGGCCGCGAACACCATCAGCGACCCCAGCGAGAACACGTCCGAGGCCGGGGTGACGTCCCGGGGAGAGGCGAGCTGTTCCGGCGACATGAAGGGCGGAGTGCCGATCACCCGCCCCGTCATGGTGAGGCTCTGGTTGTCGGCGGCGCGCGATATACCGAAGTCGATGACGCGCGGCCCGTCCTCGGTCATCAGGACGTTGGCCGGTTTGAGGTCCCGGTGCACCAGGCCCACCCGGTGGATGTCGCGCAGCGCCTCGGTCAGCCCCAGTCCCAGCGCGCGCAGTTCCCGCCCGCTCAACGGGCCGTCCTTCTTCACGACTTCGGCGAGGTTGAGCCCCGGCACGTAGAGCGTCGCCATCCACGGTTGGTCGGCGTCCGGGTCGGCGTCCACGACGGGCGCGGTGAAGGCGCCGCTCACCCTGCGCGCCGCCGTGATCTCCTGCCGGAAGCGCGTCCGGAACTCCTCTTCCTGCGCGTACGACCCGTGCACGAGCTTGACCGCGACGTGCCGCCCCGAGGCGGAGACCCCCAGATAGACGACTCCCATGCCGCCTGCCCCGAGCCGACCGAGAAGGGTGTACTCGCCTATGGACTCCGGGTCCCCGGTGCTCAGGGCCGTCATCGCCGATCACCCTTCCCAGCGCCTGCCTGCGTCACGGAGATCAGCGTAGGGCCTGCCGTCCCGGAAGCGGAGCCGCGCCTGGCACGGTTCGGTGTTTCCGTGCGCAACGGCCGTCGGCGCGGCAGGAGTTGGCGGGCCGACGACCGTCGAGATCAGTTCCTGACCGCGAGGACGTGTTCGGCCGCGAACTTCGCGCCACCCGCCGGGACTGCGGGAGTCCCGTGTGAGACGACAGGACGGGCGGATCGCGTTCCACCGGAAGCGACGGCAGTACCGTGCGCGTGCGCGTGCGGGGGCGTCGGGCAGCAGGGTGCCGCAGGAGTCACCGGTCCTTCAGCGCCGCGGCCATCAGCGCCTCGGCCGCCTCCGCGGTGGTGTCGGGCGGCACGACCAGCAGATCCCAGCGACCGTGGCCGGGGGCGAGCAGGATCACGGTGTGCTGCGCATGCGACGCGACGGTCCTGCGCAGCCGTACGACCTGGTTGCACACGAACATCCGGCCCGGTGCCGCGGACCAGGCCGCCGAGTTCACCGTGACGCCGGCGATGTGTCCCCAGGCGCGCGGCAGCGCGGCGAGCAACTGGGGAAGCTCCGCCAGGAGATCGTAGGAGCGGGGCCACCACACTCCGTCGAGGCGGCGCGGCAGGACGCTGTGGGGTGCGAGGCGCAGCCGGAGGAGGGGGTGGGCGGGTGGTGCGGGCGGGACCGTGGTGGGCATGCGTTTCCTTGGGTGGGCACGGCGTACACCCCGACGAGGCGTTCGAAGGAGGCGCATCACGGTGGCCGACGGGTCGGCCCGGCCGGGGCGCTCGGCTGCTGGGACGCGGACGGCGGCATACGTGGTCGTCGACCTGCGGCGTGCGTCAGATGGGGCCGCGTCCGGATCGAGGGCGTCGAGGGCGGCCGGCGGGGGCTGTCATGATGCGCCACCTGTCCCGGGCGACGAGCCGCCCGGTGTCGTCGTGCGCCGGGAGCGAAACCGGTTCTGTCACCGGTATGCGTTGGGCCCTCGGTCCTTTCACCCTACCGGGCGCAGAGCGATATGGGGATCACGGACCGTAACAGTTGCGGAAGAAGGAAAGATCGGCCGGCGGGCGGCCCGTCGTACCGCCCTCGCCTTCCCACTGCTCCACCCGCTCCCGCTCGCACCGGGTGCCGTCCGTGTCGAGGCGGCGCCGTTCGGCCGCGACGAGCGCGCTCGCGGTGAGGTGGAGCGCGGGGTCGGACGCCGCCGTCATCAGCCGGGCCGCCGCGCCCGCCTCGGTCCGGGGCGGCACGACCAGCAGGTCCCAGCGGCCGACGCCGTAGGAGTAGAGCCGGATCGTGTACAGGTCGAACCCGGACGCGAACCACGCGGCCTTCACCGTGTGACCGGGGGCGGGCAGGTCGTACGGCGCCTCGGGCCAGGTGCCGCGGCGAGCGGCGATACTCGTCACCTTCGCCCGCAGCGCGTCGAACGCCTCGGTGAGGAGGGGCAGTTCGGCCGTCAGATCGTGGGAACGGGGCCACCAGGCACCGCACACGGGCCCGGGTGGAAAGGTCGGCGGGCGCAGCGTGAGCCGGGCGGGCAAGGGCGGGGAGGGCAGTTCCTGCTCGGGAGTCGCACGTTCATCGGCGCGCGATGTCATGTCGCGGTCCTGTCCCCGGCCGCCGTGCGACGGACCGGTGGCGTGGTGCGCCAGGAACGACGCCAACGGGCAGCGGGCGTACGGAGAACTCCCGGCGCCCGCCACGCTACTCCGCCCCGAGGGTTCCCGGACCGGTCCACGGGCGCCCAGGCTGACGCCGTCCGGCCGTGCGCAGGATTCCGCCGGAGCGTCCACTGTTTCGGCAGCCCATGGGCCTGCTCGCTCCCCGGCACTCCGGGCAAGGACCGTTTCGCCGCCGCCGCAGGACAGTTGGCCGCCGCTCCCAGCTCCCAGCTCCCAGCTCCCAGCTCCCAGCTCCCAGCTCCCAGCTCCCAGCTCCCAGGTTCCCGCGTGCCGTCGTGGGTCCGATGTGGTGTACGCGTGCGGAGACTGAACCGCCGAGCAGATGGCGCCCTACGCCCCGGGCGTAGGGTTGAAGGCACCGAGGGTTCCCCGCGCGTCGGCCGCAGGCCGGTGCCGTTCTCGGTGAACGACGACGCCGGGGCCGGATGCGTCCGGGCCCGGGGCAGGGCTCGTCCCATGACAGAGAACGTGCCGGACCGGCCGACGACCTCGACCCTGGGGCCACCCCCTGTCCCGGACCCCAGGCGTCCGGAACGCCCCGCCCGGTCCAAGGGCCGGCGGGCCCCGTCGCCCCTGGCGGGCGAATGCCTCCGCCCGCTGACCCGCTGCCAGGTGGAGGACCTCACGCCGGAACTCGGTGACCTGTACGCGCAGACCTCCGGCGGTGACCCGTGCGCATGGAACCGGGAACGCTCCGCCTTCCTGCGGCGGCTCGCGACCGACGTACGGCGGCCGGGGTTCGCCCTGCTGGTCGCGGAGACCAGCGTCTCCTCGGGCGCCACGCTGCTGACGGGATGCGCCCACGGTTTCCCCGTGCGCGGCGACGGGCCCCGGTGGGAGGGCCTCGACGGATACCTTCCGCAGAGCCTGCTCCGGGTCGCCGCGTCCGGGAGACTCTTCGCGATCTCCGAGATCCTCGTCGGACACCGGGTGCGCACCCAGAACCAGAGCCGCGACTGGAACCTCGCCCGGCGCCTGCAGAGACGACTGCTGACCGACCACGCCGCCGCGCTCGGCGTCATGCTGGTGAACCGCGGCGACGCCCGGATGCTTGAGGCGCTGCGGTCCTGGGGGTGGCAGTACCTCCTGACGGACGTGGCGGACACGGCGGACGCCCGCGGGATGCCTCTGTGCGCTCCTCCCTGCCGAGTCCTGGTCCTCCGGTGACGGGCGGCTGACCGGGAGCCGAGCAGCAGAGGACATCTGTGTCGGCGACGGCAGGATTTCCGCCCGGGCGACTAGAGTTCCCGTATGGGGAAGCCGCTCCCCTGGGCGGGCCGTGACTTCGGCGGTCCGCGGGAAGGCGCAGATGCCAGCGCAGGACCGGCCGCATGCCGCCGACCGGCTCGACGACGACTATCACCCGGCGTACACCATGGGCCGTGCCGCCGAGGTGATCGGTGCGACGCCCGGTTTCCTCCGGGCCCTCGGAGAGACGGGTCTGATCACGCCGACGAGGTCGGAGGGCGGCCACCGCCGCTACTCGCGTCACCAGCTGCGCCTTGCCGCACGGGCCCGCGAGATGGTCGACCAGGGGACCCCGATCGAGGCCGCCTGCCGGATCATCGATCTCGAGGACCGGCTGGAGGCGGCCCTGCGCGCCAACGCCGCGCCGCGCCGTCCGGAAGAGCGGCCCGACGGTGGCGGCGAGTGAAAATCTGACGGCGCCGGAGCATAAATTTAACCGGTGCCATCAGCGGTCTTTTCCAATCGTTCCGTCTGCTTTTCCGGGTTGTTTTCATTTCCCCTTGTTGCTGATTATTTCCGGTGCTATGCTGAACTTTAATTGCAGTTGTGGTTGCCATTTTTCGGGATTCCCGGGCGGGCGATCATCACGGCGATGAGGGGGCCCGCGAGGTGCGGGTCTCCAGCACTGCCTCAGGAGAATTAGCATGGCCAGCGGTACCGTTAAGTGGTTCAACGCGGAAAAGGGCTTCGGCTTCATCGAGCAGGACGGCGGCGGCGCCGACGTCTTCGCTCACTACTCGAACATCGCCACCCAGGGCTTCCGCGAGCTGCAGGAAGGCCAGAAGGTGACGTTCGACGTGGTGCAGGGCCAGAAGGGCCCGCAGGCGGAGAACATCGTTCCCGCCTGACACCCGCGACCGAACCGGTCTGAACCTGTCTGACGCGTCTGACGTAATTTCGCACGCGCATACGACGGAACAGGGGCCCGCACCTTGGGTGCGGGCCCCTTTTCTGTTTCCCGGGCCCGGATCCTCCGAAGAAACCCGCCGCTGTTACACCCGCCCCTCGACCCCTCCGACTCCTGGTGAGGCACCATGCGCTGCGTGATCGCCCGTTATCCCTTCGACCTCTTCAAGACCGACGTGGAGACAGCGATGGGCGGTGCCCGCCCCGAGCCCGTCACGGGGGCCTGCGTCGTCATCGGGAGCCGCCTGTTTCCGGTCAAGCAGGTGGGCGAGGTGATCACGGGCCAGGATCGCCGTGACTTCACCATCGGCGAGGTGACCAGGGCACTGACCCGGCTCGGCTTCACCTGCCACGCCGCGCCCCCTATGCGCCCCTCCGGCGCCGGCCCGGCGTACGGACGCCCTGTCCAGTGGGGCGGCTGACGGGCTGGCTGACCTACTGGCTGATGAGCGTCGGCAGCCGTACGGCGAGCAGGGCCACGTCGTCGGTGCTGCCGGGCGGCATGCGGGCGAGCAGTTGGTCGCACAGCGTGTCCAGCGGTGCCTGGGCGAGCGCGAGGGCGTGGCGGCGCAGCCGGTCCAGGCCGGTGTCGAGGTCGCTGCCGGGGATCTCGATCAGGCCGTCGGTGTAGAGCAGCAGGGTGGAACCCGGCGGCAGGGGCTGTGTGGCGTTCGGCCTGCCCGGGTGGCCGGTGTCCACGGGGGCGCCGAGGACCACTCCCTGTCCGGCTTCGAGGTACTGCCCCTGTCCGCCGGGGGTCAGGAGCAGGGGCGGCGGGTGCCCGGCGCTGGTCCACCGCAGCGTCCACGGTCCGGTGTGCGGGTCGCCTTCGACCCGGGCGAGGACGAGGGTCGCCATGGGGACGGTGGTGATGGCGGGCATGGCGTCGTCGAGGCGGTCGACGACGGCGCCGGGCGCTCCGGTGCGGTCCCAGGCCAGGGACCGCAGGATGCCGTGCAGTTGGGCCATCCCGGCCGCCGCGGTCAGGTCATGGCCGACGACGTCGCCGATGACCAGCGCGAGCGTGCCGTCTTTCAGTTCGAACGCGTCGTACCAGTCACCGCCGACCTGCGAGCCGGCCGGGGCGGGCTGGTAGCGGGCGGCCAGCCGCAGGCGGCCGGGCTGGGGCAGCGGGGCCAGCAGGTTGCGCTGCATGGCCTCGGCGACGGCGCGCTGACGGCCGAACCGCCGTGCGTTGTCGATGACCAGCCCGACCCGGCGGCCGATGTCGGTCACCACCACCAGGTCCTCGGCGCCGAAGGGGTGCATCGGGTCGGTACGCACCAGCGTCAGCGCGCCGGTGATCTGCTGCCGGGTTCCCAGCGGCACCGTGATGGCGGACGTCGCGTGCACCGTCCGCAGGAAGTCGCTGTGGACGGCGGCAAGGGGAGAGACGGGCGGTACGGCCGTCTCGGCGTCGTCCTGCTCTTTCGCGTCGTCCTGCTCGTCCTGCCGGCGCTGCAGCACGGCATCACCTCCGTTCAGCACCCGGACAAGAGGTGAGCGCTCTGCCTCCCCGGCCTCGGGAAGGCGCTCGCGCCCGCCCTCCAGCCCGGCGGCCCGGCCCGCGGGACCGGTCACCGCCACCCGGTGGACCTGCCCGGAACCCGTCAGCAGGTCCACCGCCGCCCAGTCGGCCAGGCGGGGTACCAGTAGGCGGCCCAGCCGGGCGAGGGCCTCGTCGGTCTCCAGGGTCTGCCCCAGTACGTCGGTGATCTCCGCGACCAGTGTCAGCCGCTCATTGAGGTCCTCCAGAGCACTCGTGTAGGCCGCACGCTCCCGGCGCGCGCTACGGTCGCCCGTGATGTCGGTGAACAGCACGGCCATGCCCTTGAAGGAGCCGCCGTCCGTCAGGGGAGAAGCGGACCAGGAGATCGTGACCAGGCGACCGTCACCGCACAGATAGCTGTCGCCCTCCCCGCGTGCGGGGGCTCCCTCGGCCAGCGCCTGGAGCAGCGGGCACTGCTCCCGCAGGAGCATGCCGCCGTCCGTGTCCCGGTGCAGCCGCTCGTGCGCGTCCTGCCCGCGCATCGCGGCCGCGGGTCGGCCCAGCAGCCGTTCGGCGGCGGGATTGACGGCGAGGATCCGTCCGGCCGGATCCAGGACCATCAGGGCTGTGCTCAGCTGCTCGACGACCTGCCACCAGAAACCCGGCTCGGGCGCCGGCCACGACCGCCCCTCACCTCCCGCACCGGGCACCGCATCCTCCACCACGCCGCCCTCCAGTCATGGCAGCCACCCACCGAAGACCGCGGGCGCGTCAGGGGGACCTTCACACCGGTAACCGATGGTCTCCGTCAACCGATGGTCTCCCGACCGGAACCCGCTCGCATGGCCGCCACGAGGACCTGCCCGCCCACCTGCGCCGGGCCGCGCGCCCTCCCCGCCGGCCGCCTCCGGCGTACCCACACCGGTCAGCCGCGATCCTCCTCCTCGGCCTCCATGAGCCGAATGCCCTGATGCGTCAGCATGACGGTCGCGGGTGTGTCCCCATGGGCCCAGCGGACCGTGACGAGCCCTTCCTCCACCAGATAGGTGCAGGCCGCGGCCAGATCCTGCTCGGGGATCGCCAGATCGTCACGCAGTTTGGCCCCGGAGACGTCAGGGAGGCCGTTGCCTTCCATGCCCTCGTACAGGGTCTTCATGATCGCTGTGCGGTGGTTCTTCCGCTGGTGCAGTGTCGCCATGGTCGCCGCCACTCGTGCCGGGCTCCGAACCCGTCGCCCCCGGCAAGGAGAAGGCCACAGGTCACCGACTGACTCCCGCGTTTCACTCTACTCCGGGCCCTCGTCCTCACATCCCCACAGCACGCTGCTGATGCCGGCCGTGTGACGAGAGGGCGCCGCCGCTTCCGTGCCGGGCCTGTTCCGCCGCGATGAGGGCGGTCGCGGTCATCGGCGGGTCGGTGTCCGCGCTCGCGGTGGCCATCAGGCGGGCGGCCGAGGGGGCGTCGGTCTCCGGGGGGATCACCAGGAGGTCCCAGCGGCCCGCGGTGTAGGAGAGCAGAACGATCCCGTGCGGATCCAGCTCGGTGGTGAACCAACCGACCTTCACCACATGGCCGTTGACGAAGATCCTGGGCGGGAGTATCGGCCAGTTGCGGGGGTTGACCCCGATACGGGTGATCCGCCCCCACAGCGGATCCAGCACCTCCGCCAGGGCGGAGAGCTCGCTCTGCAGATCACGTGAACGGGGCCACCAGGCGCCGTCCAGTTCGGCGGGCCCGGCGGAAGGGCTCTGGGTTCTCAGCGCGAGGCGCGCGGTCGGGGCCCGGAAGGGAACGGCCCGTAGCAGGGGGTGAGACTCGGTCGCGGACATCGCGCTAACCCGTCTCCGGACTTCTGCGCGAGAGCAGCACGGCCCGGTGTCGTCGCTCAAAGGGAACGACACCGGCATCGGAGCCGATGTGCGAAGTGCTCCCGATGAGTTCACGCTACTCCCCGACAGCTCGCCGTGCGTGTCCTGTTGCCTCTGGGACGAGGGTCCTGGGCAGGGGCGCATGGGGCCGTTTCTCCGTTGGCTGTACGGTCCGTTGGGCCTGCCCGCGGAGTACGCTGGCATCACCGAGGATATTTCGCGCACCGGCTTCCATGCTCGTGTCGTTTTCGGCGATTGAATACGCCGGGCCGGTTGCGGTCGGCCCGGGGCAGGGTTCGCGTCATGACTGCGACCATTTCCCTCCCGCCGACAGCCGAAGCCGATGACCGCTCGTGCGCGTCGTACTCGTCGTCCTCCCTCCGCCTGTCGCTGGCTCCCGCCGGCCCCGCACCGGCTCTACTGGACGGCGCATGGTGGCCCCGCTCCCGCGATCTCGGAGCCGAACTCCCCTCCCTGACGGCCGTACTGGAGCCGTTGTGGGGGCGGATCACCCGGGTCACGGTCAATCCCACCCACTGGCCGGTCGTTCCGCGCAAGGTGCCCGTCGCCGGGCACGTGGTGAAGGTGGGCTGGTTCCTGGCCGAGCAGGACCCGCACGAACTGCTGTTGCTCTCCTACCGCAGCGGCCGCTGGAACCTCCTGGTGATCCCGCCACAGACGGCTCCCGCCTCGGCCGCCTGGCTGATGGCCGCCGCGAGCGACCCCCTGGGCATGTCGACCGCGAGCCGGTTGATGGAGGAGGCGGCGCGCCTGCGCACGGTGCACGAGGCCGACCGGGCCGTGGAAGCGGTCTGGGACTCCGAAGGAGGCCATGAGGCCCGCGATCCGGCTGCACGTCCCCGGATCCCGACCGTGACCGTCGCGACGCCGCAGCACGCGGTGCCGCATCAGCCGATGGGCAGGTGAGGACCGTGGAGACGTTCGTGACCGTGATCGTGATCCTGGCGATGATCGCCCTCGGGGTGCTCCTCATCCACCGGCTCAACTCCCAGCACAGTGACCGCATGGCCGCCTTCCACTACGGCCGCTCCGGGACACCTGTGCAGGGCCCGGCCCCGTCGGCCCGGCGGAAGGCCCGCGGCTGGGCGAGAGCGAGCGGCACCGCGGGCAGCCGTGACCGTCCCGACGACGGGTCCGGCCGACGGAGCCGAGCGGACCAACGGCACCGCCCGATCTGACAGCACGCCCGCAGCCCAAGACCCCGGCCGCAGCACCGCACCTGACAGGCCGGGGTCTTCCCGTGTCCTGTGCCCTCCCTCAGCCCGGCCGAGCCATGCGCCACTCTCCGACGAGTACTCCGTACCTCGAACCGAGGAGCCATGCCCCTTCCACAACTGAACGTCCACCGGCACGACCACGCCACCCGTGCGCTGATCACCCTCGCGGGAGAGATCGACCTGGCCACCGCCCCGCTCGTGCGCGCCGCGCTGGCCGCATGCCTGCGTGACGGCATCCGCACCGCCGACGTCGATCTCACGGCGGTCACCTTCTGCGACGCCAGCGGACTCAACGCCTTCCTAACGGCGTCCGCGCTCGCCATCGATGCCGGAACGACTCTCCAACTGCACTACCCGCCACCGGCCTTGGCCCGCATGATCAAGATCACCGGGTGCGGCTTCCTGCTCCACGAGCTGCACGCCGTTCGACCCCTGCCACCTCGGGTTCCCGCTGCCCTGGACGGTGCGCGGTGACGGCCCCGCCGCGCCGCGAGCCGGCAGGCGGTCGGGGAAGCGCACCGACCACCGACAGCGCGGTACGCCTGCGCAGGCTGAACCGCTGGCAGGCCGAGACCCTGCGGGAGGACCTGGCCGATCTGTACGTGGAGTCCTCCCGCGCGCAGGCCGGCCAGGAGTACCGGGGCCGGGAGGCGTTTCTGCGCCGGCTCACCGGTGACATCCGGCGGGCGGGATTCGCCCTGCTGATCGCAGAGGACACGGCCTTCGTCGGGTGTGCCTACGGATTCCCCGTACCGCGCGAGGGGATGTGGTGGAGGGGGTTCGACGGGCCCCTTCCGCAGAGCGTCGAACAGCTCACCGCGTCCGGCCACGTCTTCGCGATCACCGAGATCGTGGTGCATCCCCACACGGACGACCAGGACCTCGCCCGCCGACTCCCACAACGCCTGCTCGCCGACCACCACGCCTCGCTCGGGGCGACACTGGTCGACCAGGCCGACGCTCCGGCCCGCGACGCCCTCCTGTCGTGGGGGTGGCAGGACATCGGAACGATCCGTCGGCAGTCGGATCCCACGGCCGTCCGGTCGTCGGCCCCTGTGCCGCTGCGGGCCCTGGTCCTTCCCCTCGGCTCCCGCACGGCGGCCCGCCCGGACGGCCTCGCTCACGAGAACCGCACCCAACGGCCCGACTGACGACCAGGAGTGCGGGACGTGGGTGACGAGTCACCGGCAGAGATCCCGGTACTCCTGCTCGGGCACGCCCACGTCCGTGAAGATGTCCCATGCCTGCTGCCTCATCAGCGCCGCGGCGGCGCCGTCGGTCTTCCGGTGGGCGTCGGCGAGTGCCAGGAGGGTGCGGGCCTCGCCGAGGCGGTGGCCGGTCTCGCGGTGCAGGGCGAGGGCCTGTCGGCCGAGGGAGACGGCCGTGGCATGGGCCGACTCGGACTCCGCTGTCGAGCGCAGGGCGGTCAGGGCGGTCAGGGCCTGACCTTCCACGACGCGGAAGGAGCTTTCGCGGGCGAGGGCCAGTGCCTGTTCGGCGTGGCTGCGGGCCTCGTCGTGGCGGCCTACTTCCTTGTAAGTGAGCGAGAGGCTGACGAGGCTGTCCGCTTCGGCGCGTTTGAATCGTGCCTCGCGAGCCAGGGCGAGAGCCCGCTCGTCGCTCCGCAGGGCCAGGTCCGGACGGGCCAGTTTTCGGTGGGCCGCGGCGACGGTATTGAGGATGCCGGACTGGACCCAGTACCGCTTCGTGTCCCTGACCATGGCGAAGGATCGCTCGGCCTGCTCCAACCCCTCTTCGTGGCAGCCGAGTTCGAGGTTGATCTTCGCCATGGCGTCGAGCATCATCGCGTGGCCGTTGCGGTAACCGGCCCTTTTGTCGGAGGCCACCTCCGCGCCGAGGAGGTCGAGCCCCTCGGTGAGACGGCCGAGCTCCCAGTAGACCGCGCCCAGAGCCTGCAGGGACGAGCCGGCGTCCCACCAGCTGACCTCTGCCTCCAGGCCGACGGCGCGTTCGAGGTGGTCGGCGGCCTCGTGCAGCCGGCCCAGATCCCGGCAGGCCATACCGAGGCCGACCATCCCGAACCCCACGAAGTAGCGATGCCCGGCCTCCCGGAAGATGCGCAGGCCGAGGCTGAAATCGTCGTGCGCTGCTTCGAGGCGCGCCATGCTCCACCGCGTGAAGCCTCTGAGGCCGAGACCCGACGCCTCGCCCGCCGCCCAGCCGAGTTCCCGGCTGATGTCCAGTGCGTGTGCGGCGTGCTCCATCGCCTGCCGGACATGCCCCCGGTCCCACCGTGCCGCCGCCAGGCAAGAGTGCATCGCCGACTGGCCGTACAGGTCGCCCTCGGCCTCGGCGGCGTCCAGAGCCGTCTGTGCGGTGGTCTGCCACGTCTTGCGCGACAGATGGATCCAGAACTGACTGAACAGTGCGGAGGTCAGGTACCAGGCGACGGGGCGGGGACCGTGGCGGCCGGCATGGTGGATGACGGCCAGCAGATTCGCCCGTTCCGCGTCCAGCCACTGTTCGGGTTCGGCGGTCGACGGTAGGCCCGGGCCCTCGCCGGGGCGGAGGCCGCCGGGCAGTTCAGGGAAGAGTCCGGTCCCCGCGGCGGCACGCGTCGCGTCCAGGTACCAGATCAGCAGCCGTTCCAGTGCGGCGTCCCGGTCCGAGGCGGTCTCCTCCGCCAGCGCCCGTTCCTGCGCGTACTCGCGGAGGAGATCGTGGAAGCGGTAACGGCCCGCCATCGCGGGTTCGATCAGATGCGCCGTGGACAGGGCGCCGAGCAGTCGGCGGGCCCGCGGCAGTGGCGCGTCCAGCAAGGCCGCCGCCGCCTCGGCGGTGAAATCCGCTCCGGGGAACAGGCCGAGCAGGCGAAACAGCCTGCGCGCGCCGGGCGCCAAGACGCCGTACGACACCGAAAACGCCGTACGCAAAGGCGAGTTGGCGCCACCGTCCGAACCGTACGATCCGTCCGACTCAAGCGCCTCCAGCCTGTTTCCCTCGGTCATCTCGGCGACCAGGTCGGCCGTCCGCAGGCCCGGGTCGCCCGCCAGCCGGGCGGCGGCCACGCGCAGAGCCAGCGGAAGGGCGCCGCACAGGCCGATCAGCTCGTCGACCGCGCTCTCGTCGGCGACGACCCGGTCCGCGCCGAGTGCCCGGCCGAGCAGGGCACGGGCCTCGTCCGGCTGGAGGAGGTCCAGCGGGAGGGCGTGCGCACCGTCGCGGACGACGAGGTCGCCGAGCCGGTTGCGGCTGGTCACCACGACGCAGCAGGTCGGGCCGGACGGCAGCAGCGGACGCACCTGCTCCGCGGAGGCGGCGTTGTCCAGCAGGACGAGCATGCGCCGGCCGGCCAGCAAAGTCCGGAACACGCGGCCCTGGGCCTCGTGGTGCGGGGGGATCTCCGATGCCGCGAGCCCCAGGCTGCGCAGCAGCAGTTCGAGTGCCTCGCCGGGTTCGAGGGGCTGCCGGTCGTGGTCGAAGCCGTGCAGGTTGACGTACAGCTGGCCGTCCGGGAACCGGTCACGCACCCGATGCGCCCAGTGCACGGCGAGCGCGGTCTTGCCGATGCCGGCGGCGCCGCCGATGGCGGAGATGACGACGGTGTTCGCCGCGCCGTGATTCTGCTCCTGCTCGGGCGGGAGCAGGGCGTGGAGCCGGGCGAGTTCGCCGGTGCGGCCGGCGAATCCTGCCGCGTCATGGGGGAGTTCGGCGGGCACGGCGCTCTCGCGCGGCCCGGACGACGCCGGCGAACGCAGCAGGAAGGCGTCCTCCTGGTGCAGCACCGCTTTGTGGACCGCGCGCAGTTCCTCACCGGGGTCGGCGCCGAGCTCGTCCCGCAGGCGTACGCGCATGTCCTCGAAGGCGTTCAGTGCCTCCGCCTGACGGCCGCAGCCGTACAGGGCCCGAATCCGCAGAGCCGCCACCGACTCGTCGTAGCGGTCGGCCGTCGAGGAGGCCGGCACCCCACCGAGGTCGTCGAGGGCATCCCCGTAACGGCCCAGCAGAAGCAGGCACTTGAGCCACTCCAGCCGGAGCGTTCGCCGACGCTCCTCCCATCGCCGCCTCTCCTCCTGCGCGAACGGTCCCGGCAGGCCGGCCAGCGGCTCGCCCCGGAACAACTCGACGGCCGCGGAGAGCTGATCGGCCGCGGTGGCCAGATCGCCGGACGCGACGGTCCGCATCGCCTGGCCGCCCCGCTCCCGCAGATCCGCCGTGTCGAGCAGGACGCCCTCGACGGCGAAGCGGTACCAGCCCTTGCCGCTGCGGATCACCGACTCCGCGGGCGGGGTGCCGTCCGGATCGAGCACTCTGCGCAGCGAGTTGACATGCGTGGGCAGCACTTTGCGACCGCCCGCGGGCGGCTCCTGCCCCCACACCGCGTCGAGCAGCCGCTCATGACTCACCACGGCTCCTTGGCGCAGCAGCAGCGCGGCCAGCACGGCCAGCCTCTTGGCGGGCCCCAGCTCCAGTGGCGTCCCGCCCCGCCAGGCCCGCAACGGCCCGAGCACCTCGATCCGAAGCTGCTGAGGAGATCCCCCGTACACCCCGAAGCCTCCGCTTCCCACGTCGTCCGCGCCATCCGCGCCATCCGCATCATTGAAAGTTCATCGGCATTGCAGCACGCCCGGCCACGGTGAGGGACACGGCATCGCACAACCCGCACAATCCGCACAGCCCAAAGGGGGCCCGCATGACCGAAGTGGAGTTGGTGGCCACCGCGTTGGCCACAGGAGCGGCGACCGACCTCACCGGCACCTCCCGTGGAGTCGTCCACGACCTCCACACCGCACTGAGAGAGGCCGTCCGCAGGCGGCTCGCCGGTGGCGGCGACGGGGTACGGGGCGCCTACGGCGTACGGGTGCTGGACGCGTACAAGACGGACCCCGACGTGTGGCGGACCCGGCTGCTGCAGGTCCTCGCCGCCGGCATGGAGATGGACGAGGAGATCCTCGGGACGGCCCGCGCCGTGCTCCGCGCGGATCGCCGGGCAGGACACATCACCGTGGGCTTGGCGTCCTCGGACGCGGGCTGAAGCGAGCGATGCTGCCGAGGGGTTCGACGCGCTCGTCGCCCCCGGCCCCGTTCCGGGCGCGTCGGCGGTGGCGGAACAGGGCGACGGCCCGGGCGGTGACGACCGAGGTGGAGGCGAGGCCACCGGCCGCCGCGCAGACGACCAGGGCAGGCCAGGCGTACGTCGTCTGCGCCAGGGTTCCGGAGCGGTTCATCAACAGGCCCAGCAGCGAGGCGAGTTGGGTGAGGAAGGGAACCGGGAGCGCCTGGGGCAGCAACCGAAGGGCCGTACGCCACCAGGGTCGCCGGGCGGTGTGCCGCGCCCATCGACCCGCCCGCAGGACGCCGCGGATGCCGAGACCCGCCGCCAGCAGGGTCAGCGCGGCCAGGACCCAGTCCGCCGTCATCGAGAAGGGCTCGGCCACCTCGGGGCTCTTGCCCCGTGCGAGCTCGACGAGGCCCATCGAGATCTGGGCGGCGTCGTCTCCGGAGATCAGGCCGGTGTGCTGGATCTCCTCGGTCCCGTCGTCGTGCCGGTACCGCGTCCAGCCCATCGCGTAGTCCGTGTCGCCCGGCACCTTTGGCGGGGTGTGTGTGAGCCGGATGGTGCGTGCGGTGGCGATGCGGCGCCCGTCGGCGGACACGCCCTGGTTGTTCTGGGCGATCAGCCACTGGGAGAGGTCGTCTGCGGTGGTGACGACACCGTGGCCGCCGGCGGTGAACCAGCGGGGGTGCGCACGGGAGAACGTCGTCGCGCCAACGCCGCCATCGCCCGGGAGCTGTACGTCACCGAAGCGGCGGTGAACAAGCACGTCAGCAGCATCCTCCAGAAACTGGAACTGCACCTCGACGGCCAGGGACACCGCCGCGTCCTCGCCGTCCTCACGTACCTCCGCTCGTGACCGGCGACGAGCGGAGCGGTCCGCCAGTGCCCGGTCGTTGGGCGGGCTGAGTACACTCCGTCGCCTGGCGGGACCGTCGGCAGCGCGGCGCGGCGCGGCGCGGCGGGGCGGGCGGGTGAGGCGAGGGGTGGGCGGTGCTGGTGACGCCGGAGGCCGGGGACAGGATCGCCGACCGGTATCTCTTGCAGGAGCCCATCGGGACAGGCGGGATGGGCGTCGTCTGGCTGGCCTGGGACGAGCGGCTCGACCGGCGGGTCGCGGTCAAATGCGCGCGCCTGGCCGACGAACGGGCCACGCGACGGCTCATGGGCGAGGCGCGCAACGCCGGACGGCTGCACCACCCGAACATCGTGGGCGTCTTCGACTTCGTCGAGGAGGGCACCGGCTGCTGGATCGTCATGGAGTACGTCCCCTCGCGCAGCCTGGCGCAGATCGTGACGGAGAGCGGCCCGCTCACGCCCGAGGAGGCCGGGTCGATCGGCTGCCAGATCGCGGCCGCGTTGGCGAAGTCCCACCGCGAGGGCGTGGTGCACGGCGATGTGACGCCGGAGAACATCCTCGTCACCGACGACGGTGTCGCGAGGCTGACCGACTTCGGGATCTCGCGGGCCCTGTGGAGTGACGTCACACAGAGCGCGACGGGCGGTGTGCCCGGCAAACCCCGGTATCTGGCACCGGAGTTGGCCAAGGGGCAGCCCGCGAGCGAGAAGTCCGACGTGTTCTCCCTGGGCGCCTCCCTGTTCTCGGCGGTCGAGGGCCGGTCGCCGTACGGGGAGGCCGAACACCTCATGGCGTACCTGGCCCGGGCCGTCGGGGGACACATCGAGCCGATGCTGCGGGCCGGTCCGCTGGAGGGCCCGCTCACCGCCCTGCTGGAGGTGGAGCCCCGGAGCCGGCCCGACGCCGCCAGGGCGCAGAAGCTGCTGACGCGCGCGGCACCTCCGCCCCCGCACATACAGGAGCAGCTACACGAGAAGCAGTCCCGCGAGGAGCAGTCGCACGACAGCCGTATGCGGGCCCTCAGTTCCCGAACGCCGCCCCGGTTGCTGAGACTCGTCCGCCGTCCGCAGGACTCGACGCCCTTCATGCTTCATTCGCCACGGCCCGTACGCCGACGCCGCCACCCCTTGGTGATCACGGGGGCGGCGCTGGCCGCGGCGGGCGCGCTCACGGCCGGGCTCGTTCTCTTCGGCCCGTGGGCCTCGAAGGACGGGGGAGACGAGGGCGCCAAGGGCGGCCGTACCGGCGCGACGGGCACGACCGACGCGACCGACGCGAAGTCCTCGGCCACGAGGCAGGCCGGCGCCATCGGCGACGAGCGTACGGCGGACCCCTGCGGGCTGCTCGACGCCGCCTCGCTGAGCCGCTTCGGCGACACCGCACTGGACCCCGACCACGGGGAGATCGACCGGTGTGACGTGGTGCTGCGCAACAACAGCGGTGACGACAACGCGGACATCCAGGTCAACCTCGACTCGGACCAGGACGACTTCGACGACATCGGGTCCGCCCGCCTGGTCGACGGCCTCACGGTCGTGACGCTCAAGCGCGACGGGAGGACCTGCGAACGGGCCGTCCTGACCACCGACGGCAAGCAGATCCGCGTCATCGGTAAGCAGCTCGCCGAACTGGCGCCCGACCCCTGCCAGATGGCCGACTCCGCGACCGATCACGTGGTCGGCGTGCTGGCCGGGGGCCCGGTCCCTCGGCGTTCGTCCTCACCGGCGCCGAACTCCCTGGCCCGCCTCGACACCTGCACGCTGCTCGACGCCACCGAACTCAAGCGGCTTCCCGGCGTCCAGGTGGACAACCGGGACCGCGGCTTCGGCTCCTGGGACTGCGACTGGTCGAGCGACGACGGTCACCGCGAGGTGGAGATCCAGTTCAGCCGGGACGACTCGCTGGACGCCGACGACGGAACGCCGGTGAACGTCGCCGGCACGAAGAGCTACGTCATCGCGGACGAGGCGGAGCCCGACAGCTGCACCGTACGGACCCCGCACCGCACCTACACGGCCTCGACCGGCGACCGCATCACGGAACTCTTCCAACTGACCGTGTACGCCCCATGGCCGACCGGGCAACTGTGCGGCGCCGCCGAGGAGTTGGCGGAAGACGTCGTACGGAACATCGCGAAGCGACAGCCGGAGTAGCGACAGCCGGAGAGGTGACGTGACCGAGCGGGGAACCCCCGCTCCGGGCTCACCTCACATCGACGAAGTCGGCCAGTCCGGACCTGGCCTGGGTGAGGGACGTACCCGCGAAGTCGTAGCGGTACTGGCCGTCCACCGTCGCCTTCACGGTGGCCGTGGCCCAGCCGTTGCGGTCGGTCTTGACCTTCTTCAGCGTGGTCCAGGCGCCGCTCGTGCCCTTGCGGAACTGGAGCAGCACCTGGTGCCCGATGAGGGGCACGTCCTTGTGCTTCTCCCAGCTGGCGACGATCATCCGCGCCTTGACCGTGACGTCCTTGCCCTTCTTCACCGGCTCCGGGGTGGCGTTGGCCAGCGACAGGTGGGTCTTGCGCTTGATGCGTGCCAGGGGCAGGTATTCCTCGCGGGTGACGTTGCCCTCGCCGTCGACGGCCTTGAAGTTGATGCCCCAGGCACCGGCGAGGGCGTTGCTCTTGAGGTTCGTGTACGGGTCGGCGTACATGACGGCCTCGCACTTGGACCAGTACTCGTCGACCTTCACGCAGTGGCTGGAACCGACCTGCGCGATGCGCCCGTCGACTTCCGCCTCGGTCGCTCCGTGCTGCAGCTCGAACGACACGCTCTGGATGCCCGACGAGTCGTGGAACATCGCGGAGATCGGGAACTTGACCTTCCGTGCGGCCTCGACGACAACGGTGTAGTCGCGGTTCTGGTTGACCTCGATGTCCCTGATCTCTGTGGGCGTGTCGTCCTGCTCGGCCCCGGCGGCCGGAGCGGCGAGAGCGGTGACGGCCAGGGCGGCGCTGAGGGCAGCGGCGATGGCGGTGGCGACGGTGGCGCGTATGCGCATGGTGTGGTTTCCCCCACGCTTGATGAATTGGGTGGTGACTTCACCTGCGTCAGACAGAGGGGGAGTGTGGGGGGTTGTGCAACATTGCCGAACCGCCCCATTGCTTAACCTGGCCTTCTCCTTGGGTTGGTGGAGACATCGACTGAGGGCCAACTCGGGCCAACTTCCCTACCTGGACAACTCCTAGGATGTGGCATGACTGACTTCGGTGACGACGAATTCCGGTACCCCTTCGAGGCGCGCTGCGCCAATATCCTTCAACAGATCGGACAAACCGCAGAGTTCGAGGTTCACCTGGCGCAATTCGACGAGATCGTCCATCTCTTGGACGTCGCCGAGCACGTCTTCGAGGACCTCGCCGAGGATGATGGCCTGCCGTTCAGCCCGCGGGTTCGGGAGTGCTTTTTCCGCTACGGTGCGATCGAGGCGGCCTGGCGGTCCCGGCGCCCTGATACGGGGCTCGTGGGCGAGTTCAAGCTCCACCACATCACGAGCGCTCTCAGCAATCGCATGGACAAGATCTGGAAGGGCGAGGACGACTCGGAGCGCGCCCTGTACAGCGAGCTGCGGATCTTCGACGACACACCCCAGACCGGCAGCGGCCGCATGGCCCTGCTGCGCGCGACCCCGGGCACGACCGATCCCGAGGTCTGGTTCTTCGACATGCGCCAGGGCGCGATGCCCATGGAGCTGGACTACCCGGCCTATTTGGAGACGTTGCTCGTCACCAAGGGCGTGATCGGCTGGCAGTACCTGTACTGCGAGCCGGAGCTCTGCGGTGAGGGGTTCTTCCCTTGCGGGGACGCGCTCACGGAAATGCTCGACGTCCTGCCCCGGCTCTTCCCCGATCACGACTACACGGATTTGCGAGCCCGACTTGAGGAACGCCTGTGACGGGCTGCGCAAGGAGCGTCATGGTGTGAGGGCCTTCAGACACAACGCCTCCACGGTCTGCGTCACTTCCTCGACCGTGCGCCCCGGCTGCGGTTCGAGCAGTGCCCCGTGCAGCTGCGCTTCCACGCCCTGCACCAGAAGGATCGCCGTGAGGCCCGTGTCGGGGCCGCCCACTCCCAGTCGGCGTAGGTGGAACTCGACCTCGGCGGCGATGCCGCGTTGAACCTCGCGCAGTTGGGCGGCGGCCTCCGCCGGGCGCGGGGCCTGGTCGTACAGCAGCCGGTGCATCCGGGGGCGGGCCAGGTGCAGGTCGGCCAGGGTCTGCACCAGCCCTCCCGGAGGCGCCGCGAACCGACGCCGTACTGGCCGACGCTGCGGCGACAGGGACTGCTGGACCCTGCCGCGGACAACGACGTACCCCTGCTCGCCGCGAACGGCGCGCACGACCAGTTCATCCCGCGCGGCGACACCACCCGCCTGGCCGCCCTCCCGAACACCAAGGTATGGATCGTGCCGGGCGCCACCCACTGCGCCGCCGAACACATCCGGCCGCTGCTGGCGGCCACCTGGGCCTGGCTGCTGACCCGCCCGGCCTTCCGCCACCGCCCGGCGGCACGCACCGCGCGATCGGACCGATGAGCGGTCCGTTGCAGGGCGGGCCCGCTCACGACTCATCGAATATGGGTCAGGGCAGCGGCCGCGACGGACGCCCCTGCGGGGCACGTTGCATCCTGCGATACCCCGGGTTCCGGAATGGTCGTGGTGCCGATCAAGCGATCGACATCGTGCACCGCGACGAAGATGAAGCAGATCCTCTGAAACTCGGCCTGGATGGCCTGGTGCTGCCCCACCGGCACCTGCGTGACGCGCCCGTTCTTGGTCATGGTCTTCGCGTAGGACAGGGGTAGGTCCAGTGCGAGGCTGACGTTCTGGCCTGCCAACTTCCAGTGGCACGTGGGCCCGTGCTTGCCGGACTCCTGTTTCCCCCGGCCGCTGATTTCGAGGGCGGCGAGGTCGCGCCCGTCGAGGGCGAGGCAGGGCCGCGCCGCCAGCTGCGCCTGGGTGTATTTGCTCGGCTGCTGTGAGGCGGAGGCGGAGGACGAGGAGGAGGGGGAGGCGGAGGACGGGGAGGAGGCCGAGGGCGCTGGATGGGAGGAGGACGATGGCTGCGGCGCGCCTTGCCCGCTCGAACACCCGGCGCTGGGCAGGCTCACCGCAAGTACGAGCACAAGTCCGGCTTTTCGGCGGGAGCGCCCGCCCCGGGGACGCTGATCAAGATCGAATCGCGGCATATCGGCACGGTAGCGGCGCCGTACCGGGACCGGTCCCGGATGCTCGTCCCTAGCATCGGCCGACGACAGCAGCCGCATGCGGCACCCACGACCGGCCTCAAGGGGAGTCAAGTGCCGCGCGTGCTGAAGGCTCCTGTGAAGGGGGATGGTCATGGCCCAGGTACGCGAGGGGGCACGGCTAGGGGCTTGGGCCGTCAGCGGGGTCATCGGCCTGGCGGTGTTGTACGTGATCGGGGTGTTCGCCTTCGGCGGCGCGGGGTGGATCACCGCCCCGTTCCGCGGTGAGGCGGACAAGCGCGAGAACACCGTCGGCTCGGGCGAGTTCCGTCAGACCACGTACGAGGAGTTCTTCGATCTGTGCGAAGCCGTGCAGAACGCCGAAGGGACGATCCAGGCGCTCCAGGAGGAGCGGAAGGCCGCTTCGGAGACCCGTACGACGCAGATCGACCAGTCGATCACCGCGCTGAAGGCCACGCGGATCGAGTCGGTCAACGCCTACAACTCCAAGGCCGCCCAGGAGCACCGCGCACCCTTCCGCGACAAGGATCTGCCGTACCGGCTGGATGCCGGCGCCGAGCGCACGACGTGCACCAACTGATCCCCATCTCATCCCGGGAAGAGGGCAGCACCGCATGAAGAACTTCGCACGCATGGCCCAGGCCACCGTCGTCGCGCTCGCTGTGGGCCTTGCCCTGACGTCCTGCACCGACGACTCCAGTCAGGACAAGGAGAACAAGGCCAAGCAGGAGAACTACGACTACCTCGTGGCCCGGCAGCCGGCGGGCCGCATGGAGTACTCGCCGACCCGCGAGGCGATCAATCAGTGGGTCAAGACGTGGGGGAAGCGGGGCAAACTCTCGTACGTCTACATCCAGAACGCCAAGGGCGAGTACGGGTACTTCATCATGAAGGGCCTGCCGGTGCCGCGCTGCAAAATGCTCACTCCGACGGAGCGGGTGGAGTCCTCCTCCAACGGCGTCGCGGTCCTCGCGCAGCCCGGCATGGACGGCACGTACTCGTCGGGTTCCACCTGCAACGCCTACTACGGTTTCGACGCCACCACGGGCGCGTACATGGAGTTCACAGTCGGCACGAACCAGTCGTTCTTCCTGTTCGACAAGCCCATGACGATGCCGGAATACGCCAGCGCCAAGCAGTTGGGGCCGACCTCGGTGAAGGACGTCGAGTAGCGACCTTGAGCGGTCGGGGCCGGTTGGAAGAGTTTTCGCCTCCGTGTGCCGTCAAGCGGCGTCGATCACCCGGCCGGCTTGAGCGCCAGAACGGCATTGGCCGACAGCGAGCCGAAGCGGCCCGTCGAAGTTCCGCTCGACGAAGTACCACGCCGGCCACTCGGGCACTCGGGCACTACGGCTTTTCGGAAAGGCGAATCGACATGGTTGTGTTGATTCTTGTACTTCTCCATGCCGTGATATTTGGCGGCGCCTGAAGACGTCACGTGGCGCATAGTCGAAATTAAAAGTGGTGTGGGACGGAAAACGGTGGGCACCCGGCCTGTCGAGGGGCGCCCACCGAAAATTCCGGACGGGCCTCCTCGGTATTCAACGCGCTACAAGGGCGCTACAAGGGGAGGATTTGCATGACGGACAACATATGGGGTTACCCGGCCGAGTCGGGTCACCAGACGGGGACGGACCTGACCGGCTTCAAGGTCGAGGCGAGCGACGGCTCGATCGGCAAGGTCGACAAGCACTCCGAGGACGTCGGAGCCGCGTACATCGTCGTCGACACCGGAGTGTGGATCTTCGGCAAGCAGGTTCTGCTCCCTGCGGGTGTCATCTCGTCCATCGACATCGCGGGGCGGACGATCCACGTCGGCCGTACCAAGGACGAGATCAAGAACTCCCCCGAGTTCGACAAGGACAAGCACGTCGGTGACCCCGGCTACCACGAGCAGGTCGGCGGCTATTACGGAGACCTCCGAGCCTGACCGTCATTCCGCAGCACACAGGGGCGGGCGCCGGCGTTGTGCCGGTGCCCGCTTTCGCTGCGGCCGGGCAGTACCAGCCCCGAGGAAGCGAGAAAGCCGTGCGCGAGCGCCGTCCGGAAGCCCCCGGCCCCGTCCCCGACGAACCTCCCGGCTGACGCTCCGCGCGCCGTGGGAGCCGAGACGGGCGACGCTGTAAGGGACGCCCCGTGACCGTCACCAGGGCTCATCCATGTTCCGTCGTACGCAGGGAGAGTGAGCCTGATGGCCACCGTGTCTCTCACCAGCAGGAGGTAGACCTCCACCGCGGGACGAGGCGGTGACGAGGCGGAAGGCCGTACGCACGTAGGTAACCCACGAGGAGATGAGCGGCATGGTGCAGATCGGGTACACGATGATGACCGAGCAGGCCGGTCCGCGGGAGCTGGTGGGACATGTCGTCGGCGCCGAGCGCGCCGGCTTCGACTTCTCGGTCACGTCCGACCACTACTTCCCCTGGCTGGAGTCCCAGGGCCACGCCTCCTACGCGTGGAGCGTGCTCGGTGCCGCCGCGCAGGCCACCGAACGCATTCCCCTGATGACGTACGTGACGTGCCCGACGACCCGCTACCACCCGGCGGTCGTCGCCCAGAAGGCGGCCACCATGCAACTCCTCTCCCAGGGGCGGTTCCGTCTGGGACTCGGTTCCGGCGAGAACCTCAACGAGCATGTGGTGGGCGGAGGCTGGCCCGCCGCGCACGTCCGGCTCGGGATGCTGGAGGAGGCGGTGGAGATCATCCGCTCGCTCTTCGCGGGGAAGAACGTCAACCACCACGGTGTGCACTTCGACGTCGAGAACGCCACGTTGTGGGATCTGCCCGACGCGCCCCCGCCGATCGGTGTCGCCGTCTCCGGCGACCGCTCGTGCGAACTCGCAGGTCACCTGGCCGACTTGCTGATCGCCACCGAGCCCCGGCCGGAACTGACCGCCGCGTTCGACCGCCACGGCGGCACGGGCAAGCCCAAGGTCGGCCAGCTGCCGATCTGCTACGACACCGACCGCGACGCGGCGATCGCCCGCGCCCACGACCAGTTCCGCTGGTTCGGCGGCGGCTGGCCGGTCAACTCGGAACTCCCCGGACCGGCCGCGTTCGCGGGTGCGACACAGTTCGTACGGCCCGAGGACGTGGCCGAGTCCATTCCCTGCGGCGACGCTGTGGAGGCGGTCGTCGAGGCCGTACGTCCCTACGTCGACGCGGGGTTCACCGAGGTCGCGCTCGTCCAGATCGGCGGCGATCACCAGGAGCCGTACCTGGAATGGGCCGAACAGAAGCTGCTGCCCGCCCTCCGAGAACTGTGAGAGGGCGAGGACACCCGCGATGACCACGAAGCGCGCCGCGATCTTCGACGTCGACGGAACGCTGGTCGACACCAACCACCTGCACGTCGTCACCTGGTGGGAGGCGTTCAGACAGGCGGGCCGCCACGTCCCGATGCGCGACATCCACCGGGCCGTGGGCCTCAGCGGCGGCGACCTGCTGGACCACCTGCTCGGCGATGGCAACGACCGCGATCCCGATGAGGACGAACAACTCGCCGCAGCCCACCACGCCCTCTACGCCACGTTCTTCGAACGACTGCCGGCGCTGGACGCGGCGGGCGACCTGCTGCGCGCACTGGCCGGGCGGGGCTGGGAGATCGTACTGGCGACCTCGGCGAGCGGCGCGGAACTCTCCGCGCTACGGCGAGCCATCGACGCGGACGACGTCATCCTCGGAGCGGCCAGCGCGGACGACGTCGCCGACGGCAAACCCGCCCCCGACCCGGTCCGACAGGCCAGGGAACTCACCGGCGTACCGGGCGAACGAGCCGTGTTCGTCGGCGACACCGTCTGGGACATGAAGGCCGCCGTACGGGACGGAGTCGTCCCGGTAGCGGTGCTGTCCGGCGGGATCCCGCGCGCGGACCTGGAGAAGGCCGGTGCCCACGCGGTGTACCGGGACCCCGCCGACCTGTTGGGACACCTGGACTCCAGCGTCTTCGCCGACAGGGAGTGAACGACGACCGCGGAGGGACGAGGTCGGCCGGCGGTTGAGTACGGAGTCGTCCTGGGGGTGGGCGCACCTTGTCGCTCTGGTCTGGTCCGCGGGACCGGTGAAGAAGGCGGCTGAGCGACGCATCGCCCAGGCCGACGCCGTGGGGATGTGGCGGCGCCCGATGGCCCACCTCGGCGCGTACGCCCCGATGCGGCCGGAAGAGCCGGCCGGCCTCGCCGCTGGGATGTCGACCTCGACACCCTGCGCATCCGGGCTTCCGGTTCTACGACGAGCAGCAGGAGGAGGCCGCCGCCTGGCTGGACGCCACGGTCCGGAGGGCTCGGGCCGCTCGGGCCACTCGGGAGGCCGGCGCCCGGACGAAGCCCGACGAGCCTTCTGGCACGAATCTGGCATGCGACGACTGATCACGGCGGGCAGCAAAAAGGCCCGGGTCTCTGATTTCGCGGTGGCGTAGCCCCGCTACTCCACGTAGTTGTTGACTACTCCAGGTAGTCCCCCGGTAAAGAGCATCGCTCCACCCGCACCGGGCCAGGGACCCGGTGGGCGGAGTGGCTTTGGCCGACCTAGCGGGCGGGTGACCCGTTCTGGGCGTGCGACGCGGACTGCCACGCCTGCAGGCCCGCACGGGACGCTTCCTTTGCCTGCTGCCACTTCATGGCCGCCTGCTGGGCCGGGGGCACGTCCATGTCACGGACCATGCGCCGACCTGCGGAGACCACGGCGAAGGCCGCGATGGTCATGCCGGCGCACGCCACCACGGCACCGACCGCGGTGAGCACGGCACCGGTTGTGACGAGACGGGTGTCGATCTCCATTGTCCGTTGGGACTGGTGGTGGTGATGGTTCATGACTCCACCATCCAACGAGGGGAACCACATCGCATCCCGACGGGAACCGCCCTGGGCGTGCTCACCGCGACCGCGCGGCTGAACGGGCCGGCGGCACTCGACCGTAGCTTCGACACAACTTGTTCCGACTGCACGAACTGGGCTTGATCACCGCGGAGGGCGGCCCGGCACGGCGCAGGAAGTGCAGCACGCTGCCGGCCGAGTCGAGGGCCGAGATCTCCATGCCTCGGTGGCCAGTTGGAGACCTGCGCTGAGCCGTGACGGCGACGATCACCAGGTTCGCCCCGATGCTGTGCCTGATTCCGCGCTGCCTCTTGGGTGTCACCACCCGGTGCGCAGCAGATGGTTGAGCAGCAGCGCGAGTACCGCCTGAGCGGCCAGCCAGGCGCGGGGTCGGGTGAGGAACGCGCAGGCCGGCAGCAGCCACACCGCGAAGGGGAGCCAGATGCGTTCCGTCTCGGCCTTGCTCATGCCGGACAGGTCGGCCGCCAGGAGAGCGAGGAGGGCGGCGGACACGAGAAGGGCGAGGCGGATGTGGCCAGGGGGTTCGGTGCGTCGCCGGAGCAGCACGGCGCCCGTCCGCCGTAGCCCCGGTGCCGTCGCCAGGCCCGTGATCAGGACCGCGCAGGCGAGGTTCGCCCACACCCAGTAGCCGTAGGGGCGGATGCCGCCCACGCCCTGGTGGTAGCGCGTGACCAGAAGCCGGTACGCCTCCCACCAGTCGAACCCGGCAAGGGTGAAGGCGGTCGGCACGACGGCCAGACCGGCGAGCAGCGCCGCGAGCAGCATGGGCCGCTCCCGGACGTGCCGTCGGCCGAGCACAAGCACCGCCGCGCCGATGAGGGCGACGAGGGTGAGGCCGTACGAGAGGTAGCAGGTGAGCCCGAAGAGGAGTCCGGCCGCTACCGCCCTCCCCCACTCTCGGCTTCGACCGAGCGGGGGGACCCCCATCGACGACCTTCCGGTGACCGCGAGTGCCAGCAGCGCCACGGCCCACGCCGCGACCGCCGCGAAGTACGCGTCGGCCGAGGTGCCCATCCACACCGCGGCCGGGGCCAGGACCAGGAAGGGCGCCGCTCGTCGCGCGAGGCTCTCACCGGCCAGTGCCCGTACCGCGACCAGCACGGCCACGCATGCCGTCGCGCCGACGGCGATGCACCACACCCCGGCCCAGCCGCCGCCCCTCAGGCCGATCCGGTCGAGGAGGACGAAGGTGAGCGTCGCCGCCGGGGGGTGCCCGGCGACATGGGCCGGCCAGTTGTCCGGAGACTCCAGAAGGATGTGGTGGGTGAAGTCCCGCAGGGCGGCCGGGATGTCGTCGAAGCGGTCGATGACCTGGAGGTACTCGTGGGGGGTGGTGAGCCGGCCCGCGATGCCCCGCTGCCAGCCGTCGATCAGGGCGAGGGAGGCGATCCAGGCCGTTGCCGTCGCCCAGGCCGTCGCGAGCAGGGCCCGCCAGGGCAGCCGGGCGGCGAGGACCGGGCCGTATGCCACCACGGCCGCCGCCACGAGGACGGCGGCCGGGGTGCCGGGGCCGACGTGTGGGGCCCAAGTGGCCAGCAGCGGTGGCCAGTTGACGAACAGGGTGTGGTGGGCGTGCTGGATGTGCCGTCCGACCAGTACGGCCGCCGTGACGAGGAGGGCGGCGGCCAGGGCGGCGTACAGATCGCGGAGGAGGGGGCGGGTCACATCCGCACGCTAGGCCGGGTGATGGGGTGAAGTACCTCCGTCCGGGCCGGACGTCAGCGTTTCGTCATGGGTCGCGGAGCCGTTGCGGGGGTGTGTCGGACCTACGGTCGAGCCATGACACGGTCTCCTTCCTCGCCGGGTTTCTGGCGCAGCCCCCTGCGCGGCCCGTGGCTGACATCGGTGCTGGGCGTCGTCCTGCTCGGCGGGATCACGGTGCTGTTCGTGACGGGGCTGGTGTCCTACGCCGCCTACAACCCGAACCTGGCTCCGGTGAACGACAAGACCCCGGACAAGGGGATCCTCGGCTTCTACCTGTTCTCCTGGCCGACGGATCCGCACTGGCTGTACCGGCTGAACCAGGGTGTTCACGTCACGCTCGGCGTCACCCTGATCCCGGTGCTGCTGGCCAAGCTGTGGTCGGTGATCCCGAGGCTGTTCGCCCTGCCGCCGGCCCGCTCGCTCGCGCACGCCCTTGAGCGGATCTCGCTGCTGTTGCTGGTCGGAGGCGCGCTGTTCGAGTTCGTGACGGGCGTGCTCAACATCCAGCTGGACTACATCTTCCCGGGGTCCTTCTACACCCTGCACTTCTACGGGGCGTGGGTGTTCTTCGCCGCGTTCGTCGCACACGCCGTCCTGAAGGCGCCCATGGCGCTGCGCAATCTGCGGCACCTGCGGGAGGAGAAGGACGACCTGGTGTCCCCGCGCCCGGATCCGCCGACCGTCTCCCGGCGTGGTGCCCTGTGGTTCGTCGGGGGCGGCTCGCTGCTGCTGTTCGCGACCACGGTCGGGCAGAGCTTCGACGGGCTGCTGCGGCGCACCGCCCTGCTGGCCCCGCACGGGGGAGCCGACCCGGGCAGCGGCCCGAACGGCTTCCAGATCAACAAGACGGCCCGGTACGCCGGAATCGATACGGCCGAGACGACCGAGGACGCGTGGCGCCTCGTCGTGACCGGACGCACCGGCACCGTCCGCCTGAGCCGCGCCCAGCTGGCCCGGCTTCCCCTGCACAGCGCGGCGTTGCCCATCGCCTGCGTCGAGGGCTGGTCGACGTCCGACCAGTGGTGGCGCGGCGTGCGGCTGCGCGACCTCGCCGCGCTCGTCGGGTACGACGACGATCCGCCGGACGTGCTCGTCGAGTCCCTCCAGCGGCGCGGCGCCTTCCGCCGTGCCGCCCTGCGGGCCAACCAGGTCGCCGACCCGCGCTCCCTGCTCGCCCTGTACGTCAACGGCGAGGAGCTCTCCCCCGACCACGGCTTCCCGGCGCGGATCATCGTGCCCGCGGCGCCCGGCGTGCTGAACACCAAGTGGGTGGCCCGTATGACGTTCGGAGACCTCTGATGCCCCGACCGATGCCTCGACTGACGCTCCGATCGCCGATCCCTGTCGGCAGCCCGTTCCAACTTCTGCTGCTCGCCGCCTCGTTCGCCCTCGTCGGCTACGCGGGCGTCCGCCTCCTCGCCGACGACTGGTTCGGGGTGGCGGTGTGGTTCGTGGGGGCGGCGCTGCTGCACGACCTCGTCCTGCTGCCGCTGTACGCGGTGGCGGACCGGTCCGTCGTACGGGGGCTCGGTGCGGTCGGACGCAGGGAGTGGGTGATGTACGTCCGTGTCCCGGCAGCGTTGTCCGGCCTGCTCCTGTTGGTGTGGTTCCCGCTGATCGGCGGGATGGTGGACCGGCGTTACCGCCTGGGCACCGGACTGTCTCCGGAGGGCTTCCTGGCCCGCTGGCTGCTGATCACCGCCGTGCTCTTCGGCGCCTCGGCGCTGCTCCTGGCGCTGCGGCTGCGCAGGGCGACGAAGCAGCGCCCGCCGGCCGTCCACTGACCGACAGCCCTCCACCCCGCCCTGCGTGCATGCCGCAGCAGGGCCGGGGTACCGAGCCGCGCCCAGGGGAACGCGCCGTCCGATCCACAGCTGTGGATGACGTCGACGACCTGCACCTCGACACGCTCGTCGATGTCCACCGGAGCGGTCTCGGCGATCAGCAGGCCGCCGGGGGAGAGGAGTCCGGCCACCCGGTCCAGCAGGGCCCGTGGATCTCCGCCGATGCCGACGTTGCCGTCCATGAGCAGGACGGTGCCCCAGCGGCCCTCGCCGGGCAGGGAGTCGAAGACGGAGCGCCGCAGTGCCTGGCCCCCGAGCCGTACGGCGTGGTGGACGGCGGTCTCGCTGACGTCGATGCCGAGGGCGGTCCTGCCGCGGGCGGCGAGTTCCGCGACCAGCCGCCCGGGTCCGCAGCCGACGTCCAGCACGGCGCCCTCGCACCGGTCCAGTACGTCCAGGTCGACCCGGTCGGCATGGGCGCACCAACGTTCGACGTCGAGCGGCAGCAGCCAGCCGTCGGCGCGGCGCAGGAACAGTGGGCCCCGGCCGGCGCGCAGGGCGGTGGCGTACGGGTCGGCGACGGCCCAGGCGGAAGGCGTCGTGGTCATGGGCGCGTCACCGCCCGGCACCGGGCCAGCCGTGCCGCGAACTTCCCGCGCGGGGCGAGTGCGGCGACGGCGTGGGCGTCGGCGGCCGTGTCGACGTCCCGCAACCGCGGCAGGTCCCGCACGCGCAGCCCCGCGCGCACCAGCCGCTCCCGTTGTACGGCGCCGGTGACCGGCGTCGACATGGGCACGCCCCGGAGCAGGGCGGGATCGGGCTCCGCCAGCCCGAGGGCCCAGAAGCCACCGTCCTCGGCCGGACCGAAGTACGCGTCGCAGTCCGCGAAGTCGACGGTGAGCAGCTGAGGCGTCACCTGCGGGGTGTCCATGCCGATCAGCAGGGCGGGGCCGTCGCACCCGGCGAAGGCGGCCGCGAGCCGTTCGTCGAGACCGCCCGCGCACTGCCGTACGACGTCGAAGCCGGGCGGAAGCCAGGGACCGGGAGCGCCGTCAAGCACGAGGACGCGGCGGGCGGCGGGCGTGGCGGCCACGGCCAGCAGGGTGTCGGCGAGCGCGGCTTCCGCGAGTGCCGCAGCTTCCGGTGGCGTGAACGGCGGGGTGAGCCGGGTCTTGACCCGGCCCGGCACAGGTTCCTTGGCGATGACGAGGAGGGTGGTCACCGGGCCGTCCTCTCGCGTACGGGTGCTTCGTTCAGCACGCGGCTCATGTCCCGCACCGCCTGCCAGGTGCCGCGCCAGGTGCCCGTCACCTTGGAGGCGCCGGTGCGGGGCAGGTAGGGGACGTCGTGCTCGGTGATGCGCCAGCCCGCGTCGGCGGCGCGGACCACCATCTGGAGCGGGTAGCCGCTGCGCCGGTCGGTGAGGCCGAGGGCGAGCAGGGGCTCTCGGCGGGCGGCGCGCAGGGGGCCGAGGTCGTGCAGGCGCAGACCGGTGCGGCGGCGCAGCAGCAGGCTGAGCGCGAGGTTGCCGGCGCGGGCGTGCGCGGGCCACGCGCCGCGACCGCTCGGCCGCCTTCGCCCGAGGACGAGGTCGGCGGCGCCCTCACGCACTTCCCGCACGAAGGGCGCGAGCAGTGCCGGGTCGAGGGAGGCGTCGCAGTCACAGAAACAGACGACGTCGGCGGTCGCCGCGCTGATCCCGGCGTGGCAGGCGGCGCCGAAACCCCGGCGGGGCTCGTGCACGACGGTCGCGCCGAGTGCGCGGGCGATGTCCGCGGAGCCGTCGGAGGAGCCGTTGTCGACGACGATGGCCCGCCAGCCTGCTGGGATGCGGGCCAGGACCCAGGGGAGGGCCTCGGCCTCGTCGAGGCAGGGGAGCACGACATCCACGGTGTTCGTGTCGGTGGTCACGGCTTTCACCCTACGAATCTGAACGGGACATATGGGACTCCGGCTCCTTACGAAAAAGGGACGTCGAAGGCTGTGGGGGTCTTCGGGTGCCGTGCGGTGCGAAGCTTGAGGCATGCAGCAGCCGTACGAGGTCACAGGGCAGGCCGGGCGGATCCTGGTGGTCGACGACGACCCCACGGTCGCGGAGGTCGTCGCCGGTTACCTGGACCGGGCCGGATATGTCGTCGACCGGGCCGACGACGGTCCGGCGGCCCTGACCCGGGCCGCCGCCCACTGGCCGGACCTGGTGGTGCTGGACCTGATGCTGCCCGGCATGGACGGCCTGGAGGTCTGCCGCCGGATGCGCGGCCACGGCCCCGTGCCCGTCATCATGCTCACCGCGCGCGGCGACGAGGACGACCGCATCCTCGGCCTGGAGGTCGGCGCCGACGACTACGTCACCAAGCCGTTCAGCCCCCGCGAACTCGTCCTCAGAGTGGAGTCGGTGCTGCGCCGCGCACGGCCCGAAGCGGGTACGCGGGTGCTGAGCGCGGCCGGCCTGACCGTCGACCCGGCCGCCCGCCGCGCCACCAAGAGCGGCACCGAACTCGCCCTCACCCTCCGGGAGTTCGACCTTCTCGCCTTCTTCCTGCGCAATCAGGGACGGGCGTACGGCCGCGAGGACCTGATGCGCGAGGTGTGGGGCTGGGACTTCGGCGACCTGTCCACGGTCACCGTTCACGTCCGCCGGCTGCGCGGCAAGGTCGAGGACGACCCGGCCCGGCCGCGGCTGATCCAGACGGTGTGGGGCGTGGGCTACCGCTTCGAACCCGACGGCGGGGAGGAGGACTGACCGTGCGCGACACCCTCCTCATCGCCCTGTACGCCTTCGTCGGCGCCGCCGCCACCGGCCTGGCCGGAGCCGGTGCGCTGCGCCTGCTGCGCCGCCGCTCGCTCACCGCGTCGCTCACCGTGGTCGCGGCGGTCGGAGTGGTCGCCATGCTCGCGGGCACGCTCGCCGTCGCCTGGGCGATGTTCCTGTCGCCGCACGACCTCACCGTGGTGACGACCGTGGTGGCGATGGCGGCCGTGGTCTCTCTCGCGACCGCGCTGCTGCTGGGCCGCTGGGTCGTCGCCCGCAGCCGCGAACTCGCCCTCGCCGCCCGCTCGTTCGGCGACGGCGGCGACTTCTCCGCTCCCGACGGCCCGGCCACCGCCGAACTGGAGTCGCTCAGCCGGGAGCTGGCGGCCACCAGCGCGAAGCTCGCCGAATCCCGCGACCGTGAACGCGCGTTGGAGACTTCCCGACGCGAACTGGTCGCCTGGATCTCCCACGACCTGCGCACCCCGCTGGCCGGCCTGCGCGCCATGTCCGAGGCGCTGGAGGACGGAGTCGCCGCCGACCCCGACCGCTACCTGAGGCAGATCCGCACCGAGGTCGAACGCCTCAACGGCATGGTCGGCGACCTCTTCGAACTCTCCCGCATCCACGCCGGAACCCTGCCCCTGAACCCCGCCAGGATCTCCCTGTACGACCTGATCGGCGACGCCCTCGCGGGCGCGGACCCGCTCGCCCGCGAGCACGGTGTACGACTGGTCGGCGTTGACGTGGATGCCGCCGCCGTCCCGGTCGAGGTCGACGGCAAGGAGATGAGCCGCGTCCTGGGCAACCTCCTGGTCAACGCCATCCGCCGCACCCCCGCCGACGGCACGGTCGCGGTGGCCGCCGAGCGCTCGCCCGACGGTGTGGTCGTGTCCGTGACGGACGGCTGCGGCGGCATCCCCGAGGAGGACCTGCCCCGGGTCTTCGACACCGGCTGGCGCGGCACGCACGCCCGGACCCCACCGGCGGGCGCGGGGCTGGGGCTGGCCATCGTCCGCGGGATCGTGGAGGCCCACCACGGGCGGGCCACCGTACGCAACATCCCGGGCGGCTGCCGCTTCGAGGTGGTGCTGCCCGCCGCCGCTTCCTGAACACGGGCAGCACCACCGGTCCTACGCCCGCCGCATCCCGGCACGCGCGAACTCCCCCATGCCCTCCGCGAACCCGACCTGCGGCTTCCAGCCGAACTCGGCTCGCAGCCGTGAGGAGTCCGCGGTGATGTGCCGGACGTCCCCCAGCCGGTACTCGCCGGTGACGACGGGCTCGGGTCCCTCGCACGCCGAGGCCAGTGCACGGGCCATCTCGCCCACGGTGTGCGGCTCACCGCTGCCCGTGTTGTACGCCGTCAGCGCCCCGCTCGGCGCCCCGGCCCCCTCCAGCGCGGCCACGTTGGCGGCGGCCACGTCCCGCACGTGCACGAAGTCCCGCCGCTGACGGCCGTCCTCGAAGACACGCGGCGCCTCGCCCCGGGCGAGTGCGGACCGGAAGAAGGAGGCGACCCCTGCGTACGGGGTGTCGCGGGGCATCCGGGGCCCGTACACGTTGTGGTAGCGCAGCGACACCGCCGAGCAGCCCGTCGACCGGGCCCACGCGGCGGCCAGGTGTTCCTGCGCGAGCTTGGTCGTGGCGTACACGTTCCGCGGATCGACCGGCGCGTCCTCCCCGACCAGCCCGGGAGCCAGCGCCTCCCCGCACACCGGACACGGCGGCTCGAACCGCCCAGCGTCCAGATCGGCGACCGTCCGCGGCCCCGGCCGCACCACCCCGTGCCGCCGGCATTCGTACCGTCCCTCCCCGTACACGACCATCGACCCGGCCAGCACGAGACGCCGTACCCCGGCGTCGGCCATCGCGGAGAGCAGCACGGCGGTGCCGAGGTCGTTGCGCGAGACGTACTCCGCCGCGTCGGCGACCCCGTTGCCGAGCCCGACCATCGCCGCCTGGTGGCAGACGGCGTCGACACCGGCCAGCGCGCGGGCGACCGCCACCGGGTCCCGCACATCGGCGGCGGGATCCGCCCGGACGTCGTACACGACCGGCTCGTGCCCGTGCGCCGTGAGCGCCTCGACGACATGGGACCCGATGAACCCGGCACCGCCGGTGACCAGTACACGCATACGGCCACGCTAGGTCCGTGGCGGTGCCGCGCCCCGTGACCGGCCCGGCACGTCATCACTCCGTAAGACGTCGAAGGCGCGTCGGATGGCGCGTCGGAAGGGGACAAAACGGCACCCCCGCGAGACGCTGCCGTACGCGCCCCTCATCGCCGCCCAGGGAGACCCCCATGGCAACGTCGCCTGCCCCCTCCTCGCACGACTCCTACCGCTTCGACGACCTCACCGCCCTGTTCATCAACTGCACGCTCAAGCCGTCCCCGCAGCTCAGCCACACCCAGGGCCTGATCGACAAGAGCGCGGCGGTCATGATGGAGCGCGGGGTCACCACATCCGAGATCCGGGCCGTCGACCACGACATCGCCCCCGGCGTGTATCCGGACATGACCGAGCACGGCTTCGCGGTCGACGAGTGGCCCGCGCTGTACGAGCAGGTGATGGCCGCCGACATCCTGGTCCTGGCCGGCCCGATCTGGCTCGGCGACAACAGCTCCGTCACCAAGAAGGTCATCGAGCGGCTCTACGCCTGCTCCTCACTGCTCAACTCCCAGGGCCAGTACGCCTATTACGGCCGCGTCGGAGGCTGTCTGATCACCGGCAACGAGGACGGCGTGAAGCACTGCGCGATGAACGTCCTCTACAGCCTCCAGCACCTCGGCTACACGATCCCGCCCCAGGCCGACGCCGGCTGGATCGGCGCGGCCGGCCCCGGACCGTCGTACCTCGACCCGGACTCGGGCGGCCCGCAGAACGACTTCACCAACCGCAACACCGCCTTCATGACCTGGAACCTCTTGCACCTGGCCGCTCTGCTCAAGCGCTCGGGTGGCGTGCCGGCCCATGGCAACCAGCGCTCGGCATGGGACGCCGGCTGCCGTGCCGACGCGGCCAACCCCGAACACCGCTGAGGCGCTCATGCCCGAGGCGTACGACTTGCGTCATCTGTCCCGCGCAGGCTGTGCGGACCCGCACGGGTAGCCGGCCCTCACCGGCCACGGCAGTGCTGCCGGTCATCGCCGCCTTGTGCGGCATGGTGATACCCGCCGCCCCGTACGCGGTCACCGTCACGGCCGGGGCGGGCAGCATGGACGGCTGGGCAGTACCCATGGCCACCGACATCGCTTTCGACGACCTCGGCGCGATCCTGGTCATCGCCGTCTTCGTTCACCTCCGACCTCGACCACTGGGCCCTGGCCGGAGCGTTCGCGAAGCTGACGGCGCGATCTGCCGCACCACATGCGGTGGCGGGTACGGCGATCTCGCGCGTGCACGTCTGTCAGTGGCCGCCGGTCAGCTCGCCGCTGAGTGTCTTGTGGATCCGGGCGCTGGGCTCGTTCAACCCGATGATCTCGACGGTCTTGCCGCGCTGGACGTACTTGGTCTCGATGGCGTCCAGGGTGGCGACGGAGGAGGCGTCCCAGATGTGGGCGGCGGACAGGTCGATGACGACCTTGTCGGGGTCGCCCGCGTAGTCGAACCGGCCGACGATGTCGTTGGAGGAGGCGAAGAACAGCTCACCGGTGACCCGGTAGACGGCGGTGCTGTCGTCGGGGTCGGTGACGGCTGTGACCTCGGCGAGGTGGGCGACGCGCTTGGCGAAGATGACCATCGCGGTGATCGAGCCGACGACGACGCCGATGGCGAGGTTGTGGGTGGCCACGACGCAGGCGACGGTGATCACCATGACGGTGATCTCCCCGGCGGGCATCCGCTTCAGTGTCTTCGGGGCGATGGAGTGCCAGTCGAAGGTGGCCACGGACACCATGACCATGACGGCGACGAGCGCGGCCATGGGGATGTCGGAGACGACCGGCCCGAAGACGATGCACAGCACCATCAGGAACGCGCCCGCCAGGAACGTCGACAACCGGGTGCGGGCGCCGGAGACCCGTACGTTGATCATCGTCTGGCCGATCATCGCGCAGCCGCCCATGCCGCCGAAGAAGCCGGTGACGATGTTGGCGACGCCCTGCCCGACGGACTCGCGGGTCTTGGAGGAATGGGTGTCGGTGATGTCGTCGACCAGCTTGGCCGTCATCAGCGACTCCATCAGGCCGACCAGCGCCATGGCGAGCGCGTACGGGGCGATGGTGGTGAGCGTGTCCAGGGTGAACGGCACGTCCGGCAGGCCGGGCACGGGGAGGGAGGACGGCAGGTCTCCCTTGTCGCCGACGGTCGGCACCGCGATGCCGGCCGCGACCGTGATGACGGTGAGGATGACGATCGACACCAGCGGTGCCGGGACCACCGTCGTGAGCCTGGGGAAGAACACCATGAGGGCCAGACCGGCGGCGATCAGCGGATAGACGGCCCACGGCACGTCGGTCATCTCCGGCACCTGCGCCATGAAGATGAGGATGGCGAGGGAGTTGACGAAGCCGACCATCACGCTGCGGGGCACGAACCGCATCAGTTTGGCCACTCCGAGCGCGCCGAGGACGATCTGGAAGACGCCGGCCAGGATCACGGCGGCGACGAGGTACCCGAAGCCGTGCTCGCGGTTCAGCGGGGCGATGACCAGGGCGACGGCACCGGTGGCCGCGGAGATCATGGCCGGGCGGCCGCCGACGATCGCGATGGTCACGGCCATGGTGAACGAGGCGAACAGGCCGATGGCCGGATCGACTCCGGCGATGATCGAGAAGGAGATCGCCTCCGGGATCAGCGCCAGGGCGACCACGAGACCGCCCAGCACCTCGGTGCGCAGCACCTTCGGGTCGGACAGCCAGGACGGTCGTCGGGAGCCGCGCAGCCAGGCGGCCGGGGACAGTACGGAGGAAGACAAGACGAGGGGAACCTGTCGTGCTCGGGCACACCCGGCATCACGGCGGGCGCGCAGGAAGGCGTGGCAGACCGGGGCGGCCGGTCACGAAGTCCGCGAACGGCGGATCGACGTCAGGGGGCAGCGGCGAAGCGACCCACGAGGGAGTCCGGTCGCTGCTCCGGGGCGAAGGATCATGGTGGGCAGGCAGCGGCGACGCCGGGCATCATGGGCATGCGCTCGCTCTCTCCTGCGGACTACGGTCTTCGCCGGGGGCTTCGTCGACCCCGACAGGGCTGATGGTCACGTGGCCACGGAACGGCATCCCGCACCATGGGAACGGGCACGGCAGGCAGCCGGCCCAGGACCGAGGCAACTCTACTGGCCGGGCGCCGGTGCGGATCGTCCCGGAGTGCCGCGACAGACGGTCGCCCTTGCGGAGTCTGCCGTCGGCCATGGTGCGGCGAACCGAGGCGGCGATCTGCTCCGCGAGGCTCAGGGGTGAGGAGCGGTCGATGGTGACCAGCATGTCAGCGACCCTTGTGTCCGTGCGCGCGCAGCTGGTTGGTGAGCTGCGCGGCGGTCTCGGCATCGTCGATGGGGCCGCTTTGCTGCGGCTTGGGGCACGTGGAGCGGGTGAGGGCCGAGTCGATGTTCACGAGAACGGACAGCACCCGTCGACTGACTCCCCGTCCGGGCAGGGGGTGGCCGTCCTGGGCCTCGGTACCCGCGACTGCTGCAGTTCCCGGCGGACAGGCAGGGCAGACCGGCCGGCCCTCGGTTCCTGGGTACCGGTGGACCTTCCGCCTCGCTTGCGGCGCACGCCCGTGGTGCGATGAAACAGGAGGTCGGGAAGGAGAGAGCGATGATCCCACCGGCAGGGGAGCGCAAGAGTGGCACGGGCCCTGTGTCGGTCCGCCCGCTGGGTGAGGCGGACCTGGATCGGGCCGACGAGGTCTTCAGGGTCGCCTTCGGGACGTTCCTCGGGGCTCCCGAGCCGAAGACGTTCTTCGGGACCGCCGACTACGTCCGCACTCGCTGGGCGGCCGATCCACAGGCGGCCTTCGCAGCGACGGTCGAGGGCGAAGTCGTTGGATCGAACTTCGCCGTCAACTGGGGCAGCGTCGGGTACTTCGGCCCGCTGAGCGTACGTCCGGACCTGTGGGACCAGGGCGTCGGCAGGCGCCTCATGGAGCCGGTCATGGACTGCTTCGAGACCTGGGAGAACCGACACCTGGGCCTGTTCACCTTCTCGCACAGTCCCAAGCACCTTGAGCTCTACCGCCGGTACGGTTTCTGGCCCCGATTCCTCACAGCCATCATGAAGAAGCAGGTCGCAGGCAGTGCCGCGGTCCCCGGCCGAGTGCTGTACGGCGAGCTTCCCGCCACCGGGCGGCTCGACGCCCTGAGCCTCTGTCGCACACTGACCGGGGCCGTGTTCGAGGGCCTGAGCGTGGAACGCGAGATCGTTGCCACGCACGCGCAGGGACTCGGTGACACCATCCTGCTCCAGGGGGCCGGCTCAGAGCTCGATGGCCTGGCCGTCTGCCACTGCGGAGCCGGGTCGGAGGCCGGAGAAGACGTGTGCTTCGTCAAATTCGGCGCCGTGCGTCCTGGCCCGGAGGCGGCCGACCGGTTCGAACGACTGCTCACCGCGTGCGAGCGGCTCGCCGCCGAGCGCGGCCTGGGGCAACTGGACGCCGGAATGAACCTGGCCCGCCAGGATGCCTACCGGCGAATGGTCGACCGCGGTTTCCGCACCTGGTTGCAGGGCGTGGCCATGCACAGGCCCAACGAACCCGGCTACAGCCACCCCGACGCCTACGTGATCGACGACTGGCGCTGAGCACCACGGGTGGTGGCCGGACGCGTCGCCCTCCGTCTCGGCCTGGTAAAAGGGTCCACTCCAGCCCCAGCCCCGGTCGGTGCGGGTGGTCACGCCGGCGTCGCTGAAGGTGGTGCCCGAGACGACGGTCCATCCGGTGAGGTCCCCGGCGGCGAAGTCATGGTTGGCGAGGGCGTCGACGTCCGTCGGGCGCGGCGGGTCGTACACGGCGGGGGCGACCGGGGTGTTGTAGGCGCCGTTCATGAGCCAGACGTCCAGGGACATGACCTGCGCGCATGGCGACGAGGGACCGGATTCCGCCTCGGGCGTCAGAGTGTGGGCCATCTTGCGGTCGAACGAAAGCCGTGGACGGCGCGGTCGATGCGCTCTCGTGCGGCCCGTTGCCGACAACCACCGTGTTCTCGTACGACGGGCTACCTCATGACTGGCGTCGGGTTCCGCTGGGAGAACTGGTCGACATCATGGCTGGTCCGTCCTACACACGCCTGCCGGCCAAGGTTCGCTCCGCGCCCGCGATCTGACAAGGTTCCGTCTCAGCCCCGGGGACATCCTGTGCGTGCGTTCCGGCTGCATCGGAAACACTGCGGGCGGACCGGGGCAACCATGCTCGGTGGTTATCGCTGGTCCGTGGTGTTTTCCGTTGAGCTTTGCCCTGGATGTGCCCGCTCCGAGAGCGCGTCGTCCCGGACGAGCTCGACCAGTCGGTACGTCCGACACATGACCGGCTCGCTCATCCGCCGTCGGCGCCGCCGAATAGGCCGCCGTTGCCTCCCCCGCTGTCGGTGCTGGTTGGTTCGGCGGTTTCTGTCGGCTGATCAGAGGCGCTCTGAGTTGGCGTGGCGGACTTCTCGTCGTTTCCGCCCCCATTGGTGGTGCCACCGACGTTGGTGGTGCCACCGCCCCAGCCGCTGGGGGCTGTGGACGCGGATCGGCTGGGCGACGGAGTGTTTGACGATGAGGCGGCCACTTCTTGTTCCAGTTGTTCCAGTTGTTCAAGGACGAAGCTTGTTGTCGCCTTCTCATTCAGCACAACCGCCTCGGCCAGGTACGTGTCGGAGGAGGCGGTCCCGGCCTGGTCGCAGCCCTTGGTGTTGGACGTGCGGTCCCAGTGAAAGTCGACGGTGACGGGCTTGCTGCGCGCAAGCTGTACCCAGCGCTGCCCGTCATGGCCGGACGTGCAGGCAGATGACCTCCACATCTCCCCGGAGGCCGCGGCTCGGGTCACCAAGAGGTAGGCATTCGTACGGCTGAGGTTGATCCGGCACGGCAACGAGCCGCCGACACCGGTGTCCGCCCGCACCGTCAGTTTCAGGTGCGGGTCGTCGTCGGCGTAGCTGTTGCGAACCGAGGCCAGCCGCACGGTGATGTCGGTGCCGGTGCATGCCCTCAGTTCCATGATCGCTGCCGTGTTGACCGGCTGGCTGCCGATGTCGGCCACGTCATCTGCGGCCGGCCGACCGGGCAGCGCGGTGCGGGTCGGTGAGGCCGACGATGACGACGGCGAGGCCCCATGGCCTGCCGGGCTCTTGGAGCCCCCGGGAACCAGCAGCAACTCGAGCCCCAGGCCCACCCCGACAACGCCTGCGACCGTCACTGACAGCACACGCCACCGCATCCCCTTGGGCACGGTCTCGCCGCCCCCGGCAGCAGTGCCGCCGGCGGGCTGCGCACTGTCCTCACGTGGGTCGTCTGTTCGTGTGGCGTCGCCACCGGAGGGGAGTGGGGGCGACGCTGACGCAGGTGCCGGAGGCTTCTTCGCAGAGAGTCCTTCGTCCTCGTTCCTCGCCGGACGGATTCTTGCCGGGGCTCGACCACGGCTGCCTCGGTCTGCGTCGAAGTGGCCCATCAGCTCCTCAGCGGTCTCTTCCATGCCGAGGTCACGCAACGAGCGCACCATCTTGGCCACCTGCCAGGGACGGTTCTGCTCAGCCATCCAGATGCTCAGACGTCTGATCTGTTGCTGCCGCTTCGCAGCATGGAGCGCCTGTACGACGTGCGCTACCTCTCTGTCCGAGTCCTGACGTGAGCTCAGCCCCAGGAACACGGCCTCCATGTGCTTTGCTGCGTCGGGCGTGGTCTCCAGGAGGCTCAGAAGGTCGGACAACGACGCAGGGGACAGCTCGCGCCCTGCTTGCCTCAGCCGTTCCGGGGCCATCCGACGGCCAACGCCGTGACGTGTGTTCCCCGGCGAAGACCACTCCTGCCAGGCCCGCACCGCGTCGGCGTCCCGCCCTTGTTCCCGCCACGCCTGTGCCTGCCCGACCCGTTGGGCTCGCAGCTTCCACAGGCGAGTGGCGGCGGCTTCTGGAATCGCCGAATCCTGGAGAATTTCCAGGAAGTCGAGTCGGTCCGCCAAACAAGCCACCCCTGTCTGGACATCCAACCCCTCGACGGGAGCCAGCGCTGCGTACAAGCGCCCGGCATCCGGTCCCGGAAGATCGCTGAAGAGCTCCTGGACCAGCACGTCCAGCAGACCGAGTGCCTCTCGCCCGCCTTGCTCGCGCACATGGCGGATGAGTCCGGCCAGTCCCTCGGGTGGTGCTTCGTAGAGCATCCGGCCGATGGCGAGGAGCAGTTTCCTGCGCCGCGACGACGGTCTGTCGGCAAAGCAACGCAGCACGCGGACAACGGCGGTGCCAGTCAGGCGTCCCATGGCAGGGAAAAGGAACTTGACCAGCTGCGACCACCCCTTGTGGCGCTGGGCCGCGGCGCTGAGCAGGTCCTCGAGGGCGGTCCCCGTCCCGTCTGCCAGCAGTTCGAGCAGTCGATCGGCCTCCGCCAGGCGGCCGTTCGTCCAGAGGTGGCCGAGCAGCGGTTCGAGCCGTGCCCCCGGTACGTGAGCGGCGACTTCCGCGTGCAGGACGTCGATGCCCATGGCGTCGGTGAGAGGCACGAGGGCCTCCAGTACCTCCTTCTGCGGGCGGTTCCGAGCAGCGGCGACGAGGGTCCCGGCATCGTCCGTGAGTCCGGCGTCCCGGAGGGTCAGGGCGGCGGTTGCGGAAAAGACAGCGGGCTGCCGCGCCAACCACTTGAGGAGCCGCTCGGGCTCACTGTGTGGGGAGCCCCGGAGCGCAGCGACGAGCAGCCCGGCCACGACGGGCCCGCGCTCCGCGGTGGTCTCCAGCAGTCGCTGGCTGTCCAGCGGACGTCCCACGTCCCGCAGCGCATCGGCGAGGCGTACGACATCACAGGCGTCGCGCCCCTCGCTCGCCCACAGGAACAGATCCAGCAGTCTGCCCGGGTGGTCACGGCGCAGTTGCGCCGCGGCGTCCAGCACCTGTTCGGGGGTGGCCCGGCTTACGGCCTCGCGGGCGGCCTGGTCGGCCCAGTCGAGATCCAAAGACCGCAGCGCGAAGGCCCAACGCACTTGGTGGAGTGGCGCGGGTCCTCCATTGAGCAGGGCTCCGAGGAGTTCCCGGGTGCCGTCGAAGTGGCCGCTGTCCACCATCTCCCGCAGGAGCAAGGCGATCTCCTGCTGGGACTTCACGGCGGCGAGGGCGGCCGGCAGGCGCCGGAACAGCCGGAAGGCGAGGCCCTTCACTCCGGCGGCTCGCAACAGATCCGCGATGGTGAGCGTCTCCTCCGCCGAGCGCTCCGTCCACATCGCGTCGAGCGCCTGATACAGGACCTCACTCCTGACTTTCCCCTGCAGGGACTCCATCAGCCGCGTCACGTCCAACGGAGGCTGCCGGATCATGACGAGTGAGATCAGCCGGACCGCGGCGGCCGTCTGTTGCTCCCGCACGAGCAGCAGGGTGCTCGCCGCCACATCGGCCGGGTTCCGGCACGCCAGGCGGGACAGCACCTCGTCGGCCAGAGTGTCAGCGCCCAGCCGGGTCAGAACGAGCAGGCACCCGACGGCATCGGACGCCTGTCGCAAGGAGAGGCCCGTGCAGACGTGTCCGGCTTCAGCCCGCCGGTCCGCTCTCTCCAGATGCAGCAAGAGGGCCGCGACCTCCTGGACGGGCCAGCGGGCTGCGGCGGCCGCGAGGAGCTGGTCGGCCTGCCCCTCCGCGCGGCGATGACGCAAGTCCTCGGCGTAACCGGCCAGTTCGGCGGGGGTGTCGCGCAAGGCGTTGGCGTGGCTGGAGGGCAGGTCCACGTGCTCGTGCACAGCGGGGAGGGGGAGCCGTAGCCCCCGCCGGTTGCGTACGAGCGTGATGGAGCGACCGCCGTTGCGGATCCGCTGCTGCGGAATGGGATGGCCTTTCGCCCGCAGCTCACCCAGCACGGACCTGTAGATGGTCTCCATGTCCAAGAGTTCTGGGCCGTCGGGGATCCCCTCGGACAGAACCCTGAGCAGTTCACCGGTGAAAGCAGTGAAGCGCTCGCCCGGGGGTGCCAGCGACGGTCTGTTCTCCGCGGACGCGGTCATGACGTAGGAGCCGTCGACTTCGGCGTGATCCGCCATCTCCACCGCGGGGCCCATGTGGCCTTCCAGCGCCGCCCCGCTGAAGCAGCAGTCCACGATGACCACCTTGTTGCGTGCCCCGCCGCCCGCGTCCAGCATCAAGTTCCGCAGCTTGGAGAACTCCAGGGCGCGGTAGAGCCGATCGGGGTGGGTGTCCGGCAGTGCGAGGCAGAGCTCGGAGTGGCGGGAGAGCAGGCCGTGCCCGGCGAAATACAGCACGAAGGTGTCGCGCGTCTCGGCCGCGGCGTCGTGGACCGCCTCCAGGACCTCTCCGCCGGTGGCGGGGTTGAGCAGTGTGGTGCAGTGCTCCTTGGGAAGGCCCCAAAGATCACCGTGGGTGAAGAGGGCACCCATGTCGGCCACGTTGTTGGCGACGGCCGGCAGAGCGCCGAGTTCCGTGTAGTCCGAGACGCCGATGATGACGGCTCGCGATGTGGCGGTATCGGGCAGGTGCATTACTGGCCTTCCGCGGTCCCCCCTGCAGTACCTGTGGCTTCGGCGGTACCCGCCGTCTGCGACGCAGCCCCGGACTCGGCTTCCACGGCGGTGCGAAGCGCCTCGACGATGCGCCGCACGGTCTCCTCGTTCCCGTCCTGGACCGTTAAGGCCCCACCGGGGAAGGTGATGGTCACCGCGGGCGCGGAAGGACGCGCCGCACGCCAGGTGGCGTATGCCACCGCAAGGTTCAGCGCTGCGATTCCCTGGTCCAGCACGAGCTCGATGATGTCCCTCGCGCCCATCGCGCCTGGTTCGCCACGGCTCTGGAGACTGAGCGCCTCCACCTCCCGCCGGAACTCCGTGTCGCCACGCAGCCAGCCATAGAGATCGGCGACCGCCACGCCGGTGTCGTCCTGCTCGTCAGAATCGATGGTGATGCGCACCAAGCCTCCCCCCACTTTGTGCGCGCCGAGTGCGATGACGCGCAACACGTCCGGACGGACGATAAATAAAACGCAGAAGTCGCTGATCGGATACGCCACCCGCGAGGCGCTACCACGAGTACGCACCGGTGCTGCGGTGCGACTTCGTCGACAGCGCAGGGAGCTCGTCCGCCCGCTGGTGAAGGGCGACGAGCAGGTGATCCGCACTACCTCCGCCGCTGATCAGAAAGATGTGCTGCGAGTGATGCTTGTGCGAAGAAGCGGGGCGAGTACGGCGCCGGTTCTCAGCTGCCCCTCCTGCTTGCGGCCTGCGGTCTCACAAAATTGGACTAGACAGCAAATAACCCCCCCCCGGGTCGCTGACCTGGGGGTTGCCATGGAGCGGGTGACGAGAATCGAACTCGCGCTCTCAGCTTGGCAAGCGACGGCGCCTGGAAGGCCACGTGGTCGCTGACCTGCACTTATGTGGCTTGCGGATAGCGCTGTGTGAGTCCCGGCTCGTACCGCTGTCGACCGTTGTCGTCCCCTGTTACGGGCACGCTGGGGGCACGGCGCCGTAGTGGGGGAGTCCGACTGGTGATCTTCGCGGGCGCCAAGACCGCCGTCGACCGCGGAAGCTGCCGCCGCCCGCTGCCGGGAGGCTGACCCGCGGGGCACGACCTGCTGTCCCAGGCGGGCGCTCAGGGGCGATCGGGCGTCGCGCGTGTTCGAGCCGACCGGCACGCGCCCACGTGATCAGCTGTCACCGGGAAGGGAGCTGTGGGGCGCCTCGTGCTCGGCACGGCTCCGGTACTCGGCGTTGATGCGCTGAGCTTCCTCGAGCTGGTCCTCAAGGATGACGATGCGGCATGCAGCCTCGATCGGGGTGCCCCTGTCGACGAGCTCGCGGGCGCGCGCCGCGATCCGCAGTTGGTAGCGGGAGTACCGGCGGTGTCCGCCCTCCGAGCGAAGCGGAGTGATCAGACGGGCCTCACCGATGGCTCGGAGGAAAGCCGGGGTGGCTCCGAGCATCTCGGCGGCCCGCCCCATCGTGTATGCGGGGTAGTCGTCGTCGTCCAGACGATCACTCAGGGGGATATCTGCTGTCATGTCACCTCGTTGTGCAACGCGTCGAGGGGCCCTGGTGCCGTACGGCACCAGGGCCCCGAAGGAAATTCAACACCATCTGTCGGCCCTATTGCTGTGCCGACCGTCTGTTTCCGCTACCAGCCCTGCAGAAGGGGGGATGCGGGGATCGCGGCTGCGTGACCGGGGACCACCTTCCAATCCTGGGTCTTGCGGTACCCGGCCGAGTGCTTCCCGGGCCGGGCGATCCTGATGGCGTCTGTGTCCTCCGTCCTTCCTCTGAACCAACCGCTTGGTGAACTGGTACTGCGGTACTGCTGTCGGCGGCCCCTCGACCTGCGGGCCGCCCAGTGCGGCCCTCAGTCCCGTCACCGTTCTACGAACACTTGGCTTCGGGACTCCAGAGCCGCACTGGCCTGCGAACTTCATGTACTGCAACCCGCCAGTTCGTGTCTGCCGGGTTTCGCTTGACCGGTGTCAACGAGAAAAAGGCTAACCGTGCCAGAGCTCAATGTCTACTCTGGCAAGAGTAGATTTCAGCTCTTTGGGGGAACAGATAGCCTGTGACCTGCAACAACGGGTGACGCAGGCCCTTGTGGCCGGCGGTCCAGTCGCGGAGAACGGGCGTCGAAACGGCCGTGAGGGCCCTGCCGACACATGTCGGCAGGGCCCTCACGGGAATCCTGATGGCGGCTTGCCGCCCGGCCTCACACGTCCATGGAGGCGGCGCCGAGCAGTGTCGACGCGGTCTGGAGCGGAGTCGGGACACGCACGGGCGCGGCGTCGGGGCGGGCATGGCAGGTGAAGCCGAGGCGGGTCATGGCCCGGATGACTTCGCCGCCGGAGAAGTCGCGGCGGTCCTGTCGGGTGATGACCTCGCCTACCTGCTTGACGGGGTAGCGGCGGCGGCCGATGGTCACGGACTCACCCGTGACGATCTCGGGCGTGACGCCCCTCATCGAGGCCAGCACTCCGCTCTTGGTCAGGTCGAACGGGTACCGGGCGATGACACAGCGCATGATGCCCTCACAGAGAGAAGGAGAACGGGCTGACCGGGGTGAGGCGGCTGACCGGGGTGAGGCGGGTCAGCGGCAGAGGGCGAGGAGGCCCGGGGCGCGCCCGTGTTCCCCGACGGCGACGGGCCGAGGGGCGGGCGAGGTGAACGGTCCGTCGAGGACGTCCCGTAGACGGAGCCGGTCCGTGTACGTGGAACCGCGGCGGTGAACGGCGAGTTCGGCCCTGGTGATCGAGCCCGTGCACTCGTCGTCCCCGTCGCACAGGAGGAGGTACTCGACACCGGCACTGGCCATGACGGCCAGGGCGACCTCGACGGTCATGTCGTCCCGGACCCGGGGCCCGGCCGCGTCCATGTCGTCGACTGCGCTCCGGGGGGAGGGAACCGTTCGTTGCCGCCGCGTCTGTACCGGTGTCAAAGCTGTCTCCTCGGGGATGGGTGAGCTTCTGATCGATGCCTCTAGGCAGCCGGGTCGAAGGCGGGCCGCTGCGTCCTGCGCCGCCCCGCTCGTCCGGTGGCGTGCCCCTGGGCGGGGCGGGCGCGGCGGCCTCGGGGCGAGGAAGCCGCGGACGACCCGGCGCGGCGGGGGCGTTCCGCGACGGGGGCGGTGATGACGACGGGAATTCCGGAAGGGGCCTGGGCGCCGGTGATGCGGCTCAGTTCCTCCTCACCCGAACGTACCGGGGTGATCCGGGGGGTGATGGCGGCCGAAGCCATCAGTCGGCTCATGCCGCGGCGCTGGCCGGGGGTGACGAGGGTGACGACGCTGCCGGACTCGCCGGCGCGGGCGGTGCGGCCGCCGCGGTGCAGGTAGTCCTTGTGGTCGGTGGGCGGATCGACGTTGACGACCAGGTCGAGATTGTCGACGTGGATGCCGCGGGCGGCGACGTTCGTCGCCACCAGTACCGTCACATGTCCGGTCTTGAACTGGGCGAGGGTCCGGGTGCGCTGGGGCTGGGACTTGCCGCCGTGCAGGGCCGCGGCGCGGATGCCGCTGTTCAGCAGGTGCTTGGTGAGCTTGTCCACGGCGTGCTTGGTGTCCAGGAACATGATCACCCGGCCGTCTCGTGCCGCGATCTCGGTGGTCGTCCGGTCCTTGTCCGCCTCGTGCACGTGGAGTACGTGGTGCTCCATCGTGGTGACCGCTCCCGCGGAGGGGTCGACGGAGTGGACTACCGGGTCGGTCAGGTAGCGGCGGACGAGGAGGTCGACGTTGCGGTCCAGGGTGGCGGAGAAGAGCATCCGCTGTCCTTCGGGCCGCACCTGATCGAGCAGGGCGGTGACCTGCGGCATGAAGCCCATGTCGGCCATCTGGTCGGCCTCGTCGAGGACGGTGATGGCGACGTCGTCCAGCCGGCAGTCGCCACGGCCGATGAGGTCCTTGAGCCGACCCGGCGTCGCGACGACGACCTCTGCCCCGGCCCGCAGCGCCCCGGCCTGCCTGCCGATGGACATCCCGCCGACCACGGTCGCCAGCCGCAGGCGCACGGAGCGGGCGTACGGGGTGAGCGCGTCGGTCACTTGCTGGGCCAGCTCGCGGGTGGGGACGAGGACCAAGGCAAGCGGCTGCCGTGATTCCGCGCGCCGGCCCGCTGTACGGGCCAGCATCGCAAGACCGAAAGCGAGGGTCTTGCCCGATCCGGTACGACCGCGGCCGAGCACGTCACGTCCGGCGAGGGAGTTCGGCAGGGTCGCTCCCTGGATGGGGAACGGTACGGTCACGCCCTCGTGCCCGAGCGCGGCCAGCAACGGCGCCGGCAGGGCGAGGTCGGCGAACGACTCGACGGCGGGCAGCGCGGGCGTGATCGTCTTCGGCAGCGCGAACTCGCCCTGGGGTGCGGCCTGTCGACGTCCGTAGCTCTGGGAACGCCGCGGCGCTCCCGAGCGCTGGGCGGCAGAACCCCGGGAGCGGTCGTCGGTGCGGGTTGTGCGGGTCGTGCGTGCGGTGCGTGCGCGGTTCAAGCGGAACCTTTCCTCGATGTGAGCACGTGGGCACGTAGCAAGGAGATTCCGCAGCAAAATGAACGGCGCAGAGAATCGCGAGAACGGGCCGGAGGTGATGGGCGCCGATTCGGATCGACGGGGGAATGCGTCACCGTTCGGTGATGCGGTGAGGCCTTCCCGTCATGCGCCCTGAAATGCAGCGAGCTGGGGCCCGCACCCCAAGGTGCGGGCCCCAGCTGCGAAGTATGCGTTGCCGCCGGTGTCAGGCAGGAACGATGTTCTCGGCCGTCGGGCCCTTCTGGCCCTGCCCGATGTCGAACGACACCTTCTGGCCTTCCTGCAGCTCGCGGAAGCCCTGGGTGGCGATGTTCGAGTAGTGGGCGAAGACGTCGGCGCCGCCGCCGTCCTGCTCGATGAAGCCGAAGCCCTTTTCCGCGTTGAACCACTTCACGGTGCCAGTAGCCATGTCATTTCTCCTTCGGAGACGATGTGCGGAATTCACCCTGTGCGGATTCCGCGTCGCCGTGCTGATTAACCCGTCGGAAAATGACCTTCTGGCAACCACACCTGCAACTGAGATCGACATTAGCATGCCGCGATCGGCCCTGCGCGGGAAATAATTCCGCCAGGGTCGGTGATCGAGGAATACTCGCTGTGCGCCGCACCTATTTCTCACTTCACGGATACAGATATTGATCCGCGCGGATGCAGTGTTCCTGCCGAGCGCTTCCGGCCACAGCGCCATGACCTCCGTCGATGAGCCATGCGCCGCTGCCATCGTCATCAGCGGATGGGGCAACGGGTACCCCGCCGAGACCCCACTACCGCGATGAAGGTCACATCGGCCAGAAGGGTACGACGCCGACGGCCGCAGCCACGGCGGCTCCCGTGAGCACCCCGCGTCGTCAACCGGACGGGTGGCCAGTTCGTCGGTCAGGCCCTTTCGCCAGGCTGCCGGCCGCGTTCCGCCCGTACGGCGACGACATCGTGCCGCGCCTGCCGCCACGAGAATCGCTGTGTCTCGCTCAGTCTCACCACCGGTGAGCACTGACCGCGGGTGGCGCGCAGGCGATGCCGGCGAGGGACGGTATGCAACCGCTCTTCAGCCGGCGCGTGCGGCGGTCCAGGTGATGTGCGGGGGCTCGACGCGTCCGCACAGGGGCCCGCCCTGCGCGTCGGTCAGGCCGAGTCGTCCGACCAGCAGCCCGTCGCGTGCGGCGGCGGCGAGTACGTCGGCGGGGATGACGTCGAGCGGTTCTGTCACGCGACAGCCATCAGGAGCATTCCGCCGCTGCAGTCGAGTGGCGGGGCGGCGGCATGCAGCCGGTCGGCCAACAACTACGCCAGCATCGTGGCCCGCGACACCGGGGCGAACCTGACGGACGTCACCTGCAGCGGTGCCACGACGGCGAACATCCTCACCACCAACCAGGGTTCGCAGCCGCCGCAGATCAACGCCGTGAACAGCGGGACCGACCTGGTCACGATCACCATCGGCGGCAACGACGTCAACTACCTGGGGAGCATGGTCACGTACTCCTGCGAGAACAGCGGCGGCACGAACTGCGGCACCGTGGACCAGGCCGCGATCAACACCGCCCTCGGCGCGGTGGGCCAGCGGATCGAGAACGTCGTGAACGCCGTCCACGCCAGGGCCCCGCAGGCCCGCGTCCTCCTGGTGAGCTACTCCACCCTCCTGCCCGACACCGGTGGTTGCGCCGGTGTACCGCTCACCGCCGACCAGCGAGTGTTCGAGCGCACCGTCGCCCAACGCCTGGCGCAGGCGACCATCACCGCGGCGAACGACACCGGTGCGACCCTGGTCCGCCTCGCCACCGCCAGCCACGGTCACGACGCCTGCGCGGCCGACCCGTGGGTGGAGAAGTACAAGCCGGCCTCGGGACGGACCACATACCACCCGAACGAGGCCGGCATGAAGGCCGCGGCCTCCTTGGTGAAGTCCGCGCTGGGGTGAGGCCCGGGCGCCAGGTACCGAACCCCTGCGCCGCGCTTCAGCCGGTGCGCGAGCGAGGGCGGCACCTGCACTTTCACCGGCACCCGCGCGGTGGCCTACGGCGCCGGAACTTACACGTACGAGACGGCGATCGGCAGCACCGCCTGCACCAACGCCTCCTTCGGTGGCGCGCCCGGGCGGCCGACATCATGAAGTCCTGCTCCGTCGCGCCCCTCGGTAACCCGGCCGGCGGCTGGGCCAAGTGCACTTCCCAGAACGGCACTTGTTCGATTCCGCTGGCTGAGCAGAGCCACCGCGACAACACCGCGACCCGAGGTACTGAGGAGGGGCATGCCCAAGAAGGTCTCGCAGGACTGGAAAACCATGGAGGGGCTGGTCCAGAGGGACGTGGATGCCCGCATGGGCGTCAGCATCGGTCGCGCGGCAGGCTGAGGGCTCTCTACGTGATCTTGCATTGCTCGGGCGTGAAACCAAAGGTCAGCAGTGTGCGCCGCTATGGGGGGCAGTCCCGGCATGGTCTCAACCAGCGTTTGTGCCCTCCACGTGCCCAATCTTCGAGCGCACGCTGTGACCTGGGGTTTCATCATGGAGCGGGTGACGAGAATCGAGCTCGCGCTCTCAGCTTGGAAAGTGACGGCGCTTGCACCGACCCCATGCCTCTGACCAGTGCGGATACCCGGATCTTGGAGTGGTCGTGTGCGTCGGATTGCACCGCTGTTGACCGTGGTTTCCGCTCTTACGGGCACGCAGAGGGCACGGAATCCCAGAAGGGGGAGACCGGCGCCACTGAGGGCACAAGCAGGCGCGGTCCGCCCGGTGCGGGGCTGGCTGCCGAGGGGGCGTTGCGGCTGCACAGCACCGGGTTGCTCCGTCCTCTGCTGGGAGAACCTCGTGGTGCACTCACCACCCAGTATGCCATTTTTAATGGCATACTGGGTGGTGTGGCTGATGACGACGTTGACTTCCTGCCCGGCGACGGCCCCACCAGTGGCATCTCCGTCACACTGACCGCCGGAACTCTGCAGGCGATCCGTGAGCGGGTCGGCAAGCGGGGCGTATCGGCGTACCTGGAGAAGGCGGCCCAGCGGCAGATCGAGCGGGACAACCTGGACGAGCTGATCGCGGACTTCGACAGGGTGCACGGCCCGGCCGACCCCGAGGCCGTGGCGGCCAAGCGTGCCCGGCTCACCGGCGGGGCCTCAAATGCCGGGGCGGCCGCGTGAGCGGTGCCCTGGTCCTGGACAGCGAGGGCCTGGCGAAGGCCGTACAGCGTGATCGGGAAATCCACGAGTGGCTGACGGCGGCTCGCGACGCGGACCTGCCCGTGATCACCTCAGCAGCGGTACTGGTCGAGGTGATCCACCCAAAGATCAACGAAGCCGCACTGAAGTGGACCCTGTCCCGCCTGAGTGTCGAGCCGGTGACCCAGGCCGTCGCGCAATCCGCGGCCGCTTTGTTGCGTGCAGCGGGACTGCACGGCCACAAGTACGCAATCGACGCCATGCTGTGCGCGACCGCCCTGCAGCATCCCGGCCAGGTGACGATCCTGACTTCCGATGTAGAAGACATCGCCTTGCTCACTGCCGAGCACCCACGCGTGAGTTCGGAGAAGGTCTGAGCCGAGGCGCTTTGCAGAGACGGTGCCCCACTTCAGGGCGTGCGCTTGGAAAAGGTTCTGATGACGCGCCCCACGTCGTCACCGGTGAGGGGACGACGTGAAGATCCCCCCCGGGCATGGAGCGCATTGCTCAGGCATCTGATCGTGGACACGGCACTCCGGCGACGCCTCTGGAGTCTTGTCGATGGGGAAGAGCAGGACGATGCCGTGCGGCGCGAGTTGGCCAACCTGTTGGATCTGGTGAGGAGGTCGCCTAGTGCGACCACTAGGAGCGGGACGGAAGCACCGCCGCGACGCTCAGGCAGCAGGGCCACTTGGAAAAGCACTCGCGTTGTGCGAGGAGGAGGCCGACGCCGGCCGACGAAATGTGGCGGCTCATGTCGCCGCTCTGCACGAACAGCTGGGAAGGCCCTCGGAGGCCGCTACGTGGTACCAGCGGGCGGCGGACGCGGACGAGAGAAATGTTGGACGCCCTGCGGCAGACCGCGGGACGCACGAACGAGGCGCTCGACTTGCTCCGCCGCACGTCGCAAACCGGTGACCCGTACGCCTGGCGTCAGTACGCGGAACTGCTGCAGTCGGCCGGCCGTACGAAGGACGCACAGCGCATGCGGCGGTACGGCTGGGAGCCCGACGGTGAGATCTCGCAACCGCGGAGTGCGACTCTGCCGACAACTCAGCGGGTTGGTCACGTCCGGGCGGCCGGAGCCTGATCATTCTCGACGGCCTTCCCGGATGCCGTGGGCTCGGGTATGCGCCAGACGATGCGGACCTGCTCGTCGAGGGGGAGCGAGGGGCCGCCGATGTAGACGCGGTGTATGAGGTAGAGGACGGCCAGCTGGAAGGCCCCCGGCTCCATGTCGTCCACCGTCGACACCGTCGCCCGGCCCAGCCTGTTCACCTGACGGACGACAATGGGCTCAGTTTCGAGAGGCCCGAGCTCGGCGACGATCTCCGGTCCGAGTTCGCCGTCCTCGCGCATGGCCAAGATCGAGCGCCGCATCAGGTCGGGCTCGGCGTCGACCCGGTCGAGGATACGGGCGAGGAGGTAGTCGTGGAGCAGGTCGGCTTCGATCCGGCCGTGCTCCACAGGACCCTCGTCCGTGCAGTCAGGGCACCCCGCGCAATCGACGGGGCCGACGGAGTCGTCCCCCGGTCCCTCGTCGGCCTCTCGGGTGGACATGAAGCACGAGGTGGCCCACATGATCTCGGACGGGCTCAGCTCCAGGTCCTCGGCGGTCCACAGATCGGGGTCCGGGGATTCACCGCCTCTTATCTCCTCGGGTACGTCGATCCGGCCGCGCATCAGGGACTCCAGGGTGACGAGAACCGGTTCCCAGTCCTGGGCGCTGAGCAGCAGCGTCGCCACACGGTCCCCCGGGCGCTTCCAGAAGATGAGGTCCTCGTCGTAGCCGTTGACGAAGTGCAGAACGTGGTCCGCCGGGTCGAATTCGACGCCGGACATCTCGCCGAGGTGGGTGAGGACGGCCTGCCGATCTCGATAACGTCCGACGTAGCGGCGGGCTTGGGCGACAAAGGACTCCATGGTGGTGTCGTCCAGCACCGCGTTGGGGCTGACGCCGATGAAGCGCGGCGGACTCAGCGGACCGGACCGACGGAGCTGTTGGGTTCCGTTCGCCCAGTGCAGTTGTCTGGTGTCAGGGTCGTACACCATGCAGTAGACGGGGATGTTCCCGTTCGCCCAGGTGTCGCCGTGCTGGTCGACACGCACCGCGTAGCCGTTGCCTCGGCGCCGGCTGCTCCCACCCTTGACCTGAACCTTGATCGTGTCGCTCGTGAGATGCCCGTTGTGGGTGAAGGTGACGTAGAGGTCCTCGCCGAAATCGTTCTGCCCGGAAATTTCCTGAACGATGTGGTCGTGCTCTTCGAACAGGGAGCGCAGCGCGTTCACGGCGGCCTGCCCCACGCGCCGACCTTTCGAGATCTTCGGCATATCGTCCGCCCCCGGAGCTCCCTCGCCGGACCCCGGCAGATCCGGGACGGCACCGTCCTTCGACATCCTGCCGCATGCCTCTGACATCCGGCCTGGGGGAACGGCGGCCAGAGTGCTGCGTGCACGGGCTCTGCACTTGGCCCGGGGGTTCACATGCCCAGCCTGGGAAGCCTCTCGCCGGGACACGGCCTTCCGGTGAACCGTCTGGCACGCAATGATCCCCCGGGACAGCAAAAAGGCCCGGATCGATGATCTGGGCCTCATGGAGCGGGTGACGAGAATCGAACTCGCGCTCTCAGCTTGGGAAGCGATGGCGCTTGGGGACGTGTGCCTTCTGACCTGGGTATACGTGCTCTTGTATGGCGCCCGGAAGTGCGGGATCGCACCGCTGTTGACCGTGGTTCACCGGTCCTGAGGGCACGCTATGGGCACGCCGTCGGCTCGGAGCTGTGGAGAGCTCCTCTGGGTGGTCGGCGAGCGGCCGAGCACAGGAAGCGAGCGTTGGCCGGAAGGGCTTTGTTGCAAGAGCACATGGAGGAGTGCTCGGCGGCGACCGGACAGCTCGGGTGGAGGGGTGAAGACGGACGACCATCTGGCCCTCCACCTCGCCCAGGTGAAGGAATGGGACGGCGGGCCTGGACTACCGCAAGTTCCATCTCCTCTCTGAACACAAGAGGATGGTCCTGAGCCGCATCGACCACCTCGCCGACTCCTGCGCCCTCCACGAGTCGTCGGCCGGCACTCTCGACGCCGACCCTGAACTGGACCGTCAGGTGAGGGAGTTCAAACTGGGGCTGCTGTTCCTCCCGCTCGAGAAAACCGCCCATGAGGCCGGACGGAGCCTGGACTTCCTGGCCCGAGTGCGAGAGACCGAGACCCGGCTACTGGAGCAAGTGGTGTGGACCGTCGGGTTCGTGTGACGCGTGGGCAACGCGTGTCCGGTCACTGGCTGCCGCGTGTGCTGGAGGGCTGGAGGAGCTGGTCGACGGGTGCGTAGTCGTCGGTGAGCAGTTGGGCGTCGCTGATCCAGGAGGTGAGGTCGTCGCCGGTGGCGATCTTCCAGCCCGCTTGCCGGGCGTTCAGCGCTTCCTGGGTCGCGTGCAGATCGACCGGTCGGTCGGAGGCGAGCACCACCAGATTGCCGCCCGCGGGGGTGGCGGTCGGGTCGATGCCGATATCGGCGGGTTCGCCGACGAGGGCGACGTGCTCGAAGGTCTCGCGGAGGGTGGCTACTTCGGCACGTGCGAAAGCCATACCACCGTGATCGATGAGGTTGGCGACGTACAGGCCGCCCTCGTTGAGTACCCGTCGTACGTCGGTCATCGCTTCCACCGTAGTGAGGTGCCACGGCACGCTGACGCCCCCGAAGGCGTCGCCGACGACGAGGTCACGACTGCCGGCGTCCAGTCGCCGCAGGCCGAGCCTGCCGTCCTCGGTGCGTACGTCGATACCGGCCCCTGATCTCAGCCCGAGTTGGTCGCGGTTGATGCGCACGAGCCCGCTGTCGATCTCGGACACAAGGCTGCGCGTCCCGGGCCGCGTGGCCGCGAGGTAACGGGGAAAGGTGAGCCCGCCGCCGCCCAGGTGGTGAGCGACAAGCGGTTCGCCTTCGGGAAAGGCGACATCGACCACCGACGCGATGGCGCGCACATACTCGAACTCCAGGAAGGTCGAGTCGTCGAGGTCGACGTAGGAGTGCCGCAAGCCGTCCAGGACGAGTGTGCGGCCGCTGCCCCGGTCGGGGTCTGCGACGACCCGTGCACAGTGGTACTTGGTCTCCGTGTCGCAGCCACCGGGCGCGACCGTGGTGGCGAGGCCGCCGGCGAGGACCACGAGGGTGAGGGCCGGGGTGCCGCTCCACCCGCGCGTTTGCCACTCGACCAGCGCCGCGCCGACCACCAGCAGTGTTCCGAGGCCGATCAGGATGCCGCTGACCGACAACCGGGATACGAGGACGAAGCCGGTGAGGACGGTGCCGAAGATGGCGCCGACGGTGCCGACGCCGGACAGTCGGCCGACAACCGTTCCGGTCTCGGCGAGGCTGGTAAGACGCAACTTGGTCACGATCGGCGTCACTGCGGAGAGCAGCGCGCCCGGCACGAGGATGGTCAGCGACGCGATCAACAAGAGCACCGCTGGTGCCCACTCCGCGGTGGTGCGCAGCACGGCGGGGGTGAGCGCCACGACCGCTCCCGACACCCCGAGCGAGGGGGCTATGAGCCGACGTGGATTGACCTGGTCGGCGATGAGCCCACCCAGCCACGAGCCGAGGGCGATCGCGGTGAGGGCGATGCCGATCACCATGGTGCTGGTCTCGAGGGTGAGGCCGAGGTAGGGAGCCAGCAGCCGCAGAGCAACGATCTCGACCACCAGGACTGCGGCCGAGGACCCGAACACAAGCACGGCAGCGGCACGGGAACCCAGGCCGCGGTTGCCAGGCGTGCCGTCGACGACAGGCGAGGAAGACGATCCGGTCACGGGCGACATTTTTGCATGCAGCTCATCGACCGAACAGCATGGCGAAATCCTCATTCCTCCAGCTCCCTGGCGCTGTGACCGGGAAGGCGACGCGACGACGAGCGGCAACAGGAAGTTGCTGCCGGGCTCGACGCGAGCGTGCGCAAGGCACGCCAGGAAGCTGCTGTCATGCCAGATACAGACACCAGTGATCCAGACGATCAGCGTTCTGGCGCGAATCTGGCACGCGACGAGTAATCAATCACAGCGGCTTGGGAAGCGACGGCGCTTGGGCACCCACATGGCTGCTGATCTGCACGGATTCGTTGTACCGCCGCAGGCGTGAGTGCTTGGTGGCACCGCTGTTGACCGTGGTGCTCCGCTCTGAAGGGCACGTTATGGGCACGATCCCGCAGGGTGAATGAGTGCAGCGCCTGTCTCGCCTCTCTGCCCTCCCGGGCTGGTCGACGCGCGGGGCGAGTGAGCGGAGCCGGTGCGACTGCACACGAGTGTCATCTGCGGAGTGGCTGAGACCGGAAGGCTTCGCGCGGACAGCACATCACGAGCCCACGCCTCGGCCTCGGTGAGCTCACGGACGCTGTGGTCAAGGGTTTGTCACTCCCTCGGCCACGATCTGTCAGCGGCGGTCAGTACAGGGCCTTGTAGCCCTGCCACCCAATGGCGATCCCGCTGCGAGGACCGAAGGAGCCCTTGCCGTCGCCGTTGTTGCGCCACAGCTTGCCGGAGGTGTCGCGGGAGACGAGGTCCGTCCTCCCGTCCCCGGTGATGTCGCCGACGCCCACCACGACGTTGTAGGAGGCACCCCAGTTGTCGGCCACCTTGACCCGCGCCCTGAACCCGCCGGTCGCCGTGCCCACATACCGCCACAGCCTGTTCGACGTGTCCTGCGCCAGCAGGTCTCCGTACCCGTCACCGGTGAGGTCGCCGACGCCGATGATCTTCTTGTAACCGGACCACTTGGAGAAGATCTTCACTCGTGCCGAGAGCTTTCCGCTGCTTGTGGCCTTGTACAGGTAGATGTCACCGGTGGACGCCTGGCGGGCGATCAGGTCCGCCCGGTCATCACCGGTGATGTCGCCCGGTGAGGTCAGCACGTTGTACTGGTTCCAGCCCGAAGTGCCCAGTGTGGTGTACGGCGTGGATGTCGTCAGGGCTTTGCCGCACCCCGGGCGGTACGCCCGCAGTGCGCCGCTGCTGAACCGCACGAGCACGTCATTGCAGCGGTCACCGTTCAGGTCTCCGAACGGCACCACAGTGATCGAGGCCGGCCATCCCGAAGCCGAGGTCTTCGTCGAGAACTTCCCGGCGCCGTCGCCGCGATGGAAGGAGAGTGCGCCCTGGGAAGTGAGCGTGAGCAGGTCATCGATGCCGTCCGACCCGACATGGTCGCGTCTCACCGCGGCACCACCGGTCAGCTTCAGCGTGCCGGACGCCGTCGCCGACGCACCGAGCTTGTCGGCCGGGGCCGCCGTCAGCGTCCAGCTGTACGTGCCGTTCGGCACATACGCGCCCGTCGACGTCCTGCCGTTCCAGGACGTACGGACCGCGTCGTGCGTGGCGCCACCGGACAGGGTGCGCACGGTGGCCCCGGTCGCCTTGCTCTGGACGGGACCGCTCTCCGAGTCCGTGAGTGGTGGGTGGGCCGAGGCTGCGACAGAGAACCCGGGTTGCACGCGCCGCACCCGTGATGCGGACTTCAGGGACTTCGGTCAGCATCACCGCCGCTGTACACACAACGACGTTCAGACTTGCGGAGGGACAGCAGGCTGAGGTCTCCTGACGCGGAGAGGTGCCGGCCCAAACTGTGAATCCCCAGGTCAAGCCAGGCTTCCGAGACTGGGGGCGTTGCGCGTACGGCTGCCGTCCGGAACCGGTGCCCTCTGCGTGCCCAATATTCTGGCGTCTGACGGGCCGGAACTTGCTGGACAACCGTCGGGAAAACACAAACCCCTGGCCGCTGGCCTGGGGTTTCATCCTGGAGCGGGTGACGAGAATCGAACTCGCGCTCTCAGCTTGGGAAGCGATGGTGCTTGGGTGGGCTCTATGGCTCTGACCTGCGCAGATGCCTTCTCTCTGGGATGAAGGTGGTGTCGGATCCCACCGCTGTTGACCGTGGTTGTCCGCTCTCTTGGGCACACTATGGGCACGACACCGTGCACAGGGACTCAGCCTTGGGCCTGAACAGGCGAGCGTGACGGCGTTATTCCGGACCCCCCGAACGGCTCGCCAAGGCGCGACAGGTGCCGGGGGCGGGATTTCCATGGAAGACATGTCCCGACTCGACAGTGCATGCCCGCGCCCCCTTCGCTCCGCCGCGGCACTGGGCCTGGTAGCGGCACTGGCCGTCGGCTGTACCGGGTCCGATGCCGACACCACCGTCGCCGGGCGTGCGGCCGTCGGGACGTCGCCGCTGCCCACCGTCCCACCCGCCCAGCCACCGCCACAGCTCACCCGGGCGGAGGTCGAGGCCGCGGTGAGCAAGCTGGACGAGGTCGTACGGGATGCCATGCGCCGCACCGGTGTGCCCGGTGTCGCCGTGGGCGTGGTGCACGACGACGAGGTGCTGTATGTGAAGGGGTTCGGCGTGCGGAAGGCAGGCACGAAGGACGAGGTCGGAGCGGACACCGTCTTCCAGCTCGCCTCGGTCTCCAAGCCCCTTGCCTCCACCGTGGTCGCCGCGGCCGTGGGCGAGAAGACCGTCGGCTGGGACGACCCGGTCGTCGACCACAGCTCCGGCTTCGCGCTGAAGGACCCGTGGGTCACCGGCCATGTCACGCTGGCCGACCTGTTCGCGCATCGCAGCGGACTGCCCGACCACGCCGGAGACCTCCTGGAGGACCTCGGCTACGACCGCTCGTACATCCTGGACCACCTCCGCTACGAACCGTCGGCCCCCTTCCGTGCCCACTACGCGTACACCAACTTCGGACTGACCGAAGCCGGAGTCGCCGCCGCGCGAGCAGCGGGGACCAGCTGGGAGAAGCTGTCCGCCGAGAAGCTGTACCGGCCACTCGGCATGGACTCCACCAGCTCTTCCTTCGCCGACTACGAGAAGGCGGACAACAAGGCCGCCTTGCATGTGAAGACCGGTGACACCTGGCGTGCCGAGCATGTGCGCGACGCGGACGCCCAGAGCCCGGCGGGCGGGGCCAGCTCCACGGCCGAGGACATGACGAAGTGGCTGCGCCTGCAACTGGGCAACGGCACATTCGAGGGGCGGCAAGTCGTCGACGCCGACGCGCTGGAGCAGACCCACCTGCCGCGCATGGTCTCCGAGCCGCCGCACGCGCCCGCGGGCAGGTCCGGGTTCTACGGGCTCGGCTGGAACGTGAGCTACGACGACCAGGGCAGGCTGAAGCTCGGCCACTCCGGCGGCTTCGCGCTGGGGGCGGCCACCAACGTCGCGTTGTTGCCCTCGGAGAAGCTCGGCATCGTCGTCCTGACCAACGGCGAGCCCATCGGCGTGCCCGAGGCGATCGCGTCCACGTTCCTCGACACCGCGCAGACGGGCGGGCCGACCGTCGACTGGCTGACGTTCCTCGGGCCGATCTTCAAGCAATCCCTGCACGGGGAACAATCGCCGGTCGACTACAGCAAGCCTCCGGCCTCGCCCGCACCCGCCAAGGCGAACAGCGCCTACACCGGAACGTACGCCAATGATTACTACGGCCCGATGACCGTCAGCGCCCAGGGGGACGAACTCACCATGCAACTTGGGCCCAAGAAGCAACGGTTCTCCTTGCGCCACTACGACGGTGACACCTTCAGCTACCGCACCACCGGCGAAATGGCCGTCGGCCTGTCCGGCGTGACCTTCACCGTCGGGTCCGGCGCACGCGCCAACAGGGTCCGGGTCGAGAACCTCGACACGACCGGTCTCGGCACCTTCACGAGGAACGACTAGAGCCTGCGGGCAAGGCCGGCCGGATACGGCGCAGGAGGTCGCGTTGCCGAGCGTCGCCTGCATCCGCTCCAGCATGATCTAGGCAACAAACAAACCCCAGGCCGCCGACCTGGGGTTTCAAAGTGGAGCGGGTGACGAGAATCGAACTCGCGCTCTCAGCTTGGCAAGCGACGGCGCTTGGGTCGGATCCACGCCTCTGACCTGCACAGTTACCTTTCTCGCGGCTCATCGAACGAGGCTGATCGCACCGTCGTTGACCGTGGTTTACCGGTCTTGTGGGCACGCTGTGGGCACGGCGCTCGGCGACGGGTAGGTGCCGCACTGAAGTGGCCCACCTTTGGCATGGGGTCGTCCGTGCCAGGGCCGACTGCGCGGAGCCGTTGTGTGTGCACATGGATGGCTGGACCCTTCTGGGGAGTCACCCGCCCTCGCCCGCGAGGCGGAGCTTGCTGGTGAAGCCGCCCCGGGAGCGTCCGAGACCCTCGTCGGGGCGGTGCCGCCGGGGCGTGCGTCTTTTCCCGGCACCCTCGGGGTCTTCTTGCGTGCCGCGGCCGCGTGCTGGTGAGCCCCGGCAGGTGGTGGAATCCACGGGCACCATGGACCAGTCAATGCGGCCCTCCGCGTCGGTGTCGGTCGGGACGGCCGCGAAGAGCCTGTCCCAGGTGCCGTCTGCCGACCAGCATCTGTGCCTCTCGTAAACGGTCTTCCACTTCCCGAAACGTGCAGAAAGTGCAGGCAGATCCCTCAACGGCACCCCGGTCCATTCCGATGCAGAATCAAGTTGATGACCCTGCGGTGGCTGGCCCACCGACCGTCGCGCAGCCCGGCCTTCGGCAGATGCACCTGCAGCCGGGCCCTCTCTTCATTCACGAGATCTCCCCGGACCTCGGCCCGAGCGCACCCGCCGATGCGGCGGGGTTCGGCTTGACGCTTGAGCTTGCGTCGGGAAACTGATCGGTTTACTCTTCTGGAAACCGATCGGTTTCTCATTCTCCGGGGAGAGTCATGACTGTTTTGAAGGGCGCGAACGTCTTCGTCACCGGCGGCAGCCGCGGCATAGGCAAGGCCCTGGTGGAAGAGCTGTACGCGCGCGGTGCCGGCAAGGTCTACGCCACGGCCCGCGATCCGCGCAGCGTGACGCACCCGGACGCGGTCCCGGTGGCGCTGGAGGTTACCGACCCGGCCTCCGTGGCGGCCGCCGCCGCACAGGCGCAGGACGTCACCGTGTTGATCAACAACGCCGGTGCCTCGGTCGGCGCGTCCTTCCTCGACTCCCCGATTGACGACGTACGCCGGGAGTTCGAGACCAACTTCTACGGCCCGCTCCTCGTGGCCCGCGCCTTCGTGCCGATCATCGAGCGCAACGGCGGCGGCCACCTCCTCAATGTGCACTCCGTGCTGTCCTGGATCGCGCTCGGCGGCTCCTACAGCGCCTCCAAGGCCGCCCTGTGGTCGCAGACCAACTCCCTGCGCCTCGAACTCCAGCCGCGCGGCATCGCCGTCACCGGACTGCATGTCGGCTACGTCGACACGGACCTCGCGGCCGGCGTGGAGGCGCCCAAGTCCGACCCCCGTGATGTCGCCTCCCTCGCCCTCGACGGCGTCGAGACCGGCGCCCACGAGGTGCTCGCCGACGAGATCTCCCGGCAGGTCAAGGCGGGTCTGGCCGGCGACCTGGCAGGGCTGTACCCCCAGCTCGCCAAGTAGGGAAGCGTCCTCAGATTCCCGCGACCTCGGTCTTCACGTCATCGTCAACAACAATGAGAGGGTATTAGTAATGAGCGCGAATTCGCGGAAGAAGAAGTTTTACGCCCTGAATATGTTTGACGTGGTCGACTTGGAGAAATACCTTGCGTATTTCAGTCGCTTGCCCGAAGCGGCTCCGCAATATGGTGGTCGAATGGTGGCGTTTGGCCGTTTCCGGGACAACGTAGCTGGTGACCTCGCGCCACGGCAGGTTCTGTTCCTCGTTGAATGGGAGTCCGAAGAAGCGTTCAACAGCTTCCGAGACGATCCGGACCTTGCCGACTTGCATCCGCTGCGGGAGAGCGGGACGGCTTCCTATATCTGGCAGACGTTCGATGGTTCCGATATGAGTGACCCCGCCGATGTTTCGCTCGACGATGTACTGGCGGTGCTCAAGCCCTAGCCTCGATCGTTCGTGAGGGCCCGCCGACGGAGTCGGCGGGCCCTTTCGCGGAGGTTGCTGGTCGGCCGGTGGTGGCGCGGCTGTTCGGAAAGCCTGGGCAGCGCCTGTGTGTCAGCCGGCCAGCTGGTTCATCTTGCGGATCTGCTTGTCGAAGACCGCGGCGGGAGCGAGGCGGCGCAGTACGCGTGCGCGTCCGGCCAGGGGGCCGGCGGTGTAGCGCAGCTTCGGCTTCGTGTCGGTCGCTGCCGCGACGATCGCCTTGGCGACGACGGCGGGGGCGTCGCCGCTCCTGACCGCTTCCGCCATCACGCGGTCGACGGTCTGCCGCTGCTTCGCGTACGCGTGCAGGGGGGTGTCGGGCTTCGCGCTGTTGGCCTCGAATCCGGTCTTGGTGTAGGCAGGTTCGACGATGAGTGCCCGGACGCCGTGGTCACGGATCTCGTGGTCCAGGGACTCGGTGTAGCCCTCGATCGCGTGCTTGGAGGCGGCGTAGGCGGCCATGTAGGGCTGGGGCAGGAACCCGAGCACGGACGAGATGTTGATGATGCGCCCGCGTCGCTGAGCGCGCATGTGCGGCAGGACTTCGTTCACCATGCGCATGACCCCGAAGACATTGGTGTCGAAGACGGCCTGGGCTTGCTCGACGGAGGTTTCCTCCGCCGCACCCATCGAGCCGACGCCGGCGTTGTTGACCAGGACGTCGATCCGCCCGAACCGCTCGCTCACTTCCTGGACCGTTGCGGCGACCGAGGCGTCACTGGCGACGTCGAGTCCGAGGAACGTCACGCCGTCGAGCGGGGTGACGCGTGAGGTGTCACGGCTTGTGCCGACCACGTTGAATCCGGCTGCGACCAGGGCGAGCGCGGTTTCCTTCCCGATGCCGGAGGAGGCGCCCGTCACGAGGGCCACCGGCCGATCTGTCGTCATCATGGACTCCCGCACTTACTCGAAACCGATCGGTTTCCCCTAAGATAAACCGATCGGTTTCCGCGTGCAAGTTCAAGCAGGGAGAATGACGTCATGGGCAGGATCAGTGCGCTGGAGAGGCGTGAGAGCGTCATCCGCGCGGCGATCGCCGAGTTCGCGCGCACGGGCTACCGCGGCACCTCCACCGCCGCGATCGCCGAGCGGGTCGGCGTCACGCAGCCGTATCTCTTCCGGCTCTCCCGGACAAGAAGGCGATCTTCGTCGCCGCTCTGGTGCGGAGCGCGGAAGACGCTCGCTTGGCTTTCGAGAGGGCGGCCGCCGAGGTGCAGGGCGATGACCTGATCGGTGAGGTCGTCCGGGCCGGCTGGATGAGTATCTGGGAAACCGTGCACCTGTCGCTGGGCGCTGATGCCGACAAGACCGCAAGCTTCTTCGCTTGCGGCATGCTCGGCAACACGCTTACGGCCATCGGGCTTCCGGTGGGTGCCGGGAGGTGAGGGAGTCTTCTGGGCGGCGATGCGTCAGTGCACGCCTGCCGCGTCGAGCAGGGTCGTCACGGTGGGCGCGACGAGCCCGGTCAGGTTGTCGGCCTGAATTCCCGCGCGGGCGCTCGCGCCGTCGAAGACCAGGCTGAGCTGCCGGGCCAGCAGATCCGGATCGCCCGCCCCGCCCTGCTCGGCCTCGGCGCGGAAGAAGGCCGTCAGATTCGCCTTGACTTGGTGGGCCACGCGGCTCGCCGGGTGACTCTGGTCCTTGAGCTCGACCTGCACGGCCAGATACCGGCAGCCCCGGAACTCGGGCGCCCCTGCCTGCGATTCCACCTGCTCGAAAACGTGCAGGATCCGCTCGCGGGGTGACCGGCCGTCGTCCATCGCAGGCAGGAGAGTCGCAACGTAGGCGGAGGCGCGCTCCTTCAGGCTCACTGCCAGGAGTTCGTCCTTGCTCTCGAACAGCTGGTACATGGAGCGCTTCGACACCCCCGCCGCCTTGCACAGCGCCTCGACGCCGATGCTGACGCCGTCTCGGTAGGTGAGCGTGGCCGCCGCCTCCAGCAGGCGCTCCCTGGGGCTCAGTTTCACTTCGGTGCTCATGCCGTGAGGTTAGCCTGGAGCAGACGAATGGAAACCGATCAGTTTCCGGAGGCTCCCGGCAGAGGCTCGGCGACGGCCCGGGGGAAGGGTCGTCGCCGAGCCATGATGGTGTGCGCGCCTGGCGTCCCCGTCAGGGCGACGCACACCGGGGCCGCTCCGGGTAATGGCCCGTCTTGGGTGACCTGCCGTCATTTCGCCGGGGGGTGCCAGCCACCGGTGACTTCCTTGACGGGCTTGTGGGGGAAGCGGCGCCGGGCGTACTCCTGCGCGTGGGAGCCCGGCAGGACGTACAGGGTTTCCTTCTTGTCCTGAAGCGGCCGCAGCACGGTGTCCATGAACGACTTGCGGTCGTCCAGGTACGGGCCCAGAACCTCCTCGCCGGCGGGGCAGACGGCGAGGCAGTAGCCGGACTTGTAGCCGGGGGGTGAGGACAGGCTCTGCCACATGGAGGCGCTCTCGGAGTCGGTGACCCGGGAGCGGTAGTCGGCGGCGTCCTCGCTGTCGGCCACGGTCTGCGCCCAGTCGGTGAACCCGCTCATGAACTCGCGGTAGTTGTGCGTGGTGCAGGCCAGTGCGTCGAAGGCGCCGTCCTTGGCGATGGCGCCGACCGGACAGGCGGCGACGCACAACTTGCAGTCGATGCAGGGGTTGTAGTTCAGCGCCTGCCCGTACTCGCTCACCTCCGCGTCCACCAGGACGGTCACGAGCAGGACAAAGCTGCCGAACCTCGGGTGGATGACGTTACGGTGCAGGCCCATCACACCGAGGCCGGCCGCCACGGCCACCGTCTTGTGCGCCACCACCCAGATCCGCTCACTGGGGAAGCGGTCCATCTCCTGAGGGAAGCCGACCGACGGGTTGAGGGCGCGGTAACCGGCGTCCTGGAGGGCCTGGGTGACGCTGCGGGCGGCGTGGTTGGCCTGTTCGTCGGTCTGGTGGAACTCCTGGTTGGCCACGCTGCGGGCGGGGGAGCGGCAGTTGTCGCGGTTCATCCGGACCGCCATCGCGATCAGGCTGCGGGTGCCGGGCAGCGCGGCCTGTGCGTGCTCGCGCTCACCGGCCAGGTCGGGGTGGTCCAGGCTGACCGCGGCGGCGTCGTCCGCGCCGGCCGCCAGACACAGCTCGCGCAGCCAGGCCGCGTCGATCACCGCGGGCGGGCGGGCCACGTCACCGGCCCTGCGCTGGGCGAGTACGGCCCGTACCGACGGGTGGGCCGCCAGCTTCGCCGGAAGCGGGGGATGGGTGGGTTGCCCCTCGGCGTCGCGCGCGACAGTCATCCGTGCTCCTAGGGATGCGGGTACGAGGCTCGCCACCACGGGCGAAAACCGATCAGTTTCACCACCGTAAACCGATCGGTTTCCGTTCGCAAGCCCAAGCGGTCCCCTTCGGGCCGTCGATCAGGTTCCTCGCGGGCGTCGGCGATCGATCGTCAGGCGATCAGGGCTCGGCCCGCGAGTCAGGCCGGGTGCTGGCACTCGGCTGGCAACGGGCGTGGGAGCCCATGGGGGTTGCTCGGTCGTCGGGGGTCGGCTGCGATTCGCCGAGCGCATCGCTCGCCGGAGCTGCGCGTCACGCCATGCGTCAGCGCATGTCCGCCGCATCGAGCAGGGCGGTCACGGTGGGGGTGATGAGCCCGGCCTGCGTGTCGGCTTTGATTCCCGCACGGGCGCTGGCGCCGTCGAAGACCAGGATCAGCTGCCGGGCCAGCAGGTCCGGGTCGCTCGCCCCGCCCTGCTCGGCCTCGGCACGGAAGAAGGCTGTCAGGTTCTCCTTGACCCGATGGGCCACCCGGCTCGCGGGGTGGTTCGGGTCCTTGAGCTCGATCTGCACGACGAGGTAGCGGCAGCCCTGGAAGTCGGGTGCACCCGCCTGTGCTTCCGCCTGCTCGAAGACGTGCAGGATCCGCTCGCGGGGTGGACGGTTGTCGTCCGTCGCGGGAAGGAGTGTCGTCACATAGGCGGAGGCGCGTTCCTCCAAGCTCGCCGCCAGCAGTTCGCCTTTGCTCTCGAACAGCTTGTACATGGAGCGCTTGGACACCCCCGCCGCTTTGCACAGCGTGTCGACGCCGATGTTGACACCGTCTCGGTAGGTGAGCGTGGCCGCTGCCTCCAGCAGTCGCTCTCGGGAGCTTGGCATTGCTTCGGTGGTCATATTGCGAGGTTAACTCGATTCCGGCCCATTGGAAACCGATCGGTTTACGGTGCTGGTCGGGGTGCGCTACGGCACCGCCCACGGCCGAGTCGGTTCGGCGCCGCCGCCGTAGTCTCCAGAATGGTCGGTGTGTCTCACCGGCCTCGGAAGCTCAGCCCACATCGTGCGTGCCCTTGACCAGCGATGATCGGTCTGCTGAGGACGGAACGCACGGGACCGTCTCGGAGATGCCCCTGTCCTGCGCTGAGTTGTGCCTGGAGGGCACCAATCAGCGCAGGACATTTCTCGCCACGGTGGATTCAGGCTCAGTGGGCGATCACAGGCTCGCCCTCCGACGGCGCCAGAGCTGCATTCGGCATCAGAAACGCCGTGAGCACCGCACCGACCACGAAGATCCCGGCGCCCCACGCCAGGGTGGCCGTGTAGCTCTCGACCCCGGCCTGCGCCACGGTCAGCGCGCCGGGCTTGTGCGAGGACAGGTAGTCGGTCGCGGCCGATGAGGCCACGGTGGTCAGCAGCGCCGTGCTGATCGAGCCGCCCACCTGCTGACTGGTGTTGATCAGCGCCGAGGCGACGCCCGCGTCCTCGTGGTGCACGCCTGCGGTCGCACCCTGGAACGAGGTGGTCATCACCGCACCGATACCGAGGCCCAGCAGGATCATGCCCGGCATGATGTCGGCGACGTAGCCGCTGTTCAGCGTGAGCCGGGTCAGCAGGGCCATGCCGGACGCGGAGACCAGGAAGCCTGCGCTGACCACGACCTTCGGGCCGACCTTGGGCAACAGCAGCGAAGGCACCGTGGTCGACGAGGCGACGATGCCCCCGACCATCGGCAGGAAAGACAGACCGGCCTCGATCGGCGAGTAGCCGATGCTGGCCTCCAGGTAGTAGGTCAGGAACAGGAAGATCGAGAACATCCCCATGCCCAGGACGAACACGGCCAGGAACGAACCACCTCGGGTCCGGTCCAGCACGACTCGCAGCGGCAGCAGCGGATGCGCGACCCTGAGCTCCAGCCAGGCGAATACCGCGAGCAGCACCACGCCGCTGATCACGGAGCCGAGGGCGACCGGGTCGGTCCAACTGGTGGATTCGACGTGCGCGAACCCGTAGACGATGCCGAACAGCGCGGCGCTCACCACGACGGTGCCAGGGATGTCGATCTTGGGCCGCTCAGTGAGCGCGGGCTTGGCCAGCAACAGCAGCGCACCGGCCAGCGCGACGCCCGCGAAAATGACGTTCACGTACATCACCCAACGCCACGACGCCCATTCGGTCAGCATGCCGCCGAGCAGGAGTCCGACCGCGGCGCCCGCACCGGACAACGCACTGAAGATGCCGAAGGCTTTCGGCCTTTCGGCCGGGTCGGTGAAGGTCACGCTGAGCAGTGAGAGCGCCGCGGGCGCGAGCAGCGCAGCGAAGAGGCCCTGGGCCACGCGTGCCGCGACGAGTATGTCGAAGCTACCGGCCGCGCCGCCGACGACGGATGCAGCCGCGAAACCGATCAGGCCGGTCACGAAGGTCGTACGTCGGCCGAACAGGTCACCGAGTCGGCCCCCGAGCAGCAGCAGGCTGCCGAACGCCAGGGCGTACCCCGTGATGACCCACTGCCGGCTGCCGTCACTGAAACCGAGGTCATGTTGCGCTTCGGGTAGTGCGATGTTCACGACGGTCGCGTCGAGCGTGACCATGAGCTGTGCCACGCCCAGCACGACGAGCACCCACCAGCGCACGGCATGCGAGCCGCGGCGGCCCGAGTCTGTTTTCCCGGAGGCGGGCGCTCCGCGGTCGAAGGTGGTACTCACTTTTCCCCTTAGTCGCTGGTCATGGGCCGACTCGGTCATCGGAAACCGATCTGTTTCCACTCAGGAAAACAGATCGGTTTCCTAGGTGCAAGTGAACGGGTCGCTTCTGGGTCGACGGGGCTGCCTCGCCGGCGACTGGTTGTTCGGCGTCGACAAACTTGTGCCGCACTTTCAAGACCGCAGGACGCCCGGGCGTACTTGGCCGGTGGGTCGGCGGGGGTGACCTCGTCTTCGGTGGCGTGGTGGCCATGGGCGCGGCCGCCGGGCCAAGCGGGTGCTCAAGTTCTCCGCGGCGGCCGTCGCGATCCGCGACCTGGAGATGGCCGTACCCGACGGCCGCAGATCCAGCACATCGACCTCAAGCTCCAACGGGGCTTGGACGACGCCGACATCGACCAGGCCGGACAGGCAGGTGGAGAGCTCGTCATCCCAGGTGTCCACGGGGTGCGGAACGCCCCGGTGGAGCCGGGGGCCTGCCGGGCTTGCGCCTGGAAACCGATCGGTTTACCTTAGTGGAAACTGATCGGTTTCTCATTCTCCGGTGAGAGTCATGACCGTTTTGGTAGTCCCCTCACACACAAGGAGTCGGCGAGATGCCCAGCCAAGAGTCACGTCCCACGATTCACATTTCGGGGACCACCAGCCGCACCATTGCCCCGCGCGCGGGATCCGGCGGCCGCGGGGGAACGCTGCGCTACCTCAAGGCGGGCACCGGCGCCCCCCTGGTCCTGCTGCACACCGTGCGCACCCAGGCCGAGCACTTCCGCCACCTCATCCCGCTGATCGCGGACCGGTACACCGTGTACGCCCTCGACCTGCCGGGGATGGGCTACTCCGAGATCGTGCCCGGGGCGTCGTACGACGAGCCCGCGATGCGTGCGGGCGTCGAGCGGCTGCTGACCGAACTCGACCTGAATGACGTGACGTTGGTCGGGGAGTCCATGGGGGCGGTGCTCGCCCTGACCACCGCGGCTGAGCTGCCGGAGCGGGTACGACACGTCGTCGCGGTGAACACCTACGACTTCCCCGGCGGCATCGCCCGGTCGAGCCTCCTCGCCCGCGTGGTGGTCGGCGGAGTCCTCGCCCCCGGAGTGGGCCCGGTGATCGCGGGGGTGGAGCCCAAGCCCGCCCTCCGCAAGATCCTTCAGGGCGGCCTCGGCGACAAGAGCGCACTGCGCGAGGACTACGTGGACGAGCTCCTCCAGGTGGGCAGCCGCCCCGGCTACCCGACCGTCGCCCGGGCCGTGTACCAGGCCCTGCCCAGCCTCATCGCGGCCCGCCCGCGTTACCCCGAGATCAAGGCGCCCATCCACCTCGTCTACGGCGAAAAGGACTGGTCCCGCCCCTCGGACCGGGAAGCCAACAAGCAACTGCTTCCGGCCGCCGACTTCACACAGGTCCCCAACGCAGGCCACTTCATCGCCCTTGAGCGCCCCGACGTGCTGGCCGACCTTCTGAACGCGGTGGCCTGACCCCCGGGACCACTGACCCAAGGAGCAGTGCATGGCGGAGATCCAGATCGAGGCCGACGTTCCGGCGCGGATGCGTGATGGCACGGTGCTGCGCGCGGATGTCTACCGGCCCGGCGGCGCGGGACCGTGGCCGGTGTTGCTGAGCCGGCTGCCGTACGGCAAGCAGACACCCGTGATGACCGTCATGCTCGATCCGCCGGCGGCTGCCCGGCGCGGGTTCATGGTGGTCATCCAGGACACCCGCGGCCGGTTCGCCTCCGAGGGGGTGGGAGCCGTTCACGTACGAGGAGAGCGACGGCTACGACACCGTACGGTGGGCCGCCGCCCCCCGGCTCAAGCGGTTCGGTCGGCATGATCGGCGGCAGCTATTTCGGCAACACCCAGTGGATGGCGGCGCTGTCGAAGCCGCCGGAGCTGAAGGCCATCGCACCGATGATCACGTGGTCCGATCCGGACGACGGGCTGTGACGCGCGGCGGCGCGATCGAACTCGGGCTCACCGTCCCCTGGTCCCTCCAGTAGGGTGCCGACACCCTGATGCGCCGTCACGGCCTCGACCTCGACGGGCTCGTGAGTGGCATCACCGGGCTCATTCAGGATTTCGACGGCCTGGCGAACGGCGGTTACGGGGAGCTGCCCGCCGGGCGGTTTCCCGGGTTCGCCCGGCACGACCTGCCCGAGCTCGGCTACGTTCCGGCCTGCCAATAAGCGGCGGGATTGTCGGCCGATCCGTTGCGTCGTGGGCGACTTAGGGCACGCGGAGGGCACGCAACCCTTAATTGGACTAGACAACAAACGAACCCCAGGTCACTGACCTGGGGTTTCATCATGGAGCGGGTGACGAGAATCGAACTCGCGCTCTCAGCTTGGGAAGCGACGGCGCTTGGGTGGGTTCTATGGCTCTGACCAGCGCAGTTACCTGATCTTGGGGTGGTCGTGTGGGTTAGATCGCACCGCTGTTGACCGTGATTTTCCGTCCTTACGGGCACGCTGTGGGCACGACTCCCGAGAGAGTGGTCTCGGGTTGGGGCCACGGGCCTCGGGAGGATTCCGCGTTCCGGTGTCTCGAACCCAGGACCGCCGTGGTTGCGGATGCGTATGTGTGCCGGCCTCCGGTTCTCTCGCCTATTGCGAGCTGTTGCTTCCAATGTCCCGCCGAGTACCGGTCTCAGCCGTGCCCGCAGCCGGTGCACCGGTAGCGGCCCTGTTCGGCGGACGGGACAGGTTCGAACAGCAGCACGTTCTCGCACACAGCTCAGTCACGGGAAAGAGCGAGCCGGGCTGAGGCCGGGAACCGGAAGAAGGGCCGGAGCCCATGGGCGGTTTCTAGGGATCGGCCCTCCATCATGCGCACATCGATCAGGCGGCGACGGACGCGGCCTCGCCGTGGATCAGACCGATGACCTCGACCAGCTGCGCGGCGACCTCGGCATCGTCGGAGGGGTGCGTCTCGGCGAAACGGACCACGGAACCGGCGATGGACGGCTTGGCGTCCTCCAGCACCCTGGCGCCGACGATGCCCGCGGCCTTGCGGGTCGCGTTCTGCGCCCAGACGCCGCCGAACTGGCCGCGCTCAACGAGTGATCGGGCGCTCCCGCGTGCCTTCCGGGAGCAGGGAGTGTTCCTGGCCTGTCACTCAGTAGGGCTCGGAGTCTCCGGTGTCGGGAGCAGGCGTCGCAGCAGGGACTCCTCCAGTTCGATCAGGACGTCTTCGCTGCCGGCGACGGGGCTCGGCAGGGTGCGCCACAGGACGAGCTGGCCGTGCAGGGCGGTCCACAGGTGGATGCCCAAGTCCTGCGCCTCCGCCCGACGGTCGGGGGCTGCTTCGGTGAGGTAGGCGTCGGCCGTATCGGTCCACGCCTGGAGCACGGTGCCGATGGGGTGGTCGGCGGAGGGATGGTGCTCGGGCTCGTATTCCAGGCTGAACATCAGTCGGTAGCGGCGGGGCTTGTCGATGGCGAACCTGCGGTAGGCCGTGACGGTGGCCCGCGCGCGCGCCCACGGGTCCGCGCCTGCGGCGGCGGCCGACTCGCCGGCCTCGCTCATCGCGACGGCCAGTGCGCGGTAGGTGGCGTCGAGGACGGTGGAGACCAGGTCGGCCTTGTCCTTGAAGTGCCGGTAGACGCTGGGCGCGGAGATGCCGACCTCGCGGGCGACTCCGCGCAGGGAGAGCGCGTCCTCGCGGCCCGTCTCCTCCAGGATGCGGGTCGCCGCGTCGAGGATCTCCTGCCGCAGCCGCTCGCCCTCGCCCCGCACATTGGGTACCCGCTTGACCTGCGACTTCATGGCCCCCTCCTCGCTGCCGGCAGCAGCCTACCGACCCTCGGTGCACTCCGCCTCCGGCAGTCGGCGCTTCGTCAGGTCCGATGCCGGCTCCCGATCCCTCGATTAACAGTGTTAGTCTAACAATGCTTCGACTAACGGCGTTAACCGATGGTGGAAAGGCACAGCCATGACCTCATTGCCGAACGTCCCCGCGTTCACGCTCACCCGCCCGCAGGACGCTCCCCTGGCCCCCCCGCCGCTGTATGAGCGGCTGCGTGAGGAACAGCCCGTCACGCGTGTCTCCCTGTGGGAGGGGCGCCTCACTCCGTGGCTGGTGACCCGCTGGGAGGACGCCCGGGCGGTACTGGGCAGCCCGGCGTTCAGCACCGACCCGACGCACCCCGGCGCACCCAACTTCAAGGAAGACGAGCAGCCGGCCCCGCGCGGCTTCTTCCAGAACTACGACGACCCCATCCACGCGACGATGCGGCGCACCCTGACCCGCGAGTTCATGATCAAGCGCATCGACACGCTGCGCCCGGCCATCGCCCGCCTGACCGACGAACTCCTCACCGACCTGACCGAGCTGAGCGGCCCCGCCGACTTCGTGGAGCACTTCGCGCTGCCGCTTCCCTCCCTGGTCATCTGCGAACTGCTCGGCGTCCCCTACGAGGAACACCCGTTCTTCCAGGAGCAGTCGAAGACCCTCGTAGACCTGAATGCCACGGGAGAGGAGGCCGCCCGGGCGTTCGCCAACCTCGGCGAGTATCTGCTGCGCCTCGTGCAGACCAAGCGCGCCACCCCCGGCGACGACGTGGTCACCCGGCTCGCCGCACAGGTGGACGAGGGCGTCATCACCGACCAGGACGCCGCCGACCTGAGCGCCTTCCTGCTGTTCGCCGGGCATGAGACGACGGCGAACATGATCGCGCTGAGCACCATCACCCTCCTCAACCACCCCGACCAGATCCCGCACATCCTCGGCGGACCGGACCAGGTCGCGAGCGCGGTGGAGGAACTCCTGCGCTACCTGTCCATCGTGCACGGCGGACTGCGCCGCACCGCCATCGACGACGTCACCATCGGCGGCGTGACCATCCACGCGGGCGAGGGCGTGATCATTCCCGTCCACGTCGCCAACCGCGACCCGGAGTTCTTCACGAACCCCGACGACCTGGACCTGGAGCGTGCAGGCGTCCGCCAGCACCTGGCCTTCGGCTACGGCATCCACCAGTGCCTCGGCCAGCCGCTGGCCCGCGCCGAACTTCAGATCGTCCTGCCCGAGGTCTTCCGCCGGCTTCCCGACCTGAAGATCGCCGTACCGATGGAGGAGATCGCCTTCAAGCAGGCCACCGCCGTCTACGGAGTCCGCGAACTGCCCGTCACCTGGTGACCGCAACCCCCCGATCCCCCCACCGAGAGCAGGGAAGAAACATCATGCATGTAGAAGTCGACGTCCCCAAGTGCGTCGCGTCGGGCCAGTGCGTACTGCTCGCCCCCGACGTCTTCGACCAGCGGGACGAGGACGGCATGGTCGTCCTCCTCGACGACACCCCGCCAGCCGAACTCCACGACGCCGTCCGCGAATCCGCCACCGTCTGCCCGGCGGCCGCCATCCGCCTGGAGGAGTCGTGAGCGCGACCACGACCAGCCGCGTGGTCATCGTCGGCGCCTCCGCGGCCGGCCTCGCCGCCGCCGAAACCCTCCGCCGGGAGGGCCACACCGGCCCCCTCACCCTCATCGGCGACGAACCCGCCGCCCCCTACGACCGCCCGCCCCTGTCGAAGGAGATCCTCTCCGGCGCCTGGCCCCCCGACCGACTGCCCCTGCGGACTCCGGCCGACCTCGACGCCCTTGACCTGGACGCCCGCTACGGCCGCGAGGCCATAGGCGCGAGTGTCGCCGAGGGCACCGTGCTGCTGGCCGACGGTACAGAGGTGCCGTACGACGGACTGATCGTGGCCACCGGAGTGCGCCCCCGGCGCCTGCCCGGCACACCGGCCCACGTCCTGCGCACCCTGGACGACGCCGTCGCCCTGAAGGACCGCCTCGGCCCCGGCCGCACACTGGCCGTGGTCGGCGCCGGATTCCTCGGCGCCGAGGCCGCGTCGGTGGCGGCCGGCCTGGGCACCCAGGTGACCCTCCTGGAACCCGCGCCCGTCCCGCTGGCCCATGCGGTCGGCGAGGACGTCGGCCGCATGCTCGCCCAGGCCCACCTCGACCACGGCGTGGACCTGCGCACCGGGACCGGGGTCAGCGAGGTCGTCCCCGGCGGCGTACGCCTCGACGACGGCAGCGTGGTCGAGGCCGACACGGTGTTGGTGGCCGTCGGTTCCCGGCCCAACACCGAGTGGCTGACCGGCAGCGGCCTCACCCTCGACGACGGGCTGGTCTGCGACGAGTTCTGCGCCGCCGCACCCGGCGTGTACGGCGCGGGCGACGTGGCCCGCTGGCACAACCCGCTCTTCGGCACGTCGATGCGCATCGAGCACCGTACGAACGCCGCCGAACAGGGCATGGCCGCCGCCCGCAACCTCCTGGGCGTCCAGCGGCCCTTCGCGCCCGTCCCCTACTTCTGGTCCGACCAGTACGACATGAAGATCCGCGCCTACGGCTACCTGCGCGGCCACGACGAGATGCGGATCGCCGAAGGCAGCCTGGAAGAACGCAAGTTCACCGCCGTCTACCGCACCGGCGACCGTCTCACCGGCGTCCTGGCAGTCGGCATGCCGCCCAAGACCACCCGCCCCTGGCAGCAGGCCATCGCCGCTAGCACCCCCTGGCGCCAGGCGACATCCCTCCTGGAAGGAGCGGCAGCATGACTGACACCACCGACTTCGAGGGACGGGGCGTCGTCGTCACCGGCGCCGGGTCCGGCATCGGACGCGCTTCCGCGCTGCGGTTCGCGAGCCTGGGGGCCCAAGTTCTTGTCGCGGACATCAATCCCGTCGGCGCCGAGGCCGTCGCCAAGGAGATAGAGGCGAACGGCGGCACCGCCCGCACGGTCGTCGGCGACCTCAGCGACCAGGGCACGGTCGACGAGGTCATCACCACCGCCGTCGAGTCCTTCGGCGACCTCGGCGTGCTCGTCAACAACGCCGGAATCATGGACACCATGACCGCAACCGCCGACGTGAGCGACGCGGAATGGGAGCGAGTCATACGGATCAACCTCACCGCTCCGTTCCTGCTCACCCGCGCCGCCCTGCCCCACATGCTGGCCCGCGGCAACGGCGCCATCGTCAACACGGCCTCGGAGGCGGCTCTGCGCGGCAGCGCCGCCGGCACCGCGTACACCGTCTCCAAGCACGGGATCATCGGCCTGACGAAGTCGACCGCGGTCATGTACCGGGACCGCGGCATCCGCGTCAACGCCATCGCCCCCGGCGGAACCCGGACCCACATCACCGACACCGTCACGTTCGACGGCGACGGCGCCTCGATCGTAGGCCGCTACCGGGAGAACGTGGGCCGCTTGGCCGCGGCGGAGGAAGTCGCCGCGGCCATCGTGTTCCTCTCCTCGGACGCGGCGAGCAACATCAGCGGCGCCGTGCTCCCCGTCGACAACGGCTGGTCGGCCGTCTGACCCAGCCACCCATGCGGTGCCCGGCCCGCGCATCGGGGACCGGACACCGCATGCCCATGCCCTGTGAGACCGCTTCCCAAGGGGCGAGCGGATCCTCGTGCGGGCGCGGACGCGGCACAGGACGGAGTGCACGTCCCGCTGCGGGCACGGTCCGGCCGTGTGCGCGGCCCTCACGAGCCGACGGGGCCGATGTCCCGGCGGAGCGTCTGCACGTCAGAGTTGCGGGTGCAGCCGCTGGAGGCGCTCGGCCTCGACAGCGGGACCGACGCCTGCCCGGCCGCAGGCAGGTTCAGCTCGGGTCCGTGCTCAGGTCGAGCGCCGGGGTGATCATCGCGAAAGCCTGGTCGACCAGCTCGTCCATGGCCTTGGTGCCGTCGCTGTCCACCCAGCGGCGCAGCCCGGTCTGGAACGCGGTGAGGGCGACACCGGCGGCAAGTGCGGGGCTCAGGTCGGCGTCGGGCTCCACTCCGGCGCGTCGGGCGAGGATGCCGGCCATCTCGGCCTGCCACTGCGACTGCCGGCGCTGTCACGTTGTTGGGTGGGTAGGGCCTGACGGTGTGACGATGCACAGTGCCCACTCGTTGACCGTGTCCGGTTCGGCGGCGTCTGGGCGCAGAACGCGACCCGCAAGGCCGCGGGCATCGCCGGCGCCCGGGTGCTGGAGGACGTCAAGCTGTCCATCGCCGGTTCCGTGGTCCGTTTCGCACAGACGCACCCCTCCGACGACGCCGAGGTCGCCACGCAGCTGGTCGAGGTCATCGGTCGGATCCACGGCGAGGCCGCGTCCGTCGCCGCCTGATCGATGTACGCATGATCGAGGGCCGAAGCCGCATAGGCTCCGGCCCTTCTTCCGGTTCCCGGCCTCAGCTCGCTCGCTCCTTCCGTTCCCCGGTCTCAGCCCAGCTCGGCCGCGCGCCGCACCGCCGTGGCCACGAACTGCTCGATCCAGGCCGCCTGCTCACCCGTGCGCGGACGCAGCATCACCGTCTCATGCCGAACTTGGCGTAGCCCTCGATGTCCCGGACGAACGCCTCGACGACGTTCTCGACCGGAGCGTCGCCCATGCAGATCGGAGTCGAACATCTCCGGCACGTGCTCGGCCGCGGTCGTCCATGGACAGGAAGGAACTCGCCACAAGACCAGGCTCGGCGGATTCCTGCGCGACGCGAGTAGTACGCCTTCGATTCCCGCGCCGGCCGGATCACCGAAGTCCGCGACTGCTACACCTTCACGCCGCTCTGCGCCGACGGCCGGTCCCAGGTCGAGCTCGAGAACTTCGACTGCGGCGCCTGCCGGGGCTACCGCCCGTCCTGCCCGGTGCATCGCCCGCATGCGGACGCCGAGTACGCCAGGAGCGGTGGTGCACAGGCCACCGGCTGCACAGTGACTCGCCGACAAAGCAGGCCGCTGCAGGAGCCGGCACCCGCGGTCGGCCGTTCTCGGGCCGAGGCCGCACACCTGGGGTCAGTGTGCGGCCCCTTGATGGTTGGCTCGCCGGAAGGACGGACTCAGCCAGCCAGTGCGTGGAAGCCGCGTTGGAAGTAGACGGTCGCCGGGTCCTGTCCGAGTCGGACGTCGTGCACGCGTCCCACCAGGATGGTGTGGTCGCCGGAGACGTGACGGTCGTATGCGGAGACGTGCAGGCGCGCCGACGCGTCGGGTAGGTAGGGCACGCCCTCGGGGTCGAGGTGGAACTCGTCGCCGGCGAACTTGTCCGCGCCGCGGGTCGCGAACCGGCGGGCGAGCGGTTGGTGGCCGTCGTTGAGGATGTTGATGGTCCAGTGCGTGGAGCGCTCGAACACCTGGTGGCACTCGGCGGTCCGGGACAGGCACACCAGGACGAGCGGCGGTTCGGCCGAGACCGAGGAGAAGGCGCTCGCGGTGAACCCCCAGGGGCGTCCGTCCTCATCCACCGTGGTCACGATGGTGACGCCGCTGGGAAAAGAGGCCATGGCCTCCCGGAAGCGTCCGGCGAGTTCGAGGTCGTCGGGTGCGGTCACGGGAGTTTCCCTTCTTGTACCGCGCTGGGCGAGGCGGTCATTGCCGGCGAGCCTGTCAGACACGGACGTAGACCTCCATGCCGGGGACTTCTCCGGCCAGGTGGTAGCCGCCGACGAAGTACTGTGCCGCATCGACCTTGGGGTCGTGCTGGGAGAAGGTGCGGATGTTGCGCCAGAAACGGTCGATGTTGTACTTGGCGGCGGCGCTGCGGGTCCCGGTGAGGTCGACGATCCCGGACGCGACCTCGACGGCGATGCTGGTCGCGGCGGTCTTGGCGGAGAGCGCGTCGATCATGAGCTGGGCGATCTCGGTTTTGTCGTCGGCGTTCTCCACGGCACGGACGAGTTCCATCAGCAGGGCTCGGGCCGCGTCCAGCTTGATGCGGAACTCGCCTATGCGCCGGCGGACGAACGGGTCGGTCTGGATCGAGTCGTAGATCTTCACGGTGGGAGTGGTGGAGGCCCTGACGTAGTCGATCGCCGCGTCCAGTGCCCCGTAGGCAGGGCCGAGAACGATGATCGCCTGGCCGGCCTGTGCCACGGGGAACAGTAGGGGGTCGCGCGTGGCCTGGACGGTGTACCAGCCGTCGGGGACGAAGACGTCGTCGTAGGTGATGCGCTGGCTCTGAGTGCCGCGCATGCCCATGACGTCCCAGTCGCCGTGGAGGCGAACGGCCAGGGCATCGAGCGGGATCAGGGCGGTGACCAGGGACGTCGAGCCCTCCAGTTGGGCGGAGACGCTCGCGTAGCCCTCGGCCGCGCTGCCGCTGTTGCTGTTGAAGGACTTGGTGCCCTTGACCAGCACGCCGCCGTCGACCTTGCGCGCGGTGGTCGGGCCGGTGGCGACACCGGTCTCGGAGGCGGACGCGACGAAGCGGAACCTCCGGCCGGTGGCGATGTCCTCTGCCACCTGACGCTTGGTCGCTTCGGGAAGATCGCTGCTGAAGAGCTCGGCCAGGACAACGGAGCCGACGACGGTGTTGAGCAGGACGGCGGCGTCTCCTCGACCGATAGACAGATAGATCTTGTACAGGGCCTCCAGGCCGAACGCGACGCTGCCGTCGCTGTACCCGCCGTATGCGGCCGGGACCTGCAGACGCCAGAAGCCGGCTTCATTGAGCAGCTTCATCGCCTCCGTCGGGTCCTCACTCAGGCTGTCCGAGCGGTTGCCGATTTCAGCCAGCCGGGGAACGAGTTCCGCAGCTTTGTCAACAAGCTCCTGAATTTCACTGTCCGTGATTTTCGATTTCTGTCCCATGGCTTTCTCCTCAGAACGGCGGCACCGGGAAATTCCTCGTGTTGACCGCGCCATGAGCATCACGGTATGAGTGACTATCCATAGAAGCAAATAGTCCATTTGCTTACGTGCTATAGAATGCTTCTATGGGTCACGTGAGGAGAAACCGATGAACCTGCGCCAGTACGAATACGCCTTGGCCGTGGCCGAAGAGGGCTCTGTCACTGCGGCCGCCGCCCGGCTCGGCGTCGCCCAGCCCACGGTCTCCCATCAGGTCGCGGCGCTGGAGAAGGATCTCGGCGTCCGCATCTTCACCCGGATCCCGCGCGGAGTCGCGGTGACCGTCGCCGGGCGGGCCTTCCTCAAAGAGGCCGAGATCGCCGTGAGCGCCGCCCGCCGAGCCCGCGCCGCGGCACGTGCCAGCGGAGGCGATCTGACGGGCGAAATCCTCGTGGTCGCCTCAACCGGCCTGGCGACCAACCAGCTTGCCGCCGCCCTGGGAGAGTTGCGGTGCATCCATCCGCGCCTTCATGTGACTCTCGTGGAAGAACCCACGCCGGTGGAGATGGAACACCTCGACCACCTGGGTACGGTCGATCTGGTGCTGTACCACCACCTCGCACCCGAGTGCGGCTACGACGTCCACGAACTGGGCGAGGAGCCGTATGCCGTGATCCTTCCTCCCCAACACCCCCTGCACCGGGCAGACTCCGTACGACTGGAGGACCTGGCCGGCGAGGGCTGGGTGCGGTTCACCCGTGGCGGCCTCCTGGACGAACAGATCGGCCAGGTTCTCAGGCGCGTCGGGATCACTCCCTCGACCGTGGCACGCGCCTCTCAGATCGCCACGGCGGTACAACTGGTCGCGCATGGCCTGGGTGTGACCATGGTCCCCGCCTCCACCGTCCCGCCCCCCTATACCCAGCTGGCCAGGCCGCTGGCCCCCGCCCTCTCCGAACGGGTCCTGGTCGGCGTGCGTCACGACCCGGGGCCAGCCGAAACCGCCCTGCTGGACCTCCTTCGCCAACAGGACTGGTCAACGCCCGCTGCCTTCAGCAGCGCGCGGGCCCTTGCCGCCTCCTCGGCGTGACGCCGACCGGGCTTCCGTGCGCCGCTGAGGAAGTGTCTTGTCGTGGCGGGTGGCCAGCCTCCGCCCTTCCTTGAGCTTGTTGATGGCGCGCTCGACTGTGTTGCGGTCTTTGTAGAGCGTGGCTTCGTGGCTGCTCTACCTGATGCATGTCAGCAGCGAGGACCCGGACGTGGTCTGGATGTGCGCATGCTTCGCCGACGAGGCGGCCTTCGAGCGCGCCGTGTCGCTGGTGCGCGCGGAGGTCACCAAACGCCTCCGCGAACTCTGCGGCGCGGGGACGGAACACGTACCGGCTCGGCCTGGTCGCCGGGAAGGGGCACCCCCGCGGCGCCTTGGGACAACGACGCGTGCCGACGGTCAGGCGCCGCAGGCCCCGTTTCCGCCGAGGCTGATCATGGCGCGGTACAGCTGGTCCTCGGTGAGCGGCGGCGCCGGCAGCGCGTGGGCGCGGTCGGCTCGGAAGCCGTCGAGCAGAAGGTAAAGGTGGCGGCGCCAGGCGTCCGGGGCGATGGCGTGGGTGGCCTCGGTGACGCGGCTGTGCGACCAGATGACGAAGGCAAGGTCCTCGGGGGTGAGGTCGGGGCGCAGGCTGCCCTGCTCCTGCGCACGCTCGACGATGTGCACACCGAGTTCATGGATGCGGGTCTGGGTGCCCGCCAGGCAGGCGCTCTCCGGCAGCCGCATGGAGGCCAGGTCGTTGAACCCCCGGTCCTGTGACTGGAGTTCGCACATGGTCTCCAGGAAGTGGCACAGCCCCGCCCAGGCGTCGTCCATGGTGACGGCCTTCTCGGCGGCTTCCCGCCAGAGGGCCAGCTTCTCGGCGAAGGTCGCCTGCACCAGGTCCAGCCGGGTGGGGAAGTGCCGGTACAGCGTGCCGATGGCCACCCCAGCCCGCTTGGCCACCTGCTCCAGGGGGGCCTCCAGGCCCTGCTCGGCGAAGCAGGAGCGGGCCGCGGTGAGCAGGGCCTCGCGATTGCGCTGCGCGTCGCGCCGCAGGGGGCGGACAGGGGCCGGGTTCCCGGCGGAGGCGGACGGACGGTCGATGGCCATGTCACTCAGGCTACCAACCGGAGGGATGCCTCATGTTCTCTGCTACGATCCAAGAACATGAGGCTGCCCTCGACTTTCAGTTCTGACCGCTGTCGTGGCGGGAGGCGCCCCTCATCCGTCCAGCCCGTCCGACCACAGGAGCACCACCCATGCCCGTCATCGCCGTCATCGGGGCAGGCCCCGGACTGGGCCTGTCCATCGCCCGCCGCTTCGGAACGGAGGGTTTCCAGGTCGCCCTGGTCTCCCGGACGAAGGACAAGCTCGACGCGCTCGCCGCACAGCTCGCCGAGGACGGCATCGAGGCCGCAGGCTTCGCCGCGGACGTGACGCGTCCCGACTCGCTGCAGTCGGCGCTCGCCGCGGTCGCCGACCGGTTCGGGGCCGTCGACGTACTGGAGTACTCGCCCGCCGACCCCGCTTTCTCCGGTGCCGCCGCCGTCGACGCCACGGCGCAGGACCTCCACAAGCAGCTCGACTACTACCTGTACGGAGCCGTTGCCGCGGTCCGTCAGGTGCTGCCCGCCATGCTCGAACGCGGCAGTGGCACCCTGCTGTTCTCCACGGGCGCCTCCTCCATCCGGCCGAGCGGCGGCGCGTTCGGCAGCATCGGCGTCGCGGCGGCGGCCCTGCGCAACTACGCCATGGCCCTGGGCATCGACCTCGCCGAGCACGGGGTGCACGCCGCACACGTGGCGATCGGGGTGTTCATCGGCAGCGGTCCCGGCACCGAGCCCGAGACCATCGCCGAGCACTACTGGGACGCCTACACCAAGCGCGACCAGGCCGAGATCGTCCACACCGCCCCCGGCGGCATCAGATGAGCACCTCCGGCACACCTGCGGCGAACACGGCCAGGCCACCCATGGTGAAGATCTTCCGAGCCGCCAACAAGATCGTACGGCCGCTGCTCGCCTCCCGCTTCCACAAGCCGCTGAGCGGGCGCCTGATGCTGCTCACGTACAAGGGGCACAGGACGGGTCGCCAATTCACGGTCCCCATCGGCTACTTCGACTGGGATCCCGGCACGGTGCTCGCCATGTCCTCCCAGCTCGGCTGGATCCCCAGCATGCGCCAAGGGTCCGCCGTCCGGCTGCGCATCCGGGGCCAGGACCACGGCGCCGTCCCGACGGTCGTCGAGGACCCTGAGGAAGTCGCCGCCCTGCTGGCTGAGTTCGGCCGGCGCAAAGGGCCCAAGGCCGCCAAGGGGCTGATGCTCGGCCTCCCAGGCGACCGGCAGCCCACCGACGACGAGCTACGCACGGCCGCCGCGAAGACCCGCTTCGTATGCTTCCGGATGGAGCCCGAGCGGCCGGGCCGGTACCACTCGACCGGCTGATGCGGTCGACGGAGTTCCCCATCCCAGACACGCATCGCAGTTCTTGTGACACGTACCAGGCTTGGGAAAGGGTCAGCGCCGCGACCGCCTCGCGCGTCAGGTGATGCTGGTGGGGAGGCTCCGGACGGGGCTGGGCTGGGTGCTGTTGTCGGTACGCCGGTCCAGCTCGGTGCGGAGTTCGTGGATGACCTGGGCATAGACGGCGACGCGCTCGCGGAGCCGGCCGTTGTCCTCCCGCAGTGCGCGGGCGACGGCTTCGGCGTCTGCTGGGCGGGCGTGCAGATGCTGGAACGCGGGCGGGATGCCGTTCGCCTCGGACTTTCGGCGGGTGAACTCTTCTTTCAAGTCGACGTGCTTATGCGTGAGGACCCAGCGCTTGACGCCTGCCTCTGCGGCGAGTTGCAGCGTGGTGAGCGCCCCCGTGGACCGGATTGGACGGCCGTCGAACAGCCGCTGGATCGCTGCGGTGATGGCGTCGCGTTCGGCGTCGCGGTCAGTGGCCATCGTGGGGTTCTCCAGTGTGGTCGTGGGCGGTGACGATGCGTTCCAGGCGGTCGAGCTCGTGCTGTTCGCGGGCGTGTCGGAAGGCGGGAGCCAGCGGGTCGTCGACGAGCGGCCGTAGCCGCTCGATCTGGACGTGGACGTGTTCGATGTCGCGATCGGTCCGCGCGATGTTGACGCAGTTCGGGCGGCAGTCGTCGAGGTCGGGGGTGCGGCGGGTGCCGTCCTCCTCGCTCCGCAGGCGGCAGGCTGCTCGCTTCGGGTCCAGGACGCAGGTCATGCCCTTGCCGGGGAAGATCTGCAAGTCGGGGTTGGTGAGCATGGCGTTGGCGTGCCGCTTGGTGCGCAGGACTCTCCCGGCGAAGCGCGTGGCGGCCTGGACGCGGTGCTGGTAGGTCTCGGCTGCCGGGCCGCTGACCTGCTCGCCTTCACGTAGGCGCTGGTGTGCGTCGGCGAGAGTGTCCAACCGGGCCAACCAGTCCTCAAACGCGAGGTCGTCGGGGAAGCCCGAGGCGTAGCTTCCGGCGTAGCCGAGGGTCATCTGGACGCGGAGATGTCCGTATTGGATCGCGGCGGCGACCAGGCCCCGCGGCCGGCGGACGATGAATCAGGCCAGAGTGCGGCGCAGGCGAGCGGAGTAGATGACCGGGTGGACCGGGTCGGGCGGGATGCGGTCACTGCGGCCGTGCTCGGTGCAGTAGGTCTCGACCCAGGCCAGGAACTCGGCGATGTCGTGGTTGATCCGGGTCTCCGACCGGGAGCCGCCGACGCGGCTGCGCAGGATGGTCGCGCCGTCACGGCCGTCGGTGAACAACGTCGCCGGGAACAGCCAGGTGCTCGTGTGCAGCCGTTCCAGGACGGCGACGGCGGTAGCGACGACCTCGGTGACGACCCACGGATCGGCCCGGATCTCACCCTCAGGCATCTTGTCGCCGGCAGCGTCGCGGACACCTTTCCAGTGTCTGCCGCGCAGGAGGACCAGGCCGTGGGCTTGGTCTCGTTCGACGCAGCCGCGTTCCAGGCTGAGGACTTCGCCTGCCCGCATCCCCGACAGGTAGCTGATCACGATGAAGCAGGCCGTGCCCAGGTGCCGGGGAAGGAAGCCGGCCTCGGTGTAGTCGATGGCCGCGTCGCGCCAGGGCCGGCCGTCCAACCGCCCGGTGACCGGCGCGTCCAGCGGTGCGCCCTCGATGACGGGCAGCCCCATCTCGGCGAGGCGGCACAACGTAGATGTGATGGTGTGGCCCTGACTCCTCCAATCCAGCCGAGGCTCGCCGAAGCGCGGAGGCAATGGGTCGCGGAAGAAAAGACGCAGGCCACTGCCCCCGCGGCGGCGACCCTTCGTGCCGCCCGTGCCCTCTTCCCCTCGGCGATCGACGACTCCTGGCATGCGGCGGCCGGCCCCAGCGATGCGGTCCCGCTCGATCTCCGCACGGACCTGCGCCTGGCCGCCACTCGCACTGCTCACACCTCCGTAGAAGTCGAAAGGTGAAAGGTGCCGCTCGGTGGCACCTCGCGGCTGGGCGAGACGTCCGGCACGGTCGCCCACCGCTCGGGTCAGGCCGCTGACGGAACGGCCAACGGCACAGCCTTGCTACGGACCGAGCGATGATCTCGGCACACCAGCAACGCCCCGACAGAGGAGTGCACTTCGGCCGGTGGCGGGGATCCGGCTCGCCGCGCGCCTGCCTGACCAAGCACTACCCGTGTCACGCCACCTATTGACGCACCGCGAACCCGGCCATAGCCTCCCGCTACCGTTCGGGATACGGACAATATTTCGCACAGCGCACACACTCGTCAGGAGAGGCCCATGCGAAGAGGCATCATCGGGCTTGCCATAGCAGCGGTCACGTTCACGGCCGCGACCGGATGCGGATCCTCGTCTTCTGGGGCAGGCGGTTCCTCGCCCTCGGGCGGGGGCAAGGCAACGCAGGTCAAGGTAGGGGTCATTCCCATCGTCGATGTGGCGCCGCTGTATCTGGGAGAGAAGAAGGGCTTCTTCAGCAGTCGCGGCATCGAGCTGGAGTTGGTGACCGCCCAGGGTGGTGCCGCGATCATCCCCGGTGTCGTGAGCGGCGAGTTCCAGTTCGGGTTCAGCAACGTCACCTCGCTGATGATCGCGCAGTCCAAGGGTGTGCCGGTCAAGTCCGTGGTCAATGGTGTCGCCTCCACCGGCGTCACCGGGAAGGACGTCACGGGAGTCGCGGTCCAGAGGGACAGCAAGGTCAAGTCCGCGAAGGACCTCGCCGGGAAGACGGTGGCTGTCAACACCCTCAAGAACATCGGGGACACCACCGTCCAGGAGTCGGTGCGCAAGGACGGAGGAGACCCCTCGAAGGTCAAGTTCGTCGAGTTGCCGTTCGACCAGATGCCGGCCGCGCTGGACAGCGGACGGGTCGACGCCGCCTGGATGGCCGAGCCGGCGCTGACCATCGCCAAGGGACAGGGCGCCCGTGTCGTGGCGTCCCCGTTCGCCGACACCGACCCGAAGCTCACCGTCGCGACGTACTTCGCCTCCACCAAGCTGGCGCAGGAGGACCCCGAGCTGGTGAAGAAGTTCACCGAGGCGATGACCGAGTCCCTGGAGTACGCCGCGGAACACCCCGACGAAGCGCGCCAGATCCTCACCACCTACACCAAGATCAGCGGTGAGGTGCTGAAGAACCTGACGCTGCCGAGCTGGACCGCGGAGTACGACATGAAGTCCCTGGAGAAGCTCGCCTCCCTCGGCGAGCAGGACGGCCTCTTCGGCGGCAAGAAGCCCGACCTGGACGCCCTGTTCTCATGAGCGGTTCCCAGAGCACCTCTGTACTGACGAAGAGCGGCGGCGCCGTCGGGACCGTCAGCGGTCCCGACGGGCCGGACACGCGACGTGCCCGGCGCTCTCCGGGGAAGGCCGCCACGATGTTGCGTGGGGCAGCGGGCCTGGTGGGCGTGGTGGTCCTGCTTCAAGTGCTGCCCCACACCGGTCTGGTCTCCGCCGACTACCTCCCGCCCGCGTCGGAGATGGGCCGGGCCCTGTGGCAGGTGCTCGCCGAGGACGCGTTCTGGACCGCGCTCGGCGACACCTTGACCGGGTGGGGTATCGGACTGGCCATCGCCGTCGTGGCGGGCGTGACGGCGGGCATCGTGATCGGATCGGTGCCCGTGCTGCGGGCGGCGACCGCCTCGACGATCGAGTTCCTGCGGCCCATCCCGTCGGTGGCGCTGATCCCGGTGGCCGTACTGCTCTACGGCACGGACCTGAGATCGAAACTGCTGCTGGTGGTGTACGCCTCCTTCTGGCAGGTCCTCGTCCAGGTGCTGGCCGGGATGCAGGACGTCGACCCGGTCGCCGACGACACCGCCCGCAGCTACCAGCTGGGCACGTGGGGACGGGTGCGCCACGTCATGTGGCCCACCGCGCTGCCGTATGTGATGACGGGCGTACGGCTGGCCGCCACCGTGGCGCTGGTCCTGGCGATCACCGCCGAACTCGTCATCGGCTCGCCTGGGCTGGGCAACCAGATCGCTGTCGCCCAGACCTCCGGCGCGGTACCCGACGTCTACGCCCTGGTCCTGGTCACCGGGCTGCTGGGCATCGCGATCAACCTGGTGGCCCGTGCCGTCGAGCGGCGGGCGCTGCACTGGCATCAGTCCATCCGCAGGGAAGGGTAGCCGGATGATCCGGACGACTGTCCTCAACGCGGCCCGTCGGGCCTCGCTGGTCCTGGGCCTGCCCCTGGTCCTGTTCGGACTGTGGTGGTCCCTCACCGCCGGCAGCACCGACTTCTACAGCCCTCCGCTCTCCACCATCCTGGGGAGATTCGCAGACGTCTGGACGGGCGAGCGGCTGGCATCCGACGTGGTGCCCAGCGTGATTCGGCTGACCGCCGGCTATCTGCTGGCCGTCATCGTCGGAGTCGGGCTGGGGCTGGTGATCGGCATGAGCCGCCTCGTGCGCGACTTCCTGGAGCCGGTCATGGAGCTCTTCAGGGCCATACCGCCCCCGGTGCTGGTACCGATCATCATGCTCTTCGCGGGCATCGGCGACACCATGAAGGTGCTCGTCATCGTCAGCGGGTGCATGTGGCCGATCCTGCTCAACACGGTCGAGGGTGTCCGTGCCGTCGACGAGGTACTCAGCGACACCTGCCGCTCGTACGGCATCACCGGCACTCGACGCCTGTGGCACCTGGTACTGCGCTCGGCGAGCCCGCAGATCGTCACCGGCATGCGTCAGTCCCTGTCGATCGGCATCATCCTCATGGTCATCAGCGAGATGTTCGCCGCCAGCAACGGACTCGGGTTCGCCGTCGTGCAGTTCCAGCGGTCCTTCGCCATCCCCGAGATGTGGAGCGGCGTCCTGCTGCTCGGCCTGCTCGGTTTCGTCCTGTCGCTGCTCTTCCGGTTCACGGAGAACCAGGTCCTGGCCTGGTACCACGGCCTGCGCCGGGCTCAGCGCAATCCCTGACAAGGAGACGTCGATGCTCGACGTACGCAATCTGCAGAAGATCTACACCGGACGCAACCGCAGCGTCGAAGCTCTGCGGAACCTGACCTTTCATATCGCTGCCGGAGAACTGGTGTGTCTGGTCGGACCGTCGGGGTGCGGCAAGACGACTCTGCTGAAATGCATGGCGGGGCTGCTCGACCCCACCAGCGGCGAAGTCCGTCTGGAAGGCCGTCCCATCGCGGGACCGCCACCCGCCATGGCCGTCGTGTTCCAGGAGTACGGCCGGTCCCTGTTCGCCTGGATGAACGTGCGCGACAACGTGGCCCTGCCGCTTCGCCGCAAGAAGCTGGGCAAGGCCAGGGAGAAGGAACTGGTCGACCACGCGCTGGAGGTGGTCGGTCTCGCCGATGCCCACCATGCCTACCCCTGGCAACTCTCGGGAGGAATGCAGCAGCGCGTCGCGATCGCCCGCGCCGTCGCGTTCGAACCGAAGGTGCTGCTGATGGACGAGCCGTTCGCGGCCGTCGACGCACAGACGCGCGCCGAGCTGGAGGACCTCATCAGGCGCCTGTGGCACGACCTGGGCGTCACCGTCCTGTTCGTCACCCATGACATCGACGAAGCGGTCTACCTCGGCCAGCGGACCATCATCCTGTCCAAGTCGCCGACCGTCGTGCAGGAGGATCTGACCATCGATCTTCCCGACGAGCGCGACCAGTTGCACACCCGCTCCAGCACGCGATTCGCCGAACTGCGCGCGCACGTCTACGAACAGATCCAACGCGCGAAACACCTCAGCGGCGACACGGACACGGAGGCGCCCGACCGCAGCAAGGACTTCGCCGCACAGGAGGCCGGGGCCTGACACACCGCACGGCACGGGGCCGGCCCGTGACACTGCACGCACCCCTGGTGATGCGCCACGAGGTACGGCGGCGCGCGCGGTGGTCGGCTCGGTGCTCTCCGCCCCTCCAACCTGTCATTCGAACCGTGAAGAAGTGGGCAACGCCATGGCGTTCAGTTCAAGAGTCCAGGCCAGAGGCATCCAACTGCTGCTCGGCCGCATGATGTCCCGCGTGCACAAGGACCTGCGCTTCACCGACGTCCCGAAGCGCACCGAAACCCTCCGGGTGGAGACCGGTGCCGGACCGGTGACCTGCACCGTCTACCGCCCGCCGGCCACGACCGGATCCCTCGCTCCCGTGTACGTCAACTTCCACGGCGGTGGTTTCGTGGTCGGCCGCCCGGAGCAGGACGACCACATCTGCCGCTCCATCGCCGCCACGGCCGGCTGTGTGGTGATCAACGTGGACTACGCCGTCGCCCCGCAGCGGCAGTTCCCCGGTCCCGTGACCCAGGCGTACGACGTCACCGCGTGGGTCGCCGAGCACGGTCCCGAGGGCGGCTGGGACGGTTCGCGCCTCGCGGTGGGCGGGCACAGTGCCGGAGCCAACCTGACCGCCGCGGTCTGCCGCCTGGCCCGGGACCGCGGCACCTTCTCGCCCCGCCTCCAGATCATCGACTCCGCACCGCTCGACCAGCTCGCCGACCCGGCCACCAAGCAGTCCCTCATAGCCAAACCGCTGCTCAGCCCTCAGCTCATGCGGATCTTCACCGCCGCCTACGTCTCGAATCCCGCCGACCGCGCGCATCCCCTCGTCTCTCCCGCACTCTCCGACGACCTCGCCGGACTTCCTCCCGCCCTGGTCATCACCGCGGAGAACGACCGCCTGCGCGACGAAGGCGACGCCTATGCCAAGGCTCTGGAGGCCGCCGGCGTCCCGGTCACCCACCGTGTCTTCGAGGGGGTCGACCACTACTTCACCCACACCGGCCCGGTGCCGGCGGCGAAACAGGCCATCGATCTGATGGCCACCACCTTGCGCAGCGCACTCAACGACTGACACCGGCGCTCCGGTCGGCGACGCATTCACGGACGAGCGGGCGGGGACGGCCTCCCGCCCGTCGACGGTCCAGGCAGGCCGGCTCAATCTCGTCGAGCCGGTGGATCGCCTCCCGGAACACACACTCGTACCAGGGATTTCTGCGTCGCCGGTTTCCGACCGATACAACCGCGCTCCGTCGCCCGTCCTTGGCGGAGCGACCCGGACTCCCAGGCCCTCTGGAGGACTGATCGGCTACTGTTGCCTGCACCGAAGCAAGGAGTGACGGCATGACGGCCGAGGTCGCGGCCAGTGAGGTGGACGGCGCCGCAACGGAGCAGGTGCCCACCGAGGCGGTCGGCCCTCTGATACGTGGGATCGCCGTCCTCAAGGCTCTTGCGGACGCCGGCGGGCAGGAGGACCTGCAAGAGCTCGCGAACCGCACAAGCCTCGCACGGGCCACCCTCGACCGCATCACCGTCACCCTCGGCGCCATGGGCTACGTCCACATCGAGGGGCGTAGAGCCGTGCTGGCCCCGCCACTGATGGAGCTGGGCAACGCTTACCTGACTGCTGCCAGGATTCCCGAACTCCTGGGACCACGGGCCGACGCGCTGGCCGAGGAACTTGACGAGGGGGTCACCCTGACCGTGCCGGACCGGCACGGCGCCCATTTCGTCCACTCGGCGGAGCGCGACCGGCGGATGGGAATCGTCTGCAGCATCGGCGACAGGCTGCCACTCGACGCCTCGGCGCCGGGCGCGCTGCTGGCCGCCACCTGGAGCCCCGCCGAATGGGAACACCACCGGGCGCACCACCCCTGCGTGCGCGGCGGGAACCTCATCGAGGCGTGTACGGACGATCTCCGCGAACGCGCCACCGCCGCGAAGGCCAACGGCTGGTCTCTCGACGACCAGTGGCTGGAGCCCGGCCTGATCGCCCTCGGCCACCCCGTCCATGCCCCGGACGGGGACCTGGTGTGCGTGGTGAACGTGGTCAGCCTCATCGGACGCTACCCGAGCGCGGAAGCGCTGGCACGGGCCGCGCTGCCCGCTGTGCGGAGCGCCGTGGCAGACATGGAACAACAACTGCGCACACCGCCGCCGGAACCACCGGCCGCGGCGGTCAGACCACCGCTCGATACCGAAGTCTCCAAGTCCGGGCGCGGAATCATCGAGTCCCTCGCCCGCGGTCTGAGCGTGCTGACCGCCTTCGGCCCGGGCCGCGACGCCCTCAGAAATGCCGAGATAGCCCGTCTCACCGGCCTGCCACGGGCAACCGTACGGCGCGCGCTGATCACGCTGGACCACCTCGGGTATGTCACCGGTCAGGACGGGCTGTACCGGCCCAACGCCGCGATCCTCTCGCTGGGCTACGCTCCGTTGTCGCGTCTGTCACCGGCGCAATTGGCCCAACCTCATCTCACGGCCCTGTCCCACCGGCTCTCCGACTCCGCGTCCATGACAGTGCTCTCCGGTTCGGAGATCCTTTACGTCGCCCGCGCTGCCCCCGCCCGCCTGATGACGGTCCACGCCACAGTGGGCACACGACTGCCCGCGTACGCCACCGCGATGGGCCGCGTACTGCTCGCCGGCCTGCCCAGGAACGAATACGCCGCGATCCTCGCCTCCTCAGCTCCGACGTCTCTCACCGCGCAGACGGTGACGGATGTCAATGAACTGATCCGGCTTGTAGCACAGGCCGACGACGACGGATACGCCCTGGTCGACGGGGAACTCGAAGTCGGTCTGCGCTCGATGGCTGTGCCGGTCCGCAGCCGGGACGGCAAGGTGCGCGCCGCGATCAACGTCGCCATGCACTCCAGTCGGCGTTCGGTCACCGAATGCCTCGAGGAGGTCCTGCCCGCGCTCCACGCCGCGGCGGCAGGTATCGAACGTGACCTGGGGCCGGTTTCCTCGACCAAGACCTGACGGCGCCACCGCCGCGCGACGGCCGGGGTGTTCGGCGCAGGATCGCGTGAGCGCCGGAGCGCGCCTCCGCCCGTGACATGCGCCCGTCACTAGCCGGGTGAGGGCAGCCGAAGTCCTCGCAGTGGCGCTGTCGCCGGCCCGCTGCCGGTGGGTCGTGAGCCCGTGCATCTTCACCACCATTGACACCCGCTTGGTGCCAGACCCAAACTCATGCCAGCCGTCCAACGAATTAAATTTCGTCAGGCGAACGCGGTTCATCTGCTTCAAGTAATCCGGCCATCCCGGCTGTTCGGCATCCGAGCCGCCGGCCGCTTCCCACGCGAAGAGGAGTGAGCATGAGGATCCGGCATCGACGACCTACGCGGTTGCGTATTGGTCGCGCTCTCATGGCGCTGGCGGCATCTGCCATCGCCTTGGGGGTCACCATGGCCCCCGGTCATGCGGCCCCCGCCCCCGGACCCGACGAGGTGAGAGTGGCCAGGGACATCGCCTACGCGCCGGCCCAGCCGGCCGACAGTCAGGGCCACCTGCTGGACCTGTACATCCCCCGGTCGCAGCGGCCGGTTCCGTTGGTGATCTTCACGGGAGGCTCGGCGTGGATGGCCGACAACGGCCGACAGGGCGCTGACCAGGTCGCCGCCCAGCTCAACCCGCATGGGTTCGCGGTGGCGGGTGTGTCGGTCCGTTCCAGCTCACAGGCCGAGTTCCCGGCCCAGCTCCACGACATCAAGGGCGCCATACGCTGGCTGCGGGCGCACGCCCAGGTTTACCACCTCGACCCTCGACGCTTCGCGATCATGGGTGATTCCTCGGGGGGCTGGACCTCGGCGATGGCCGCGGTCACCGGAGACCTCCCGCGACTGGAGGGAGACGTGGGTGTGCGCGGTCCGTCCAGCGCGGTACAGGCAGCCGTGCCGTTCTACCCGCCGACTGATTTTTCCCAGATGGATGCGCACATGCTGGACGACTGCAAGGTGTTCAACCAGCTCCTGGGGACGACCGACTGCCACTCGGACGCACGCTCGCCCGAGTCGCGGCTGCTCGGCTGTCCCATCAAGGACTGCCCGGACAAGGTCGCGGCCGCGAACCCTCTCACCTACGTCACCGACCGGCCCCTGCCCCCGACGCTGATCTTCCACGGCGAGCAGGACCCCTTGGTGCCTTACCACCAGGGCCGACTGCTGCGCGACGCCCTGGCCTCCGCCAACGCCAAGGTGCGCATGATCTCCCTCCCGCACGCCGGTCACGGTCCGATTTCCAGCATGCTGGGCGACCCCGACACCCGCCGGGACGCCTACGAGGAATACGCACGGCACGGTCACACCACGCCGCCTGTTCCCGTGACACCGTCGTGGCAGACCATCGTCTCCTTCCTGACGTCCGAGTTGCGTCCCGCGGCGAGGTAGGCCCACCGCAAGGCGACCTCACGCTGCACACCGCTCATGCGGTGCGGGTACCGGCGGCGGCGCCCAGTGCCGTGGATACCCGGTACTCGGCCAGGACACCGTGCACGGTGTTGCCGGCCAGGTGGGAGCATGCCCGGCTCCAGAACTCGTCGAGTCTGCCTGCAGCTTCGCCGTTGGCCCGTATCGGCTCGTTGCCGCTCCGGCGCGTGATGAGCAGAGGACCAAGAGCGGCTTTGCTCATGATCTCCTCCTGGCAACGGCCTGCGGCGAATGGCGCTCAGCCTGCCGGCAGCCACTGACAGAGGAGTTGGGCAACCAGCGCTGGAGACCCTGCGTGTCTGGCCGGGTGATCACCGTGACCGGTGCGGAAGGAAGGTCAGCGGCGTGACCGCGGTAGGGGTGAGTTCAGCGGCCTTCGGGGTGGATCGGGCGCGGGCAGTGTTGCTGCGGGCTTGTTCGGCCCGGGTGCGTGGCGTTCGCCGAGGCGCTGGATTCGCCAGGTGAGGACTTCCGTTGGCGAGCGCGCATCGTCCAGCGGGCGTTGCCCGGCCGCTTGTTGGAGCAGGATGGCGGGGTCGTGGCCCTCGCGCTCGGCGTCCGCGAGCACGGCCGCGAACGCGTCCCGGGCGGTCTCGTCGAGGACTTGTTCGGCGTGGGCGGGCACGGCCGGGCGCAGGTGCTCGGGGTATCGGTGCGTGACGTCGGCCGGCGGCTATCGTACGGCGAGCCGCGCCAGCGGGGCCGGTGCGGCCTGCCCGTAGGCGGCCTGGAGGTGGTGCAGGGTCTGCTGGGCGGCGGCGACCTGCTGGTCGTGGTGGTGCTGAGCGCTCCTGCGGCGCACGGTGAGGACAGCGAGGACGGCGGCGTCCAGGAGCATGGCCAGGAGGCCGTCGTCGGCGGGGTGGGAGCGCATGGTTCTCAGGGCGCCGCGCATTGCACGGGCATGCTGACGGTCCGCGCGGGCACGGGTGTTGACCGCGTTCTCGAACGCGAAGGCCGCCTGGCGCAGTTCGGCGCGGCCTCGTCCACGGCCTTCACCGCGCCCTGGGCGGGGGCCAGGAGGCGCTCGGCCCGCTCCAGGATGACGGCATCCACAGGGTGTGGATCGCCACCGAATAGCCGCTTGACCTCGAATTAGGGCACGTAGGGGCACGCCACTCTCAAATTGGACTAGACAACAAAAACCCCAGGCCACCTGACCTGGGGTTTCAACATGGAGCGGGTGACGAGAATCGAACTCGCGCTCTCAGCTTGGGAAGCTGATGTTCTACCATTAAACTACACCCGCGTAAGACGCCCGCCCCGATGATGATCCGGAGGCGGTGTCCGATCGCCTCGTCACCATACCTCATCTCCGGCCCCGGGCGCTGAAGCCCTGGGGCCGGAGTGCGTTTCACGGGGTGGGATCCGGGTGCGGGGGACCGGAGTTGGGGCGTACGGTGGAGGGGGCGGAGAGGGTCCGGGTGGGGTCGGAGTGCCGCCTGGAGGGCCGTCCCTTTGATCCCGTAATGTGGCCTCTCGTCGTCAGGCAGGCAGCAGCCAGACGCGGCTCTTGGGGAAGGGACTCTAGGACTTGATGGAGCGCACCGTCGTCCGATGTGCCGATGGGCACGTGTTCAGCACCGCTTCGTTCCCGATGCAGCAGGCCGAGCGCCTCGGCCCCGGCCGGCTCGTTCGATGTCCTCGTTGTGCCCGGCTCCGCAGTGTGGTGCCGGTGCAGTTGGAGAAGCGGTAGCTGCGGTAGCCGCAGTAGTAGCGGTAGCCGCGGTAGCGGCAGAGAAGGACCGTAGGTAGCAGTAGCGTCAGGCGCGCGGACGGCGCGATTGTGGTCGTTCCGCGCGCCTTGCGTATCCTCGGGGCGTGCTTCTCTCAGACAAAGACATCCGGGCCGAGATCGACGCCGGGCGGGTACGGATCGATCCCTATGACGAATCCATGGTGCAGCCGTCGAGCGTCGATGTGCGGCTGGACCGGTATTTCCGGGTGTTCGAGAATCACCGGTACCCGCACATCGATCCCTCCGTCGAGCAGGCGGATCTGACCCGGCTCGTCGAGCCCGAGGGGGATGAGCCGTTCATCCTGCACCCTGGGGAGTTCGTGCTCGCCTCGACGTACGAGGTCATCTCCCTGCCCGATGATCTTGCTTCCCGGCTTGAGGGGAAGTCCTCCCTCGGGCGGCTCGGGCTCGTCACCCACTCCACCGCCGGGTTCATCGACCCCGGGTTCAGCGGGCACGTCACGCTTGAGCTGTCCAACCTCGCCACCCTCCCCATCAAGCTCTGGCCGGGCATGAAGATCGGCCAGCTGTGCATGTTCCGGCTCAGCTCGCCCGCCGAGTTCCCGTACGGGAGTGAGCGGTACGGATCCCGGTACCAGGGGCAGCGCGGGCCCACGGCCTCCCGGTCCTTCCAGAACTTCCATCGGACTCAGGTGTGAGTGGAGGGGTGAGTGGCGGCATGAGCGGCGGGATTAGTGGTGGCATGAGTGGTGAGTCTGTGCGGGAGAACCTCAGCTACGAGTTGTTCGGCACCGCCGTCCGCGAGCTCGCGCAGACCATCGCCGACGACGGGTACGAGCCGGACATCGTGCTCAGCATCGCCCGCGGTGGGGTCTTCGTCGCCGGTGGGCTGGCCTACGCCCTCGACTGCAAGAACCTGCATCTTGTGAACGTCGAGTTCTATACGGGTGTGGGGACGACCCTCGACATGCCCGTCATGCTCGCTCCCGTCCCCAACGCGATCGACTTCACCGACAAGAAGGTGCTGATCGCCGACGACGTCGCCGACACCGGCAAGACGCTGAAGCTCGTGCACGACTTCTGTCTCGATCATGTCGCCGAGGTGCGGTCGGCCGTCATCTATGAGAAGTCCCACTCCCTCGTGAAGTGCGAGTACGTGTGGAAGCGCACCGATGACTGGATCAACTTCCCGTGGAGTGTGCTGCCTCCGGTCCACAAGTCCGGAGAAGCGGCCAAGCCGAACCGGGAAGCGGTCTGACCTGCGGCGGACGTCGCGGGGACGCTAACCGAGCCAGGCCTTGACCTTGTCCGGATTCGCCGCGATCCACTTCTCCGCCGCCGCCTCCGGTGTCATCTTGTCCACCGCGATGTACTTGGCCACGGTGTTCTGGTCCTCGTTGGTCCAGGTGAAGTTCTTCACCAGGTCGTAGGCCGGGCTGCCGGACTTCGCGAAACGGGTGCTGACGATCTTGTCGAGGTCGAATGCCGGATAGTCGCAGGCGACCTTCGCCGGGTCCGCGTCGCAGCCTGCCGTGTGCTTGGGCAGGTCGATGTGGACCAGCGGCACCTCGGAGAAGAACCACTGTGGCTCGTAGAAGTAGCCGATCACCCACTTCTTGTTCTTCTCCGCGTCCCGGAAGGCCTGGATCAGCGCGGTCTCGCTGCCCGCGTACACCACCTTGAAGTTCAGCTTCAGGTTCTGCACCAGGGACTCGTCGTTGGTCTGGTACGACGGGTCGCCGTCCAGGAGTTGGCCCTTGCTGCCCGATTCGGACGTCTTGAAGTTCGAGGCGTACTTGTCGAGATTCTTCCAGTCGGTGATGTCCGGGTACTTCTTCGCGATCCACGGGGGGATGTACCAGCCGATGATTCCCTTGTTGCCGGTCGGGCCGAGGTCGACGGCGGTCTTCTGCTCGGTGATGTACTTCTTCCGCAGGTCGTCGTGGCCCCAGTTCTCCACGATGGCGTCGACCTCGCCCGTCTCGAACCCCTGCCAGCCGATCTCCGCCTTCAGGTCCTTCTTGACCACCGTGCAGCCGAGTTCCTTCTCCGCGACGTGGGCGATGACCGCCGCGTTCGCCTCGTAGCCCACCCACGGGCTGACCGCGAGGTTGAAGGTGCCGCACTTTCCGGGTCCGCCGCCTGCTGCCGAGTCGTCGCCGACCTTCGCCCCGCCGCAGGCGGTCAGGGTGAGACCGAGTACGGCCATCCCTGCCGCGCCGGAGCGCCACTGTCCTGCTCGCTTCGCCATGGTCCTGCTCCTTGTAGAGGTCACGTCATATTCAGAGCGCACCGGAACCCCACGTTCCCGGTCGCCGAGTCCGGGAAGAGGCCCTGCCGCGCGGCGACCCGGTAGCGGTGGCAGTAGGAGGCGTGGCAGAGGTAGGAGCCGCCCTTGGTGACGCGCTCCTGCCCGTGGGAGAAGAGGTCCTCGCACCACTCCCAGACATTGCCGGTGGCGTTGTACAGGCCGAAGCCGCCCGGCTCGAAGGCGTCGACCGGGCAGGTGCCGTACCAGCCGTCGGACGTCGGGTGCCGATTCGGGAAGTCGCCCTGCCATACGTTCATCCGGGGGCGGCCACCCGGCTCGAACTCGTCGCCCCAGGGGAACACCTTCCCGTGCAGGCCTCCTCGGGCGGCGCGTTCCCATTCCGCCTCGGTGGGCAGGCGTTTGCCGGCCCAGGCGCAGTAGGCGCGGGCGTCGTCCCAGTCGACGTGGACGACGGGGTGGTCCGCCCGGTCCTGCCAGGTGGAGTGCGGTCCGTCGGGACGGCGCCAGTCGGCGCCCTCGACCTGCCGCCACCAGGGCGCGCCCACCACGCCACGGGTCGGCGGGAAGCCGTCCGGGAGCAGACCGGCGAAGACGAACGACCAGCCGGCCCGCTCGGCCGAGGTGCGGTACCCGGTGTCGGCGGCGAAGCGCGCGAACTGTGCGTTGGACACCGTGCGGGCATCCATCCAGAACGCGTCGACGTACACCGTGCGCACCGGGCCCTCCCCGTCGGCCGGGTAGGCGAACGGGTCCTCGCTGCCCATGAGGAACTCGCCGCCGGGGATGGCCACCATGCCCTCGGGTGGGGCCCGGTGGACGACGGGCACCACCACCGCCGCCCGGTCCGCGGGTCCAATGGCTCTCGCGGCTCCCGCAGTGTCCGCTCCCCGGCCGCCGGACGGCGTGCAGCAGCTCACTGGGCCCCCATCACGCGCCGGTGCAGTCCGCCGTCGAACTCGGACGGCCCGGTGTCCTGGGCATCGAGGTCGATGCGCACCGTGTGCAGGGTCCCGGTGAACTCGTTGTCGAGGACGGGGTAGTCGTCGGTGACCGGTGTGCTCAGGTCCACCCCGACGTCGAGTGTCTCGTCGAAGGAGAAGTAGTAGGGGATCGTCCGCCCGATCCGTCCGGTCGCGTGCTTCTCGCCGTCCACCAGGAGCACGGCGGTCCCGCCCTTGCCGAGCCCTCCGCCGTCGTAGTCGAAGGCGAGCCGGATCTCGTGGCGTCCCGGCGTCAGGGGCTCGGCGGCGCGCACGGTGTACAGGCTCAGGCCGAAGTAGTTGTAGGCGTACGCCGGCCTGCCCTCGGTGAAGTACAGGGACCAGCCGCCGAATCGGCCGCCCTGCGCGATGAGCACGCCCTCGGCCGCCGTGGCCTCCGGCAGGTCGACGTCGGCCGTGATGCTGTGCGAGCGGTTCTTGACGTTGAGCGTGGTCTCCTCGGTGAACCGGCGCATTCCCGCGCGGTAGGTGATGGACGTCCGGGCGCCGAGCAGATCGATACGGCCGGCCACGGCCGGGTTCTCCCGCTCGGTGACCCGGTCGTCCAGCGGGAAGACCTGGTACTTCGCCGCCTCGATCAGGAACAGCTCCTGCAACTGGCGTAGTTTCTCGGGGTGTTCGGCGGCCAGGTCGTGGGCCTGACTCCAGTCGTGGTCGATGTCGTAGAGCTCCCAGACGTCGTCCGCGAACCGCCGGTCCCCCTCCGGCACCATCTCCCAGGGGATGCCGTGCCTGGTGACCGCCATCCATCCGTCGTGGTAGATGCCCCGGTTGCCGCACATCTCGAAGTACTGGGTGCGGCGGTGCTCGGGCGCCTGGGGGTCGGTGAGCGTGCGCCGCATGCTCGTGCCCTCGACGGGCTGCTGCGGCACCCCGTCCACGCTGAACGGCGCGGGGACGCCGATGCAGTCGAGGATCGTCGGCAGTACGTCGATCACGTGCGAGAACTGGTGGCGGAGCCCGCCGCGTTCGGTGACCCCCCTCGGCCAGTGCAGGATCATGCCGTCGCGGGTGCCGCCGAAGTGCGAGGCGACCTGCTTGGTCCACTGGTACGGGGTGTTCAGCGCCAGCGCCCAGCCCGCGGGGGCGATCGGGTAGCTGAGCGGGCCGCCGATCTCGTCGAGGTGGTCGATCATCTCGTCCGGGTCGTCCACGATGCCGTGCCCCAGCCGGTGTTCGACGATCGTGCCCTCGATGCCGCCCTCGCCCGAGGCGCCGTTGTCGCCCAGGATGTAGACGAAGAGGGTGTTGTCCAGTTCGCCGAGTTCCTCCAGCGCGTCGACGAACCTGCCGACCTGGACGTCGGCGTGCTCGGTGAAACCGGCGAACGTCTCCATGAAACGGGCGGCCAACCGGCGCTGGTTGTCGCTGAGTTCGTCCCAGTGGGGCACGCCCTCGGCCCAGGGCGCGAGTTCGGAGTCCTGCGGTACGACGCCGAGTTCCTTCTGGCGTCGCAGGGTCAGTTCGCGCTGCCGGTCCCAGCCGTGGTCGAACCGTCCGCGGTACTTCTCCTGCCACGCGCGGTCGACGTGCAGCGGGGCGTGCGCGGCACCCAGCGCGAGGTACGTGAAGAACGGGCGGTCCGGAGTCAGCGTGCGCTGGGTGCGCACCCAGTCGATGGCGTGGTCGACGAGGTCCTCGGAGAGGTGGTAGCCGTCCTCGGGGCGGCGGTCCGGCTCCACGGGGGTGGTGCCCTGGTACAGCAGCGGGTACCAGTGGTTCATCTCGGCGCCCATGAAGCCGTAGAAGGTGTCGAAGCCCTCCCCGGTCGGCCAGCGGTCGAACGGACCGACCGGGCTGATCTCCCGTGGCGGGGTCTGGTGCCACTTGCCGAAGGCGGCGGTGCTGTAGCCGTTGCCTTGCAGGATCTGCGCCATGGTCGCCGCGCTGCGTGGCCGGAATCCGTTGTATCCGGGGGCGGCGGTGGCCATCTCGGTGGTGCCGCCCATGCCCACCGAATGGTGGTTGCGGCCGGTCAGCAGGGCCTGCCGGGTCGGTGAGCACAGGGCCGTGACGTGGAAGCGGGTGTAGCGCAGGCCGCCCGCCGCGAGGCGCTGCGCGGCCGGCATCTCGCACGGGCCGCCGAACGCGCTGGAGGTGCCGAATCCCAGGTCGTCGACGAGCACGATGACCACGTTCGGCGCGTCGTCGGGCGGCGGGACCGGGCCGACGGGAGTGAAGGGGGTCGCCTGGTCGTGGACGTCCATCGCGGTCGTCAGCGGCCGGCGGGAGTCGGGGCGCGGAAGTACGTACCGTCCCGCGTCGAACTCAGTCATGGAATTCTCCGATTCGCTGCCCATTTCCCGCGCAATACGCGAGGTAAAAGTCCCAGCCGTCGCCGAGGCCGGTCAATAAGGCGCTTTGAATTCCCGCGAACCGGTTTTGAATGAAGGCGATAGAAGGTTTCTATACCTACTGGACGGACGCCAGGTCCACGAACGCCTGGGCGGCGGGGGACAGCGGGCCCGACCGCCACACCAGCCGGCCGTGGCGCAGCAGCCGGGGCCGGTGGGACAGCATCCTGGCCCCGCGTAGAGCGGCGTCCCGCGCCATGGAGGCGGGCAGCAGGGCGGCGCCGACGCCGGAGAGGACCAGCGGCACGATCATCGCGCGGTGCGCGGTCTCCACCGCGATCCGCGGGGCGACGCCCAGCGCGGTGCACACGTCGTCCACGGCCGCCCGGGTCTCGGTGCCCGGCGGTGTCACGATCAGGTCCAGCGCGGCCAGTTCACGCGAGGTGATGGTGTCGCCCGCCGGATGCGGGTGGTCGGCGGGCAGCACTATGTGCATCTCCTGCGCCGGCAGGTCGATCCCGCGCAGGTCCGCCGTGGTCACCGAGGCGTCCACCAGACCGAGTTCGCAACTCCCGGCCGCGACCATCTGCTGCACGGCGGGCCCTCGCTCCGGGTCGACCACGCAGACGGAGACCTTCGGATGTGCGCGATGGAAGCGCCCCAGCAGGTCGGCCAGGGGGTCGACCGACAGGGTCGTCTGGGAAACGATGTCGAGTCGGCCGCCGCTGAGCCCGAGGACTTCCCGGACCAGGGAACCGGCCGTGGTCAGGTCGCGCAGGACCTGCCGGGCGGGCCGGACCAGCGCCTCACCCGCCGCGGTGAGGACGACGCCGTGTGGGAGACGGTGAAAGAGTCTGCCGCCGCATTCGCGTTCCAGGGACCGGATCGCATGCGACAGCGAGGGCTGTGCGACATGGAGCGCGACGGCCGCGGCGGTGAATCCGCCGTGCTCGACGACGGCGATGAAATATTCCAGCTGGCGTCGTTCCATCGCGTCTCCATCGGGTTTCCGTCGATCTGCGTCAGCCTGCGTCAGTCCGGCGTCAGTCTGCGTCGGGTCTCCGTACATACCAGAGGGCCCCCGGCGCGAACGCCGGGGGCCCCTCTGCCGCAGGGCGTGCTAGAACGTGCCCAGCTTCACGATCGACAGCAGCGCGACCAGCTGGATCGCGCTCGCGCCCAGCGCCTTCGGCCACGGCAGGTCGTGGGACTTGTGCACCATCAGGGTGAGGAGGGCGCCCGCCGCCACCCACGTCGCCCAGCCGACGGCCTGCACGAACGTCGCGTCGCCACCGGCGAACATCGCGAGGATCAGGCGGGGGGCGTCCGTGAGGGACATGATCAGCATGGAGAGGCCGACCGTGGGCTGCCAGGCGCCGTCGCCGCCGAGCTGGCGGGCCAGGGTGTGGGTGACCACGCCCAGGACGAAGGACGACAGGACCATGGCGACCGCGGTCGTCAGGACGATGGGGACCGCGTTGGAGAGGGTCGCGTTGATCGCGTCCTCCCTCGCGCCGTCGAAGCCGAAGACGGCCAGGAGGCCGTAGAGGAAGGTCACGACGAGGGCTGGGCCCCACATCGTGTAGTCCCGCATCTGGAGGAAGGTCTGGCCGGGGGAGAGGACGATGCCGCGCAGCAGCTGCTTCCAGTGCAGGCGGGGGCCGATCGGACCGGCCGGGGCCGCGCCCGCCTGGTAGGTCTCGCCCTGGCTGTAGGGGTCGTCGCCGACCGAGAACGCCTGGGTGTGGCCCGGGTTGTTCGCCGCGTACGGGTCCGGGGCGCCGCCCGGGCCCTGCGGGTAGCCGCCGTCGCTGAAGTACTCCGGCTCGCCGTGATTGCCGCCGTGCCCACCGTGACCGCCGGAGCCGTAACCGCCGTGGCCGCCACCGCCGTTCGCCTGCGGCCAGCCGCCACCGCCGCCGCCCGAGCCGCCGTACGGCTGCTGCGGCGGCGGAGGATAGCCGTACGACGGTCCCTGGGGAGCCTGCTGCCCGTACGGAGGTTGTTGGGGGCGCGTCTGCGGGGTGCCGTTGTTTCGGCTGCCCCGTCCGATCCTGAATCCAGCCACGTCTTCGAACGTACCTGGTCCTGGAGAGTCGCGTGCCGGGCCCTGCGCTTCGGGCCCGGCTTTGCGGCCGAGCTGTGACATCCCCTAGGGGAGGGACGGTGCTGTTCTCCGTGGTCGTTCAGGGTTTGGACGTACGGAAGACGCCTTGGCCGTCCGTGTCACCGGCATCACCGGCACCGCCGGCGTCACCGCAGCATGACCTGCCCCAGCCGCAGGTATCCCGACGGCAGGCCCACCGAACCCGGGCCGAAGCTGATCGCGTTATTCGTGGTCACGCCCGACGCCGAGCCGCGCAGGCTGTAGATCGCGCCGGCGGGGTGGTTCTCGCCGTCGGCGGCGACGGACAGGTCCGCCCTGCCGTCGCCGTTGAGGTCGGACAGGCGTACCGAGGCGCCGAAGCGGTCGGCGGACTCGGCGGTGCCGGGGACGCCGGCCGTGTTCTGCGTGAAGGTCTGGACGCCGGTGGTGCTCAGGCCGGCGGACGAGCCGCGCAGCACGGTGACGCTGCCCGCGATCTTGGCGGTGCCGATGGTCTCGTGGATCGTGCCGACGGCCAGGTCCGCGTAGCCGTCGCGGTTGATGTCGGCGAGGGAGAGGGCGTTGCCGAACCAGTCGGCATCCTCGTCCGAGCCCGGGACGCCGGGGGTGTCCTGGGTGATCGTGATCTGCGGCCGGGTGCGGACGCCGTCCGCGCTGCCCAGGTAGGCGTTGACGGAGCCGCCGATGCTGGTCACGCCCTCGTCGCCGAAGGTCGAGGTGACCACATCGGCGTAGCCGTCGCCGTTGAGGTCGCCGACGGCGGCCAGCTCCCAGGCGCCGTTCTTGAGGAACGTCTGGCGGGTGAGGCCGGTGGTGGAGCCCAGGTAGATGAAGGTGCCGCTGTCGTACGTCTCCGCCTGGGTGCCGCTGATCACCAGGTCGGCGGTGCCGTCGCCGTTCACGTCGCCGGCGGCGAGGCTCTGGGCGCCGTAGAGGCTGTTGCCGGAGTAGAGGTCGGTGGCGAGCTCGGCGCGGGACGCGGCGCCGGAGCCCTTGGTGAAGCCGCCCTTGTGGATCCAGACGTCGCTGCCGGTGCTGCCCACGGCGAGGTCCGCCCGGCCGTCCCCGCTGAAGTCGCCGACGGCGAGGGAGATGCCGTACTCGTCGTGGGCCGCCGGGGCGGGGTCGGGGACGACCTGGCCGCCGGAGAGGCCGCTCTTGCCGCCCCAGACGATCACGACGGCACCGGCGCCGGCGTTCTCGCCCTTGGCGCCGATCACGAGGTCGGCGTACCCGTCCCGGTTCAGGTCCCCGGAGGTGAGGGACGTGCCGAACCGGTCGCCCTGCTCGGCGGCGCCGGGGATGCCGGCCGTGTTCTGGGTGAGGACCGTGCGGCGCGAGGCGCTGATGCCGTTCGCGGAGCCGTAGTTGACGACCACGGCGCCCGCTTCGGTCTTGCCGCCGACCGGGGTGTACGGCGCCGCGCTCGCGAGGTCGCGGTAGCCGTCGCCGTTGAAGTCGTCGGCGTACTTGGCGGGCGCCGCGGCGGCCGGGGCGGCGGTGAGCAGCGGGGCGGCCGTCAGGGTGGCGGCGACGGTGGCCGTGGCGAGGGCCAGGGAGTGGAGGCGGTGGCGGCTGCGGTGCTGCCGGAGCATGTGGGGTCTCCTGCGGAGGGGGTGGGTGGTCGGAGGGCGCTGTTCCTGGCGGGGGCGCTGCCGAACGTTGGGTGGGTGGTCGGGGAGCGCCGCTCCTGGCAGGGTTTGTCCGGCGACCCGCGCGAGGTCGCCGGACGTGGGTGCGGGTCAGCCCGCCGTACGTCGCCGAAGTGGGTGAGGCCCGACGGGCCGCCGACGGTCGTGCTGCCGAAGGACTTCGCGGCGGTGGTGGTGATGCCGGGGCGCTGCCGACCGTTGGGTGGGTGGTTGGGGAGCACCGCTCCTGGCAGGGCGTGTCCGGCGACCCCGCGCGAGGTCGCCGGACATGGGTGCGGGTCAGCCCGCCAGTACGTCGCCGAAGTACGTCAGGCCCGTCGGGCCGCCCACCGTCGTGCTGCCGAAGGACTTCGCGCCGGTGGTCGTGATGCCGGAGGCGCTGCCGCGCAGGGTCCAGGCGGAGCCCGCGCCGTCGTTCTCGCCGCGGGCGCCGGAGATCAGCTCCGCGCGGCCGTCCTTGCTGGCGTCGGTGAGCAGGACGGAGTGGCCGAAGTAGTCGTACGACTCGGCGGTGCCCGGCACCCCGTCGGTGTCCTGCGAGAAGGCCTTGGAGCCGGTGCCGGTCAGGCCGGAGGCGGCGCCGCGCAGGATCACGACCGAGCCGGCGTCCTTCTTCGCGCCCAGGTCCTCGTTGGCGACGCCGACCGCGATGTCGGTGTAGCCGTCGCCGTTGGTGTCCCCGGCGTCGAGGCTCCAGCCGAAGGCGTCGTTCTTCTCGGAGGCGCCGGGCACGCCCGCGGTGTCCTGGGTGATCCGGACCGGGGTGCGGGTGCTCAGGCCGCCCGTGGCGCCGTAGGTGACGGTGACCGCGCCGCCCAGGCCGCCGTTCGGTTCGTCGGTCGACTTCTCCATGAAGTTGCCGGTGACGATGTCGCCGAAGCCGTCCTTGTTCACGTCCGCGATGACCGCCGCGTAGCCGCCCGCGACCTTGCTGCCGGGTGTGAGGCCGGTCGCCGATCCCTTGTAGAGGACGCTGCGGGTGCGGTAGCCGTCGGTGATCTCCTCCTGGCCCATGACCAGCAGGTCCGACGTGCCGTCGCCGGTGACGTCGCCCGCGACGATCTGGTCGGTGTTGATGCCGGTCTGCTCGAAGGTGTCGATGCCGACGAGCTCCGTGGCCGTGCCGGTGCGGGAGATCGGGCCCTTGAAGACATTCAGCTCCGGCATGGCGATGTTCGCGGCCGCGAGGTCGGTGTCGCCGTCGCCGTCGAAGTCGCCGGTCGCCACGGACCAGCCCAGCTCGCTGCGGTTCTCGGGGAGCGGGGAGGAGATGTCGGTGCCGGACTTGATCCCGCTCGCGCCGCCCCACAGCACCGTCAGGACGCCGGAGTCGTCGGTAGAGCCGATCTGCTCGGCGTGCACGCCGACGACGACGTCGGTGTAGCCGTCGCCGTCCAGGTCGCCGGTGGTGACGCGGTCACCGAAGGCGTCGCCGCTCTCCGGGACGCCGGGGATCCCGGCGGTGTCCTGGCTGATGATCTGCCGGTTGCCGGTGTTCGGGCCGCTCGCGCTGCCGTAGACGACGGCGACGTAGCCGGCGTTGCTCTTGCCGGCGATCTTGGCGAGGGGCGCGGTGATGACGGTGTCGAGGTAGCCGTCGCCGTTGATGTCGCCGGCCAGCCCGGAGGGGGCGGCCGCGGCCGTGGTGGCCGGGAGGGCGGTCAGCAGGCCCGTGGTGAGCGTGGCCGCCAGCAGGAGAGTGCGCTTGCGCAAGGCGAAGTCCCTTTCGGAATGAAGGAGTTCAGGAGTTGAGGGCCGCGCCGTACGCCGGGCCGCCCGCCGTGGACACGCCCGTCGTCCCCGGGCCGAAGCTGATCGCGCCGCCGGTCGTCACCCCGGTCGTCGCGCCGCGCAGGGACCAGATCGCGCCGTCGCCGTTCTCGCCGGTCGCGGAGACGGTGAGCTCGGCGCGGCGGTCTCCCGAGTGGTCGGCGAGCAGGACGCGGGCGCCGAAGCGGTCGTTCGGCTCGGAGGTGCCGGGGACGCCGGCGGTGTTCTGCGTGAAGGACTGGGCGCCGGTCGTCCTGAGGCCGGAGGCCGAGCCGTACAGGACCGTCACCGCGCCGGCCCCGGAGTTCTCGCCGGACGCGCCGACGGCCAGGTCGGCGTAGCCGTCGCCGTTGACGTCCCCGAGGGCGACGCCGCTGCCGAAGCGGTCGCCGGACTCGGCGGCGCCGGGGATGCCGGCGGTGTCCTGGGTGAGGACGAGCGGGGCGCGGTCGGGGCGTGGGTCGTCGGGGCCGGTGCCGTAGACGACCGTCACCTTGCCGCCCTTGGCGCCCGCCGGGTCGGCGGAGGTCTCGCGCTCGTTGCCGACCGCGAAGTCTCCGTACCCGTCCTTGTCGATGTCGCCGATGGCGGAGACGTAGCCGGCCGGCAGATCCTGCAGCCAGTCGGTGTAGTTGCCGATCGAGGGATCGGGCACCCAGTGGGTGATCGCGTCGTCGGTGCCGGCCGTGCGACCGTGCACGATCAGGCTGGTCTTCCAGGGGGCCGAGACGGTTCCGCCGGTCAGCGACGTGATGCCGGACGACTTGGAGTACGGGTCGGGGAAGCCCGCGCCGGAAGCGCTGTTGAAACCACCGGACTTGGTGAGCGGTCCGTTGATGAAGGTGAGGCCGAGCGGGCCGGTGGAGCCCACGGCGACATCGACGTCGCCGTCCCGGTCCAGATCGCCCGCGGCCAGCGCCTGTCCGTAGCGGTCCAGGTCGGTGGCGAAGTGGTTGACGAGCGTCCGGGCGCCGGACAGCCCGGAGGCGGAGCCCCAGACGATCACGACCGCGCCGTCGTTGGTGTCCCCGTTCACGTCCTCGCCGGGCGCCCCGATCAGCAGATCCGCGTACCCGTCGGTGTTGAGGTCGGCGGAGGTGACGGCCGTCCCGAAGGCGTCGTCGGCCTCGGCGTCGCCCGGGACGCCGGCCGTGTTCTGGGTGAGGAGCGTCCGCGTCGAGGTCTTCGGGCCGCTGGAGCTGCCGTAGACGACGGACACGGCGCCCGCCTTGGCCTTGCCGTTCACCGTGGCGCCCGGCGCGCCGATCGCGAGGTCGACGCGGCCGTCGCCGTTGAAGTCGTACGGCTTGGCGGCCGTGGCGGCATGCGCGGTGGGGGCCGTGAGGGTGAGGGCGAGCGGGATGAGGGCCGCGGCGAGGAGTGCGGTCGTGATGCGCCGACGCATGGGTGTACGTGCCTCGCCGACGAACTGACGGTATGTCACTGGGCGATCACCGAGCCGAAGCTGTTGCCGTACTTGAGGGAGATGTCGGCCGCGACCAGGCCCTTGGCGCCCGTGGTCGTCAGGCCGCCGGAGGCGCCGCGCAGGGTCCACACGCCGCCCGCGGAGTTCTCGCCGTCGACGCCGATGACGAGTTCCGCCTTGCCGTCCTTGGTCAGGTCGGTCAGGTCGACCGCGGAGCCGAAGCGGTCCCAGGCCTCGGCGGTGCCGGGGACGCCGGCGGTGTTCTGGGTGTAGGACTGGGCGCCGTTGGTCTTCAGCCCGGAGGCCGAGCCGAACAGGACGGTCACCGAGCCGGCCTCCGCTGCCGGGCCGATGTCCTCGCCGGGAGCCGCGACCGCCACGTCGGCGAACCCGTCGCTGTTGATGTCGCCGGTGCTCAGGGCCGCGCCGAAGGCGTCGTCGGTCTCGCCCGCGCCGGGCACGTTCGCGCTGTCCTGGTGGACGACGGTCGGCGTCTGCGCGGGGTCGGGGCCGTTCGGGCCGCCGTACCAGACGGTGATCTGGCCGCCCTTGTGGCCGCCGGGCTTCTCGGCGCCCGGGTCCGAGGAGTCGCCGAGGACGAGGTCGCCGTAGCCGTCGCCGTTGACGTCGGCGATGGAACCCCCGACGCCGTCCGCGTTCGGCAGCCCGATGAACTGGTAGCCGCCGCCGGTCCAGCGGTAGTAGTCGATCCGGCCGCCGGGGTCGCCGTCCTCGCCGAGGGGGTAGACGCGCTCGGCCGCGCCGTCGCCGGTCAGGTCGCCGGCGATCGCGTCGAGCGTGGTGCCGACCTCCCCGACGCGGTAGTGGCTCAGCGGCCCGCCGGTACGCGTGAACGGGCCCAGGTACAGGCGGGTGTGGCTCTGTCCCGTGAGGGTGACGTCCATGTCGCCGTCGCCGTCGAAGTCCCCCGTCGCGATGCCGCGCGAGAAGCCGCCCCACTCGGCGAGCGTGGACGGCTGCGGCAGCCCCTTGCCGCCGGACAGGCCGGACTTGGAGCCCCACAGGACGGTGCCGGAGCCGACGCCGTCCCGGTCGCCGATGCTCTCGCCGGAGGCGCCGACGACGAGGTCGGAGTAGCCGTCGCGGTCCAGGTCGGCGGCGGCCAGACTGGCGCCGAACAGGTCCGTGTCCTCGGCGGTGCCCGGCACACCGGGCGAGTTCTGGGTGATGATCGCCTTCCTGGCGGCCGAGACGCCGGAGGAAGAGCCGTACAGCACGACGACGGCACCGGCGCAGGATGCCGAGCCGACGTCGGTGCACGCGGCGCCGACCGCGACATCCCGGTAGCCGTCGCCGTTGAAGTCACCGGAGAGCCCGGCGGTGGCGGCGGAGGCGGTGGCGGCGGGCAGCGTGGTGAGGAGGCCGCCGGTGAGGGCGGCGGCGAGGAGAAGGGGGCGCTTGCGCAAGGTCGGGTGCTCCTGGCAGGGGAGGGGGAGGGCCGGGCCCGTGGGGACGAACGGGCCCGGCCTGTCGGGACGTACGGGCTCAGTCGGCGAAGTTGGCGCCGAAGTACGGCGTGCCCGTCGTCGAGACGCCCGAGGTGCTCGGGGCGATGCTGCGGGAGCCGGTGGTGACGATCCTCGTGCCGTTCGAGGGCAGGTAGGTGACGCCGCCGTTGCCGGCGTTCTCGAGGGAGCCGACGATCAGGTCGGTCCGGCCGTCGCCGGTGACGTCGTCGAGCTTCACGTCGACGCCGAACATGTCGTCGTCCTCGTCGTTGCCGGGGACGCCCGCGGTGCTCTGCGCGAAGGACTGCGCGCCGGAGGAGGTGTTCAGGCCGCTCGCGCCGCCGTACAGGATCGTGACGGCGCCGGTGTTCGCGGCGCTGCCGATGTTCTCGCCGGCGACGCCGATGGCGAGGTCGAGATAGTTGTCGCCGTTGATGTCGCCGAGGTCCAGCTCGTGGCCGAACTCGTCGTTGGTCTCGGAGGCGCCGGGGACGTTGCCGGTGTCCTGGGTGATGCCGGTGGCCGTGCCGGGGCCGTCCGCCGTGCCGTACGTCACCCACACCTTGCCGCCCTTGGCGGAGTCCGGGATGGAGGTGCCGTCGCTGGTGGTGGCGTTCCACGCGGCGCCGCTGACGATGTCGCCGTAGCCGTCGGCGTTGATGTCGCCGATCGCGGTGATCACGCCGGGCTTGAGGGCCTTGGCGCTCGCGGTGCTCAGGCCGCTCGCGGTGCCGGGGACGTAGTAGTTGCGGTTCCAGCCGTAGTCGGTCTCGGTCTCGAAGCCGTCGACCACGAGGTCGGTGCGGGCGTCGCCGTTGACGTCACCGGCGGTGAGGTTGAGCGGGCCGTTCGCGGTGCCGCCGCCCTTGATCGGGGGCTTGACGGTGGAGCGGCCGAGCAGCGCGGTGCCCGACGACGAGAAGCCGCCCCGGAAGACATGGATGGTGGCGGAGGAGGCGCCGACGGCCAGGTCGGCCTTGCCGTCGCCGTCGAAGTCACCGGCGGCGAGGTTCTTGCCCCAGTAGTCGTGCGACGAGGGGGCCGGGTCGGCGACCGTGCTGCCCTTGCCGGTGATGCCGGAGGCCGAGCCCCACAGGATGGCCACGCCACCGCCGTCGACGTCGCTGCCGACGTCCTCGCCCGACGCGCCCACGGCGATGTCGTCGTAGCCGTCACCGTTGAAGTCGGCGTAGGCGGTGTCGTAGCCGAAGCCGTCGCCCGCTTCGGCGCTGCCGGGAGCACCGGTCGTGTTCTGGCTGATCGTGTGGCGCTTGGCGGACGATACGCCGGTGGCCGTTCCGTAGAGGACGACGAGCTGACCGGCGGCGCTCTTGCCGCTCACGTGGGCACCGTGGGCGGAGAAGGCCACGTCGCCGATGCCGTCGCCGTTGAAGTCGGCGGCCGGGACGTGGGTCGAGTCGGCGGCGGTGGCGGTGGACGCGGTGAGCGTGAGCAGACCGCCCGTCAGCGCGGCCGCGGTGGCCGTGGCGAGGGCGAGTCGCAGGTGGTGCTTGTGCATGCGGGTTCTCCTGCTGCATGCGGGGATGCCCAGCGGGGCATCCGCAGTCGGTGGGGTGCGACCGCCGGTGTTCTCCGGGAGTTGTCCTCGGGTTCACGGTGCGGTCGGCGAACAGGAGACCTGTGAGGGGGCGTAGGGGTTGTACGTGAGTTCGGTAATTTTTTGAGGCGGGTGTGGCCGGTGGGATCCTGGCGGCCGGGCTCTCTGGTCGAACCGGCTGCGGAACGAGGCGACGCGAGTGACCATGCATGCCGTGACGATCAACCGACCAGGTCTGCGCGAATGCACCTACTCCCTCGGCTGCCGCGCTGCGAGACTGCCAGGCCGCACTCGCTGTCTGGAGCATCCCAGGGATGTGCAGGAGCAGAGCTACGCGTTGAACGGGGTCGCCCTGGGGCTCGTCCGGGACTTCAGCGGAGTGACGTTCTCCGACGAGTTGTTCGCGGCCGTGCGGGTCGCGGCGGGATCTTCCTTCGGAGCGGCGCGGTTCGAAGAAACCGTGTTCACCGGCGACACCGACTTCAGCGGCTTCGAGTTCACCGGCGCGACCTCGTTCGAAGGAGCGCGTTTCCGCGGCGAGGCGGATTTCAGTGGTGCCCGCTTCCACGGCCCGGTGTCCTTCGTCGGCGCCGTGTTCGAGCGGGAGTGCAGGTTCGACGGCTCGGCCTTCCTGTACGACGGTGCCACTTACCGCAGTCAGCCGTCCGCCGCCGACGCCAAGTCCGTCGACTTCACTCGGGCCATCTGGCAGGGCCACGCCTCCTTCGACGGCATCTGGGTCGCACGGAAGTGGGTGCTGACAAAAGCGCATTTCCAGGAGAGCCTGACCGGGAAGGCACAGTGCGAGGACTCCGTGGTCATGAACGGGGCCACGCTGGAGAAGCGTGTGAAGCTGACGCTGAACACCACGGGGCTGGACTGCCAGGACGCCACCTTCAACGGCGGCGGGGTGCTGCGGCTGCGCAATGCCACGGTTCTGCTGGCCGACGCCGTGCTGCGCGACAAGTTGTCGGTGATCCATGACAGCGGCCTGTTACAGCTTCCCCCGCGTATTCCCGCACCCGGGCGGGGCACGATGGGCGCTCGCGCTCCGAAGCCGGCGGCGCTGCGGCACGTCGACGCCTCCCAGCTGGTGCTCGTCGATCTCGACCTGAGCGAATGCCGCTTCGCCGAAGCTCACAGACTCGACCTCCTCGACTTCCGGGGGTGCACGTTCGACCGACCGCCCCAGTGGCGACGGACATTGGGCGTGATACCGATACGACCCGTGAAGCGGGATGTGCTCGCCGATGAGACGTCACCGGACGGACCGGGGCCCAGTGCCGTCGCCGCCCTGTACCGCCAGTTGCGCAAGGCGCTGGAGGACGGCAAGAACGAGCCCGGAGCCGGTGGCTTCTACTACGGCGAGATGGAGATGCGGCGCCGTCGCCGGGCCAAGGACACGTCGACCACGGAACGGTGGCTCCTGCACACGTACTGGCTGGTGTCGGGCTACGGCCTGCGTGCCACGCGTGCGCTCGGCTGGCTCCTGGCGGCCGTCATCGCGACGATCACGCTGATGATGGGGGTCGGACTGCCGGATGCCGATCCGGAGCAGACGGTGACGGGCGGTATGCCCGCTGCCAGTGGGCGCGTGGAGCTCACGGTGCAGACCCCCGACCCCGAGCTGACGCTGCCACTGCGCGACCGGTTCACTCTGAAGCGCGCCAACTCCGCGCTCAAGGTCGTGCTCAACTCGGTGGTGTTCCGATCCAGCGGCCAGAACCTCACGACTTGGGGCACCTACGTCGAGATGGCGAGCCGCTTCACCGAACCCGTCCTGCTGGGCCTGGCGGGGCTCGCCATCCACGGACGCCTCAAGCGCGGCTGAAAGGCATGTGGGGCGGCCTCAGGTCAGCCGGTCAGCCCCGCCCCGAACGCGCCGTACGTCCGCGGCTGCCCCAGGCTTCCCGGTCCGAACGTCCGCGCCCCCGTGGTCGTGATGCCCGACGCCGACCCCGTCAGGGTGGTGAGCGCGCCGACTCCCTCGTCCTCGAAGCCCGCCGTCACCGTGAAGTCGGCGTGGCCGTCGGCGTTGACGTCCGTCAGGAGGGCGTCGGAGCCGAAGTAGTCCGTCGCCTCGCCCGTGCCGGGGATGCCGGAGGTGTTCTGGGTGAAGGTGAGGGCGCCCGTGCGGGAGACCCCGGAAGAGGCGCCGTTCATGACGATCGTCGCGCCGGCGTCCTCCGTCGTGCCGAGGTCCTCGAAGACGACGCCGATGGCCAGCTCGCCGTAGCCGTCGCCGTTGACGTCCGCGATGGAGACCGCGCTGCCGAAGCCGTCGCGGGCCTCGTCGGCGCCCGGAACTCCCGTGGAGTTCTGGGTGAGTTCGGCCATCGGGGCGTCGCCGTTGACCGGGCCGCCCTCCGAACCGCGGATGACGACGACCCTGCCGCCGAGGCTGCCGCTGTGGTCGTCCTCGGTCGTGAAGACGTTGCCGATGGCGATCTCGTCGAAGCCGTCGCCGTCGATGTCGCCCAGCGTCAGCGACGTGCCGCCGTTCAGCATGCGCGGGATGGAGGTGTCCAGGCCGGAGGCGCTGCCCAGGTACGCCACGCCCTTCGACCAGCTGCCCGACGGGTCCGTCGTCTCGTCCGTGCGGTAGGTGAGGACCAGGTCCGCCCTGCCGTCGGCGTTCGTGTCGCCGGAGGCCATGGCGTCCACGGCGTACGCCTGCTCCGGGACATCGACGCGCTGTGCGGTGCCCGTCGTGCCGTCGGCGGTGAAGCCGCCCTTGATGACGTACGCGTGGGCGGAGCCGGTGCCGACGGCCAGGTCGGTCTTGCCGTCGCCGTCGAAGTCACCGGCGGTCAGGAGCTTGCCCCACTCGCCGTGGGCGGCGGGCGCCGGGTCGGCGACCTTGGTGCCGTTCGCGAGGCCGTTCGCCGAACCCCACAGGATCGTGACGGAACCCTCGCCGCCGTCCTCGCCGGCCGCGCCCACCGCGAGGTCGGTGTAGCCGTCGGCGTCGAGGTCCGCCACGGCGAGTGCGGAGCCGAAGTTGTCCTCCGTCTCCACGGTGTCGGGCACGCCCGCCGTGTCCTGGTTGACGACGGTGCGACGGGCGGGGTCGATGCCGCCCGCGCCGCCGTACAGCACGGCCACGTAGCCGGCGAATCCCTTGTCGCCGAGCTTCACGTACGGGGCGGCGAGGGCGATGTCACCGTAGCCGTCGCCGTTGAAGTCCGCCTTGTGGGTGCGGTCGGTGTCCGCGGCCGTCGCCGGCACGGCCGCGAACGTGAGCAGACCGCCCGTCAGTGCGGCGGCGGTGGCCGTCGCGAGGGCGAGTCTTGCCGGGCGCGGGTGCTGCGGAAGCATGCGAGTTCTCCTGGGGGAGGGGGAGTTGACCAGTTCGGTGATCAGGCGATCAAGTGATCAGGAGACCCTCGGGCGGCGGGGAAGGTTGTACCCGCGTTCGGCTGGGTCGTTCCGGTCCGCCCGGCCCATCGGCTACGGCGCCAGGAACTCCGAGCTGGAGAACGTCACCGTCGGCCGCGCCGCCACCAGCCCCTCCTTCACCCCCGGGTACACGGCCACCGTGTCCTTGGTCTCGCCGACGTACGCCCGCACCACCAGCTCCGCCCGCCCGTCCCCGTCGAAGTCGCCGACGGTGACGACGCGCGTGGTGCCCTGGGCGGGCGGCTCGACGGTCACCATGCCCGTCGTCGTGAGCCCTGTCTTGCGGCCCGGGAAGACGCGCAGCCGCGAGCCGCTGGAGACGAGTTCGTCGAGGCCGTCGCCGTCGAAGTCGGCGGTGTCGAGCATGGAGCCGGGGACGTCGAGGGTGCCGCGGGCGGCGGTGGCCGGAAGGTCGTAGCGCAGGGACGTTCCGTCGAGGGTGCCGATCGCCGCGTCCAGGGCGCCCCTGCCCTTGCCGAAGGCGCCGAGGGCGACGTCGATGCCGGAGGGGAGGGTGACTCCGGTGCGGGTGGGGCCGGTGGGGCCGCCGAGGACGAGGGCCGAAGGGCCGGCGCCCTCAGTCGTACGGACCACCAGGTCGTCGTATCCGTCGTCGTTGACGTCGGCGGACGGGCCCGTGGGGACGTTGCCGGGGGCCGTGACCGGGGCGCCCGCGGCGCGCGGGGTGCCCTTGCGGGTGAACGGGCCCCGCAGGAAGCTCAGTCGGCCGCCGGACGCGTGGACGACGAGGTCCTCGGCGTCGTCGCCGTCGAAGTCGCCGCACACCGGCTGGTCGGGCCAGTCGTTGCCGACGCGGGCGGCGGCCGGGATGGTGAGCTTGACCGCCTTGCCGGTCAGGCCCTGCGGGGAGCCGAAGAGGAGTTGGAGCGGGACCGGGGGCCGGCCCTGCCCGTCGTAGGGCGGGTCGGTGGAGACGACCAGGTCCGTGAAGCCGTCGCCGTCCAGGTCGCAGGTCTCCTCCGCGTCGAAGACGGCCGGGAGCTGCCCCTTCGTCGGTGCCGCCTGCCGTCGCGGGCTGAGCAACTGCCGTGCGCCGGGCTTCAGTCCGCGGTCACTGCCGTAGACGACGCCGATGCCCGCGTCGTCGGCGTGGGCCTGCTCCTTGACCAGGTCGTTGAGGACGAGATCGCGGTGGCCGTCGCCGTTGAAGTCGTCGTCGGGGGCTTTGCTGCCCTTGCCGCGGGGGATGGGGAGTTGGGCGGGCGCGTCGGCGACCTGGACCGGAGTGTGCTGCGCCGACTCCGCGTCGTCGTGCGAGGTGGGACCGCAGGCCGCTGCCAGCAGAAGGGTCGCGCTCATGACCGCCGTACACATCCCGGCTCTTCGCGTGCGCACCGATCACCTCGTCAGCACCAGGGGCAACAACTGGGTAATGATGCACGCGTTCGAGGAGAGGCGACAGACCTGTGCGGGGATGACGGAAGCCGTACGGTCCGCGGGGCTAGGTTATGGGGTGACATCCGGCCAACTCGGGGAGCTCCCATGCCAATTGAACGCCCGCTGATCAACAGCGGCGTGCCGCATTCCGCCCGGATCTGGAACTACTGGCTCGGCGGCAAGGACTGCTACGAGATAGACCGGCAGGTCGGCGACCAGATCGCCGGCGGCAACCCGGCGATCCTCGACGTCGCCCTCGCCCAGCGGGCGTTCCTCGTGCGGACGGTGGAGTACCTCGTCCGCGAGGCCGGCATCCGGCAGTTCCTGGACGTCGGCACGGGGCTGCCGACCGCGAACAACACCCACGAGGTCGCCCAGCGGCTCGTCCCCGAGACCCGGATCGTCTACGTCGACCACGACCCCGTCGTCCTGGCCCACGCCGAGGCGCTGCTCACCAGCACGCCCGAAGGTGCCACCGACTACATCGACGCCGACCTGCGCGAACCCGAGGCCATCCTGGAAAAGGCCGCCAGGACCCTGGACTTCAGCCGGCCTGTGGCGCTGATCCTGCTGGGCATCGCCGCGCACGTCACCGACGACTCCGCCTACGGCATCGTGAGCCGCCTCGTCGACGCCCTGCCGTCCGGCAGCTACCTCGTGTTCTGCGACAGCACCGCCGTCGTCCACCCCGAGCAGCAGCGCGCGATGGTCGAGCAGTGGAACGCGGCGAGCGACAACCCCCGGATCAACCGCAGCCCGCAGGAACTCGCCCGGTTCTTCGAGGGCCTGGAGCTGCTGGAGCCGGGCGTCGTCTCCGTGTCCCGGTGGCGCCCGAGCCCGTCGGGTGACCAGGCGCCGGCCGAGGTCGACGACTTCGGCGGGGTGGCGCGCAAGCCGTAGGCCCTAGCGCCGTCGGGAGCCCTCAGCGGCCCTCAGCAGCTCGGCCGCGAGGGCCACGCACCATGAACACGTCCACCCGGTCCTCGGTCTCGACGGTGAACCCGTGCCGCTCGTACAGCCGTCGGGCGGCGCTGCCCCGCAGCACGTTCAACCGGACGACGAGGCCGGCACCGTCACCGTCGCGGTCGCACCGCTCCAGCAGCTCGCGCAGCACACCCGAACCGATACCGCCGCCCTGCAGCCGCGGGGCCAGATAGAAGTGCTCCAGCCAGTGGGCGTCCTCGGCCGGCCGCAGCGCCACGCACCCGGCGAACGCGCCGCCCACCTCGATCACCCAGGTGTGGGCCGGCTCGAACCCGTCCCGCAACCGCTGCCGCACATGCCCCTCGTCGTACCGACCGAGCCGTTCCAGGTCCGCCCGCAGCACGACCGCGCGCAACTCGGCCACCGCCTCGACGTCCGACGCCGAGGCGGGCCGTATCTCCCAGTCCGCCATGATCGAACGCTAGCGCGGCCGGGGTCCGCCCGGCTTCACTGGGCGCATGGAGTTCTTCTGCTACCACCGCGATCGGCCCGGCTCACTCCCGTTGCGCGAGGAACTGGTGGAAGCGCACTGGTCCTACATGGACGGGTACGCGAAGGAGCTGATCGCCCGCGGCCCGACCTTCGCCGCCGACGGCGAGACGCCCACCGGCAGCGTCCACATCGTCGACCTGCCCGACCCCACCGGCGCCCGCGCGTTCGCCTTCGACGAGCCCAACTACCAGGCGGGCGCCTACCGGGACGTACTGCTGCGCCGCTGGCGCAATCTGCTCGGCCGCACCATGTGGGACTTCCCCGGCGGCCGAACCGACGGCAACCGCTACCTGGTGCTCGGCCTCGGCGCGGGCCAGGCCGTCGACCTCGCCGTACCGGCCGACCGCGACGAACTCATCGCGTACGGCCCGCTGCTGTCCGACGACGGCGCCACCTGGGTGGGCACGGCGGTGCTCCTCAGGGCCCCGGACCCGGACGCGGCCCGCGCCGTACTGACGGTGGACCGGTATGCCGAAGTCGAGGTCCATGACTGGGAGTTCGGGGGGCGGCGGTGAGGGTTTGGCCGGCACCCCGTCCCAGACGCCCGGCCCCAGCCCACCATCCCGCCGAGGAAGGCGCCGTATGACCGCGACGTCGCCACAGCAGGCCGCCCCCGCCGCCCAGATGTGGCCCCTCTACGCCGCCGGCTTCACCACCGCCTTCGGTGCCCACGGCATTGCCGCCAACCTCGGCGGGCACTCCGACGACGCCGTTACCTCGCTGCTCGTCCTGGGTGGTCTGCTGGCCCTGTACGACGGTGCCGAGGTGCTGCTCAAGCCGCTGTTCGGGGCGCTCGCCGATCGGGTCGGTGCCCGGCCGGTGCTGCTCGGCGGGCTCGTCGCGTTCGCGGTCGCGTCGGCCGCCTACGTCGTCGCGGACAGCCCCGGCTGGCTGTGGGCGGCCCGCCTCGGCCAGGGCGCCGCGGCCTCCGCGTTCTCGCCGTCAGCGTCCGCGCTGGTGGCCCGGCTGAACCCGGCGGCGGGGCACGGGCGGGCGTTCGGCAGTTACGGCTTCCACAAGTCCATCGGCTACACCCTCGGCCCGCTGCTCGGCGGCCTCCTGGTGTGGGCCGGCGGCCTACGGCTGCTGTTCACCGTCCTCGCGGTGCTCGGCGCGGCGGTCGCACTCTGGGCCGCGGTCGCCGTCCCGCACGTACCGCCGCTGCCCAGGCAACGGCAGACGGTCGTGGACCTCGCCCGGCGCCTGGCGGACCCCGCTTTCCTGCGGCCCACGGCGGCCCTGGCCGGCGCGACCGCCGCCCTCTCCGTCGGCGTCGGCTTCCTGCCGGTCTCCGGCGCCGCCGCCGGACTCGGCACGGTGGCGACCGGCGCCGCGGTGTCGGTGCTGGCGGCCTGCGCCGCCGTCGTACAGCCGAAGGCCGGGCGAGCCTTGGACGAGGGGCGCCTCACGGTCCGCGGCGGCCTCACCGCCGGGCTGCTGATCACGGCCGCCGGCCTGGCCTGCGCGATGCTGCCCGGCCTGACCGGCGTCCTGGCCGCCGCGGCCCTGATCGGCATCGGCACCGGCCTGATCACCCCGCTCGGCTTCGCCGCGCTGGCCGCCGCCACCCCCGCGGAACGGCTCGGCCAGACCATGGGCTCCGCCGAGCTCGGCCGCGAACTCGGCGACGCGGGCGGCCCGTTGCTGGTGGCCGCGGTCGCCACCCTGGCCACCCTCACCTACGGCTACGCGGCCCTCGCCCTCCTCCTCGCCGTCGGCCCCGCCCTCGCCCTCGCGGCCCGGCGGCGCGCCGCCCCCGACAAGATCTAGTCATATATCTTCGCCGCCATCGATATCTTCGACATTTTCAGAATTTCATCGTGACGGGCCCCGGAATTGGATCTTCCAGATAATCACCGTTGACGGATATTCCCCCGAATGCCAGATGTCCTACGCCGTCCGGTGCTCGTTAGGTGGGCGTGACTTGGCAGGAAAGACATGCAGGTGAGGGTGGTCCGTTCCGCTCGCGGCAGGCAGCTGATCAGACCACCGGGGAAAGCGTCACGCACTGCTCGGATCTGCTTGAGGACTTTCTGAGAACCATCGGTCGGATGGAGAGTGAATATCTCCGGGCGTCGATGGAAGGGGAAGGGTTCTAGAAATGAGGACCGATTATGACGCGCTAGGCGATTACCCTCATTACACACAGCAGGTCGACACGCAGCATCTTTGGCAGGTCCCCGGTCCGACGACGATCTCGGCGGAGGCGTGGGATCCGGATGCCGAGCTGGCCCAGATGCTGAACACGGCGCACGGCATGGATCTGGATCCGGCCGCTCCCCTGCTCGACAGCGGGACGCGTCTGCTGGACAGGGACGCTCGCCCGCTGGACAGGGACACCCGCCCGCTGGACCGAGACACCCGTCCGCGCCGCCCGGTCAATCGACGGCGGCCCCAGGCAGGCGCTCGCATCCTCGGCGGAAACCCGCGGATCATCACCGTCGCGGTCCTGGTCGCGGCGATCACGGTGTGTGCGGTGACCATGCTGACCTGGTCGATCTCGTACTCGTACGATCAGCTCCGCAGTATCGCGCTGCTCGTGGTGTCGCCGAAACTGGGCGAGTGGTGGCCGTTGACGGTGTACGGGCCGTGGCTGTTAGCCGGACTGTCCATCCTGCGCGCATCCGTTCAGCGCAGAACCGCCCGCCGTTCCTGGGCGGTCATGCTGGTCTCCTCCGGCGTGGCGGTGGCGCTGTGCATCGGCCAGTCACCGCATTCCCTGCTCGCGATGGTGGTCGTCGGAATTCCGCCGATCACCGCCCTGGTCTGCTTCCGTGAACTCGTCGGCCAGTTCTCGTCGCGGCCCGGCCCGAAGCACGCGGCCGACCCGGTGAACGGGACCAAGCAGACGAAATCCTGACCGGTCGGTTCAGGACTGGTACGGCTGCTGCGGCTGCCCGTAGGACTGCTGACCGCCGTGCCCGCCGCCGAGGGCCTGCGCCTGCAGTTGCTCCGCCTGCTCCGCGGTGACCTTCTGCTCGGCGCCGCAGAAGGTGCACTGCGTCGCGTACTTGGTCGAGAACGGGAACAGCGGCACGAAGAACAGCGTGAACTTCGTGACGCGCTTCCTGAGCGTGTGCGCGGCCGGATTGCCGCACTGGCCGCACACCAGGGTGAGTATCGCGAGCTGGTAGAGGTAGCCCTTGGTACCGAAGATGATCACGCCGCGGATCCTTTCCGATCGCTTCCTGCCGTGTGTACGACGACGCCCCCTGCCCGAGGAGGACAGGGGGCGTCGTACTGCTTTAGAAGCTACTTCACCGGCTCGGGCTCCGGCTCGCTCTCCGCCTCGGCCGTGTCCTCGGGGTCCACCGGCGTCTTGACCGACTCCAGCAGGAGCTGGGCGACGTCGACGACCGTGATGGACTCCTTGGCCTTGCCGTCGTTCTTCTTGCCGTTGACCGAGTCGGTCAGCATGACCAGGCAGAACGGGCAGGCCGTCGAGATGATGTCGGGGTTGGTGGAGAGAGCCTCGTCGACGCGCTCGTTGTTGATGCGCTTGCCGATCCGCTCCTCCATCCACATCCGCGCACCACCGGCGCCACAGCAGAAGCCGCGCTCCTTGTGGCGGTGCATCTCCTCGTTACGCAGGCCCGGGACGCTGGCGATGATCTCGCGCGGGGGCGTGTAGATCTTGTTGTGGCGGCCCAGGTAGCAGGGGTCGTGGTAGGTGATGATGCCCTCGACCGGGGTCACCGGGACCAGCTTGCCCTCGTCCACCAGGTGCTGGAGCAGCTGGGTGTGGTGGATGACCTCGTAGTCGCCGCCGATCTGCGGGTACTCGTTGCCGATCGTGTTGAGGCAGTGCGGGCAGGTGGCGACGATCTTCTTGGCCGCCTTGGGCTTGGCGGACTCGGGCGTCACCTTGCCGTCGTCGTCCATCTCCTCGCCGAACGCCATGTTCAGAGCCATGACGTTCTCCATGCCGAGCTCCTGGAAGAGGGGCTCGTTGCCGAGGCGGCGCGCGGAGTCACCGGTGCACTTCTCGTCGCCGCCCATGATCGCGAACTTGACGCCCGCGATGTGGAGGAGTTCCGCGAAGGCCTTCGTGGTCTTCTTGGCGCGGTCCTCCAGGGCGCCGGCGCAGCCGACCCAGTACAGGTACTCGACCTCGGTGAGGTCCTCGATGTCCTTGCCGACGACCGGGACCTCGAAGTCGACCTCCTTGAGCCATTCCAGGCGCTGCTTCTTGGCCAGGCCCCAGGGGTTGCCCTTCTTCTCCAGGTTCTTGAGCATCGTGCCCGCCTCGGACGGGAACGCGGACTCGATCATCACCTGGTAGCGGCGCATGTCGACGATGTGGTCGATGTGCTCGATGTCGACCGGGCACTGCTCGACGCAGGCGCCGCAGGTGGTGCAGGACCACAGGACGTCCGGGTCGATGACGCCGTTCTCCTCGACGGTGCCGATCAGCGGACGCTCGGCCTCCGCAAGGGCGGCCGTGGGGACGTCCTTGAGCTGCTCCTCGGACGCCTTCTCCTCGCCCTCCATCGTCTTGCCGCCACCGGCCAGCAGATACGGCGCCTTGGCGTGCGCGTGGTCGCGCAGCGACATGATCAGCAGCTTCGGGGAGAGCGGCTTGCCCGTGTTCCAGGCCGGGCACTGCGACTGGCAGCGGCCGCACTCAGTGCAGGTGGAGAAGTCCAGCAGGCCCTTCCAGGAGAACTGCTCGACCTGGGAGACGCCGAAGACGTCGTCGTCACCGGGGTCGGTGAAGTCGATCGGCTTGCCGCCGGAGGTCATCGGGAGCAGCGCGCCGAGGGCCGTCCCGCCGTCCGCGTTGCGCTTGAACCAGATGTTCGGGAAGCCCAGGAAGCGGTGCCAGGCCACACCCATGTTGGTGTTCAGCGAGACCACGATCATCCAGATGAACGAGGTGCTGATCTTCACCATCGCGGTGAAGTAGATCAGCGTCTGGAGGGTGGCGACGCTCAGGCCCTTGAAGGCCAGGACCAGCGGGTACGAGGCGAAGTACGCGGCCTCGTAGTGCTCCACGTGGTGGATCGCGCCCTCCAGGCCGCGCAGCACGTAGATCGCGAGGCCGATGGTGAGGATGACGTACTCGACGAAGTACGCCTGACCGGACTTCGAGCCCGCGAAGCGGGACTTGCGGCCGGCCCGGGAGGGCAGGCTCAGCAGGCGGATCACGATGAGCACCGCGATGCCCAGGATCGTCATCACGCCGATGAACTCGATGTACAGCTCGAACGGCAGGAACCCGCCGATGACCGGCAGCGTCCAGTCGGCCTGGAAGAGCTGGCCGAACGCCTGCGCCAGGGTCGGCGGCAGGGTCAGGAAGCCGACCGCCACGAACCAGTGGGCGAAGCCGACGATGCCCCAGCGGTTCATCCGGGTGTGGCCCAGGAACTCGCGTACCAGCGTCACACTGCGCGCGTAGGGGTTGTCGGTCCGGCTGCCGGCCGGAACCGGCTGGCCGAGTTTGAAGTACCGGACGAACTGGCCGATGGCGCGTGCTAGCAGCGCAACGCCGACCACGGTCAGTACCAGCGACACGATGATCGCGGCGAGTTGCATTTCGGGGCTCCTCGGGCCTGCGAGGGGTCAGATATTACTAAGCGGTAACTTATGCAGTCCGTCTGAGACTACCCCCATCTTCCGTCGCACTGTAGCCAGGTGCGGGGTGATCTGAGTCGCTGAGGGTTGCCTTAAGATCCGAACGTGTTATTCGTCTCAAAAAGGGATATACGGCACTAACCTAGCTCCGTGCTGTACGGGATCGCCGCCGCCACCGCCGCCCTTCTCCTCGCCGCCTTCCTGTCGGCGCTGTTCCGGCTGCCCGCGCTGCGCCTCGGCATCATCGACCGTCGGCGGCAGCGGCCCCTGCCGTTGTTCGGCGGTCTGGCCGTCGTCCTCGCCACCTGCCTGGTCGTGGCCGGCTGGGAGTGGGCGGGGGTCGCCCCGCTGGGCCCCGAGATCCGGCGGCTGCTGATCGCCGCGGGCGCCGTCGCCCTGCTCGGGCTGGTCGCCGACGTGCGGCGGGTGAAGGCGCGGTTCCTGGTCGGCGGTACGGCCGTGGCGGCGGCCTGCGTGGTGCCGTACGGCGAGACGGGGTTCTGGCTGGGGGTGCCGGCCGTCGGTCTGATCGTCCTCGTCACCGTCGGTTTCAAGGCGCTCGACCATGCGGACGGGCTGGCCGGCACCGTCGGGGTCGTCACCGCCTTCGGTGTCGGTGTGCTCGCGGCGGCCGAGGTGATGGACGAACTCGCCGTGCTGCTCAGCGTGCTGGCCGCCGCGCTGACCGGGTTCCTCATGCACAACTGGCCGCCCGCGCGGATCGGGTTCGGGTCGTGCGGGTCCCTGTTCGTCGGGTTCGTGGTGGCGGCCTCGGCCGTGATGACCCGGGCCGGACGCGATCCGGTGTCGAGCGTGGGCATCCTCTACTCGCTCACCGCCCTCGCCACCGCCGACGTGCTCCTTGTGACGCTGTCCCGCCGGCTGGCCGGGCGGCCACTGCTGCGCGGTGGCCCGGATCACCTGGCCCACCGACTGCGCCGCCTCGGCCTCACCCCGCCGGGCGCGGCCGTCCTGCTGGGGGTCGCCGCCTTCGCCGGGGTGCTCGTCGGGGTTCTCGTGCACATGGGATGGCTCGCGGTGTCCGGGTTGTACTGGGTGGCGGCGGTCGCCCTCATCGCCGTACTCGGACTGCTGCGGATCAAGGTCTACGGGCCTCGGCGTCAACCCTATTTCCCCGTAGGGGATACCACGCGGACGTCCACTCACGTCACATCTACGCAGGTCAGAGCCCAGTTGCGTGTAAGGAACGGATAAGAGTTGAGCGGGGTCGACTCACCTCTGTTGACCGGGTGCCAGGCGTCATGCACACTTGAGTCCGTTCCACTCAAGTCAGCTGGAGGAATCAACCATGGCACGTGCGGTCGGCATCGACCTGGGCACGACTAACTCCGTCGTCAGCGTTCTCGAAGGCGGCGAGCCCACCGTCATCACCAACGCCGAGGGTGCCAGGACCACGCCGTCCGTCGTCGCCTTCGCCAAGAACGGCGAGGTGCTCGTCGGCGAGGTGGCCAAGCGCCAGGCGGTCACCAACGTGGACCGGACCATCCGTTCCGTGAAGCGCCACATGGGCACCGACTGGAAGATGGAGCTCGACGGGAAGCCCTTCAACCCGCAGCAGATCTCCGCCTTCATCCTCCAGAAGCTGAAGCGGGACGCCGAGTCCTACCTGGGCGAGAAGGTGACCGACGCGGTCATCACCGTCCCGGCGTACTTCAACGACTCCGAGCGCCAGGCCACGAAGGAGGCCGGCGAGATCGCCGGTCTGAACGTCCTGCGCATCGTCAACGAGCCCACCGCGGCCGCGCTCGCGTACGGCCTCGACAAGGACGACCAGACGATCCTCGTCTTCGACCTCGGTGGCGGCACCTTCGACGTGTCCCTGCTGGAGATCGGTGACGGCGTCGTCGAGGTGAAGGCCACCAACGGTGACAACCACCTCGGTGGTGACGACTGGGACCAGCGCGTCGTCGACTACCTGGTCAAGCAGTTCGCCAGCGGCCACGGCGTGGACCTCGGCAAGGACAAGATGGCCCTCCAGCGCCTCCGCGAGGCCGCCGAGAAGGCCAAGATCGAGCTGTCCTCCTCCACCGAGACCTCGATCAACCTGCCGTACATCACCGCCTCCGCCGAGGGCCCGCTGCACCTGGACGAGAAGCTCACCCGGGCTCAGTTCCAGCAGCTGACGGCCGACCTGCTGGAGCGCTGCAAGACCCCGTTCTTCAACGTGATGAAGGACGCCAACGTCTCCATCAACGAGATCGACCACGTCGTCCTCGTCGGTGGCTCCACCCGGATGCCCGCCGTCGCCGAGCTCGTGCGCGAGCTGACCGGCGGCAAGGACGCCAACAAGGGCGTCAACCCGGACGAGGTCGTCGCCATCGGCGCCGCCCTGCAGGCCGGTGTCCTCAAGGGTGAGGTCAAGGACGTCCTGCTCCTCGACGTGACCCCGCTGTCCCTCGGTATCGAGACCAAGGGCGGCATCATGACCAAGCTCATCGAGCGCAACACCACGATCCCGACCAAGCGGTCCGAGATCTTCACGACGGCCGAGGACAACCAGCCGTCCGTGCAGATCCAGGTCTACCAGGGCGAGCGCGAGATCGCGGCGTACAACAAGAAGCTCGGGATGTTCGAGCTGACCGGTCTGCCGCCGGCCCCGCGCGGTGTCCCGCAGATCGAGGTCGCCTTCGACATCGACGCCAACGGCATCATGCACGTCACGGCCAAGGACCTCGGCACGGGCAAGGAGCAGAAGATGACCGTCACCGGTGGCTCCTCGCTGCCGAAGGACGAGGTCAACCGGATGCGCGAAGAGGCCGAGAAGTACGCGGAGGAGGACCACGCCCGCCGCGAGGCCGCCGAGACCCGCAACCAGGGCGAGCAGCTCGTCTACCAGACGGAGAAGTTCCTCAAGGACAACGAGGACAAGGTCCCCGGTGAGGTCAAGACCGAGGTCGAGGCCGCCGTCGAGGAGCTGAAGACCGCGCTCAAGGGCGAGGACACCGCCGAGATCCGCACCGCCACCGAGAAGGTCGCCGCGGTCTCGCAGAAGGTGGGCCAGGCCATGTACGCCGACGCCCAGGCCGCTGCCGGTCCGGAGGGTGCCGCCGGTGGTCCGGAGGGCGCCGCCCCGGGTGGCAAGGCCGCTGACGACGACGTCGTCGACGCCGAGATCGTGGACGACGAGCGCAAGGACGGGGCCGCGTAATGACGGAGGAGACCCCGGGCTTCGAGGAGAGGCCCGACGTCCCCTCCGGCGCGACCCCTGACGACGCCGAGTCGAAGGCCGCAACCCCGCCGAACGGCGAGGGGGCGGCCCCGGCCGGGGACGGAGCAGCAGACGCGGGCCTGGTGGCCCAGCTGGATCAGGTGCGTACGGCGCTCGGTGAGCGCACGGCGGACCTCCAGCGGCTCCAGGCCGAGTACCAGAACTACCGCCGCCGTGTGGAGCGGGACCGGATCACGGTCAAGGAGATCGCCATTGCGAACCTCCTGACCGAGCTCCTGCCCGTGATCGACGACATCGGCCGCGCGCGGGAACACGGCGAACTCGTCGGCGGATTCAAGTCCGTCGCGGAGTCGCTGGAGACCGTCGCGGCGAAGATGGGCCTGCAGGCCTTCGGCAAGGAGGGCGAGCCCTTCGACCCGACGATCCACGAGGCCCTGATGCACTCCTACGCTCCGGACGTCACCGAGACGACCTGCGTCGCGATCCTCCAGCCGGGGTATCGCATCGGCGAGCGCACCATCCGCCCCGCGCGGGTGGCCGTCGCCGAGCCCCAGCCGGGCGCGCAGACCGTCAAGGCGGAGGAGGCGACCGAGGCGGCCGGCGACGACAAGGAGAACGGTGGCCCGGACGAGGGCTGACGTTGAACTGACGGAAAACCCGATCAGGGAGGAGGGACGTCGGGGATGAGCACCAAGGACTTCATCGAGAAGGACTTCTACAAGGTCCTCGGCGTCCCCAAGGACGCCACCGAAGCCGAGATCAAGAAGGCGTACCGCAAGCTCGCCCGCGAGAACCACCCGGACGCCAACAAGGGCAACGCCAAGGCGGAGGAGCGCTTCAAGGAGATCTCCGAGGCGAACGACGTCCTCGGCGACCCCAAGAAGCGCAAGGAGTACGACGAGGCTCGCGCCCTCTTCGGCAACGGCGGCTTCCGCCCGGGGCCGGGCGGCGCGGGCGGCTCCTTCAACTTCGACCTGGGCGACCTCTTCGGAGGCGGCGCCCAGGGCCAAGGGGGTTCCGGCGGCTTCGGCGGCGGAATCGGGGACGTCTTCGGGGGCCTGTTCAACCGCGGCGGCACGGGTCCGGGTACCCGCACCCAGCCCCGGCGCGGCCAGGACATCGACACCGAGGTCACCCTCAGCTTCACCGAGGCGATCGAGGGAGCGACGGTCCCGCTGCGGATGTCCTCGCAGTCGCCCTGCAAGGCCTGCGCAGGTACCGGCGACAAGAACGGCACGCCCAGGGTGTGCCCGACCTGTGTCGGCACCGGCCAGGTGGCCCGGGGTTCGGGCGGCGGCTTCTCGCTGACCGACCCCTGCCCGGACTGCAAGGGGCGCGGCCTGATGGCCGAGCACCCGTGCCTGGAGTGCAAGGGCAGCGGCCGCGCGAAGTCGTCCCGGACCATGCAGGTCCGCATCCCGGCCGGGGTGTCGGACGGCCAGCGCATCCGGCTGCGCGGCAAGGGAGCGCCCGGCGAACGCGGCGGCCCGGCGGGCGATCTGTACGTCACCGTGCACGTCGACGCGCACCCGGTGTTCGGCCGCAAGGACGACAACCTCACGGTCACCGTCCCCGTGACGTTCACGGAGGCGGCGCTCGGCGGCGAGGTCAGGGTCCCCACCCTGGGCGGACCGCCGGTCACCCTGAAACTGCCGCCCGGCACGCCCAACGGCCGTACGATGCGGGCGCGGGGCAAGGGCGCGGTCCGCAAGGACGGCACCCGCGGCGACCTCCTGGTCACCGTCGAGGTGAGTGTTCCGAAGGACCTGACGGGGAAGGCTCGTGACGCACTGGAGGCGTATCGCGAGGCGACCGCGGACGAGGACCCGCGGGCGGAGCTGTTCCAGGCCGCGAAGGGAGCATGAGTCAGATGGACGGTCGTCGACGCAACCCGTATGAACTGACCGAGGAGACCCCGGTCTACGTCATCTCGGTGGCGGCCCAGCTCTCCGGGCTGCACCCGCAGACGCTGCGTCAGTACGACCGTCTGGGCCTGGTGTCCCCGGACCGCACCGCCGGCCGGGGCCGGCGCTACTCGGCCCGCGACATCGAACTGCTGCGTACCGTCCAGCAGTTGTCGCAGGACGAGGGCATCAACCTGGCCGGCATCAAGCGCATCATCGAACTGGAGAACCAGGTCGCCGCGCTGCAGTCCCGGGTCGCGGAACTGCAGGGCGCCCTGGACGGCGCGGCGGCGGCGATGCAGCAGCGTGAGGCGGCGGTGCACGCGTCGTACCGCCGTGATCTGGTGCCGTATCAGGAGGTCCAGCAGACCAGCGCGTTGGTGGTCTGGCGGCCGAAGAAGGCCAAGGACTAGACAGCCGTACACGTGACGGGGCCCGGAGGTTCGACCGAACCTCCGGGCCCCGCTTCATGTGCCGGTCGGATGCCGACGTCGGTCAGCGGCCGACGAAGAACTCCAGCGAGGAGCTCTGGGCACCCTGACGCCCGTAGGCGTCCACGGCGTACACGGTGACCATGCACGGGCCGTTGTAGGGCGGCGTCCAGGAGAGGGCACCCGTCGTCGACAGTTGGGTGCCGCTGGATCCGCAGGCGCCGTCGATCTCCCAGGAGTACCCCTTCAGCACCCGTCCTTCGTCGCCCGGGCCGGCCTTGGCGGTGACCTGGATGGCGGCCCGCGCGGGAATCCCCGTCGAGACCAGCGTCAGCCGCGGCGCGGCCGGGCCGGTCGCGGTGGCGGGGGTGAGCCGGTCGACGGTGAGCTGGTCGGAGGGCGCCGACTCGGCAGCCGTGCCGTCCACGGCGGCGACGTAGTAGAACGCCTTGCCCGCCGGAGCGCCGCGGTCGTCCCAGCCGTTGCCGAGCGTGGTGCCGAGGGCGGTCCAGGCGCCGTCGGTGCGGCGGTAGACGCGGAACTGGCCGGAGCCCTCGGCCGCGTCCCAGTGGAGCTCGGTCCGGTCGTCGTGGCGGACAGCGGTGAGCCCGGTCGGGGCGGGTGTGCCGCTGGGCTCGGGCCGCGTGACCGTCACCGGGGCGGAGACCGGGGAGACGTTCATGGCGCCGTCGACCGCGTGCACCCGGTACGTGTAGGCGGTCCCTGTCGCGGCGGTGAAGTCCGTGTAGGACGTGCCGAGCAGCGTCTCGGGCCCGTCCGGGTCCTGCTGCCCGTCGGGCGCGCCCCACACCTCGTAGTGGTGGACGTCCGGTGCGGAAGAGGGCTGCCAGGTGAGCGTGTTGCCCGCGGTGGTGCCCGTCGCCGTGAGGCCGGTGACCTGGCCCGGGGCGGTGCGGTCGACGGTGGTGACGGCCTTCTCCGCCGTGCCCGTCGACTCGTTGCCGGCCTTGTCGTAGGCGCGTACCTGGTAGTAGTACGTCGCGCCGGTCACCGGCAGGGTGGCGTCCGTGTACGTCGTGGAGGTGGTCGTCGCGAGCGGTGTGCTGCCGAACGGCGTGCCCTTCAGCCGCCGGTAGACGCGGTACCCCGCGAGGTCCATCTCCTTGTTCTTCGCCCAGGTCGCCTTCGCCTTGCCGGTCGCCGCGTCGTACGACACCGAAGGCGCCGTCGGGGCAAGGGGCTTGACCTTGTCGACGGCGGCGGAGGTGCGCGGCGTGTAGCCGAACTTGACGTTCGCCGTGCCGGTCCAGTGGGCGAAGTCGACGCGGAGGGTGTGCTTGTCGGCCGGGATCGTGACGTTGACGGTCTTCCTGACCGTCGTGGACACGTTCTTCCAGAGGTCGATCCTGAGCTTGCCGTCCAGGTAGACGCGGATGCCGTCCTGGGCGGAGGCGGAGAAGGAGAAGGGTCCGCCGGAGCCGAAGTCGCGGGTCAGGGTCCAGCGGACGGAGAACCTGTCCTTCGGGAGGCCCGAGGCCGGGGCGCCGGTGCCCCAGTTCTGGTCGATGGCGGTGTCGCAGTCGGTCTTCTTGGCGGTGCCCGAAAGGGTGGTGTTCGCGAAGAACTGCCGCTTGAAGACGGGCGATGCGCAGGTCACTGCGGCGGAGGCGGGCGCGACGGTGGCCGTGAGGAGGCCGCCCGCGGTCACGAGCACGACCGTCGCCGCGGTCGCGGCGGTCGTGCGTCTGGCTGGGTTCATCGGGTCCTTCGGTCTGTTCGGCGACGGTGATCATCACCGTCGCCGAACAGGACTCGCCGGGGCCGGAATTGGTTGTACGACCATTGGCTGTACGGCCATGGGTTGTGCGGCCATGGGTTGTACGACGGCCACTGGGCGGGACGTCAGCCGGGGATCATGTCGCCGGCCATCTCCGTCGCGATCATCCACCAGGGCCGGGCGCCCGTGCCGAAAGCGGCGGCGAGCGCGTAGCCGAGGGCCGCGTCCAGGGGCTCCGGCTCGGCGTCCTCGCGCCACTCGGCGAGCACGCGTCCGTCGCCGTCCGAGGAGAAGTCGCCGATGTGCCGCCCGTCCCGCAGCAGGCGGCTGCCCGGGACGGAGTCCGGCACCAGGCGCCAGACGCGGCCCTCGTGGCGGACGTCGACGCGGTACGAGCGACGGCTCAGCCGACCCTTGGCGGGGGCGAGGACGACCTCCTCGCCGTCCACGGTCAGCGTGAGCCGGCTCCCGTCCCGGGTGCCGACCGGGACGTGCTCCTCGGCCTCGGCCCCTTCCGCGCGGCGCAGTTCGATCCGGGGCACCGACTCGCCCTCGACGATGACCTCGCCCAGCCCGGTGTCGAGCCGGACCGCTATCGCGCCGAACCGGTCGTCCTCGTGCTCGTGCTCGTCCTCGTGCTCGTCGTGCCGGTCCGTGGTCGCGGGTGCCGGGTTCTTGGGCATCAGGTCTTCCTTCGCTGTATCGCCTCGTGCTGATCATGGTCGCGCACGCGGCCGCCGGTTCGGCGGGCCGTGCGGCTGGCCGGGTTCGTTCGGTCCTCTGATCGAGAGCCGGACGGTGTCGCGCACGTGCCCCGACTGCGACTCGCGTGGAATGGAGTGCTTGTGCTGATCTTGGTCGACTCGTCGACCAAGGTTCGGTGGAGGGGGTGTAATGGGCGTTTGGAGGCAGTCCGTCATGTCTTCACATGCTCAGCGGAGCGTGGCGTTGCGCACTCGTTAAGTGATTCCGCTTGACGCTGAGGGGCGACGACGCGTTGGCTTTTCAGACACCTGGGCGCAATGGCGCGTCCGTGTCCCGAAGGCACCAGAAGTGAGCTCCTCTATGCGTCCCATGCGCCCCCTGCGTCGTACCGCCACCGCCGTGGCCGCCGCATCCACGATGACCCTCTCGCTGGCCGCGTGCGGGGCTCTGGGCGTCACCGGGGACAGCAGCGAGGCGAGCCCGACCAAGGGGAACGACGTCACCGTGGGGCTGCTGCTGCCGGAGACGGCGAACACGCGCTACGACAAGTTCGACTTCCCCATCATCAGGAACAAGGTCCTGGAGCTCACCGACAAGCAGGGCAGGGTCGACTACCAGAACGCGGACGCGGACGCGTCCAAGCAGGCGGACCAGCTGCAGCAGATGATCGACGACCAGGTCGACGTGATCCTGCTGGACGCCGTCGACTCGCACGCCATCGCCGACGGCGTGCAGAAGGCCAAGGACGCCGGCATCCCGGTCATCGCCTACGACCGCCTGGCCGAGGGCCCCATCGACGCCTACGTGTCCTTCGACAACGAACTGGTCGGCGAGGTCCAGGCGCGCACGCTGCTTGAGGCCATGGGGGAGGTCGACTCCTCCGACAAGATCGTCATGATGAACGGCTCGCCCACCGACCCGAACGCCAAGCAGTTCAAGGCGGGCGCCCTCTCCGAGCTCAACGGCACGGTGGACATCGCCAAGTCGTACGACACCAAGGACTGGAAGCCGGAGAACGCCCAGGCCAACATGGCCGAGGCGATCAAGGCGATCGGCGTGAACAACATCAAGGGCGTCTACTCCGCCAACGACGGCATGGCCGCCGGCGTCATCAAGGCCCTGGAGGCCGCGGGCGTGTCCGAGCTGCCGCCGATCACCGGGCAGGACGCCGAACTGGACGGCGTCCAGCGGATCGTGAGCGGCGAGCAGTTCATGAGCGTGTACAAGTCGTACCCGCAGGAGGCCGAGAGCGCCGCGCAGATGGCCGTGGCCAAGGTCCAGGGCAAGGACATCCAGTTCGACTCCCTCACCCAGGACCGGGTCGACAGCCCGACCGACAAGGACATCCCGTCCCTGCTGGTCCCCGTGGTCGCGCTGACCAGGGACAACATCAAGAAGACCGTCCTCGCCGACGGGATCTACGAGCTGTCCGAGATCTGCACGGCCGAGTACAAGGCCGGCTGCGCGGCGATCGGGCTCAGCAAGTAGCGCTCGGCGGACACGGCCTCAGGCAGGGGCCCGTCTGTCTGATTACGGCTTCAGGAAGGGGCCCGTCGGTCTTCCGACGGGCCCCTGCTTCTGCCCGTTCACACCACCCGCGTGAACTCCACCGTCACCTCCGGCGGACCACCCGGTACACCCCGGTAGATGCCCTTGTGCGGCGTGACGTCGTCGTAGTCGCGCCCCCGGCCCACCACCACATGGGACTCGTCGGCCCGGGTCCGGTTCGTGGGGTCGTAGCCGCACCAGTCGCCCGCCCAGTACTCGATCCAGGCGTGGCTCTGCCCGGCCACCGGACGGTGCGGTTCCGCCTCCCGCTCGGGGTGCAGATAGCCGGAGACGTACCGCGTCGGCAGCCCCAGCCCGCGCAGCAGGGCGATGGTGACGTGGGCGATGTCCTGGCAGACACCCGCGCCCTGCTCCCAGGCCTCTGCGGCGGAGGTGTTCACCCCCGTCGCGCCGGGCAGATACGACACCCGGTCCGCGACCAGCGACGACACGGCGACCGCCGTCCCGTGCGGGTCGAGGCCGGCCGCCGCCTCCCGCGCCTTGGCGATCAGCCCGTCCGGGACCGTCGTACGCGCCGTAGTGTCCGCGAACTCCAACAGGCGGGAGTTCGCCGTCCGTTCGGCCACCTCCGCCCACCCGGGCGCCTCGGGGAGCGGGCCCGGCGGATGGGTCTCGACCAGGCTGGAGGCGGTGATGGTGAGGTCGGCGTGCGGGTCCATCAGGTCGAAGCCGGTGACCTGGGTGCCCCAGTAGTCCCAGTACGCCCAGGTGGTCGCCGCCGGGCTGATGGTGACCCGGGCGTCCAGGGTGGTCTGGCTGGGCAGCGTCAGCGGGGTCATGCGGACCTCGTTGTGCGAGGACGCGGCGGGCTGGGCGTACGGGACACGCGTGACGTGCTTGATACGGAGGCGGCGCGACGCGGTGGGGTCCGCGGTCAGGGGAGCCGTGGTCATGGTCACGCTCCTTCCTGGGCCCACTCGACGGGCCCCTGGTACGGGAAGAACCGGTCGGCCACGGCGTCCATCGAGGCCATGCACGCCTGCTGCAAGTCCCTCAGCAGTGCGGGCAGTTGCTCCTCCAGGGCGTGCGTGTCCAGGTATTCGAGGCGGGTGCGCATCCGGCCGATCGGGCGGCGCGCGGGGTCCTGGCGGGGGCGGCCCAGCGCGGTGAGGCACTCCTCGGCCGTGGTCAGGGCGTGCAGTGCCGAGCGCGGGAACTCGCGGTCGAGGAGGAGGAACTCGGCGACGCGCGGGGTGTCGCCGAAACCGCCGTACACGCGCGCGTACGCCTCGTCCGCGCCGGACGCGCTCAGCAGGGTCGGCCAGTCGGGCGCGTGGGCGGCGTCCAGCACCCGCACCGACAGCAGCCGTACGGTCATGTCCACCCGCTCAAGGCTGCGGCCCAGCACGACGAAACGCCAGCTGTCGTCCCGGCTCATGGTCGAGTCGGCAAGACCGAAGAACAGCGCCGCGCGCCTGCGCACCAGCTCCAGATAGGCGTACGGCCCCGTGCGCCTCGCGGCCAGTCGCTGGTCGGCCAGCGCGTGCCAGGTGGAGTTCAGGCACTCCCACATCTCCGACGAGACGGCCTCGCGGGCACTGCGCGCGTTCAGCCGGGCGGCGCCCAGCGCGCCCTCGATGGAGCCGGTGGAGCGGGCGTCGAAGGCCAGCTGGTCGAGCACCTGCTGCATGTCCACGGGCTCGCCGCCCGCGTCCATGCCGAGGATCGCGTACAGCGACCGGCAGGCCACGTCCTCGTCGCGCCAGGGGTCCTCCAGCATGCGGTGCAGATAGGCGTCGAGGATGCGGCCCGTGGCGTCGGCGCGCTCGACATACCGCCCGGTCCAGGTCAGCGCCTCGGCGATGCGGGAGAGGATCACGTCGTTCACTGCTGCGCCCCTTCCTGTACGACGGTGGGGGTGCCGTCGGGTCCGAGCTGACGCGGGGCGACGTCGGGCAGTACGGCTGCCGGCGCCGCCGGTCGTTCCGCCGGGCCCTCCGCGAGCACCCAGGTGTCCTTGGAGCCGCCGCCCTGACTGGAGTTGACGATGAGGTTGCCCTCCTGGAGAGCGACCCGGGTGAGGCCGCCGGGCAGCACCCAGACATCGTTGCCGTCGTTGACGGCGAAGGGCCGCAGGTCGATGTGGCGCGGTGCCATCCGCTCGCCCGAGAGGGTGGGGGAGGTGGACAGGGCGACCGGCCGCTGGGCGATGAAGCCGCGCGGATCGTCGATGACGGCTTTGCGAGTGCGTTCGATGGTGTCCCGATCGGCCTTGGGGCCGATCACGATGCCCTGCCCGCCGGCGCCGTCGACGGGCTTGACGACGAGCTGCTCGATCTGGTCGAGGACGGCCTCCAACTGGCCTGGCTCGTCGGGCCGGTAGGACTCGACGTTGGGGAGGATCGGTTCCTCGCCGAGGTAGTACCGGATGAGGTCCGGTACGTAGGTGTAGAGGAGCTTGTCGTCGGCGATGCCGTTGCCCACGGCGTTCGCGAGTGTGACGTTGCCCGCCATGGCCGCGCCCATGACGCCCGGGCAGCCGATCACCGAGTCGGGGCGGAAGTGGAGGGGGTCGAGGAAGTCGTCGTCCAGCCGCCGGTATACGACGTGGACGGGCACCTCGCCGCGCGTCGTCCGCATCCAGACCCGGTTGCCGCGGCAGACGAGGTCGTGCCCCTCGACGAGCTGCACGCCCATCAGCCGGGCCAGCAGGGCGTGTTCGAAGTAGGCGGCGTTGCTGGGCCCGGGGGTCAGGACGACCACGCGCGGGTCCTCGATGCCGTCGGGAGCGGCCGCACGCAGGGCGGCGAGCAGTTTCTGCGTGTACCCGTCGACGGGCAGGACGTGCTGCTCGGCGAAGAGGGAGGGGAAGATCCGGGTCATGGCGCGCCGGTTCTCGATGACGTACGAAACCCCGCTGGGCACGCGGACGTTGTCCTCCAGCACCCGGAAGTCCCCGGCCTCGTCCCGGACGAGGTCGATGCCGGCGACATGGATGCGGACCCCGCCCGGTGGTTCGATCCCGTGGGCGGCTCTGTGGAAGTGCGGGGAGTTGAGCAGCAGCCGCCAGGGCACGACGCCGTCCTCGAAGGCGCGGGCGTGCCCGTAGGCGTCGGCGAGGTAGGCCTCCAGGGCCCTGACCCGTTGGCTCACCCCGCGTTGTATGAGATCCCATTCGAGGGCGTCGAGGATGCGGGGCACGAGGTCCAGCGGCCAGGGCCGCTCCTCGCCCGCGAAGGCGTAGGTCACGCCCCGGTCGGTGAACGCCCGGGCCATCTGGTCGGCCCGGAACCTGAGTTCACTCGGCTCGATCGGCTGAAGCGCAGCCAGCACCGGCTCATAGGCGGTCCTGACCTCACCCGGCCGCTCAAACATCTCGTCCCACGCGTCGGCCAACGCGTACGCGTCAAATATGTCCGCCATGGCCTGACGTTAAGTGCGGGGTGTAACACGGTGATCTCTGGGGGATTTCCGGGAGGTGGCACGCGGAGGGGAGGCGTCCGGGTCGCCGGGAGCGGTCGGCTTCACCGCCGGGGGTGAACGGCGGCGGCTTTGCTGCGCACACCGCAAAGGCTGGGAAGAGACCATCAGCTTGTTGCAACTCGACCGGCGGAGGCCCGGAGATAGCGGGGCGTACCGGTGGTTTACGGCGCCCGTCCCGGCGCAAGCCGTGTTGCGGAGCACGGCCGGTCCGCGCATAGTTGCGCTGCGGAAGCGCGAGCGAACCGTAGGCCCGTGGGCTGTGCACGGCGGTCCCCTAGACCAGGGCCACGCCCTGTAGAGGCGCCCCGGCAGGGGTGCCGGCACCGCGCACCGGAGCGGCGGGCCGGCGAGAGAGGCGAGAACCGGGGGTGGATGGGCGATGGCCGGGCACGGGACGGAGGGGCATCCACACGGTGCCGACCGGCTGTGCGACGCCGGGGATCGCGTGTATTCCCGGGCCATACGGCGTGGCCGGGTGCCGCGCCGGGACGCGGAGCAGGTGCCCTGCCTGCTGGAGCTGGCGCTGCTGCACCCCGACCCCGACGACATGGACTGGCTGGTCCCGACGTCCCCGCAGGAGGTCATGACGCGGCTGCTGCGCGGGGTGTACGACGAGGTCAGCGCGAGCCAGCGACGGGTGGGCTCGGCGGTGGCGGCCTTCGAGTGGTACGCCGGGCTCGGTCCCCAGCCGCCGCAGGCGTCCGGCGCGGAGGGCACGGCGATCCGTGTGCTGGACGGCCCCTCCCGCATCCAGGCGGCCCTGGACGCGGCGACGGAGGCGTGCACGACTCAGGTGCTGACCGTGCAGCCCGGCGGCATCCGACCCGAGCACGAGCTGACGGAGGGCCTGCACCGGGCGCTGGCGCTGCGCGGGCGGGGCGTGCGGATGCGCGACCTGTACACGCATGTGGCCCGGCACGGCCAGGGCCTGCTCAACTACCTTGAGCTGATGGGCGATGCGGTCGAGGCCCGCACGCTGGACGAGGTCATCGACCGGCTGATCCTCTTCGACCGCACGGTTGCCTTCATCCCGGCGAACACGGACCGCACGATGGCGTTGGAGCTGCGGCATCCGGCGCTGGTGAACTACCTGCTGACGGTGTTCGAGCGCCTGTGGCGGCTGGCGATCCCGCTGACGGCGCCCCTCCCCGACACCGGCATCGAGGGCATCTCCCACCGCGAACAGTCCATCGCCGCGCTGCTCGCCGAGGGCCACCAGGACGCGGTGATCGCGGAGCGGCTGGGGATAAGCGTGCGGACCTGCCGGGCGCACATCGCGCGGCTGTCGGAGACGCTGGGGGCGGCGAACCGGACGCAGCTCGGGGTGCGGATCGCGCAGGTGGGGCTGGACCGTCCACGGACGTCGTCGTCCGAGGCCGCGGTGATCAGCGTGGCCGGGGTGTCCGCAGCGCCGGGGGCTACCGGGACTCCCGGGGTCCCTGGTCAAGGATCCCCGACTGGCCGATGAGATAGCCGAGTTGGGCCCGGCTCTCGCTGCCCAGGGTCGCCGCGAGCTTGGCGATGTGGACGCGGGCGGTGCGGACGTTCATGCCTAGGCGGTCGGCTATGACGGAGTCGGTGTGGCCCTCGACGAGGAGGGCGGCTATGGCGTGCTGGCGGGGGGTGACGCCGTTGAGGCTGGGTTGCTGGACGGCTTCCGGGTACATGGGGGTCGCGAGGCGCCAGAGGCGGTCGAAGGTGGTCGCGAAGTACGCGACCAGGGCCGGATGCCGGACTTCCAGGGCGGCGGAGTCGGCGACGTTGACAGGGATGAAGGCGACCTTCCGGTCGATGACTATGAGCCGGTCGGTGACCTCGTCGAGCGTGCGGGCCTCGGCGTCGCCCGTGAGCTGCTCGTAGCGGCCCATGATGGCGGCGGAATGGCGCTGCGTGTGCTGGTAGAGGGTGCGGATACGGCCGCCCCGGTCGAGCATGGCCTGATCGCGGTCCAGAGAAGCGGCGAGGCGGGTGGCCGGGTTCTGCCCGTTGTAGGGCTGAATGGCGAGGAGTTCCCGGCAGGCGTCGGCCATGGCCTCGCCGATGGCCTGGTTGATCAGCTCGTTGCCGTTCCGGATGCAGATGGCGGGTGGATCCGCCGGTGCCGTCGTCCGCCCATCCATCCGCATGAGCGGTTCGAAGGTCTCGGCCAACCGCTCCCCGCGCCGTCGTTCGTCCGCGACACGGTCCGCCGAGGTGCGCAACAGCCTGTGCAGGGCGAGAGCGGGTGCTACGGGTTCCAGCCGGTCGAGGTCCTCGACCGTGGGCTGGAGCAGGCCGAAGTCGATCAGACACGGCGCGTCGACCACGCTCCCGGCTCCCAGGCGTCCCTCGCGCAGGGCCTGGGCGTACAGCCGCAGACCCGGCTCGCACATCTGGTCCGCTCCGTGGCTGTGCGCGTCCGAGGTCACGCCTGATCCTCTCCTGAGATTCAGTGCTCCTGTTCCAGGATTCCTGACTGGGCTATGAGATAGCCCAGCTGGGCGCGGCTACCGCTGCCCAGAGCGGCGGCCAGCTTGGCGATGTGGGCTCGGCAGGTGCGTACGTTCATGCCGAGGCGGCGCGCTATGGCCTCGTCGACGTGCCCCTCCACGAGAAGCTTGGCGATGGAGTGCTGGATGTCGGTGATGCCGTCGGGGGCCGTTTCGTACGGTGCGCCGGCGGTCAGCGGGACCGCGCGGTTCCACATGAACTCGAAGACCTTGATCAGGTAGCGGATGAGCCCGGGGTGACGGAGCTCCAAGGCCACCTGCTGGTCGTCTCGGGTGGGGATGAAGGCGACCGCCTCGTCACAGATGATGAGCCGCTCCACCAGCTCGTCGATCGTGCGGTACTCCACCCTTCCGTTGGAGAGCTGGGCCACGTAGGCCAGCTTCTCCGGGTTGTACCGCGCGGTGTGCTGATAGAGGGTCCGTATCCGCGCGCCCCGTTCGATCATCGGCCGGTCGCGCTCCAGCCCCTGGATGAGTTGGGCCTCCGAGAGGCGATTGCTCGGCTGAATCGTGAGCATCTCGGTCCGGCACTGGGCTGTGGCCAGATTGAGGGCCGCGTTGATCCGTTCTCCGCCCTCCAGCACCGTGATCGAGTGCGTGCTCCCCGTCACCTGGGTGCTGAGGTCCATGAACGGCTGAAGGGCCTCGGCCAGCTGGACCGACAGCCTCCTGTGCTCGGTGATCTCCCGTTCGATGGGATTGAGCCGCTGAGCCAGGGCGACCGACGCGGGAACGGGGATCAGCCAGTTCGCGTCATCAGGATCGGGGTACAGGAGGGCGAACTCCATCAGGCAGGGGGCGGGCTCCACATCCGCGCGGGCGATACGCCCCGTGCGCAGCGCGTTCGCATAGAGACGGCCACCTTCGGCGCACATCTCGGTCAACGCATGGGGATGTGTCGCTTTAGTCTGATTCGTTTCCAAATCTCCACCCCCCAGGGTCCTGAACGTGCAGGAACATGATGCACCGATCGTGTGGCCATGATGTGCCCGAATGAGCCATCGTCTTACTCGACGGGGGAAGAGGGGACCTTCAAGTGAGGACGAAGCCGACTATGCGGAACAGAATGCTTCGCTCGATTCTTGTCGCCGCCTTCTCCACCGTTATGGCCTTCGGAGTCCTGAGTGGCCTCTCGGAATCGAAGAGCGACTCGCGAGCGGACAGCACATGGCCGTCGTCAAGCACGACTGTGACGATCGCCGGGGACAGTACCTGGCCCAGCTCTCCCGCGCGGGACGGCGTCGAGGGGCCGGCATGACGACCCCACCCGACGACCGCTCCTTCCGTAGAGAAATGGCGACCGCCTACCGCTCCGGCTGGCACTTCATCGACCTGGTCACCGCGATCCCCCACCCCGGTGACTCGCTGATGGTGACCGTCTTCGGTGAGCCGGTCGTCGTCACGCGGGACGAGGAGGAGGACGTCCGGGCCTACCGGTGTCTGCGGCGGCCTCGGGGGGCGCCGCAGCCTGTGCGGTGTGCCGTCCGGTACGGAATGATCTTCGTCAACCTGGATCAGCGCGACCACCGACTGGTGGAGCCGGAGGCCCCGGCCCCAAGGACCATCTCAGCCACCCCCCGCAGTGCCTGACGCGATTCCCCCGTCGTAACAGATCGCTCAGGTGCTTCCCCCCGCAGCGGCGTCACCGTGACCTGAACACGGTGACGCCGCTGCAGTTTCTGGGGACATTTCCCGGTATCCGCCCGTCCCGGCGGTGGCTGAAACCGGGCGCCCGGTATTCGGCCACCTGTGCCAGTCGCCCGCACTCGGCCACCGTGGCCCGGTCGCCCGATCTCCGTCACCCTCGCCCCATCGCCCGGGTCAGCTCGATCTCGATCACCACCCGCTCGGGATTGGGCGTCGGCGTCCGCCCGTACCGCACCGCGTACCGCCGCTCCGCGTCCCTGACCCGCTCCGGCTCGGTCCGGACGAACGCCCGACCCTCCAGCGTGGCCCACCGCCCGCCGTCCATCTGGCAGACCGCGACGCGCGCCCCGTCCGGGCCGGCGGCCAGCACATGACGCACCTTCCTGCTCGACTTGCGCGTGATCACCCGAGCAAGTCGCGCCTCGGGGTCGTATGTCACTCCGACGGGCACGACGTGCGGGGTGCCGTCCGGGCGCAGGGTCGTCAGGGTGCACAGGTGCCTCTCCTGCCAGAAGGTGAGGTACGGCGCGTCCGGCGCGCCAGGATCCTGGGGGTGTGTCGCCATGGCTCGGAACCTAGCCGTACCAAGCCTCTCCCGACTACCTTGAGCGGAATAGACTCAACTTTGTGTACGCTGATTCAGTCAGCACTGAGCCGGTGCTCAGTCCGTACTGGGAGACGCTGACGCCAGGAGGAGAAAGCGAACGTGGACGCCGAGCTGACCAACCGGAGCCGGGACGCCATCAGGGCGGCCGAGCAGCGGGCCGTGACCGACGGGCACCCCGATCTCACCCCTGCCCACCTGCTCCTGGCTCTGCTCCAGGGGCAGGACAACGAGAACATCGTCGATCTGCTGGCCGCCGTCGAGGCCGATCAGGCGGCCGTGCGGGCCGGTGCCGACAAGGTGCTCGCCGCGCTGCCCAGCGTGACCGGGTCCACCGTGGCGCCCCCGCAGCCCAGCCGTGAGCTGCTCGCCGTGATCGCGGACGCCCAGGCGCGGGCCAGGGAGCTCGGGGACGAGTACCTCTCCACCGAGCACCTCCTCATCGGCATCGCGGCCAAGGGCGGCCAGGCGGGTGACGTGCTCACCCAGCAGGGAGCCGGTGCGAAGAAGCTGCTGGACGCCTTCCAGAAGGCGCGCGGCGGGCGCCGGGTGACCACCGCCGACCCCGAGGGGCAGTACAAGGCGCTGGAGAGGTTCGGCACCGACCTCACGGCGGCGGCCCGCGAGGGCAGGCTCGATCCCGTCATCGGGCGGGATCAGGAGATCCGGCGCGTCGTGCAGGTGCTGTCCCGCCGTACCAAGAACAACCCGGTCCTGATCGGTGAGCCCGGCGTCGGCAAGACCGCCGTCGTCGAGGGGCTCGCCCAGCGGATCGTCAAGGGGGACGTGCCCGAGTCGCTCAAGAACAAGCGGCTCGTCGCGCTCGACCTCGGCGCCATGGTCGCCGGGGCCAAGTACCGGGGTGAGTTCGAGGAGCGGCTCAAGACGGTGCTCGCGGAGATCAAGGACTCCGACGGGCAGATCATCACCTTCATCGACGAGCTGCACACGGTCGTGGGCGCCGGGGCCGGCGGTGACTCCGCCATGGACGCCGGCAACATGCTCAAGCCGATGCTCGCGCGCGGTGAGCTGCGGATGGTGGGCGCCACGACCCTCGACGAGTACCGCGAGCGGATCGAGAAGGACCCCGCTCTGGAGCGCCGCTTCCAGCAGGTGCTGGTGGCGGAGCCCACGGTCGAGGACACGATCGCGATCCTGCGCGGGCTCAAGGGCCGGTACGAGGCCCACCACAAGGTGCAGATCGCGGACAGCGCGCTGGTGGCCGCTGCCACCCTCTCCGACCGGTACATCACCTCCCGGTTCCTCCCCGACAAGGCCATCGACCTGGTCGACGAGGCGGCCTCCCGCCTCCGCATGGAGATCGACTCGTCCCCCGTCGAGATCGACGAACTCCAGCGCGCCGTCGACCGGTTGAAGATGGAGGAGCTCGCGCTGGAGAAGGAGACGGACCCGGCCTCGCGCGAGCGCCTGGAACGGCTGCGCCGCGATCTCGCCGACAAGGAGGAGGAGTTGCGCGGCCTGACCGCCCGCTGGGAGAAGGAGAAGCAGTCCCTCAACCGCGTCGGCGAGCTGAAGGAACGGCTCGACGAGGCGCGCGGGCAGGCCGAACGCGCCCAGCGCGACGGCGACTTCGACACCGCCAGCAAGCTGCTCTACGGCGAGATCCCGGACCTGGAGCGGGACCTGGAGGCCGCCTCGCAGGCCGAGGAGGAGGCCGCCAAGAGCACGATGGTCAAGGAGGAGGTCGGCTCGGACGACATCGCCGACACCGTCGCCGCCTGGACCGGCATTCCGGCCGGGCGCCTCCTGGAGGGCGAGACGCAGAAGCTGCTGCGCATGGAGGAGGAGCTGGGCAGGCGGCTGATCGGTCAGACGGAGGCCGTGCAGGCGGTGTCGGACGCCGTACGCCGCACCCGCGCCGGCATCGCGGACCCGGACCGGCCCACCGGCTCCTTCCTCTTCCTCGGCCCGACCGGCGTCGGCAAGACCGAGCTGGCCAAGGCCCTCGCGGACTTCCTCTTCGACGACGAGCGGGCGATGGTCCGCATCGACATGTCGGAGTACGGCGAGAAGCACACCGTGGCCCGGCTGGTCGGCGCACCCCCCGGGTACGTCGGCTACGAGGAGGGCGGCCAGCTGACGGAGGCCGTGCGCAGGCGGCCGTACAGCGTCGTCCTGCTCGACGAGGTCGAGAAGGCGCACCCCGAGGTCTTCGACATCCTCCTCCAGGTGCTGGACGACGGACGGCTGACGGACGGTCAGGGCCGTACGGTCGACTTCCGCAACGCGATCCTGGTGCTGACGTCGAACCTGGGCAGCCAGTTCCTGGTCGACCCCGTCACCAGTGAGGAGGAGAAGAAGGAGCAGGTGCTTGAGGTGGTCCGCACCTCCTTCAAGCCCGAGTTCCTCAACCGCCTGGACGACCTGGTGGTCTTCTCCGCCCTGGCGAAGGACGAACTGGCCAAGATCGCCCGGCTCCAGATCGACCGCCTCGCCAAGCGCCTGGCCGAACGCCGCCTCACCCTGGAGATCACCGACGAGGCCCTGGCCTGGCTCGCCGACGAGGGCAACGACCCGGCCTACGGTGCCCGCCCCCTGCGCCGCCTCGTCCAGACCGCCATCGGCGACCGCCTGGCCAAGGAGATCCTCTCCGGCGAGATCAAGGACGGCGACACGGTACGGGTGGACGCCTTCGGGGACGGCCTGATCGTGGGGCCCGCGACAGGCAAGAAGCTGTGATTTCCGGGTACCCGGTGGGATTGGGTACCGGTCGGTAGTGACCGGTTCGAGTCAGCCGAGGGCTGACAGTCCCGTCAGGGCTTGCAACCCCCCTCCCCGCATGGGGGAGGATGGCGGAATCCGTACGAAGGGAAAATCACGGTGAGCATCGACCCGTCCTCGATTCCGAACTTCGGGGGCCAGCCCGAGCCGCAGCCCCAAGGACCGGCGGGCCCCGTCGTCCCGGATCAGGACCTCGTGAAGCAGCTCCTCGACCAGATGGAGCTGAAATACGTCGTCGACGACGAGGGAGACCTCGCGGCGCCGTGGGAGCAGTTCCGTACGTACTTCATGTTCCGCGGCGAGGGTGACCAGCAGGTCTTCTCGGTGCGGACGTTCTACGACCGGCCCCACCAGATCGACGAGAAGCCCCAGCTTCTCGAGTCGATCGACGACTGGAACCGCCGGACGCTGTGGCCCAAGGTGTACAGCCACACGCACGACGACGGCACCGTCCGCCTGATCGGCGAGGCACAGATGCTGATCGGCACGGGTGTTGCCCTGGAGCACTTCGTCTCGTCGACGGTCAGCTGGGTACGGGCCGCCATCGAGTTCGACAAGTGGCTCGTCGAGCAGCTCGGCCTGGAGCAGGAGATCAACGAAGCGGAGAAGCCGGAGGATGACGAGGAGTAGTCCTCGACCCAGATTCCGCAGAGCCCGGCCAGGGCACCGGCCACCACGGTCGCGTGCCGGGCCGGGTTCGTGCTGTACAGGGCCGTCCACAGGGTGTGGACGACCCTGTAGTGCTCAGCCGGCCAGTGACTTGAGCCGCCGCACCGCCTCCTCCAGCACACCCGTCTGCTTGCAGAACGCGAACCGCACGAACGGCGCCCCCGCCTCCCGGTGGTCGTAGAAGACCGCGTTGGGGATGGCGACCACCCCGGCCAGCTCCGGCAGGGCCCGGCAGAAGGCGAAGCCGTCCCCCTCCTTGGACAGCTCGGCGCCGAGAGGCCGGATGTCGGTGGTGATGAAGTACGTGCCGGCGGGCTTGAACACCTCGAATCCCGCCTCCACCAGCCCCGTCGCCAGCAGGTCCCGCTTGGCCAGCATGTCCGCGCGGAAGGCCGCGAAGTAGCTGTCCGGGAGGGCGAGCGCCTCGGCGACCGCGTACTGGAACGGCCCCGACGAGACGTACGTCAGGAACTGCTTCGCCGAGCGCACCGCCGTGACCAGGGCGGACGGCGCGGTCACCCAGCCGACCTTCCAGCCGGTGAAGGAGAACGTCTTGCCCGCCGACCCGATGGTCACCGTCCGCTCCCGCATCCCCGGGAAGGTGGCGAGCGGCAGGTGCTCGGCGTCGTCGAAGACGAGGTGCTCGTACACCTCGTCGGTGACCACGAGCAGGTCCCGCTCCACCGCCAGCTCGGCGATCGCGGTCAGCTCCTCGCGGGTGAGGACCGTGCCGGTGGGGTTGTGCGGGGTGTTGATCAGCAGCAGCCGGGTGCGGTCGGTGACGGCGGCGCGCAGCTCGTCGAGGTCGAGCCGGAAGCTCGCGCCCTCGTCGACGTGTGGCCGCAAGGTGACCGGCACGCGCGTGCCGCCCGCCATCGCGATGCAGGCGGCGTACGAGTCGTAGTACGGCTCGAAGGCGATCACCTCGTCGCCGGGCTCCAGGAGGGCGAGCAGCGTGGCCGCGATGGCCTCCGTGGCCCCGGCCGTGACCAGGACCTCCGTGTCCGGGTCGTACGACAGCCCGTAGCGCCGCTCCTGGTGCGCGGCGACGGCGGTGCGCAGCTCGGGGACGCCGGGGCCCGGCGGGTACTGGTTGCCGCGCCCGTCGCGCAGCGCCCGTACCGCCGCCTCACGGACCTCCTCGGGTCCGTCGGTGTCGGGGAAGCCCTGACCGAGGTTGATGGAACCGGTCCGCAGGGCCAGCGCGGACATCTCGGCGAAGATCGTCGTCCCGAACTCGGCGAGCCGGCGGTTGAGCAGGGGGCGGGAGGTGGAGGTCATGCCCGTCATCCTGCGCTCAAGCTCTGGAGTTCCTCAACTCTGCTTTGGGTCGTGAGACGGCCGGGCATCTCACTCGCACGCACCGAGCGGATGGCGCCCACGGGGGGACGCCTGGGTCCGCTTCGGGGGAACGGAAGGAGCTGACGCCATGGTCACGATCTTCATCGGGCTGCTGGTAGCAGTGTTGTTCGTGGTGATCGTTGTCTCCATCGCCCGCGCCGGTGGCCGTTCGGGCCACCGCACGTCCTCGCACGGGGGGAGCTCGTACGACGGCGGAGGCGGCGGCTGGTGGGCCGGCGGGGGAGACAGCGGAGGCGGGGGTTCGTCCTGCTCGAGCAGCTCGTCCTGCGGAGGCGGCTCGTCCTGCGGAGGAGGCGGGGGCGGAGGCGGATGCGGTGGCGGAGGCAGCTGACACGGGGCAGCTGAGCTCCCCGAGAAGGGGGAACCGCATCCTGGCGGAGCGGGGCCGGTACCTGGGACCGGCCCCGCTTTCGTGTTCCCAGGACGGCCTTGCGTACGGCTCACGGCGGGGGCGTCCGCGCCCCGGCGTACGCCGGAGTTGAACAGTTGAGCCTATAAGCCCTCTGAGGGATGGAAAGCCCACGAACTTGGGTAAAAACGCTGTGGGGGCGCCACAGTTCATGATTCAGTTAATTCCCCCAACGCAGCCCCTCGGACGTCCCGCGGACACCCCTTCTGACCGGCCGACCGGGCTGACCCGGCCGACTCCCGGAGCCGGCCGGGGTGCGCCGGAGACCGACACCTCCCTTCTTTGCGTGCTTGCGGAGCCGACCCATGCTCACGACCCTGAACACCGCCTATACCGACACGCGCGCGGCCGACCTCGCCTGGGCCCTGGGGCGGGAGCCGCTGCCCGCGCTGGCCACGCTGGATCTCGAACTGGCCGGTGCGAAGCTCCAGTTGAGACTGCTCGGCGCGTCCCACCAGGTGCTGGTGGAGGAGGAGCGGGGCGACTGTTCGGAGACGGTGGCCTGTATGCCCGGCAGCAGCACGCCGCTTCCGCTCGGGGTGGCCAAGCGGGCGGGTGACTGGGAGTACGAGTTCGCGGCCCGGGTGGAGATCCTGTCGCCGGGCCAGTTCGTGGGCCGCGCACAGGAGTTGCTGGCCCTGGTCGCCGACCACCCGCACGGCCTCGCCGGTGTGTTCCCCGGCAGCCCGCACGCCTTCACCGCGCTGCTCGCCCAGTACCACCAGGGGCAGGTTCACTGGCGGACGTGGCACGCCTACCCGCAGGACGGGCAGTTGGTGGCCACGCGGTCGCGGGTGGGAGTTCGGCCCCGCGGGCGGAGACACAAACGTCCCGAGCCTCAACAACACACGTGTGGGTGACCAGGCGTGCCCGCACCGTGACGTACCGTCGGCAACGTGATCGACCCGCACGCGCCCGCACCACCCGGCGCTCCGCCACCCTGGGCCGGCCCGCCGCGGCTCCCGGTCCGGCAGGGCACCGGACGGTTCCTGGTCCTCGTGTGCGTCTTCGTCTGCGCCGCCTGCGGACTCGTGTACGAACTCGAACTCGTCGCCCTCGCCTCGTACTTGATGGGTGACTCGGTCACCCAGGCCTCCGTCGTCCTGTCCGTCATGGTCTTCGCGATGGGCGTCGGCTCCCTCGTCGCCAAGCGGCTGCGGCCGCTCGCCGCGGCCGGGTTCGGCGCCATCGAGGCCGTCCTCGCCCTCGTCGGCGGCTGCAGCGCCCTCGCCCTGTACGCCGTCTTCGCCTGGACCGGTGACTGGGGCGGCCCGTGGGCCGACGGCCCCCGCTACCTCCTCGTCGCCTTCTCCCTCACCATCGGCCTGCTGATCGGCGCCGAAGTGCCGCTGCTGATGGAGCTGATCCAGCGCATCCGGCGCCAGGACGCGGGCGGCGCCGTCGCCGACCTGTTCGCCGCGGACTACGTCGGCGCGCTGGTCGGCGGCCTGGCGTTCCCCTTCCTCCTGCTGCCACTGCTGGGCCAGCTGACGTCGACCCTGATCACCGGCGCGGTCAACGCCGTCGCGGGCGGCGCGCTGGTCCTCGGCCTGTTCCGGGGGGACCTCACGCTCCGCGCCCGCTGGCTGCTGGTGATCGCCAACGTCACGGTGCTCGGCGTCCTCGCCTCCGCCGCCGTACTCGTCGACGACTTCGAACGGGCGGCGCGGCACGCGGTGTACGGGCGGGACGTACGGGTGGCGCTCCAGACGGACGTCCAGGAGGTCGTCATCACCGGCGGCACGCACGGCAGCCCGCTCGACCTCTTCCTCGACGGCCGCCTCAGGGTCAGCGGCCAGGACGAACGCCGCTACCACGAGGCGCTGGTCCACCCCGCGATGAGCGGCGAGCACACGCGCGTGCTGATCCTCGGCGGCGGGGACGGGCTGGCGGTGCGCGAGGTGCTGCGCCATGCCGGGGTGCACCGGGTCGACGTCGTCGAGGTCGACCCGGAGGTCGTGCGGCTGGCGCGCCGGGACCCTCCGCTGTCCGACCTGAACGGGCATGCGTACGACGACGAGCGCGTCCACGTCATGACGGACGACGCCTTCCACTGGCTGCGGGCGGCGCCGCCGGCGACGTACGACGTCGTCATCTCGGACCTGCCCGACCCCGGCATCACGGCCAGCACGAAGCTGTACTCGCAGGAGTTCTACGGCCTGGCCCGCCGCGCCCTCACCCCGCGCGGTCGCCTCGCGGTGCACGCCGGGCCGGTCTCCTCCCGCCCCCGCGTCTTCTGGACGGTCGACACGACCCTGCGCGCCGTGGGCCTGCGCACCGCCCCCTACCGCGCCACGGGCCACGTCTCCGGCTTCGCGTCGGGCCCGGACCGCTTGGCGGGCCCGACCCGGGCACCGCACGACTGGGGGTTCATCCTGGCGAGCCATGAGCAGCGGCCGGTGCTGCGGCTCCCGGGCGGGCAGGGGGCGCCGCGGCCGGGGACGTTGACGCAGGAGGGGCTGGTGGCGGATGCGCGGGCGGTGGAAAGGACGCGGGTCGGGGGGTTGGGGGCCTCGACGTTGGTGCATCCGCGGTACTGACGGGGTGGTGGGTTGAGGGTGGGGGGGTAGAGGGTGGGGCTGAGGGGCGGAAGGGTACGCCCGGCGGGAGTGCGGGCGGGGCGAATCCCAGGATGCGCGGGTGCGTTTCGCTCCGTGCTGGGTAGGCTCGGTGACCATGGAGCATGAGGTGTTCGTTCCGGTTGTGGCCGAGCGGCTCAGGGAGGTCCTGGCCGACCCCGCGCGGGTGGCCCGGGCGGTTCCCGGGCTTCAGCAGGACGCCGGAGCCGAGCCCGTGACCGGGCGGCTGAAGGTGCGGATCAGCGGGCACACCATCACCTACCGGGGGGTCGTACGGCTCTCCGCGCGCGAGGACGGTTCGTACGCCGTCGAGGGTGACGCCGGTGAGGCGCGCGGCAGCGGCTCGGTGAAGCTCGCGCTCACGCTGCGGTTGGTGGAGGCGGAGGAGGGCTCCACGGTGCGGTTCGAGGGGACGGCCTCGGCGGACGGGCGGGTGTCGGAGTTGCCGGGGGATGCGGTGGGGGCGGCGGTGACGCGGCTGCTGAGTCGGTTTGCGGAGAATCTGGGGGTTGCTGCGGGGGAGGAGCGGGCTGAAGTCGGCGAAGGTGAGGGGCTGGAGGAGGGCCTGGCGCCGGGGGAGTTCGAACCGCGGGTGACCAGTGAGTTCGAGACGACGCCGGATGCGGATGATGCGCCTGTGCCTGTGTCTGAGCCGGCGCCTGAATCTGCGTCTGCGCCTGCGGCGGGTGAGGGTGCCGGTGAGCCGCCCGTTGCCGAGGCGGCGCATGCTCGGCGGACGATGATCGGGCGTAGTGCGGAGGAAGTGGATCATGCGCCGCCGCGGGGGCGGTATGCGCCGGTTCCCGCGCCGCAGACGGTGGCGCCGAACTCCACGTTGCGGTGGGCGGCTCCGGCTGCGGCGATTGTGGTGGCTTCGGCGATTGTGGTGGGGCGGATGTTGCGGCGGCGTCGCTGAAGGGTGTTTCGCCCCCGCCGCCCCTACCCGTCCCGTCCCTGGGGGCTCCGCCCCCAGACCCCCGTTTCGGCCCTTAAGGGGCCTCGTCCTCAAACGCCGGACGGGCTGAAACGCCTGGGCCGGCGCCTGGAAGTCGCCGTCGCTCCACCAACACGGACCCAGCGGGTGGGTGGGGGGTCGGGACGGCGGGACCTCGTCCTCAAACGCCGGACGGGCTGGAATGCTCGGGTCGGCGTCGAGGAGTTACCGTCGCTCCACCAGGGCGCCCCCTCAAACGGCCGGACGGGCTGGAATGCCTGGCCGGGGTCAAGAGGTGGCCGTGCTCGTGGTCGTTGGGACTGGATCCTCTTCTGGCGCCTTGATCGTCCCAGTAGGGTCGTCCCGTGAGTAACGATGACATCACGCTGACCGCGGGTGACGCGGAGGTGGACGTGCTGCCGGGGAACGGTGGGCGGGTCGGAGGGCTGCGCGTCGGGGGGACGGAGTTGTTGCGGCAGGGGGAGCGGTTCGGGTGTTTTCCGATGGTTCCCTGGTGCGGGCGGATCCGGGACGGGCGGTTCCTTGATGGGGCCGAGGTACGGCAGATGCCGCTCAACGCGCCGCCGAACGCCATCCACGGCACCGTGCGGGACGGCGCCTGGAGCGTCGCCCGGGTCGCCGAGGGCGAGGCCGTCATCACGTACGACCTGGTCGAGCCGTGGCCGTACGCCGGTCGCGTCACCCATGTCGTCGCGCTCACCCCGGACAGCCTCAGCCTCACCATGTCCGTCGAGACGTACGACGCGTCGTTCCCGGCCCAGATCGGCTGGCACCCCTGGTTCAACCGGAACCTCGGTGGTGATGGTGCCCAGGACGTACGGCTCGATTTCTCGCCCGCCTGGCAGGAGGAGCGCGGGGACGACCACCTGCCGACGGGCCATCGCATCGATCCCCGGCCCGGACCCTGGGACGACTGCTTCGGCATGCCCGGCGGCGTCGACGTCACCCTCACCTGGCCGGGGCAGCTGGAGCTGAAGGTCGGCAGCCGGGAGGAGTGGGTCGTCGTGTACGACGAGCAGGAGGCCGCCGTGTGTGTCGAGCCGCAGACCGGGCCGCCCAACGGGCTGAACACCCTGCCCCGGCTGGTCACGCCCCTGGAGCCGCTGGAGGCCACGACCACCTGGACCTGGCGGCGACTGTGAGCTTCTAAGCTGACAGGCATGACTGACGTACGCGGCGAGCTGCTGCAGCAGATCAAGGACAAGGCCGTGGTGCACGGCAAGGTGACCCTGTCGTCGGGTCTGGAAGCCGACTACTACGTCGACCTTCGGCGCATCACCCTCGACGGGGAGGCGGCCCCCCTGGTCGGGCAGGTGCTGCTCGACCTGACCGCGGAGCTGGAGTTCGACGCGGTGGGCGGGCTGACCATGGGCGCCGACCCCGTCGCCGGCGCGATGCTGCACGCCGCCGCCGCGCGCGGGAAAAGGCTGGACGCCTTCGTCGTCCGCAAGGCCGCCAAGGCGCACGGGCTGCAGCGGCAGGTCGAAGGGCCGGACATCGCGGGGCGGCGCGTGCTCGTCGTCGAGGACACCTCCACCACCGGGGGCTCGCCGCTGACCGCCGTCGAGGCCGTGCGGGCGGCCGGCGCCGAGGTCGTCGCCGTCGCGACGATCGTCGACCGGGCCACCGGCGCGGCCGAGAAGATCCAGGAGGGGGCCGGTGTGCCGTACCTCTTCGCCTACTCCAAGGACGAGCTCGGTCTCGACTGACGGACGGGGCCGAGGGGCGCTCGGAGCATCCCGGTTCGTCTGGAAAGATGGGGCCGACGATGACGTCACACCCCCCAAGGTCTAGGTCAGGGCCGTAAGCAGAACGCCGTACGCAGCTACGTAGTACGTCAACCCGCACACTCAAGGAGCGGACAGATGCCCATCGCAACCCCCGAGGTCTACAACGAGATGCTCGACCGGGCGAAGGCAGGCAAGTTCGCCTACCCGGCCATCAACGTGACCTCGTCCCAGACCCTGCACGCGGCCCTGCGCGGTTTCGCGGAGGCGGAGAGCGACGGCATCATCCAGATCTCGACGGGTGGCGCCGAGTTCCTGGGCGGTCAGCACAGCAAGGACATGGTCATCGGCGCCGTCGCCCTGGCCGAGTTCGCGCACATCGTCGCCAAGAAGTACGACATCACCGTCGCCCTGCACACGGACCACTGCCCGAAGGACAAGCTCGACGGGTACGTACGTCCGCTGCTCGCCGTGTCCGAGGAGCGCGTCGCGCGCGGTGAGAACCCGCTGTTCCAGTCGCACATGTGGGACGGCTCGGCCGAGACCCTGGCCGACAACCTCTCCATCGCGCAGGAGCTGCTGGAGCGCGCCCGCGCCGCGAAGATCATCCTTGAGGTCGAGATCACCCCGACCGGCGGCGAGGAGGACGGCGTCTCGCACGAGATCAACGACTCGCTCTACACGACGGTCGACGACGCCATCCGTACGGTCGAGGCGCTCGGTCTCGGTGAGAAGGGCCGCTACCTGCTCGCCGCGTCCTTCGGCAACGTGCACGGCGTGTACAAGCCGGGCAACGTCGTGCTCCGTCCCGACCTGCTCAAGGAGCTGAACGAGGGCGTCGCCGCCAAGTACGGCAAGGCCTCGCCGTTCGACTTCGTCTTCCACGGCGGCTCCGGCTCCTCCGAGGAGGAGATCGCGATCGCGCTGGACAACGGCGTCGTCAAGATGAACATCGACACCGACACGCAGTACGCCTTCACGCGTCCGGTCGCCGACCACATGTTCAAGAACTACGACGGTGTGCTCAAGGTCGACGGTGAGGTCGGGTCGAAGAAGACCTACGACCCCCGTACCTGGGGCAAGCTGGCCGAGGCGAGCATGGCCGCGCGCGTGACCGAGGCGTGCGCCAACCTGCGCTCCACGGGTACGAAGATCAAGTAACCCGCGTTCTGCGCGTTCTCCGCGTTCTCCGCGACGAGCCCGGTGCCACGGCACCGGGCTCGTTTCGTATGTGGGCGTAGCGGGCGGGTGTATATGTGAGGTCATGCCCGATGTCCGGCTGGCCTCGCCGCAAGGCAAGTGGATCCTGCTCACCACCGTGCTCGGCTCCAGCATGGCCATGCTGGACTCGACCGTCGTCAACGTCGCCCTCCCGCGCATCGGCGAGGACCTGGACGCCGACCTCGCCGGCCTCCAGTGGACGGTCAACGCGTACATGTTGACGCTGGCCGGGCTGATCCTGCTGGGCGGTTCGCTGGGGGACCGGTACGGGCGGCGCCGGATCTTCGTCATCGGGGTCGTGTGGTTCGCCGTCGCCTCGCTGCTGTGCGGGCTCGCCCCGAACGCGGGGGTGCTCATCGCGGCCCGGGCCCTGCAGGGCATCGGCGGGGCGCTGCTCACGCCGGGCTCGCTCGCGCTCATCCAGGCGTCCTTCCACCCCGACGACCGGGGACGGGCGGTGGGTTTGTGGTCCGGGTTCGGCGGCATCGGCGCGGCGATCGGCCCGTTCCTGGGCGGCTGGCTGGTGGACGGGCCGGGCTGGCGCTGGGTGTTCTTGCTCAACGTCCCGCTGGCCCTGCTGTGCGCGCCGATCGCCGTACGGCATGTCCCCGAGTCGGGCGACGGCACCAAGCACGGCCGCTTCGACGTACTCGGCGCGTTTCTGGGCGCCGCGTCCCTGGCCCTGGTGACGTACGCGCTGATCGAGGCCCCGGAGGGCGGGGTGGTAGTGGCCGTGACGGCGGTGGCGGGCGTGGTGGCGGGTATCGCCTTCGTGGTCGTCGAGAAGCGGCGCCCCGATCCGATGATGCCGCCCGACATCTTCGCGTCCCGCCAGTTCACCGCGGTCAACGTCGTCACCCTGTGCGTGTACGCGGCCCTCGGCGGTTTCTTCTTCCTCGCCGCGCTCCAGCTCCAGGTCGTCTCCGGCTACTCGGCCCTCGGCGCCGGTACGGCACTGCTCCCGACGACCCTCCTGATGCTGCTCCTCTCCGCCCGCTCCGGCGCCCTGGCCGACCGCATCGGCCCGCGCATCCCGCTCACCGTCGGGCCCCTGCTGTGCGCGGTCGGCATGCTGCTGATGCTGCGGGTCGGCCCGGACGCCTCGTACGTCGCCGACGTACTCCCCGCCGTCCTCGTCCTGGGCCTCGGCCTGGTCACCCTGGTCGCCCCGCTGACCGCGACCGTCCTCGCCTCGGTGGACGTCTCCCGGGCGGGTCTGGCCAGCGGCATCAACAACGCGGCGGCCCGCGCGGCGGGGTTGGTGGCGGTGGCCGCGCTGCCGCTGCTGACCGGGATGGGCCAGGAGGCGTACCGCTCACCGGGCGCCTTCGATGACGCGTTCGACCAGGCGATGGTCCTGTGCGCGGGGGTTCTGGTCGCCGGCGCGCTGCTCGCCTTCGCGACGGTACGACGCCTGCCACCGGACTGCACCCGGCCGGAGTGCCGCACGCATGGTGGGGTGACGGCGCCGCCGTTGGAGGGGGTGCGGAGCAGGGGGCGGTTGTAGGTGGTTTTGAGTTCGCCCCCGCCGCCCCTACCCTTCCCGTCCTTCTGGGGCTCCGCCCCAGACCCCGCTCCTCAAACGCCGGAGGGGCTGATTTCAGCCCGTCCGGCGTTTGAGGACGAGGCCCCTTAAGGGCCGAAACGGGGGTCTGGGGGCGGAGCCCCCAGGGACGGGATGGGAAGGGGCGGCGGGGGCGAGGAAAACCCGGCGCTCACCACGCCGCAGCCATGGCGGAGCCACACCGCCCCGCCGTACCCGCCCCATGGGCCAGACTGGACCCCATGGCCATTCACGAAAACCTCCTCGGGGGACCGCCCCCGACCCACCTCCCCGACGACCCCGGCCCGCGCGAGCTCCTCGCCGCCGGCACGGCCCCCGCGGACGTCGCCGCGAAGTACCCCACCTCCTCGCTGGCCTGGGCCCAACTGGCCGACGACGCCTTCGAGCGCGGCAGCGTCGTGGAGTCGTACGCCTACGCCCGTACGGGCTACCACCGCGGCCTGGACGCCCTGCGCCGCAGCGGCTGGAAGGGCCACGGCCCCGTCCCCTGGGAGCACGAGCCGAACCGCGGCTTCCTGCGCGCCCTGCACGCCCTCGCCCGCGCCGCCGGAGCGATCGGCGAGCAGGAGGAGTACGAGCGCTGCACACAGTTCCTGAAGGACTCCTCGCCGACGGCGGCACAGACGCTGGGCTAGGACAGGCTCCGTCGGACAAGCCCCGGCGGAAGCGACCGTCGTCAGGGCCCGCCCGGCAGGTGTGACCAGGCGGGCCTTGCGATGTCCGGGGCGATCCCTGAGTATGCCGGGTGGGGACCGGGGCCCCTTTGCCGATAACGGCAGGGCGGACCGCTACCCGGAGCAACACAGGAGACAGCAATGTCCCACCAGGCTCACAAGCCCGTGGAGACGTCCGCTGAGACGTCAACGGAGACCCAGGAGCCCGAGACCCCGAATCTCGACTTCGCAGGCACGACGCCGTACGAGGACTACGTCAAGGCGGACGTGCTCACCCACCTCCAGCACACCCTCTCCGACGACCCCGGAGAGATGGTCTTCCTGGTCACGACCCAGGTGATGGAGCTGTGGTTCACGGTCATCGTCCACGAGTGGGAGACGGCGGCACACGCCCTGCGCGAGGACCGCCCGGCCGTGGCGATCGACGCCCTGAAGCGTTCCGTACGGGAACTGGACGCCCTGAACGCCTCCTGGAAGCCGCTCGGCCAGCTCACACCGGCCCAGTTCAACGCGTACCGCAGCGCCCTCGGCGAGGGCTCCGGCTTCCAGTCGGCGATGTACCGCCGGATGGAGTTCCTGCTCGCCGAGAAGTCCGCGTCCATGCTGGTCCCGCACCGCGGCGCCCCGCGCGTCCACGCGGAACTGGAGAAGGCGCTGCACGAGCCCAGCCTCTACGACGAGGTGCTCCGGTTCCTGGCCCGGCGCGGCTGCGCGATCCCCGAGGCCGTCCTCACCCGCGACGTCTCGCAGCGGTACGTCCCCTCCGACGAGGTCGAGGCCGTCTGGACCGCGATCTACGCGGGCGACCAGAACTCCGAACTCACCCGCCTCGGCGAGGCGTTGACCGACGTGGCGGAGCTGGTGTGGCGCTGGCGCAACGACCACCTGGTCGCCACCCGGCGCGCGATGGGCGCCAAGGCCGGTACGGGCGGTTCGGCCGGCGTGGCCTGGCTGGAGAAGCGCGCGCAGAAGAACGTCTTCCCGGAGCTGTGGACGGCGAGGTCCCATGTCTGAGCCGCTGGCGAGGGCGGCCGCGCTCGACGCCGCCGACGAACTGGCCGGGGTCCGCAAGCGGTTCGTACTCGAAGATGAGGTGGTCTACCTCGACGGCAACTCCCTGGGCGCCCTGCCCGCGAACGTCCCCGGCCACGTCGAGGACGTCGTACGGCGGCAGTGGGGTGAGCTGCGGATCCGTTCCTGGGACGAGAGCGGCTGGTGGACCGCGCCCGAGCGGATCGGCGACCGGATCGCTCCGCTGGTCGGGTCGGCGCCGGGCCAGATCGTGGTCGGTGACTCCACAAGTGTCAATGTTTTCAAGGCACTTGTGGCAGCGGTGCGCATCGCCGGGGACGACCGCGACGAGATCCTCGTCGACGCGACGACCTTCCCCACCGACGGGTACATCGCCGAGTCGGCGGCCCGGATGACCGGCTGTACGCTGCGGCCGGTGACGCCGGCGGAGGTGCCGGCGGCGCTGGGCGACCGTACGGCCGCCGTCCTGCTGAACCACGTCGACTACCGCTCGGGACGGCTGCACGACCTGCCGTCCCTGACCGCCGCCGTGCACGCGGCGGGCGCGCTCGCCGTCTGGGACCTGTGCCACAGCGCGGGCGCGCTGCCGGTCGGGCTCGACGAGCACGGCGTGGACCTGGCGGTCGGCTGCACCTACAAGTACCTGAACGGCGGCCCGGGCTCACCGGCGTACCTGTACGTACGCCGCGACCTCCAGGACCGCTTCGACTCCCCGCTGCCCGGCTGGAACTCGCACGCCGAGCCCTTCGGCATGCGTCCCGCCTACGCACCGGCCTCCGGCGCCCTGCGCGGCCGCGTCGGCACGCCCGACATCCTCTCCATGCTCGCCCTGGAGGCGGCCCTGGAGGTCTGGGACGGCGTGTCGATCGAGGCGGTGCGGGCGAAGTCGCTCGCGCTGACGGACTTCTTCCTGGAGTGCGTCGGGGCGTATGCGGGGGAGGGGCGCGTGGAGTCGTTGACGCCGGTGGCCCACGCGGAGCGCGGCAGCCAGGTGGCGTTGCGGTGCGAGGACGCCGGGGAAGTGATGAAGCGGCTCGTCGAGCGAGGGGTCGTAGGCGATTTCCGGCATCCGGATGTGCTGCGGTTCGGCTTCACGCCGCTGTATGTGGGGTTCTCGGATGTGGAGCGGGCGGCGCGGGTGTTGGGGGAGGTGCTGTCGGGGGAGGGGCTGCCGAGGGAGGGGCTGCGCTGACCTCGCTTGCCCCGGTCACTCTCTCCAGCCGACGTACGCCCCCGCCACGGCAGCCGCATGCGCGGCCCGCGCGGCACGCTCCGCGGCGGGGGCGTCCGGGATCACGCCGGTCGTCAGCAACTGGTAGTAGAGGGGCGCCGACACGGCCCGTACGACCGCCTCCGCGTCCGTCCCGGCCGGCAACTCCCCTCTGTCGACGCCCTGGTCCACGCACGGCGCCCACTCCGCCACCCGCACCTCGTAGAACCGCCGCAGCGCGCCCGCCGTCCGTGCGTCGCACGTCGCCGCGGCGATGACGGCACGGAACAGCGCGCCCTGCCGGGGGTCCGCCAACGTCCGCTGGACCAGCGTCGCGTTGGCCCGCAGGTCCCCCAGCACGGACCCGGTCTCCTCGCGCGGCGACGACTGCTCGGCCATGTCGGCGAGCAGATCGGCCACGAGCCCCGTCACCGAGCCCCACCGCCGGTACACGGTCGTCTTGCCGACCTCCGCGCGGCGGGCGACGTCCGCGAGGTCGAGGCCGTCGAATCCGTGCTCCGCCAGGACGTCCCCGGCCGCCCGCAGCACGGCCGCACGGACACGCGCGGTACGCCCTCCGGGGCGTACGGTGCCGGGTTCGGCGGACATGTCGGCCTCCTGGGTGCGTGTGTGGCGGGTATGCGACCTGCGGATCGCCACCGCGCCACCAGCGTAACGAAACAGTAGAACCGTTTAACCCTCACCGTGCGTGACATCCGCGTGTAGGCGCACGTCACCCGCCTGGTACCGTCCCCGCCAACGGCCGAATCTCCACCCTGGTCCGCCACACCCCCACCACCGTCCAAATCCTTTACGCCGCTGAGAGGTTGGAGCATGCCGGACGACGTCGCAGCAGCCCGGACCGCCGCAGAGGAGGAATCCCTCTTCTCGCACCCGCCCGTCGACCCCGACGCCATCGCCACGTACGGCGACCATCCCGATCAGGTGATCGACTTCTACGCGCCACGCGGCGAGGCCGGTCCGGGCGGCCCGGCGCCGCTGGTCGTCCTGCTGCACGGCGGGGCGTGGCGGGCGCCGTACGACCGACGGCATGTAACGCCGTTCGCGGACTTTCTGGCGCGGCGGGGGTTTGCCGTGGCCAATGTGGAGTATCGGCGCGGGGCGGAGGCATCAGGGGGAGCGGACGGTGCGGGGGTCGCGGAGGCTGCCGGGGGCGCGGAGGCTGCGGGGGGCGTAGAGGGTGCGGGTGGCTCCGCGGGTTCCGGCGGTGGCCCCGTCGCCGGGCGCTGGCCGGAGACCTTCGATGACGTCGCCGCCGCGCTGGACGCGCTGCCCGCGCTGGTACGGGAACTGCTCCCACAGGCCGACTCGCGCCGGACCGTGCTCACCGGCCACTCCGCCGGCGGCCACCTGGCCCTCTGGGCGGCGGCCCGCCATGTCCTCCCCGCGGACGCCCCTTGGCGCACCGACCGCCCCGCGCTTCTGCGAGGTGTGGTCGCCCTGGCGCCGATCGCCGACTTCACGGTCGCCGACAAGCTGGACGTCTGCGGCGGAGCGGCACGGCAACTCCTGGGCGGAGCCGTGGAGTTCGCCGAGCGTCGGCCGTACGCCGACCCCGCGCTCCTGCTCCCGACCGGCATCGCCACGACCCTCGTCCAAGGCCGCACGGACGACGTCGTTCCGCACGCCGTCGCCGAGTCGTACGCGGACGCGGCGGCCAAGGCGGGGGAGGTCGTCGGGCTGACGTTGCTGGAGGACGTCGGGCACTTTCCGCTGATCGATCCGGCGGCTGACGCGTGTGCGGTGGTGGTGGAGGAGATCGCGCAGCTGGCGTGGTGAGGCGTCGTCTCGTACGGGATCTCTGACACCTATATCCGCAAGCCCTCCGGCACCCGTAAGTGCCCGACATCAGCCCGCCCCTCTGATACCCGTAATACCTGAGAGCTACATCGCAGATGAGCTCCCTGGCGTGACGCGGACGACGAGTCCCGATCCGTAATTTCCCAACCAGGCAAGCCCGATGGCCGGGCGGACTGGAAGGGAAGACGACCATGGGGCGTACGACGGGGGCAGCCGAGGCGAGCGAGGCAATCGAGGCAACCGAGGCGAGCGAGCCGAAGAAGTCCGACGGCACGGACAGAGCGCCGCGCCCCACCCGCCGCCGAACCCACGGCTGGCGCCGAGCCCTTCTCGCCACCCTCGTCACCGGCGCCGTGGTCGTCCCGCTGGCCGGCGCCGCCCGCCCGGAGATACCCGCCCCGGCCCCGGCCGCCGTCGCCGCCCGGGTGACGTCGGCGACGCTGGACGAGGCGTACGCGGCCAACCGTGCCAACGCCGCCGAGGCGTCTCGCATGGCCGAGGCCCACGGCAACCGTGAACGGGCCGCGGCGGACCGCGCGATGGCCGACCCGGCGCGTCACATCCTCACCTTCGACGGCCGCGGTCTCGGCCTGGCGACGGAGGTCTTCGGCGACCTCGCCCACGCCGACCGCATCGCGGTCCTGGTCCCGGGCTCCGACACCTCCATCGACACCTACGACCGCTTCCGCGACGCCGCCGGTGCCCTGCACGAACGGCTCACCCGGGAGGCCCCGCAGGGCACCCGCACCGCGGTCGTCGCCTGGCTCGGCTACGAAACGCCGGCCACGGTCAGCACCACGGTGGCGACGGCGGGCCGAGCCGAGGATGCGGCCCCGAAACTGCGGGAGTTCATACGGCAACTGCGCGCCCTCACGGCGAGCAGCGGCCGGCACGAGCCGAGCGCACGCACGGACGGCAAGCCGACCGACTCGCCCCACCGCCGGCCCCACATCTCCCTCCTCTGCCACTCCTACGGCTCGGTGGTCTGCGGCCGTGCGGCCTCCCACCTGGACGTGGACGACATCGCGCTGGTCGGCAGCCCCGGCACCGGCGCGGACACCGCGGCGGCGCTGCACACCCCGGCCCGCGTCTGGGCGGGCCGCGGCAGTGACGACTGGGTCGCGGAGGTCCCGCACATCAAGCTCGACCTGCTCGGCACGACCGTCGGCTTCGGCACGGACCCGGTGTCCCCGTCCTTCGGCGCCCGGGTCTTCGCGGCGGGCGGCGGCGGCCACAGCGACTACTTCAGGCCGGGGTCGACGTCCCTGGCCAACCTGACCCGCATCGTCCTGGGCGAGACCTCGGAGGTGGCTCATGGCTGAGTCGATGTCTGCGTCTGTGTCCGCATCGGACGACGTATGGAAGGGCGTATGGCAAGGCATACGCACGGGCGCCGCCCGCGTCGACGCCGCCACCCCCGCCGGTCGGGACCGGGCGGTCGACGCCCTGCGAGCCCTCGCCATCCTCGGTGTGGTCCTCGGCCACTGGCTGGTCACGGCCCTGGTGGCGGACGGCGACGGAGTGGGCCTGCGCACGGCGAGCCCGCTCCAACACCTGCCCGGGCTGGCCCCGATCTCCTGGATCTTCCAGACCCTTGCCGTGTTCTTCCTGGTCGGGGGCCATGTGGCGACGCGGAGCTACCGGTCGGCCCGAGAGCGCGGTACGTCGTACGGACAGTGGCTGCGGTCCCGTCTGTCCCGGCTGTTCAAACCGGTGGCGGCTGTCCTCACCCTGTGGACGGTGGCATCGGTCCTGCTGCTGCTCTCAGGCACGGACACGGCCACCATCCACACGCTGCTCAAACTGGCCCTGTCCCCGCTGTGGTTCCTCCTGGTCTTCGCGGCGCTGACGGCGGCAACGCCCCTCCTCCTGCGCCTCAACCCCTTGTGGCCTTTGGCCGTCGTTCTCCATGTGGACCTCCTGCGCTTCGGATTCGGCGCCCCTGCCTGGCTCGGCTGGGCGAACGTGGCGGCGGGCTGGCTGGTGCCGTACACCCTGGGCGCGGCCTGGACCCGGGGCGAGCTGGAGCGCCGCCGGTCGGGCTGGATCCTGCTGACGGGCGGCGCGGTCGCGACGGCCGCGCTGGTCGCCTGGGCGGGCTACCCGGCGTCGATGGTCGGCGTCCCGGGTGCCGAGATCTCCAACCTCAACCCGCCGACGCTGGCCGCGGTCACCTTCGGCCTGGCCCAGTGCGGTCTCGCCCTGCTTCTGCGCGAGCCGCTGCGCCGCGCGATGCGCCGCCCCCTGGCCTGGGCGGCGGTGGCCCTGGTCAACCTCTCCGCGATGACGATCTTCCTCTGGCACCAGACGGCCCTGATGGCCACCACGGCCGCGCTTCTGCCGACCGGCCACCTCCCCGGTCTGCACACCCTCCCCGACCACCTCGGCTGGGTGGCGGCCCGTCTGCTCTGGCTCCCGGTCCTCACGCTGGCCCTCGCGGTCTGCTGGGCCGCCTTTCGCTCCTACGAGCAGGGCGGACGCAGCGGACGCAGGCGGGGCCGCTCGCGGGTCGTCCGGGCGCACCGCCCCTCGGATCGGGCGGCGGCGACAGGTGTCCGCCGTGCCTAAGGTGGACGACGTGACGGAAACGGGGACCCAGCACCCGCTCGCGAGCCGAGTGCCGCGCTGGCTGCGGGTGTTGCGCGACGATCTGTGGACCGGCCGGGCGGATCCGCTGCCCCCGTCCACCTGGCTGCGCTGGCTGCCGCACGGCGTGCTCTGCCTTGTCGCCTTCGGTGTCACCTTGGGGGCTGTGGCGCAGCTGGGGGACAACGGCGGGGCGGGACCTCAGGTCGCCTTCGCGATCGGGCTCGCCCAGGGCGGCGCGGTGGTCCTCGCGTTGTGGCGGCCGGTACCCGGGTGGTGGCTCTCGATGGCGGCCATGGTGGCGGGCGCCGTCGAGGTGCGTCGCCACCTGCTGGCCGGTGACGCGCAGGACTTCACCTGGCCCTGGACCGCGGCCGGGATCATCGGGCAGATGGCCGTGCTGCTGCTGCTCGCCCTGAGGGTGCGCACCCGGGTGTCGGTCGAGACGCTGACCTTGACCGTGCTCGTCACCTACGTCCTCCAGGGGCCCTGGGGCGCGGGCAACTACCAGCCCACCGGGGTGCTCGCGATCATCCTGTTCGCGGTCGTCGTGGTGCTGGGCGTCGCCCTGCGCGGCCGTCGCGAGGCACGCGCGGAACTCGTCGAGCAGACCACGCTCACCGCCGAGGAGCGCGCCCGGCGCACCCTGCTGGAGGAGCGCAGCCGCATTGCGCGCGAGCTGCACGACGTGGTCGCCCACCACATGTCCGTCATCTCGATCCAGGCCCAGGTCGCCCCGCACCTCGTCGACAACCCGCCCGAGGAGCTGAAGGAGAACCTCCACGGCATACGGCAGAACGCGCTGGAGGCACTGACCGAGCTGCGCCGGGTGCTCGGCGTCCTGCGCTCCGAGCATCCCGACGGCACGGGTGTGCTCGACGAGCCCGGCGCCGGCGGCGCCCCGCACACCCCGCAGCCCACCCTCGACCGGCTCGACGCGCTCGTCGAGAACACCCGCGCGGCGGGCCTGGACGTGAGCGTCGAGGTCAGCGGCGAGCGGCGACCGCTGCCGTCCGGCGTGGAACTGTCGGCGTACCGGATCGTGCAGGAGGCGCTGAGCAACGCCCTGCGCCACGCGCCGGGCGCGTCCGCCCGCGTCAGCCTCGACCACACCCCTTTGGGGCTGGACGTGGAAGTCGTCAACTCGCGGCCGACGCACCCGGCACCGCCGTCACCCGGCGTCGGCCACGGACTGCTCGGAATGCGGGAGCGAGTCGCGATGCTCGACGGTTCCATGACGGCGCACCCCCTGCCGGACGGCGGCTTCAAGGTGATCGCGTTCCTCCCGGCAACCCCGGAATCCACGGTCCCGGCCTCAGACGCACCGGATTCCGACGCCCCGGACTGCGAAGCCCAGGACCCCGCTGTCGGCACCGCCGACGACCCCAAGAAGGGCACCACATGACGAGCGGCAGCATCCGAGTAGTCATCGCCGACGACCAGCAGATGGTCCGGCAGGGATTCAGCGTGCTGCTCAACACCAAGCCCGACATCGACGTCATCGGCCAGGCGGTCGACGGCCTGGACGCGGTCGCGCAGGTCGCCGAACTCGCCCCCGACGTCGTCCTGATGGACATCCGCATGCCGGAACTCGGCGGCATCGAGGCCACCCGCCGCATCACCACGGCGACCCCGCACATCAAGGTGCTGGTGCTGACCACCTTCGACCTCGACGAGTACGTGTACGAGGCCCTGCGCGCCGGCGCCTCGGGATTCCTCCTCAAGGACGCCTCCGCGGACCAACTGGCCGAGGCGGTACGGGTCGTGGCGGCCGGCGACGCGCTGCTCGCGCCCGGCATCACCCGGCGGCTGATCTCCGAGTTCTCCCGCCTGGACAAGCGGCCCCGCGCACCGCTCAAGGACCGCGTCGGCGACCTCACCGAACGCGAGACGGAGGTCCTGGCCCTGATCGCCCAGGGCATGTCGAACGCGGAGATCGCGGAACGCCTCGTCGTGGCCGAGCAGACCGTGAAGACCCACGTGGGCCGCATCCTGGTGAAGCTGGGCCTGCGGGACCGGACACAGGCGGCGGTGTTCGCGTACGAGTCGGGACTGGTACGGCCTGCCGGATACTGACTCGGGCACGACCGGCGGCGGGCACGACCGGCAACGGGCTCGACCTGCAGGGTTGCGCGGGAGACCCGTAGTACCTGAGAGGGACCTGCGGGAACCCCTCTCACTGGGGACGACCGCGACACCGCTCTGCGCCTACCGTTCTGTACGTGACCGAGACGACCCACACGCAGACACCGCCACCGGGGAACGGGCCCAAGCCGCGCAGCCCGGAGTTCCGGCTGGCCGCGGACGCCCTGCACGGGCTGCGGCAGGACCTGTTCCACGACGCCTTCGCCTACCGTCCGCTGCCGCGGATGCGGGTCGACGGCCCGCTGACGCGCCGGCTGCCCGGCCGTCTGCGCGAGTACGCGGCCTGGACGCCCCATGCCGTGATCTCCACGGTGGCCCTGCTCGCCCTGTTCATCGGCAGTGTCGACACCGACGGGCCGTCCCTGCTGGTCGGTCCGATCTGTGCGATCCCGATTCTGCTGACCATGGCGCGGCCCGTCGGAGCGTTCTGGCTGTCCATGGCCGCCACCCCGGTCGTCGCGGTGATCGGCGGCGCGGGCGAATGGCCGTGGATGCCGGGCAGCCTCGCCTGCCATCTGACCGTGCTGACGGTCGTGGCCCTTCGCACCAGGCCCCGCACGGCGGCGTGGATGTGGGGGGTGACGGGGGCGTACGGCCTCGTGGCGGACGCCGGTGGCGGCAGCGGCTACTACGGCACGAACACCGGCCCCATGATGGTCATCTCCACGATGGTCCTGCTCGTCGTCGCTCTGTGGCACATACGCCGCGACGCCCGGCAGGAGGTCACCGCCCAGCAGACCGAGACCGCGCACGAGCGCTCCCGGCGCACCCTGCTGGAGGAGCGCACGACGATCGCCCGCGAGCTGCACGACGTGGTGGCCCACCACATGTCGGTCGTCGCCATCCAGGCCGAGGCCGCCCCCTACCGGGTGGAGAACCCGCCGCCGGAGCTGGAGCGCGCCTTCGCCACCATCCGGGAGAACGCGGTGGCGGCCCTCACCGAACTGCGCCGCGTCCTGGGCGTCGTCCGCGCCGAGGACTACGAGGCCCCGGACGCCCCGCAACCCACCCTCGCCGACCTGGACGCGCTGCTGGCGAACGTCCGGGACACAGGACTGGCCGTCGAGAAGGCGGTGACCGGCGCGGTGCGCGAGCTGCCGCCGGGAGTGGAGCTGTCGGCGTACCGGATCGTGCAGGAGGCACTGAGCAACAGCCTGCGGCACGCGCCCGGCGCGAGCGCCCGCGTCGAGATCGGGTATGTGCTCGGCGGCCTCGGCCTGCGCATATTCAACGGCCCGCCGCCCGCGCCCGCCCTGGTGAAACCCTCACCCGGCGCCGGGCACGGCATCACCGGTATGCGGGAGCGTGTCTCCATGCTGAACGGTGAGATGACGGCGGGCCGCACCGAGGACGGCGGCTACGAGGTGGCGGTGTTCCTGCCGGTCACCACGACCACAGAGGACAACTCATGACCATCCGCGTGCTGATCGCGGACGACCAGATGATGGTGCGCGAGGGCTTCTCGGTCCTGCTCAACGCGATGCCGGACATCGAGGTCGTCGGCGAGGCGGTCAACGGCCGCGAGGCGGTGGACCGGGTCCGCGAGCTCACCCCGGACGTCGTGCTGATGGACATCCGCATGCCGGAGCTGAACGGCATCGAGGCGACCCGGGAGATCGTGGCGGCCGACGGTTCGGCGAAGGTGCTGGTGCTGACCACCTTCGACCTCGACGAGTACGTGTACCAGGCGCTGCGTGCGGGAGCCTCGGGCTTCCTGCTGAAGGACGCCTCGGCACGCCAGCTCGCCGACGGTGTGCGGGTCGTGGCGGCCGGCGAGGCCCTGCTCGCCCCCTCCATCACCCGGCGGCTGATCACGGAGTTCTCCAAGCTGTCCGACTCCCCGCGCCTGATGTCCTCGGCGCACGCGGCGTACGGGGAACTGACCGAGCGCGAGACGGAGGTGCTGGTCCTGATCGCCCAGGGCCTGTCGAACTCGGAGATAGCCGAGCGCCTGGTGGTCGCCGAGTCGACGATCAAGACCCACGTCAGCCGCATCCTGGTGAAGCTGGGTCTGCGGGACCGAACCCAGGCAGCGGTGTTCGCCTACGAGGCGCGGTTGGTCACGCCGGGCTGACGAAGGGACGGCTGTGCCCGCCGAGTCAGAACTCGGAGCCGCCGCCTGCGATACGTACGGGTGACACAAGCGCGATACGGATCAGGCCGGGCTCGGGAGGAGGGGCGTCGTAGACGTAGGTGACGGTCAGCGTGGGTCGGACGGCCGTGCCTTCGAGGCGCGTCGTATAGATCTTCATGCCCCCGACGGCGCTCTGGGCTCGCCGACCGAGCGTCGGGCTCTTCTCCAGTTCGGCTCGCAGTGCCTCGACGGCCTCAAGTGCTCCGCCGCCGATGGTGAGGCAGCGGGCGTGGGCCTCATGGGTGATCTCGGCGATGGTCGGCTGCTGGTCTTCGCTCACTGATCGGTTGCCCGAGTCCTGCGGATTCCGGCGACGGCCGCCGCCACGGCTGCGTCGAAGTCGGGATCCTGACGTGCGGCGACCCGGCCGCGGAACTCCTCCACGAGGCGGACGACCCCAGAGAGATCCGCGGGATCGGCATGGTTGATCTCGCGGGCCAGCTCGGCCTCGAAGTCGTCGGCGTCACCGGGGAAGCCGTAACCCATGGTGAGGGCGGCGCGAAGCTCCCCGATGGTACGCATCGGGGGGATGAGGGGCTGGCCGGACTCTGCCGGTTGCGTGGTCATGGGGTCGGCTCCCTTCCGCGGTGTCGCTTTCACCGTACCCGGATGATTCCGCCGCCCGCTGCGGCTTCCGGGTCGCGTTCGTCGTGGGCTACTCATGCCGCGGCCAGTTCGCACCAGACGTACTTGCCGCGGTTGCCGTTTCTGGACTGTGGCTGCCACCCCCACAGGTCGGCGCAGGCGCGGATCAGGGCGAGACCGCGGCCGCCCTCAGCGTCGGTCAAGTGGTCCGACGCTACTGGTGGCTCGGGTGGTTCGGGGTCCGCGTCCCAGGCGCCGATGCGGAGGACGCCGGCCGAGCAACGTACCCGTAGGGCGGCGGGGCCCTTGGTGTGCAGTACGGCGTTGGAGATCAGCTCAGCGGCGAGGAGCTCCGCGGTGTCGGCGAGGGTGATCAGGCCGTGCATGGTGAGGATCAGGCGGAGGGTGCGGCGACAGACGGTGACGGCTCGGGGGTCGTTGGGGATGTAGATGGAGTACTCCCAGGGTTCGTCTGGTGCAGTGGGTTCGTTCTCGGGCACGGCTGGCTCCTTGGGGTGTGGGGGAGTTGACCGGGAGTTCGGTGGCAGTGCCGCAGCCGTCGTGGCAGGGCGGAGCGGTGCGCTTCCGAGGTTCCGGTGGTTCCGCAGCGTGTGCGTCGCGTCACTGAAGGTATGGCACTAATTCATGCCGGTGCAACCCGTTGGCGTAATCTGGCACCCGAACGTGGCGCCCTGACAGGGGTGTTGAGATCTGGAGGGTGCATGCCGCCGAGGAGTAATCCCACTGCGCGACAGGTGCGTTTGGGAACCGAACTGCGCAGGCTGCGCGAGGCTGCCGGTTTGAAGGCCCGGGATGCGGCAGCGTTCCTGAACTCGACGTCGAGCCAGATGAGTCACGTAGAGCTGGGCATCGCGGCCATCAGTGCGGAGCGCGTCCGTCGTCTGGCTGCACACTACGTGTGCATGGACGAGGCGTTCCTCGATGCCCTCGTGGCGATGGCGACTGACCGCACGCGTGGCTGGTGGGAGGAGTACCGGGAGGTCCTGCCCCAGGTGAACCTGGACGTCGCCGAGACGGAGCACCATGCGAGGTGTCTGCGAGACGTCGTCATCACCCGTATCCCCGGACTCCTTCAGACGCCGGACTACGCCCGTGCGGTCTTCGCCTACATGAACCCCGGGCTGTCCGAGGACGCGGTGAACCTCAAGGTGGAGTACCGGATGAGGCGCCGTACCGTCATCGAGGGCGACAACCCCACCCCGTACGAGGCGATCATCCACGAGGTGGCTCTGCGGCTCCGGGTCTCCGACCGTGAGTGCTCGCGTGCCCAACTCCGGCAGATTCTGGACCTGATCGAGCAGGGCGCCGCCACTGTGCGCGTCATCCCCACCGACCAGGACGGTTTCGCGGGTTCCGGGGCTTCGATGATGTACGCGGGAGGTCCTGTGTCTCGGCTGGACACCGGGCTGCGGGACTCACCCGCCGGGGTTGCGTTTATTGATGGCGAATCCCAGCTGAATCGACTACGGGCGTTGCTCCGTAGGGTGGAGAGTGCGTCGCTGGACCCTGTGGCGTCCCGCGATTTCATCCACCGTTTGGCGAGGGAGCTGTAGTGAACTGGCGTAAGTCCACGTACTCCGACGGCGGCGAAGGCGACACCTGCGTCGAGATCGCGGAACTCCCCACCCACATAGTCATCCGCGACTCCAAGACCCCCACCCGCGCCACCCTCTCCTTCCCCACCTCGGCCTTCACCGCCCTCATCACCCACCTGAAGGGCCACCCCTCATGGAACAGCGAGTCACTCTGATCACCCTCGGCGTCTTGGACCTCGCCCGCTCCAAGGCCTTCTACGAAGCCCTCGGCTGGCAGGGGCAGGAAGTCCAGGAGACCGTCTTCTTCCAGGCCGGTGGACTCGGGCTCGCGCTGTGGGGCCGGGACAAGCTCGCCGAGGACTGTGGGCTGGAGCCGGGCAAGGCAGACGGGTTCGGCGGGATCGCGCTCGCGCACAACGTGCGGTCCGAGGCCGAGGTCGACGAACTGCTCGCCGCCGCGGAGCGAGCCGGCGGCACCGTGACCAAGCCCGCCGCCATGAACGAGATCGGGTTCTACTCCAGCGCCTTCACCGACCCGGACGGCCACGCCTGGGAGGTCGCTCACAACCCCGGCTTCCCGCTGGGCGAGGACGGCACGGTCACCCTCCCCGACTTCGGCCAGGCCTAGACCCGTTCCGCGGCCGGAAAGAGGCGTTGGACCGCCGCGACGACCGCCGCGCGGCGGGCAGCCAGGGACGGGTCGCGGACCTGGCCGGCGGCTGCCTCCACGAGGTCGAGCTGGCCGGGCCAGGCCATGGCGATCTGGTTGAGGAAGACGGGGATGTCGATGGGCTCCCAGGCGGAGTCCAGGTGGCCGGCCTCCTGGGCCTTGCGGATCTGCTCGACCTTGCGGCGGACGGTTTCCCGCGTGGGGCGGTGTCGGCGGTGCCGCCCGCCAGTTCCAGCCACACCCGCTGCACGTCTGCCGGTCCGGTGAGGGTCCGAACCCCGGGCTCCACGATCCGGAGCAGGCAGGCATCCCGCCGAGCCCGCAAGCGCCCCGTCCGTATGAGACCGGATGAGACCCCCCTGGTCAGACCGCCCGTCCCCGGGCTAGCGTCCGCTCATGGCAGCCTTCGACCCGTGGGACCCGGCGTTCCTCGCCGACCCCTACCCCGCCTATGCCGAGCTGCGCGCCAAGGGCCGCGTGCACTACTACGAGCCCACGGACCAGTGGCTCGTCCCGCACCACGCCGACGTAGCGGCACTGCTGCGGGAGCGGCGGCTCGGGCGGACGTACCAGCACCGTTTCTCGCACGAGGACTTCGGGCGGACGGCGCCCCCCGCCGAGCACGAGCCGTTCCACACGCTCAACGACCACGGGATGCTCGACCTCGAACCGCCGGACCACACCCGGATCCGGCGTCTGGTGTCGAAGGCGTTCACGCCGCGCACGGTCGAGCAGCTCAAGCCGTATGTCGCCGAGCTCGCCGGGCAGTTGGTCGGCGAACTCGTGAAGGAGGGCGGCGGCGACCTGCTCACCGATGTCGCCGAGCCACTCCCCGTGGCCGTCATCGCCGAGATGCTCGGCATTCCGGAGGCCGACCGTGCGCCTCTGAGGCCCTGGTCGGCCGACATCTGCGGGATGTACGAGCTCAACCCGGCGGAGGATGTCGCCGCCAAGGCGGTGCGGGCGTCCGTCGAGTTCTCCGACTACCTGCGCGAGCTGATCGCCGAGCGGCGCAAGGAGCCGGGTGACGACCTCATCTCCGGGCTCATCGCCGCCCACGACGAGGGCGACCGGCTCACCGAGCAGGAGATGATCTCGACGTGCGTGCTGCTGCTGAACGCGGGGCACGAGGCCACGGTCAACGCCACCGTCAACGGCTGGTACGCCCTGTTCCGCAACCCCGACCAGCTGGCCGCCCTACGCGCCGACCACTCCCTGATCCCCTCCGCGATCGAGGAGCTGATGCGCTACGACACCCCGCTCCAGCTCTTCGAACGCTGGGTCCTGGACGAGATCGAGATCGACGGCACGACGATCCCGCGCGGCGCGGAGATCGCCATGCTCTTCGGCTCCGCGAACCATGACCCGGAGGTCTTCGAGTCCCCGTCCCGGCTGAACCTCACCCGCAAGGAGAACCCGCACATCTCCTTCAGCGCCGGTATCCACTACTGCATCGGCGCGCCGCTCGCCCGCATCGAGTTGGCGGCATCGATGACGGCCTTGCTGGAGCAGGCCCCGACACTACGCCTGACGGCGGAGCCGCAGCGGAAGCCGAACTTCGTGATCCGGGGGTTGGAGGGCCTGCTGGTCGAGCCGGCGTAGGCAAGTTCAGCCCGTCCCGATCTCGCCCCCGCCGCCCCTACCCGTCCCGTCCTCCAGGGGCTCCGCCCCTTCGACCCCGCCAGGGGGCTCTGCCCCCTGGACCCCCGCTCCTCAAACGCCGGAGGGGCTGAAATTCTCGGCGCCGGTCAGGGCATTCCAACCCGTCCGGCGTTTGAGGACAAGGCCCCTTAAGGGCCGAAGCGGGGGTCTGGGGGCCGCAGGCCCCCAGGGACGGGACGGGTAGGGGCGGCGGGGGCGAGAAGAACCCCACCCGCACCCCCACCACCACCCCTCACGTCGTCAGATCCCGCCGCCGCACCCCCACCAGCCCCCCAACCACCAGCACAACCGCCAGCCCCAGCAAGACCAGCACCGCCCCCCACTCCATCCCCCCACCCGGCAACTTCGGCAGATGACCGAACGGCGACAGATCAAGCACCGCCTGCGGGACATCGAGCGCAGGACCCACCCAGCCGATCAGCAGCACCGCCCCGGCCACACCCCACGCCGCCATCGCGGCCCGCGGCAGCACCCCGTACAGCAGCACCGCCAGCCCACCGACGACCCACACCGCCGGAAGCTGGACCAGGCAGGCGCCCAGGACCGGTCCGACCTGCTTGCCGTAGCCGACGGCGAAGCCCAGGCCGGCGAGGAGCATGATCAGCGCCGAGCCGGCGAAGGCGATCACGAGGTGCCCGGCCGCCCAGCGCACACGGCTCACCGCGCCCGCCAGGATCGGCTCGGCCCGCATCGAGGTCTCCTCGCCATGCAGCCGCAGCACCGACGACACGACATACAGGGCCGCGATCAGCCCGAGCATGCCGACCATCGACGCGAGGAACGCGTCCGTCAGCCCCGCCTGGCCGCCCATGCGCTCGAAGATCTCCCGCGCGTTGTCGTTGTCGCCGACCAGATCGGCCACCCCGTCGGTGAGCCCGCCGTAGATGACCCCGGCGAGGAAGAAACCGATGCTCCAGCCGAGCACGCTGCCCCGCTGCAGCCGCCAGGCCAGCGCCCCCGCCGTGCCGAGACGGCCGAAGGCGGGCCCCGGCCGGGCGGGCAGGAAGCTCATCCCCACGTCCCGGCGCCCGGCGAGCTCGTACGCCACCGCGCCCTGCACCAGAGCCGCCCCCGCGAACAGCAGCAGCACCCACCACCGTTCGTCCGCGAAGGCCCGCAGGTTCTCCAGCCAGCCCAGCGGCGACGCCCACGTCAGCGCCGACGAACCGTCGTCCGACGCCGAGTCGCCCGCCGCCCGCAGCACGAACGCGGCGCCCACCAACCCCGCCGTCAGCCCCCGCGCCAGCCGGGCGCTCTCCGTGAACTGGGCGACGATCGCCGCCAGCGTGGCGAACACCATGCCGACCCCGGCGAGGCCCAGCCCGAAGGCCAGCGCACCGGAGGCGCCCTGTCCGGCCAGTCCGGCCGTCACCAGCAGGGCCAGCACGGCGTTCGCGACCGCCGCCGTCAGCAGCGCGGCCGTCAGCGAGGCCCGGCGCCCCACCATCCCGGACGCCACCAGCTCCTGACGGCCGCTCTCCTCCTCGTCCCGGGTGTGCCGTACGACGAGGAGCAGGCTGACCACGGCCGCGAGGGCGCCCGCGTACACGCCGACCCGCCAGGCCGTCAGGGCGCCGATCGAGTCGTCGAAGACGGGGCCGATCAGCGCGCGGAAGGAGGCGTTGCCCGCCGTGTCCTGCAGCAGCTTGGCGCGGTCGGCCGGGGAGTCGTACAGGTTCTCCAGCGTGTTCGGCATGGAGAGGATCATGAGCGCGTTCACGCCCACCCAGACCGGGATCATCAACCGGTCGCGGCGCAGCGCGAAGCGCAACAGCGTTCCGGTGCCCGCCAGTTGGCGCGAGCCTCCCGGTCGTACGTCGAAGGCGGTGGCGGTCATCGTGCGGCCACCCCTTCCCGCACGTCGTCCTGGTAGTGCCGCAGGAACAGCTCCTCCAGCGTCGGCGGTGTCGACGTCAGGGAGCGCACGCCGGACTCGCTCAGCGAGCGCAGTACGGCGTCCAGTTTGTCGGTGTCGACCTGGAGGCGGACGCGACGCCCCTGTACGTCCAGGTCGTGGACGCCCGGGAGATGGGACAGCCCGTTGGGCGCCCCCGCCAGCTCGGCCGTGACGCTCGTCCGGGTCAGGTGGCGCAGGTCGGCGAGCGAACCGCTCTCGACCGTACGGCCCTTGCGGATGATGCTGACCCGGTCGCAGAGCTCCTCGACCTCGCTGAGGATGTGCGAGGAGAGCAGGACCGTACGGCCCCTGTCCCGCGCCTCCTCCACGCAGTGCTGGAAGACCTCTTCCATCAGCGGGTCGAGGCCCGAGGTCGGCTCGTCGAGGATGAGCAGGTCCACGTCCGAGGCGAACGCCGCGACCAGGGCGACCTTCTGCCGGTTGCCCTTGGAGTAGGTGCGGCCCTTCTTCGTCGGGTCCAGCTCGAACCGTTCGATCAGCTCGGCCCGGCGGCGGGTGTCCAGACCCCCGCGGAGACGGCCGTAGAGGTCGATGACCTCACCGCCGGACAGGTTCCGCCACAGCGTCACGTCACCGGGCACGTAGGCGATCCGGCGGTGCACCTCCACCGCGTCCGTCCAGGGGTCGCGGCCGAGCACCTGCGCGCCGCCCGAGTCGGCACGCAGCAGACCGAGCAGGACGCGGATGGTGGTGGACTTGCCGGCGCCGTTGGGGCCGAGGAAGCCGTGGACCTCGCCGGCCTCGACGTCCAGGTCGAGCCCGTCGAGCGCGTGTGTCTCGCCGAACGACTTGTGCAGTCCGGCGACGGTGATGGCCTTCGTCATGCTTCAGAACGTACGCTTCTTTCAGGAATTTGTGAAGTTAAGGAAGCGTATAAATCGCGGATAGACTCGGCGGCACGGGAAAGGCGCAGGGGAGATGATCTACGGATGACGGAACCGAGTGCGGCGGGGCGCGACCCCGAGGCGTTGTCGAAGTTCGTGGAGGCCTTCGCGGCCCAGCTCGTCGAGGCCGGGATGCAGCGCATGGCCGCGCGCGTGTTCGCCGCGCTGCTCGCCTCCGACTCCGGCGCCATGACCTCCGCCGAACTCGGCGCACAGCTCCAGGTCAGCCCGGCCGCCATCTCCGGCGCGGTGCGCTACCTCGCCCAGGTGCACATGGTGTCCCGCGAGCGGGAGCCGGGCTCACGGCGTGAGCGCTACCGGGTGCACAGCGACCAGTGGTACGAGGCGCTGACCAACCGGGACGCCGTCCTCAAGCGCTGGGAACAGACCCTGCGCGAGGGCGTCGACAACCTCGGCGCCGAGTCCCCCGGCGGCCTGCGCATCGCCGAGACGCTGGCCTTTTTCGAGTACCTGGAGGGCGAACTCGGCAAGCTGATGGAACGCTGGCGGGAGCACCGCGACAAGACCTTCGGCCAGGGCTGACCCCGGCCCCGGCCCCGATCCCGCGCCTCCCCCGCGTTACCGCTCCCTCGTCTCCTCCAGCACGGTCCGCCCCAGCAACGCGTACCGCTCCGGCGACCGGCGCTTGAGGTACTGCGCGTACCCGATGCCGCCCAGCGCGATCAGGGCGACGATCCACGGCGTCGCCTTCAGTACCAGTGAGCCGGATTCCGGGCCGGCCGCGACCCCCATGTTGGACACCAGCAGCACGACCACCGCGAGCATGGCCACGCCACCCACCAGCGGGGCGGTCATCGTCCTGAACCAGTGACGGCTCTCGGGGTGGTGGGAGCGGAAGTACCACAGCACCGCGAAGGAGCACACCGCCTGCACGACGAGGATCGCCATGGTGCCGAGGATGGCGAGGAGGACGTACGTACCGGTGTACGGGTCCTTGCCCGCGATCCAGAACGCGGCGATCAGCACGCCGCTCACGACCGTCTGGACCAGGCCCGCGACGTGCGGGGAGCCGTGCTTGGCGTGGGTGCGGCCCACGGTGTTCCGCAGCGAAGGCACGACTCCCTCGCGGCCGAGGGCGTACATGTAGCGGGCGGCGCAGTTGTGGAAGGCCATGCCGCAGGCCAGCGAGCCGGTGATCATCAGCCACTGCATGACGACGACCGCCCAGTGGCCGACGTACTGCTCGGTGGGGTTGAAGAAGAGGGCCAGCGGGTCGGCGGTGGCGACCTTCACGGCATTCGACTCGCCGGTGCCCGTGATGGCCATCCAGGAGACGAAGACGTAGAAGACGCCGACGCCCAGGACGGAGATCATCGTCGCCTTGGGGATGATCTTCTTCGGGTTGCGGGACTCCTCGCCGTACATCGCCGTCGACTCGAAGCCGACCCACGACCAGAACGCGAAGAACAGACCGAGGCCGGCGGACGTGCCGGTGAAGGCGTTGACCGGGTTGACCGGGTCGATGCTGAAGCCGTCCGGGCCGCCGCCGTGGAGGGCGACCGAGATCGCCATCGCGGCCAGGATCGTCACCTCGGTCGCCAGCAGCACGACGAGCAGCTTCTCGGCGACCGAGACGCCGAACCAGGTGCCGGTCGCGTTGATCGCGAGCATCAGGGCCGCGAACGCCCACCAGGGGACGTCGAGTCCCGTCTGGTCCTTGAGGGTCTCCGTCGCGAAGGTCGAGAAGATGCCGATCAGGGCCGGCTCGAAGACGACGTACGCGAAGGTCGCCAACAGGCCCGAGGCCAGGCCGATCGAGCGGCCGAGGCCGTGGGAGATGAAGCCGTAGAAGGCCCCGGTGGAGGTGATGTGCTTCGCCATCGAGGTGAAGCCGACGGAAAAGATTGCCAGGACGACCATTGCGACCAGGTAGCTCGCCGGGGCTCCGATGCCGTTTCCGGCGGAGACCATGAAGGGCACGTTGCCCGTCATCGCGGTGATCGGCGCGGCGGTCGCGACGGCCATGAAGACCACGCCCAGCAGGCCCACGGCATTGGGCTTGAGCCGGTGCACGGTTCCTGTGTCGCCCGCCTTCGCCTCCGGGACGACGCCCTCCTGTACTGCCATCGGGTGGCCCCTTCCTGGTTGCCGTGGTCGCGCTGCGCACTGGTGCCGGATCGGAACTCCGGAATGGAGCTCGGGAGTGCAACTCCGGAGTGGAACTCTGCGGTCCGAATGAGTCGGCCAAGGGGGTCGGTGCGTTAAATGTTTGTCACCCATACCTTTGGAAAGCTGCCGGAAGACGGGCCGGTCGAACGCTTCTGTTAACTCTCCGGCGGGCCATGGACCCGCCCCGCGGGCCCCTCGTACGGTCGCCGCCATGAGCTACACCTCCACGGTCGGCGGCGAGCGCCACCGCTTCGACTCCCTCGCCCGTCTGCTCGCCGCCGCGAGCCCCGAACGCTCGGGGGACCGGTTGGCCGGGCTCGCGGCCGGGAGCGCCCAGGAGCGGGTCGCGGCGCGCTGGGCGCTGGCGGAGGTACCGCTGACGGCCTTCCTGGCCGAGCCGGTGATCCCGTACGAGACCGACGACGTGACCCGGCTGATCATGGACACCCATGACCCGGCCGCCTTCACGCCGGTGGCCGGGATGACGGTCGGTGAGTTCCGGGAGTGGCTGCTGTCGGAGGCGGTGGACGCGACGACGCTGGCGGCCGTGGCCCCCGGGCTGACGCCGGAGATGGTGGCGGCGGTGTCGAAGCTGATGGGCAACGCGGATCTGGTGGCCGTCGCCCGCAAGGTGCGGGTGGTGACGGCGTTCCGCTCGACGATCGGCCTGCCCGGACGGCTGGCGACGCGCCTCCAGCCCAACCACCCCACCGACGACCCGGCGGGAGTGGCGGCCGCACTGCTGGACGGCCTGCTGCTCGGCTCCGGCGACGCGGTGATCGGCATCAACCCGGCGACGGACAGCCCGAAGGCGGTACGCGACCTGCTGGAGCTGCTCGACGGGGTGATCCAGCGGTACGCCATCCCCACCCAGTCCTGCGTCCTGTGCCACGTCACGACGAGCGTCGGGCTGATGGAGCGGGGCGCCCCCGTCGACCTGGTCTTCCAGTCCATCGCGGGCACGCAGGCGGCGAACGCCTCCTTCGGAGTGACCCTGCCGCTGCTGGACGAGGCGTACGAGGCGGCGCTCGCGCTGGACCGGGGGACGGTCGGCCAAAACGTCATGTACTTCGAGACCGGCCAGGGCGCCGCACTCTCGGCCGACGCGCACCACGGGGTGGACCAGCAGACGGTGGAGGCGCGGGCGTACGCGGTGGCCCGCCGCTATCGGCCGTTGCTGGTGAACACGGTGGTCGGCTTCATCGGCCCGGAATACCTCTACGACGGCCGGCAGATCCTCCGCGCGGCCCTGGAGGACCATTTCTGCGGCAAGCTGCTCGGCCTGCCCATGGGCCTGGACATCTGCTACACGAACCACGCGGACGCCGATGACGACGACGTGGCGACGATGCTGACCATGCTCGGCGTCGCGGGCGCGTCCTTCGTGATCTGCACGCCGGGCGGCGACGACATCATGCTCAACTACCAGTCGGCCTCGTATCACGACGCGCTGTACCTGCGGGAGGTCCTGGGGCTGCGCGCGGCTCCGGAGTTCGAGGCGTGGCTGGAGTCGATGGGCCTGCTGGACGAACGGGGCGCGATCCGGGACGTCTCGGACACGGCGGGGGCGCATCCGCTGACAGCGATCGGAAGGGAGCTGGCGGCATGACGGACATGACGGGACATCAAATGCCTTCTGCTACGGCTGACTTGGCGACGGCAAGGGCAGGTGACCGTAAGCCCGACGCGCCCTTGTGGGCTGCCCTGCGCCGCCACACGCAGGCACGCATCGGCCTGGGCCGGGCGGGCACCTCGCTGCGGACCCGGCACCGCCTGGAACTCCAGACCGCGCACGCGGCGGCGCGGGACGCGGTCCACTCGCCCTTCGACTCGGACACGGTGGCGGCGGCGCTGCCCGGCCTGCCGACGGTACGGGTCCGCAGCGCGGCGCCCGACCGGCTGACGTACCTCCAGCGCCCGGACCTGGGCCGACGCCTCGACCCGACCGACCGCGCACACCTCCCGGTGGGGGAGTGGGACGTGCTGTTCGTGATCGCGGACGGCCTGTCCAGCCGCGCGGTGCACGACCACGCGGCGACGATGGTCCGCGAGACGGTCGCCCGCCTCCCCGCCGACTGGCAGGTGGCCCCGGTCGTCCTCGCCGAGCAGGCCCGCGTGGCCCTCGGTGACGACATCGCGGCGGCGATGGGCGCGGTGCTGGTGGTGGTCCTGGTCGGGGAGCGGCCGGGCATGTCGGCGGCGGATTCGCTGGGCGCGTACCTGACGTACCGGCCGGTGCCGGCAGTGACGACGGACGCCGACCGCAACTGCCTCTCCAACATCCGCCCGCCCCTGGGCCTGACCTATGAGGTGGCGGCGGGGAAGCTGGCGGGGCTGATGGGGAGGGCGCGGGAGGCGGGGGGAACCGGGGTGGGCCTGAAGGACGAGTCGGACGCGACGCCCTTGCTGCCGTAGCGCCGGGCACTGCCGTAACGCCGCATCCGCCCGTCGTAGCGCCGCACCTGCCCGTCGTAGCGCCGCACCTGCCCGTCGTAGCGCCGCACCTGCCCGTCGTAGCGCCGCACCCGCCCCTCGCCCGACCTCACCCCGACGCCGGCAACGTCAACCCCCAAGCCCCCTCCCGCACCGTCCACGTCCGCCGCCGTACCGGCCCCGCCACCACCGCATCCGCCCGGTACCGGAAATCCGCGCCCGAGACGGTCACGGTCCGCCCCTCGGCCCGCAGCGGTGTGGCCTCTGCGCCCACCGACACCGGCCGTACTTCCACCGCGGCCACACCGGCGATCCCCGGCGTCACCGACATCGCCTCCACCGGCTGGTCGAGATCCACCAGCATCACGCCGTCCACCTCGACCCGCAGCCGCGACGGCCCGGCCCCGGACCCGGACCCGGCGCCGGAGGCAGGACGCGCAGGCACCAGCGTCCGTACGAACGACTGGCACGTCCGCAACCACGGCCGCCCGACCCCGAACCCCGCACCCGAGCCCGCACCCGACCCCAGCCCCTCCCCCTCGGCGCCGTCCGGCGCGACGGGCTCCCGTACCGGCGGGATCCGCAGCGCGCCCAGCACCACCCCGTCGCTGTCGTCCACGAGCAGATCGAGCCGCCGCTCCACGCCCTCCAGCACGGCCCGGGCCGCCGCCACCGCGCTCGTCGGCACCCCGAGGGATCCGGCCAGCGACAGCGCACCCCCGACCGGCACCACCGACAGTGCGCATTCGGCCAGCTCCCGCTGCCGGTGCAGCAGGGTCACCGCGCGCGTCAGCGCCCGGTCGTCGCCGACGACCACGGGCCGCCGCAACCCACGGCGCGCCAGGGCCCGGGCGAACTCGTGGGGATCGTCCGGCAGGCACACTTTCGTCGCCGCACCCGCGCTGAGCACGTCTTTCGCGATCCTGACCGACTCCCCGTCCGTCATCCGAGCGACCGGATCGATCACCACCAGCAGCTGGTCGGACATCGCGAAAGTCGCCACCTCGGCCATGCCTCGCTTCCTCGGGTAGCATCTTTGTGCAAGAGCCCCTTGCGCTATTGCGCCAGGGGCTTCGTCTATTCCGGGGCCATCCGGTACGACGGTTCGCGCCCAACGACGGTCGCGGCCGGCGGTGGTGCACGCGGCGGAACACTACGCGTGCACCCCTGACCTTGGACATGCCCCGCCCGGAAGGGGTGTACGCGCGTGCCCGCACTTGTGCTGCTCGGTGCTCAGTGGGGTGACGAAGGCAAGGGAAAGGCGACGGACCTGCTAGGCGGATCCGTCGACTATGTGGTGCGCTACCAGGGCGGCAACAACGCCGGCCACACGGTAGTCGTGGGTGATCAGAAGTACGCCCTCCACCTGCTCCCTTCCGGAATCCTGTCCCCGGGGTGCACCCCGGTCATCGGCAACGGTGTCGTCGTCGACCCGTCGGTCCTGTTCTCCGAGCTGAACGGGCTGAACGAGCGCGGCGTCGACACGTCGAAGCTCCTGATCAGCGGTAACGCTCACATCATCACGCCGTACAACGTGACGGTGGACAAGGTGACGGAACGCTTCCTCGGGAAGCGGAAGATCGGGACGACCGGCCGCGGTATCGGCCCGACCTACGCGGACAAGATCAACCGCGTCGGGATCCGGGTCCAGGACCTCTACGACGAGTCGATCCTGACCCAGAAGGTCGAGGCGGCCCTCGACGCCAAGAACCAGATCCTCACCAAGCTCTACAACCGGCGCGCGATCGCCGTCGACCAGGTGGTCGAGGAGCTGCTGGGCTACGCCGACAAGCTCGCACCGTACGTCGCCGACACGGTCCTGGTGCTCAACCAGGCCCTGGAGCAGGACAAGGTGGTCCTCTTCGAGGGCGGCCAGGGCACGCTCCTCGACATCGACCACGGGACCTATCCCTTCGTCACGTCGTCCAACCCCACCGCCGGTGGTGCGTGCACGGGCGCGGGCGTCGGCCCCACGAAGATCAGCCGCGTCATCGGCATCCTCAAGGCGTACACGACCCGCGTCGGCTCCGGTCCCTTCCCGACCGAGCTGTTCGACGCGGACGGCGAGGCGCTGCGCCGCATCGGTGGCGAGCGGGGCGTGACGACCGGCCGTGACCGCCGCTGCGGCTGGTTCGACGCGGTCATCGCCCGCTACGCCACCCGCGTCAACGGCCTGACCGACTTCTTCCTCACCAAGCTGGACGTCCTGACCGGCTGGGAGGAGATCCCGGTCTGCGTGGCGTACGAGATCGACGGCAAGCGCGTCGAGGAACTCCCGTACTCCCAGTCCGACTTCCACCACGCCAAGCCGGTCTACGAGACCCTGCCCGGCTGGTCGGAGGACATCACGTCGGCCAAGTCCTTCTCGGACCTCCCGAAGAACGCGCAGAACTACGTCAAGGCGCTGGAGGAGATGTCAGGGGCGCCGATCTCCGCGATCGGTGTGGGGCCGGGTCGGGACGAGACGATCGAGATCAACTCGTTCCTCTAGTTCGCAGGCTCTGAAGGTGTCTGGTGGCGGTGCAGCCGTCCGTGGTAGCGCCACCAGGCCACCTTCCCGTCGGGTCCGCGCACGAAGTCGGAACGCGTGCCGATCGGCTTGCCGTCGGGGCCGAGGTCCAGCCCGAAGTCCTTTCGGTAGAGAGCGACACCGAACTCGCCGGTCTGCCCCTGGGACGTCTGGGTACCGCCCAGCCGGCCGCCCAGCCGGTCGACTTCGATGACGGTGTCCTCCATCGCGCCCTTCTCATTGATCCGCTGTGCCATGTAGCGGCCCTCGTAAGGTGCCAGCTCCCGGCCGCTGAACGTGGTGGCCGTGGCCGGCCGGTTGGTCACCCCGGCGAACCGGCTCAGGGCCCAGTCCTCGGTGAACAGCTCGTCCCTGAGCCGCGTCCCGCCTTCCGAGTTGGTCAGCAGGGTCAGCGCGAAGCCCCGGCCGGGGACCATCAGGAAGCCCGAGATCTGGCCTGGCCAGGTCCCGCCGTGCTGCACGATCCGTGGTCCCTGCGCCGTCGGGCGCAGCATCCACGTGACTCCCATCCCGTCGAGTTCCACGACCAGCGTGCCGCCGGGGCCGGGCCGCGAGCGCATCTGGGCCAACGACGCCCTGCTCAGCAGCCGGGTGCCGTCGGGGGCCGTGCCGTTGCCGAGGTGGAAGCGGGCCCAGCTCAGCTGGTCGCGCACGCTGGAGATCAGGCCGCCGGTCGGTGTGAGGCTGCGTGGCAGGGGCCAGAAGGCCGGGTCCAGTACGGCCTTGCCGTCGACGACGTTGTGTGACGCCGCGACCTTGAAGCCCACGATCTCGTCACTGAAGAAGCGGCTGTGGTCGAGCCCGAGCGGATCGATGACCAGCTTGCGCACCGCCGCCTCGTAGGTCGTGCCGGTCAGCTCCTCGATGATCCGTCCGGCCACGCACAGGCCCGCGTTGTTGTAGGCGAACACCTCTCCAGGGGGCGTGAGTTGGGGCAGGCGGGCCATGGACGTCACGAAGCGGGCCAGCGCGTCGTCGCCGGGGCCGAATTCCTGGTAGTCGTCGCCCAGCCAGCCGGCGCTGTGGTTGAGCAACTGCCGCACGGTGACCCGCGCCGACGCGTCCGGGTCGGCCACCGCGAACTCGGGCAGATAGCGGCGCACCGGGGCGTCCAGCTCGACCTTGCCCTGCTCGACCAGCCGCATCAGTGTCGTACCGGTGAAGGTCTTGGTTGTCGAGCCGACCCGGAAGACGGTGTCACCGTCGACCGGGACCGGGTTGTCGACGCTGGTGATCCCGTAACCCTTGACGTACTCCTCGCCGTTCAGGAGCACGCCCACCGCCGCCCCGGGGATCACGTAGGCCTTCATGGCCTCCTCGATCTTGGCGTCGAGCTCGCTGAACAGCGCCGCCCCCCTGCCGGCTGTGCCCCCTGTCTCGCCGGTGTCGCCGGTGTCGCCGGTGTCGCCGCCGGAAACAGCGGATCGCGGGGACGCGGTCGACGCCGCCGCCGGAGCCAGTGAAACGGTCGCGCAGCCCACCGCGGCCGCCGCCTTCAGAATGCCGCGGCGGGACCAGTGTGCGGGGCCTTCACTCACCGGTACCGCCTCCCGCAACGCCGGGGACGAACGGTTTCGCTTTCACCGAGGCCACGCATCCGGTGTCGGGGTTCTCGGGCTTGTCGAAGAAGGAGGTGACCACCTGTACCCCGCACGCGCTGGTGAACAACGTCCCCCCGTGGGCGAGACCGGGCAGGGTCACCACCTTGGAGCGGGAAAGCGTCCGAGCCGCGTAGCGCCCCCACTGAGCCCCGGTCTGGGCGTCGAAACTTCCGGAGAGGGCCAGGGTCGGGATGTCGCCGCGCGTGACCGCACGATAGGAGGCGGGTGCCTTCGGGACCTTCCAGGCCTGGCATGCCTGCCGCAGGAACGCCAGCTGGGGCGGCTGGGCCAGGACCGAGTGGGGGAGGCCGGGAAAGGCGCGCTGCCCGCGGGCAAGCTGTTCGCGAGGGGTCTCGTACGGAACCCATTCGCTGCACCACACGCTGAGCGACAGCCCGTGAGCGAACTCCCCCACCGTGCCGGGAATACGCATGGCCGCCCACATCTCGGCGACGCGCTGAGGGCGGCCGTGAGCCAACTCGTCGAGGGCCAACGGGAAGATCTCGGCCTCGTGACTGGCACGGACCATCCAGTTCAGCAGCGCCCCACCGTCGAGCACCACCTTCACCTTCCCGGCCTGCGGCACCGTCACATAGGTGGTGACCGGACGGGCCTCCAGCCGACGCACCAGGCGGAGGAACCCGTCACCGAGGTCCGGGTAGCGCTGCCGGCAGGAGGGCTGGGCCGCGCAGGCACGCAGGATCGCGTCGAGCGACTCCTTCACGCTGCTCCACGTCCACCCGGGCGTCGCCACGAACGGCGGTACGACGCCGTCGATGGTCACGGAGCGGATTCCTTCCGGGAACATGCGCATGTAGGTGAGCGCCAACTGCGTCCCGTAGGAATGTGAAAGGACATTCCACCGCCGGATTCCCAGGGCCCTGCGCAGATCCGCGAAGTCCGCGGCATTCTCGGTGGTGTTGTAGGCCGAGAGGTCGACTCCCTGGGCTGTCAGGCGATCGTGGCACCGGGCCGCCGCCCGGGCATAGCCGCGTCCGGTGGAGGGAGCGTCATAGAGCAGCTGGACACGCTGCTGGTAGAACCGGTCGATCTCAGGACACGTCAGCGGCGTCGGCCGGGACGGCAGCGTCCCGCGCTGCGACATGACGACCAGATCGCGGTCACGGTTCAGACCGGCCTCGGTGAGTTCCGGTATGTCCCCGAGGGCGTCCGCGCCGGGCCCGCCGGCGAGGAACACGATCGGATCGGGGTGTGGCGTCGGCGACGCCGAGGGGACCCTCGCAACGGCCAGGCGAAGGGTCCGCGAGGACGGACGGGCTCGGTTCTCCGGTACGACGAGGAACCCGCAGCGGACGTCGTCCGTCAGCTCTTCGTACCTGGTCGGGCACGGACCGGCCTCGAACCGCGACGCCGGCAGCGTCTGAGACGTCGAGGGCTGGGGCAGGTCGAGCACGGTTCCGGGGAAGATCCAGTGGCCGCGGTCACTGGAGGCGTATCCGCGCCGTCGGGCCGCGTCCTCGATGGTCTGCCGGTTGAGGCTGTAGACGCTGTCCCACCGCTGTCCGCTGCCGAGGGCCTGCTGGGCGATGTCCCACAGTGTGTCGCCGGAGGCGACGGTGTGCGCGGCGGCCTTCGAGTCCGCGGGCGGTGTGGGCTCCCTGGCCGGCTGGCGGGCGGTGACCGCGCCGGGCGCACCGTGGACCGGGGGCGCGCACGGCACCGTCAGACTGGCCAGGAACATGGCGGCCGCGGCAGCCGTGCGGCGGTTGCGTATCGGCATGCCGTCCATGCTGCGAAGGCCACACGCGCGCCGCACTCCGGCACGGCCAATGGGGTCACGCGCGGCCCCCGCCGCGCAGCCCGGGGAAAGCTCCCTAGCCGACCGACGACGCGGGCGCGATGAAGGCGGACCAGGCCTTGCCGGAGACGGTGAGGTTCGGGCCGTCGGGGGTCTTGGAGTCGCGGATGTGGATGGTGGTGGCGGTGTGCGGGCAGGTGGCGACTTCGACGCAGGCCCCGCCACCGCTGTCGCTGTACGACGACTTGCGCCAGGCGTAGGCGACTTCGACGCACTGGCCGCCGCCCCCGTCGCTGTAGCTCGACTTGAACCAGCGAAGGCTTCCGGTGCCGGTCATCGTTCCTCTCCTGCCAACTTCTCGATGTAGGCCAGTGATTCGTCGGGACTCAGGGCCTGTGCACGGATACTTGCATAGCGGCGCGCGAGATGGGACACCTCGGCCGGATCGTTGATCAGGATGCCCTGGTCCTCGATCTCCATGTAGACGACGTGCTCGTGGTCCTTGGTCTCCACGAGCTGCATGGCGCCGCGATCGCCCGCATACGTTCCACGCAGCCCACGGTCCAGGGGCAGCACCTGTACGAAGACATTGTCCCGCTGGGCGTCTTCGGCGAGCGAGTGGAGTTGCCCGCGCATGATGTCCCAGCTGCCGAACGGCCGCCGCAGCACGCTTTCTTCGAGGATCAGCTCGATGTGCGGGGATGGATCCCGGTCGAAGAGCGCCCTGCGGGCCAGCCGGGCCTCCACCAGTTCCTCGCGCCTCTGCTCTGATACGGGTGGATAGCTGCCGCCGATCAGCGCCCGCGCGTAGTCCTCGGTCTGGAACAGGCCGTCGACGATGAGCGTCTGGTACGAGCACAGCGTGACCGCCCCGGCCTCCAGCTCCGAGAACCCACGGAAGCGAGCCGGGTACTTCTCCAACAGCATCCACTTGCGCGCCTTCTCGAAGACGCCCAGCCCGGCCCCGATCTCCACCTCCAACCCCACCAGCATCTGATCGCTCGCGGGCTGCGCACAGGTCTCCATCGCGCTGATCGCCGCTGCCGTATACCCGAGCTTGTCGCCCAACTGCGGCTGCGTCAGCCCCTGTTGCTCCCGCAACGCCTTCGCCAAAGCGGCGACCAGATGCGCCGTACCGCCCGCCTGCGCCTTGTTCTCCGCCCGCGCCATTGCGGTCACCTCCGAACTCAACCGAACTCAACCGGTCACAACTCCCAGCCCTCGGTGCCCAACCGTGGTCAACCAGCGACTCAGAGTCATGGATCACGCTAGCTCCGCACCCGCAAACTGGCCCCGTGAATACGCAAAGTGAGCTGACCTGGCTCCCGGAATCCGGCGTTCAACTCCGCAAGGCGGGCGTCCAGTTCGACGCGATCAGAGTCGACGGTGAGCGGGGTCGGGACGTCGCCGACTGGCTCGCGCGGATGACCGGCGGGGATCCGGGGCCGATCGTCGAGACGGCGACGGGTCGGCGCGGGGTGTACTTCCTCGTGCCGGTCGGCAGTACGTCCCACCGCGCCTGGCCCGATGGAGTCACCCGCTTCATCGCAGGCCCGGGCCATGTCTCGTACGTCCCGGTGCCCGCGCTCGACGGCCTGACCTGGCCCTTGAGTTGGCGCTATCGGCCCACGGCCCCCGACCGCCTCGTCCACACGCGTCTGCTGTGCACAGCCCTTCACTCGCAGGAGTGAAGAACGCGAACTTCCGCCCGGGAAAAGACGGTTTCGACTTGCAATCGTCGCTCTGCGTGGCCTTAGAGTCACGCCAACAACGAAATGCCCCCGCGATGCGCCAACATCCGGGGGCTCGTCACCCAGGAGAAACCCCTCCGGATGCATACTCATCGTACGACGCCTGCGCGCGTCTTTTCAGGCTTCTCTGCCGCCCTTCTCCGCGACCGGAGCATCTCCTGGTGCGCGGTGAGCGTACTGACGTACTTGCTGGCCCTCCCGAACCCCACCCGCGTCACCCTTCGCGCGCTTGCCGCGCCAGGTGTCGATGGGCGGTCACGGGTCGTCGCCGCCCTTCGTGAACTGGAGGAACGGCGGTATCTGCGCCGGGTGGTGCGCGCGGGGAGCGAGGGTGGGGAGGCGGGGCAACTCTCCGTCGTTTACGACGTGTTCGACGCCCCGTACGAGGCCGTGCCACGAACGGGTGAAACCGAAAAAGTGCCGGACCGGTGTGCGTCGAGGGGCGACCGGGCCGTCGTAGCCGCGCATCTGCTGCTCTCGCTCGGGGGGTTCGACCGGCGCCTCACGCTCGACGCCGCCGAGGCGCTGCGGCTTGCGCCGCTGGTGGAGGAGTGGTGGCGGCGGGGGGCGAGCAGTGCCGAGGTGCGCGCTGCGGTGACGGGGGGTTGGCCGCGGTGGGTGGGGTCGGCGTACGGCCATGTCGAGGCTCGGCTGCGGGGTGGGCGGCGCCGTCCCGTGGCGCCAACGGCCTTGCAGATTACGGCCGTTGAGGTTGATTTCCGTGAGTCGGGCGGCCTCGTCCGGCGATTCCTTCGAGTTCTTCGAGAGAAATGGAGCGTTTTCGATGACCGTCGTACTTGAGCGGCCCGACGTGGTATACCGTGGGTATACTGCGCTCATGGCTGACACCACCGTCAAGGTCGATCCCGCTGTCCGTGACCGCCTCATGGTCCTCGCCCGCGAGCGCGGGATGACCATGCGTGACCTGATCGCAGAGCTGGCGGGGGCCACGCCGACCAAGGAGGAGCTGCGGAAGCGGTACGAGGCGACCAAGGCGTACTGCGAGACGCACTTCGGTGTGACGCTCACGGACGAGGACCACGACAGGGTGGAGAAGGTCTGGCAGGACCTTGAGGCCGGCCGGCCCGTGGACAGCCTGTGAGCGCGACGAAGGCCGGGTCGACCGGCGTCGTCTTCGACGAGTCGGCCCTGCTGGCGCTCGGCTCGGGGAACTCACTGGCTTCTCAGTTCGTCGCGAACACCGAGCACGGGCCCATCCGGCACGTGTATGTTCCGGCGCTGTGCCTGGCCGCTGCCGACGGTATGCGCAAGGGGCTCGCCGAGCATGTCGGATCGCTGCCCGCCGTGGAGATCGTCGAGTTGGACTTCTCCGGGGCGTCCACCGTGGGTGCGCTGTTGCGTGGCGGGGTGGAGTGGCGGCTCGGCCACGCGATCCATCTCTCCCGGCCGACGCCGGACTGGCCGGACGGGCGTCATGTGCTGACCGCCGACCCCGACCTGTACGCGGAGATGCCCCTCGTACGGACCATCAGGTTGCCACACCAGCGATAAAGCGAGGGGAGGGCGCCCGCCCGGTGCCCTCCCCGCCCCGGCGTCAGCTGAAGACGATCATCGAACCCTGCGCCAGACTCCGCGTCGCCGCCGCGTGCAGCCCCAGCCAGACATGCCGTTCGCGGGCGAAGGGGCTCGGGTCGTAGGGGGCGGGGTTGGCCGGTTCCTCCAGGGCCGTGGGGGCCGCCGGGGGTTGGGGGGCCGCCGGAGGGTTGGCCGGGTCGATGCCGATCACCTGGGCCACGAAGTCCAGCTCGCGCAGGAGGGCCTGCGAGGAGCCCAAGGGGCCGCCGCCCGCGAGGAGTTCGTCGCTGGAGAGCGGGGCCGGGAAGTCGACGGGGACGTAGGCGCCCGCGTGGTCGTAGTGCCAGACCAGGTGCGACTGCTGGGCCGTCGACTCGAACATCTCCAGGAGCTGCTCGTAGTCGCCGCCCAGGTCGTCGACCGGGGTGACCGGGAGCCCGCAGACCTGGAGCAGGTAGGCGCGGCGCAGGAAGTGCAGCGCGTCGTAGTCGAAACCGGCGACCGGCGCGACGTCGCCGGACAGGCCCGGCATGTACTGGTACACCGGCACCGGCGGCAGCCCGGCCTCGGCGAGGACTTTGTTGTATTCCGCGAGTTCCTCGGCGAACGGGTTGTCGGGGGTGTGGCACAACACGTCGACGAGCGGTACCAGCCACAGGTCACAGGCCAAAAGAGGGCTCCTCAGGTAGCACAGTGGTCAGGGAAGGGTAGTCGGTGCGGGTCGTGGGCGGACCCCCTGTGCGGGCTCATCGTCCTGATCCGGATCCTTCGGCAGGCCCCTGGGGCGAGTCCCTGTTTCGTGCAGGTCCCATACCCACACCCCGGCGACCCACCTCCCCGGGCCGCCCATCAACTTCTCCACCCCGCCAACTTCTACAGAGCTTGGCTCATCCTGATGCCAGCCGCTCGATCAGGGCGAGGGAGTCCGCGTCGTGCGCGGTGATGATCGAGCGGGCCGCGGGCAGGTCGCGGCGCATCAGGGCGTCGACCAGGTCGGTGTGCCCGGACCACAGGTGGCCGCGCAGGTCGTCGAGGCGGCGCAGGTGCTGGACCGCGCAGACCCAGGACTGCACGCGCAGGCGGTGCAGGAAGTCGGCGAGGTAGGGGTTGCCGAAGAGGGCGCCGAGTTCGCGCCAGAAGCGCAGGTCGTAGCCGATCAGTACGGTGAGGTCGCCGGCGGTGGCGGCGCGCTGGGCTTCTTCGGCGCGGCGGCGTACGCCGACTACCGCGGCGAGGACGCGGGGGTCGTCGGGGTCGCGGTGGCTCGGGCGGCCGGGTGCGCCGGGGCGGCCGGAAGTGGGGTCGGTGGTGCGGTTGGTGGCGCGTTCGGCGGCGAGGACCTGGAAGATGCCGTCGATGACCAGGCCGCGGGCCTCGATGATGCCGCGGTAGTCGTCCAGGGAGTACTCGTGGACGCGGAAGCCGCGGTGCTGGTCGGCTTCCAGCAGGCCCTGTGCGGAGAGATCGACGAGGGCCTCGCGTACGGGGGTCGCGGAGACGCCGTACTGCTCGGCGATCTCCTTCACCGTGAACTCTCGCCCTGCCTGCAGCCGTCCGGCCAGCACCTCGTCCCGAAGGGCGTCCGCGAGCTGCTGCCGCAGGGTGCTCCGGGTCACGGAGCCGTTGCTGCCGGTGCCGGGCATGGTCAGGGCGTCTCCCGTCGTCGCGATGAGGGGGCGTACACGTATATGTCTACGAGCACGCCACCTTACGCGTTCGGGTTCGGTGGGACGTTTCTGCGGGCAGGGGTGCTTTTTCTCGCCCCCGCCGCCCCTTCCCGTCCCTGGGGGCTCCGCCCCCAGACCCCCGTTTCGGCCCTTAAGGGGCCTCGTCCTCAAACGCCGGACGGGCTGAAATGCCTGGGCCAGCGCCTCCGGCGTTTGAGGAGCGGGGGTCCAGGGGGCATAGCCCCCTGGCGGGGTTGACGGGGCAGCGCCCCTTCGCGGTGTGGGGGCCTACTCCGCGTACTCGTCCGCCACAGCCAGCGCAGCGTCCAGCGCTGCCAGGCCCTCCTTCAGTTCCGCCTCGTTCACGTTGCACGGCGGTACTACGTGGGTGCGGCTCATGTTGATGAACGGCCAGATGCCGGAGGCCTTCGCCGCGGAGGCGAACGCTGCCATGGGGGCGTTCGCCTCGCCGGTCGCGTTGTAGGGGACCAGCGGTTCGCGGGTCTCTCGGTTCCGTACCAGTTCCAGTGCCCAGAACATGCCGACGCCGCGTACCTCGCCCACGCTGGGGTGACGCGCGGCCAGCTCACGCAGCGCCGGTGCGAGCACCTCCGTGCCGAGCCGGGCGGCGTTCTCGACGACGCCCTCCTCCGCCATGACCTCGATCGTCGCGACGGCGGCGGCGCAGGCCAGCGGGTGCCCGGAGTAGGTCAGGCCGCCGGGGTAGGGGCGCTTGCCGAAGGTCTCGGCGATGGCTCCCGAGATGGCGACGCCGCCCAGCGGGACATACCCGGAGTTCACGCCCTTCGCGAAGGTCATCAGGTCGGGGGTCACGTCGAAGAGGTCCGCCGCGAACCACTCCCCGGTCCGCCCGAACCCGGCCATGACCTCGTCCAGGATGAAGACGATCCCGTACTTGTCGCAGATCTCGCGGACGCCGGCGAGGTATCCGGGCGGCGGGATCATGATCCCGGCCGTCCCTGGGATCGTTTCGAGGATGATCGCGGCCACCGTCGACGGGCCCTCGAAGGCGATCGTCGTCTCCAGGTGCTCCAGCGCCCGCGCGCACTCCTGCTCCTCGGTCTCCGCGTAGAAGCGGGAGCGGTAGAGGAAGGGCGCCCAGAAGTGCACGACTCCGGCCGCCGCGCTGTCGGAGGCCCAGCGGCGCGGGTCGCCGGTGATGTTCACGGCCTGCTGGGTGCCGCCGTGGTAGGAGCGGTACGCCGACAGCACCTTCGCGCGGCCGGTGTGCAGCCGTGCCATGCGCACCGCGTGCTCCACGGCGTCCGCGCCGCCGTTGGTGAAGAAGATCTTGTCCAGGTCACCCGGCGTCCGCTCGGCGATCAGCCGCGCCGCCTCCGACCGCGCCTCGACCGCGAACGCGGGCGCGAAGGTCGTCATCCGCGCGGCCTGCTCCTGGATCGCGGCGACGACCTTCGGGTGCTGGTAGCCGATGTTCGTGAAGACGAGCCCACTGGTGAAGTCCAGGTAGCGCCTGCCGTCGTAGTCCCAGAAGTACGAACCCTCCGCACCGGCGACGGCGAGCGGGTCGATGAGCTCCTGTGCGGACCAGGAGTGGAACACATGCGCACGGTCCGCGGCCTTCACGGCGGCGCCGACCTCGGGATTTGGCTGAGGGGTCATGCGGGCGAGCGTAGGAGCGGGGGGTGTGGCGGAGGTATCGGCGTCATGTCTGCGGTCGGGGGGATTCCGCGACAAGTTGTCGACATCGGCCACACGGAGGGGACGAGGGACACCGAGTATTGACAGTAAGCTGTCCAAGTGACAGCGTGTTGTCATCTTTGGGTTGTCTTCGAGGCTCCAGGAGGAGTCATGACCAGCAGCAGCACCGGCACCACCCGCAAGCCCGTGTACCTCGCCGTCTACGACACCCTCGCCGACTGGGAGCCCGGCCACGCCACCGCCCAGCTGGCCCGCGCCGGATACGGGATCCGCACCGTCGGCCCGACCCGCGAACCCGTCACGACCGTCGGCGGCCTGCGCATCCAGCCCGACCTGGCCCTGGACGACGTACGCCCGTCCGACGCGTCCCTGCTGATCCTCCCGGGCGCCGACCTCTGGGACGCCGGCGACGCACTCGCCCCCTTCGCCCGCACGGCCCGCGCCTTCCTGGACGCCGGAGTGCCGGTGGCCGCGATCTGCGGGGCGACGGTCGGTGTGGCCCGCGAGGGGCTGCTCGACGACCGGGACCACACCAGCGCTGTCTCCTTCTACCTGGCCGCGACCGGGTACGGCGGCGGCGAGCGGTACGTCGAGGCCGACGCCGTCACCGACAGGGGACTCGTCACCGCAGGACCGACCGAGCCCGTCGCCTTCGCCCGGGAGATCCTGCGACTGCTGAAGGTGTACGAGGACGAGGCCGTCGACGCCTGGTACCGCCTGTTCCACGACTCGGACGTCGAGGCCTACGCCGTACTGGAGAAGGCCGGGGTCCTGTGAGCCGCGAACCCCGACCCCAGGACCTGCTCAGCCGCAGCGCGCTCGGTGTCTTCAGGCTCAACGGCCAGTTCCTCGCGGTCGCCGAGGAGTTGGCCCGGCCGGCCGGGCTGACGGCGGCCTGGTGGCAGGTCCTGGGCGCGGTACTCGGCGAGCCCCTCCCCGTCTCCGGCGTCGCCCGTGTCATGGGCATCACCCGGCAGAGCGTGCAGCGCATCGCCGACCTGCTGGTGGAGAAAGGGCTGGCCGAGTACCGGCCGAACCCCGCCCACCGCCGCGCGAAGCTCCTCGCGCCCACCGAGGAGGGTCGCGCGGCGATCGGTCGCATCGACCCGGGCCACGCGGCCTTCGCGGACCAGCTGGCGCAGGCTTTCGGGGAGGCGGAACTCGCCGATGCCGTACGGGTTCTGGAACGGTTGTCGACAGTCCTCGACGACCTTGGCGTTCCTGTTACGGAACCGTAGACGCCGACCCGCTCACCTCCCCATTTGCCGCACTATCGTGGGGCCGTCGCGTAGACGGGGGTTTGCGTAGGCGGGGTGGGGGCGTGGGTGCGATGGAGAAGCTGGGGGCGGGGGATCCGCAGGGGATCGGGGTGTACCGGCTGCTGGCGCGGCTGGGCGCGGGCGGCATGGGCGACGTCTATCTCGCCCGGTCGGACCGCGGCCGTACCGTCGCCGTCAAACTCGTACGGCGTGAGCTGGCCGCCCAGGAGGAGTTCCGGGCCCGGTTCCGGCAGGAGGTGGGGGCCGCTCGGCGGGTCGGTGGGTTCTGGACCGCGCCGGTGCTCGACGCGGACACCGAGGCCGAGGTGCCCTGGGTCGCCACCGGGTATGTCGCCGGGCCCAGCCTCCAGCAGGTCGTCGGGCGCGACCACGGGGCGCTGCCCGAGCGTTCGGTACGGATCCTGGCGGCGGGGCTGGCGCACGCGCTCAAGGACATCCACGCCGCGGGGATAGTGCACCGGGACCTGAAGCCGTCCAACGTCCTCGTCACCATCGACGGGCCCCGCGTCATCGACTTCGGGATCGCCCGCGCGCTGGAGACGGTGGACGAGAGCGGGCTCACCCGCACCGGCGCGCTCGTCGGGTCGCCGGGGTTCATGGCGCCCGAGCAGGTGCGCGGCGACCGGATCACGCCCGCCTGCGACGTGTTCTGCCTGGGCTCGGTGCTCGCGTACGCCGCGACCGGCAACCTGCCCTTCGGATCCGTCGACAGCGGCGCGCACGCCGTGATGTTCCGGATCGCCCAGGAGGAACCCGATCTGGAGGGCGTGCCCGAGGGGATCGCCGAACTGGTCCGGGACTGTCTGCGGAAGGACCCGGGGACCAGGCCGACGCTGGACCGGATCCTGGAACGCACGGGGGCCCAGGACACCGTCTCGGACGGACGGTCCCGGGATCCGTGGCTGCCGAGTGCGCTGGTGGCGCAGTTGGGGCGGCATGCGGTGCGGCTGCTGGACACCGAGGATCCGACTGCCTCCCCCGAGCACGCTCCCGCGTCCGGCGTGACGCCGCCGGACCAACTCCCCACCATGGCCGCCACCCAGAACGGGCAGGCCTCCCCGCAGCAGCACCCGCAGCACCCCCAGCATCCGCAGCACCCGGCGTACGGCTATCCGCAGACGGGCCCGCCCTCGCCGCCCGGGGCGCCCGCTCCGGCCGGCCCACCGGCGCCGTACGCCCCGAGCTCGTCGTACGGCAGCCCGAACCCGCCCTACAGCCCGTCCCCGTCATACGGCCCGAACTCGCCGTACAGCCCGAACTCGCCGTACAGCCCCACCCCGCCCTACGGCCCACCCCCGCCGTTCCTCCCCACCACCCCGCCCGAACCACCCCAGCGAAACGGCCGCACCACAGTGGCGCTCGTCCTCATCGCGCTGGTCGTCGCGCTCGCGGCCGGTGGCTCGGTGTACGCCCTCATGAACGGCAGCGGTGACGACAGGGCCGGCGGTGATCCGACCGCCACCCCGACCGTCACCACGACCACCGACACCACCGAGCCCAGTACGTCCCCCACCCCAACCCCCTCGACCTCGGCGGACGGCACGATCCCCGCCGACTACCTGGGCACCTGGACGGCCTCCATCGACAACGCCACCGGCGAGAACACCCGTCGGCTGACCATCCGGCAGGGCGAGGTGGGCGACCCGGTCCTCTCCCTCGTCGCCGAGGGACCAGCCGGCACCGGCACCTACCACTGCGAGTTCGAGGCGCCGCTGGCCGAAGAGCCCGGCGACGCCGGCCCGTTGGCGATCGGTCCGTCCACCGTGAGGACCGGCGAGCCGGCCTCCGCGTGCTCGCCGGGCGAGGCCACCGAGATCAGGCTGCTGCCCGACGGCACGCTGGAGCGCGTGAACACGAGCAGCGGGGAGAAACTGACGTACACCAGGCAGTAACCCCAAATACCTGTGCGCGTAAGGCCGTTGAGGTCACAGGAACCTACTGTGACCCCGGTGGAGTGGCTGAGCGCGGAGAACGTCGTGGCCGTCGGCACCGCGGTGCTCGGCGTCGTCGCGTCCGGTGTCATGGTCTGGTACGAGCGGCGGGTGCCGCGCAAGAAGCGCATCGGGTACCGCGTCCAGATGGACAACCCCATAGGCGATGACGTGCGGTCGGGCCGGGCCAACGTCCGGCTCGGCCTGTTCGACGCCGACATGGACGACGCGACCCTCGTACTGCTGCGCGTCGAGAACGACGGCTCGCAGAGCATCGACCGCGACGACTACACCGGCCCCGAACCGCACGGCCTCACCGCGGTGTTCACCGACCGCACCATCCGGGGCGTCTCGGTCACCCAGCCGACCGACATCGACCACCTGATGGACCACTTCACCGCCCAACGGGGCTTCGGCTACGAGGGCAACCGGCTGCGCGTCCCGCGCGTCCCGCTCAACCCCGGCGACCACTACAAGCTGCTGGTGATGCTGTCCGGCGGTGACGTGGGCTGTGACATCCGGGTGCGCGGCGGCATCCGGGGCGGCGAGGTGCACCCCAACCGCAGCGCGACGCCGGACGACAAGGCGCCGGTGTTCAGCCTCCCGGCCAGGATCTTCACCGGACTGCTCACCCTCTCCGTCCTCGCCCTCGCGGGCATCGTCGTCTTCCGGGACGGCAATCCGATCGAGTGCGAGGAGGGCGAGCTGACGGTGATCGGCTCGACCGCCTTCGAGCCGGTGATCGAGACGCTGGAGAAGAGCTACGAACGCAAGTGCGCGGGCGCCGAGATCGACGTCCAGACGCGCGGCAGCGAGGCGGGCGTCGCCGAACTCGCCGCCCTGGCCGACCGGTCGACGTCGGGGGCGCGGTCGGTGATCGCGTTCTCCGACGGTCCGCTGGGCGACCGCCTGGGCCTGAGGGGGAAGAAGGTCGCGCTGTCCGTCTTCACGCTCGTCGTCAACGACGGGATCGATCTCGGGCCGGCCGGCCTGACCGTGCGGCAGGTGCGGGACCTCTACAAGGGCCGGTACAAGCGCTGGGGCGAGGTGATCCCGGACGCCGGAAAGGCGCTCGCCGACCTGCCCATCGTCCTCGTCAGCCGGAGCGACAGCTCGGGGACGCGGCAGGTCTTCCAGGACCGGGTGCTGGGGCAGTGGGAGCAGGCGCAGAGCACGTCGCTGGACTGCCGTCCGCCCAAGGGCACGGTCACCGCCGTGACGCGGTGCGAACTCGCCGGCACGAGCGACGTCCTGGACAAGGTCGCCGAACAGCCCGGCGCCATCGGGTACAGCGAGCTGACCGTCGCCGCCGAGCACAAGGGCGTGCGGACGGTGGCGCTCGACGGCGACCGCGCGAACGTGGACGAGATCGAGCGCGGCGACGGCTCCTACCCGTACCGCGACATCGAGTACGCCTACACCGACGGCACGCCCCCTGACGACTCCCTCACGGCCGGGTTCCTCGCCTACCTGGACGAGGAGAGCAGCCGGCAGGTGATCCGCACGCGGGGGCATCTGCCGTGCGGGACGCCGGTAGGGGTGAGGTTGTGCAACTGAGGCGCTGCGGTAGCGCTACTGAGGCAACTGAGGCGCTCTTGCTGTCTGTTGTTGCGTCTGTTGTTGTGTCCACAACCATGACGGACGACGTCGGTCGGCATCGGCAGCCCCGGGAGGACACATGCGTCCCAGCCCCACCAGGAGAACGGTTCTGACCACGACGGCGGCGACGGGCGTCGCGGCGTTGGGAGCGGCGGGGACGGCGGCCGCGGCACCGGAGTCGCCCGCAGCCGACAACCCCCCGCCAACCGGCGATCACCCGCCCGCCACCGCCCAGCGCCCCACCCGCGAACTCCGCACGCTCCTCCGGGAGATCGACCCCGCCCGCATCGAGGCCACCACCCGCAAACTGGTCTCCTTCGGCACCCGGCACACCCTCTCCGTCCAGGACGACCCCGTACGCGGCATCGGCGCGGCCCGCGACTGGCTGGCGGCGGAGCTGAGGTCGTACGCGGCGGCCTCGGGCGGCCGGATGACGGTGGAACTCCAGTCGTACGTCCAGGAACCGGCCCCGCGCATCCCCACCGCCACCCGCATCACGAACGTGATCGCGACCCTCCGCGGCGCGGTGACGCCCGACCGCGTCTACGTCGTCTCCGGCCACTACGACTCCCGCGTCACGGACGTCATGGACGCGACCTCCGACGCGCCGGGCGCGGACGACGACGCGTCCGGCGTGGCCGTCGTACTGGAGCTGGCGCGGGTGATGGCGAAACGCCGCCCGGCGTCGACGATCGTGTTCGCGGCGGTGGCGGGGGAGGAGCAGGGACTGTATGGCGCGGCGCACCTGGCACAGCAGTTGAAGTCATCAGGCGCGGACGTCCAGGCCATGTTCACGAACGACATCGTCGGCAGCTCCACGGCGGACGACGGCACGCGCGACCCGTACACGATCCGCCTGTTCGCCGAGGGCGTCCCGTCCTCCGAAACCCCCGAGGAGGCGGCGACCCGCCGCTCGGTGGGCGGCGAGAACGACTCACCGACCCGCCAACTGGCCCGATTCGTCGCGGACGTAGCCGAAAACGACGCGACAGCCATGAACATCCGGGTCATCTACCGCAGAGACCGCTACCGCCGGGGCGGCGACCACATCCCCTTCCTCGAACGTGGCTACCCGGCCGCCCGCTTCACCGAGCCGGCCGAGGACTTCGCCCACCAGCACCAGGACGTCCGCGTCGACGAGACCGGCAAGCAGTACGGCGACCTGCCGGAGTTCTGCGACTTCGCCTACACGGCGAGGGTGGCAAGGGTGAACGCGGCGACCCTGTGGACCCTGTCCCAGGCCCCCGGCACCCCGAAAGCCGCGAAAATCATCACCACCGACCTGACGAACTCCACCACCCTGACCTGGACGAAGGGCCTGGAACCCGACCTCACCGGCTACGAGATCGTCTGGCGCGAGACGACATCCCCGAACTGGACCCACGTCCTCCCGGCGGGCGACGTGACGACCCACGAGGTGGACCTGTCGAAGGACAACGTGTTCGTCGGGGTGAGAGCGGTGAACCGGGCGGGCCTGCGGAGTCCGGTGGCTTTCCCGGCCCCACAGGCGTAGGCAGGCATTTCAGCCTGTCCGGCGTTTGAGGACGAGGCCCTTTCGGGGCCGAAGCGGGGGTCTGGGGGCGGCAGCCCCCAGGGACGGGACGGGTAGGGGCGGCGGGGGCGAGAAGAACCCCGCGTCACCTCACCGCGGCTCGGGCGGCCGCTGCCGGGGCATGTTCGGCCGCGCCCCATTCCCCGGCGGCACCGCGAACCGCCCCACCCCCACCCCCGCATCCTGCCGAGTCCCCCCGGCCACCGCCGACTGAATCCCCATCGGCGCGGACCCGGTCCGGAACTCCACCATCCAGTCCGCCGTCTCCGCCCGCACCAACTCCGTCACGTCCTCGGAGAACCGCCGCAACACCCCCAGACACCGCTCCGCCGCCTCCCCGGCCGTCCCCTCCGCCGGCCCCAGCACCTCCCGCACACTCTCCGTCGCCCAGTCGAACTGCAACACCTGCAGCCGCCGCTGCACGGCCTGCGCGGTGGCGACGTCCCTTATCCACCCGGACGTCACCCCGAAGAACCGGTCGACCGCCATACACGCCACCCCCAGCACCAGCGCGAGATACCCCCACGGCGCCGTCCCGCTCGCCACCCCCGTCAGATCCAGCAGAGGAAGCGCGGCCCCCACAACCGCCCCCACCGCCGCCCCGCCCCGCAACGCCCGAGCCCCCCGCCGCTTCCACACCCGATCCGCGAGATACCACGCGGCGGTGTTCATCGCCCCCCGCTCCACCCACCGGTACAGCTCGTCCAGCCGTACCGCGGTCTCCCCCCAGTCGCCATGCGGAAACGCCCGCCCCGTCAGATCACCCGGCCGCAGTCCGGCCGCCCCTTCGCCGCCCCGCCCGTCCTGCGGTGACCTCTCGGGCTGCATCTCCGGCTGACCCACCCGGCACTCCCTACTGTCACGGTGCGTGACATCACATGCGAACTACGCGGTGAAATCGACCCCCGTAATGCACAGAACGTCACGCAGCACCTGAGGCTGACGCGCCGGAATCCTTCCTACCGCCCAATGGGTGGCGAAGAGATGCCTTTCGCCTCTTTTCCGCCCGGAAGGGGGCCTTGATCAGGTATAGACCTTCAGTTCCTCTCACTCGAAAGAGTGCTGGGGCGACGGCCGCGCGGACCACGTAGGCTCGTGCTGAACGGCAAAGCCGAGCGGGAATCCCGTACGGACAACCCGTGCAGGCACGCGTAGAGACACGCGGGACAGACGCAAGGAGCTGATCGTGATCCCCGGTGGTGGCCAGCCCAACATGCAGCAGCTGCTCCAGCAGGCCCAGAAGATGCAGCAGGACCTGGCGAGGGCGCAGGAGGAACTGGCGCAGACGGAGGTCGAGGGCCAGGCGGGCGGCGGCCTGGTGAAGGCCACGGTGACGGGCTCCGGCGAGCTGCGGGCGCTGAAGATCGACCCGAAGGCGGTGGACCCGGAGGACACCGAGACCCTCGCCGACCTGGTCATCGCGGCCGTACAGGCGGCCAACGAGAACGCGCAGACGCTCCAGCAGCAGAAGCTGGGCCCGCTGGCCCAGGGCCTGGGCGGCGGCAGCGGCATCCCCGGCCTGCCCTTCTGACGCCGCGGGTGTTGCCCGGCTTGCCTTTCTAAGACGGGCCGCCGCCAACTACGGTACGTACCGTAAGGAACCGCAGGACCCAGGAAGGACGGCAGTCCGTTGTACGAAGGCGTGGTCCAGGACCTCATCGACGAACTGGGGCGGCTGCCCGGCGTCGGTCCCAAGAGCGCGCAGCGGATCGCCTTCCACATCCTCCAGGCGGAACCGACGGACGTACGGCGCCTCGCCCAGGCCCTGATGGAGGTCAAGGCGAAGGTCCGCTTCTGCGCGACATGCGGCAACATCGCGCAGGAGGAGCTGTGCAACATCTGCCGGGACCCGCGCCGCGACCCGGCGGTGATCTGTGTGGTCGAGGAGCCGAAGGACGTCGTCGCGATCGAGCGGACCCGAGAGTTCCGCGGCCGTTACCACGTCCTCGGCGGCGCGATCAGCCCGATCGAGGGTGTCGGGCCGGACGACCTGCGTATACGAGAACTTCTCGCGCGGTTGGCCGACGGTGCGGTCACGGAACTCATCCTGGCCACGGACCCGAACCTGGAAGGCGAGGCCACGGCCACGTACCTCGCCCGCATGATCAAGCCCATGGGCCTGAAGGTCACCCGCCTGGCCAGCGGCCTCCCGGTGGGTGGCGACCTGGAATACGCGGACGAGGTCACCCTCGGCCGCGCCTTCGAGGGGAGACGACTCCTAGATGTCTGACGCCACGCTGCACGCGACCGAGCAGAACCCGGACGACTTCGCGGTCCAGATCTCGGACCAGATCGAGAGCTTCCTGGTCGCCGTCACGGAGGTCGCGAAGGGCGACGAGCCGGGCTCGACCGTGCCCTTCCTCCTCCTGGAGGTCTCCCAACTCCTCCTGGCCGGCGGCCGCCTGGGCGCCCACGAGGACATCGTCCCCGACGAGCGCTACGAGCCCGACCTGGGCCCGGAGCCGGACGTGGACGAACTCCGCATGAACCTCGCCCGCCTGCTGGACCCGGTGGACGTCTACTCGGAGGTCTTCGACCCCTACGAGCCCCGCAAGGCCCCGGTCCCGGCCCGCATCTCCGACGACCTGGCCGACGTCATCACCGACCTGCGCCACGGCATGGCCCACTACCGCGCCGGCCGCACCGCGGAGGCCCTGTGGTGGTGGCAGTTCTCGTACTTCTCCAACTGGGGCTCCACGGCGTCCGCGACCCTGCGCGCCCTGCACTCGGTCCTGGCCCACGTCCGCCTCAACCAGCCGCTGGAGGAGCTGGACGGCCTGGACACGGACCAGGGTGTGATGGGCGACGAGACCCTCGAATTCGAGGCCGGCAGGGTGATGCAGCAGGAGATCGGCGACCAGTTGGGGCTGCGCCCGGCGAAGTGACCCATGTGGCCCGCGCGCACCGTGTGACGCGGGTTACAGAGAAAGGCCTCTGAAGTGGCGTAATGCTCCGACCCCTCGGGGGGTCTCACTGGCACACCGGTTGGCCCACCCGACCGGTGCCCCGCCCCCCCCGAACGGAGCCCCGCCCATGCACGTCACCCTGGAGCAGCCGACCGGCGCCCGCCTGATCACCGCCGCGGACCAGGACATCGCGATACCCGCGACCCTCCGCTACACCTCCGCCGACCCGCTCGCCGTGCACATCGTCTTCCCGCCCCATGTCACCCTCGACGGCGAGGGTGTGACATGGACGTTCGCCCGCACGCTCCTGGGTGAGGGGCTGGGCACCCCCGCCGGGCTCGGCACCGTGCGCGTCCGGCCGTGCGGGGAGTCGCACACGTACGTCGAGTTCCACTCGTCGGAGGGCACGGCCGTGCTCCGCTTCGCCACCGCGGACCTGTACCGCTTCCTGGCCCGCACCTACACCGTGATCGCCCCCGGTGAGGAGACGGTCGGGGCGGAGCTGGACCAGGGTCTCGTGGCGCTGTTCGGGGGGCGGGTGTGATGCGCGGCCACTGCACGGGGTGCCGGACCGGGCGCAGCGGGTAACGTCGTCGGTATGAGTATCGATGTCGAACTCACCGGCCGACTCGCCCAGTTGGGCCTGCGCCTGCCGGAGGTCAGCCCGCCTCGGGGTGCCTACGTGCCGGCGGTGCGCAGCGGCTCCCTCGTGTTTGTGGCCGGCCAGGTGCCCATGGCGGACGGCGAGTTGGTGGCCACCGGCAAGGTCGGGGACGGTGTGACCACCGAGGAGGGATACGCGCTCAGTCGGCGCTGTGCGCTCGCCGCCCTGGCCGCGGCCGTCTCCGTCGCGGGGGAGCGGGCCGTGGTGGGTGTGGTGAAGGTGGTCGGGTATGTGGCGTCCGCCGACGGGTTCACCGGGCAGCCCGGTGTCGTCGACGGTGCGAGCGATCTCTTCCTCGCGGTCTTCGGCGAGGCGGGCCGTCACGCGCGCAGTGCGGTCGGCGTCGCGGAGCTGCCGCTGGGCGCTCCCGTCGAGATCGAGGTCGTCTTCGAGACCGCGTGAGACGCCCGCCGGCCCGGACGGGGATCGGTGGACCGAGGGCGGGTCGGTTCACATACGGACAGCGGTGCCCGTGATTCCGATGCCGCTGCCGGGCTCGTGCGGAATCGACACCGAGATCGTGCTGGGGCGCCCCATGTCCGCGCCCTGATGGACGGTCAGGGTGGCCGGCGTGGGCACGAGCCGCAGCTCCCTCAGGTAGCCGCCGAGAGCGGCGGCCGCCGCGCCGGTGGCGGGGTCCTCGACGACACCGCCGGGCGGGAACGGATTGCGGGCGTGGAACACCGTCGCCGACTCCCGCCAGATCAGGTCGACGGTGGCCCAGCCCTTGCGGTCCATGAGGGCGGAGAGCGCGGGCATGTCGTAGTCCAGGTCGGCCAGGCGTTCCCGGTCGGCGGCGGCGACCACCGGATGCCAGGCGCCGGCGTACGCGGCGCGCGGCGGCAGCGCCGGATCGAGGTCCTCGGCGGGCCAGTGCAGGGCGGTGAGCAGCTCGGCCAGGTCGTCCTGGGGGATCGGTGCGCTCCGGGGTTCGACGCTCACCAGGGAGGCGACCAGGGAGCCGTCCGCCTCGACGGTCGTGGTGACGGGTACCGGGCCCGCCTTGGTGCGCAGCCGCAGCGGCCCGGGGCCGTGCCGGTGCGCGTAGGCGACGGCGGCCGCGATGGTCGCGTGGCCGCAGAACGGCACCTCGGCGAGCGGGCTGAAGTACCTGACGCCCAGGGTGCCGTCGGTGGACGGCAGCATGAACGCGGTCTCGGAGTAGCCGACGTCGGCCGCGGTCGCCAGCATCGCCGCCTCGTCGACCCCGGTGGCGTCCAGCACGACACCCGCCGGGTTGCCTCCGGCGGGGTCGGTGGCGAACGCTACGTAGCGTAGAACCTCCATCCGCCGACCGTAGCGGCGGAGGCTGTCAAGCGCCAGCGGATCGGGTGGAGTTGACGGCGACCGGTCAGCCCCAGGTGAGCAGGTCGCCCGTGATGCTCAGTCCCATCGAGAACCCCAGTGCGATACGGCGGCCCCCCTCGCTCGGGCGTACGGCATGGAAGTTGCGCGGGTCGAGGAGCAGGGCCTCGCCGACGGCGGGCCTGATCTCGACCGACTCCGCGTCGCTGACGACCGTCTCGGCATAGCCGTAGGAGTGCGGCAGCCGGTGGGCCTCGTCGGCGGGGTGCCAGCGGTGCCGCCAGATGACCGTCTCGCCGCCGGTGTCCGGGACGGACAGATACAGGTTGAACGCGAACTGGGCGACCAGTGGGGAGTCCAGCAGATCTCCCTGGAACTCGCGCAGTGCCTCGTCGAAGTGGACCTGGAAGCCGTAGTTGGGTTCGCGGGCGACGCCGGGCGTCAGCTCCCGCCCGCCGTTGGTGCCGACCGCCACCCTGCCGGGCCACTGGGCGCCGAGTGCCTCGCGGCACAGCGCGAAGGGGTCGTAGGGGAGTCCGAGGCGCTGCCAGGCCTCTCGGCTGGAGGCGACCGCGGGCCAGTAGCTGTCGGCTATAGCGCCGTTCGCGCGGTGGTCGCTGACGCCGACGCCGAACCGCAGCACGGGCGGCTGGACGCGCTGTCTGCCGTACGACTCGAAGGGGGAACTCTCCAGCGCGCGAAGGATCTCCGCGCACGTGGTGGCGGGCATGAGGCCGGGCACCCGGACGGCGGCGCGACGGCCGGCCGCGAGGTCGGCTATGTGCTCGCGGGAGAAGGCCGTGGTGGACACCACGGAGAAGTGGGGGTCGTGCGGTACGGCTTGAGGATGAGCGGACAAGTCGGCAAGACGCATGTCTGGCACCCCGTCTCTCGCAGGACCGTACGGTGTGTCACGCCTGGTGGGCGTAGCTGAAGTCCCGGAAGGCGGTGGCCGCGCTGGTCTCCAGGACATGACGGTCGGACCGCAGGGCGTCGAGGGCGATCTGTCGTGCGATCTCGTGTCGGGATAACTCCGCGGAGTGGTCCGGCTTTTCCTGTTCCGGCTCCGCCGCCAAGGTTTTCTCTGCCGCTAAGGCTTCGTCGTGCTCGGGATCCTTGTCCCTGTCGTCGACGTGTTTCACACAGGCCCCCCTGGTGCTATGTCGTTCATGCGGTGTCACGGTTGTGTCACCCTCAGCATTCAGAGAGTGAGGGGTGTCGATGGTAGGACGCAAGCCCCCATCCGGGCGTTGTTTCCTGCCAACTCACAGCAGTCCCAAGGCCTTTGCTAGAGGTTTTCGTCCATACGGTTGAGCAGGTACCGCGTCAGGCGTACTTCGCGATGCGCTTCTCCGAGGACCCGCACCTGGTCCGCGAGCAGTGAGTTCAGGGCGGTGGTGGCCTCCTCGACCTGTCCGCGCATCAGCAGGGCCTTGCCCCGGACGTAGCGCAGCCGCATCACCGGGTGGGAGTCGAGGGACTGCCGGGCGTCCCGGAGCCCGCTGTCGATCATGGCGAAGGCCTCGTCCACCTTCAGCTGCTCCAGCAGCGCGCACCCCAGACTCTCCCGGACGTGCAGGGTCTCCGGCGTGCCGGGTGCCCACTTGCGCAGCCTGATCTCCAGGATCTCGCGCAGATGGGTCTCCGCCTCGGCGAGCGAGTCCAGCGCGAGCAGGGCGCGCGCGTGGGTGTGCCGTACGACCATGGTGTCGGCGTGTTCGGGGCCCCGGACGCCCTTCTCGTGCTCCACGACCGACCGCAGGATCTTCTCGGCCTCGGGTGCCCGGTCCTGCTCCAGGATGGCCCGGGCCAGCTTGTGGCGGCTGGCCAGGGTGTCGTGGTGGCGGTCGGTCAGAATCTCCGTCCGCCGTGCGATGACCGCCTTCAACTCGGCTTCGGAGGCTTCCAGTTCGCCGGTCTCCAGGTCGATACGGGCCTTCTCGTGGCGCAGTCCGAGGATCTCCCGGTCGTCGCGGTGGAAGCCGAACGCCTCGCACTGCTCGATCATCGGCAGCAGGAGCGTCCGGGCCGGCGCCAGGTGCCCGGCGACCAGCAGGTAACGGACCGTCAGCCGGGCGAGTTCCAGGGCGGAGGTGAGCACGCTGCGGTCGTCGGTGGGGCCGTCGGCCCGCAGGATGCTGCGCGTGACCTCGATGGTGTGCGGGGCCACCGTGGGCCACACCGTCCACGCGTCGGGGTAGTCGGGGTCGTGGTCCCGTATCGCGTCGAGCAGCATGTGGACGTTGAGGGCGTAGTAGTCGGTGCTGCGCCGCTGCACGTCCTGGTCGGCGCGGAGGATGGTGTGGACGAAGGGGTGCAGGGTGAGGAAGTCCGCGCGGGTGTGGTCCACCTCGATCAGGTCGAGATCGCGCAGGCCCATGATCGCTTCGATGCGCTGGTTCGTCGTGAACTCCGTCCAGAGCGCGGACCTGGTCGGCGCCTCACCCCGCAGCAGGCGTCTGTACGGGATCGGGGCGATGTTCAGGCAGGCGAGCGCCTTGAGCAGCGGGGCCGCCTGGGGCAGCCCGCGTCGCTCCAGCAGGCCCAGTGAGATGCCGTACACCTCGTCGACGATCTTCTCCAGGCCCAGCGACTCGTCGTCGCCGTTCTTCCGGGAGCCGGGCGGGGACGTGGAGCGGCGGGCCCAGGCCTTGCGGTAGGTCTCGAAGTCCCGGATGTCATTGGCGCCCAGGGAGACGCCGCTCTCGCGGACCGACCGGATGTACTTCGCGGCGGTCCTGAGCGCCAGGGGGAGGCCGCCCAGCTCGTGGGAGAGCAGACGGGCCTGTTCCGTCGTACCGGCGCCGGGGCCCGTGCGTTCGATGAGCATGGACGCGCCGTCCGTGTCGTCGAGCCGTGGGACTCGGCGGACCTGGCTCCAGTCGCCCCAGATGTCCCGGTTGTTGACCTGGCTGGTCACGACGATCATGCCGTTGCCGCCCTCCGGCGGGCGCAGCCATCCCGTGCCGTCCTTGACCGAGCCGCCACGCGGCGCGAGCCTGGCCTCTGGTTCGTCGGCGTTGTCGAAGACGATCAGCCAGGGTTTCTCGGCGGCGTTCAGGAAGCGCCAGACCAGGTCGGTCTGGCTGCGGTCGCCCCGCCAGGCCTCGTCCGCCTGGCTGTCCGGGATGCCCAACTCCCGGGCCACTTCCCGCATACAGGCGCTGAGCTGGTTCACCCGTACCCACCACACCAGGCGGCCGCGGGCGACGGCCTGGGCGGCGATCTCCAGGGCCAGCCGGCTCTTTCCGCTCCCGCCCGGACCGGTCAGCACGTGCACGCCGGAGCCGGAGCCGGAGGTCACGATGTCGGAGACGATCTGCTGACGCGTCCGACCGTGCAGTCTGCCGTCCTTGTGGGGGAGGGCGACCGAGAAGGGTCCCTCCTCTTCGCCGGGCAGCTCCGCGGGTTGCGGGGCCGGGGCCGGTAACGCCGCCGGTGCGTCGGGGGGTTGGGGTGCCTCCTGCGCGGCGACGACCTCGCGGAGGATCTTCTTGAGTACGACGTAGGACTCGGCGGCGCGGTCGGCGGGCTTGACGATGCTGCGGTGGTCGCCCTCGATGGTCTCGCCGCCCCAGGGGTTGGTGGCGTTGACGGCCGGTACGACGTTGTCGGTCTGTCCGCCGAACGCGGAGATGGGTATCGGGCACTCCGAATCGGAGGCCGTCTTGGCGTTGACCACTCTCTGCAGCACGGTCCGCTGGGCTTCCAGCACCGCGCGGGTGCTCAGGGGACGCAGTTCGCGTTCCTGGACGTTCCTCCAGAACAGCAGGGCCTTGCGCAGGAACAGGAAGAACCCCGAGCCGTTGTTGGGGCAGCTGTACATCACGATGTGCTTGATGTGCGCGAGTTCGCCGCCGCGGTGGTGCCACAGCCTGCGGGCCAGGAAGCGCTGGACGACGAGCCCGCCCTGGCTGTGGCTGACCAGGACGATCGGTGCCCCGTCGGCGCACTGGTGACGCACATAGCTGCCCAGCCGGTCGGCTATGTCGTCGACGTCGGCGATACGGCGGTCGGGCCGTAATCGGATCTTGGGCGAGTCGTAGCCGAAACAGCGGACCGTGACCCGGCGCCTCAACTCCCGGTCCTTGGCGAGCAGGGCGGTGAACTTCTTCCAGGTGTCGGCGTTGGAGAACAGACCGTGGACGAAGATCACGTGGGTGTTCGCCGACATCGCCATCGGAACCTCCGCGGCCCAAGGGCCAGTCGTCGCCGGTGGGGCTGCCTTTCGCGTCGAAAGGCGCCGCGTCATTGATGAATGATGCACGAGCGGTGACACCCAGGCCAAGGACGCGGTTGACCACGAGGGTGTAGCCCGCTACACCCTCCCTTCGGGAGACCACTCCCTCGTCGCTGACCTCGTAAAACGCGATCGTTGATGTCACCAGGTCAACGGCCGCCGCGGTGGCCCCGCCCCGAAGGAAACCCCCATGAAGGCTCTGCTCTCCTCCCGCCCCGTTCTGTGGTTCCTCTTCCTCTTCAACGCCGTCGTCGCCGCGGCCGCGCCCTTCGTCGTCGACGGCACGCAGGGCGTCATGACCGCCGTCGGCATGGGCGTCGTATCGCTCGGGGCCGGGGTCGAGCTGGTGCGCGGCCGCAGGAAGCGTCCCGCCGTCGTGTGACCGGGCGGTTACCCGGCGTGAATTGGAACCGTGTTGTCCCGGGCCTGTACGTCCCCTGCACGGGCCCTAACCGGTGCACGGCGAATCTGGAGTCACTTCCACCGCAGGGGCAACCGCCCAACAGGACGCGGAGGGAGGGAAACCCACCGGACCCCGCACTGGAGATCGCGATGACTCGTCGTTCCATAAGCAAGCGCGTAGCCATAGCCACCGCCACGGCCGTGGTTGCCGTCGGCACCGTCGCCGCCGGTGCGGCCGTCGCCGGGCCCTCGTGGGGCGAGAGCAAGCAGCCCACCAAGAAGCAGGTGCTCGGCCTGTTCGACCAGTGGAACGCGGCCCTGCAGACCGGCGACTCCAAGAAGGTGGCCGACCTGTACGCGAAGGACGGGGTCCTGCTGCCGACCGTCTCCAACAACGTCCGCTCGGACAGAGCCGAGATCGTCGACTACTTCGACCACTTCCTGCAGAACAAGCCGGTCGGCACGAAGATCGAGTCGCACGTCAACATCCTCGACTCCAACAGCGTGATCGACGCCGGAACCTACGAGTTCAAGCTCACCGACCCCAAGACGGGCGAGAAGAGCACCGTCAAGGCCCGCTACACCTACGCCTACGAGAAGCGGGGCGGCGAGTGGCTGATCGTCAACCACCACTCCTCGAAGATGCCCGAAGGGTGATCCGCACCTGGAGCCCGCCTCCGGGAGAGTCCCCGAGCGTCACGGACCCGCCGTCGTCGGTCACCAGTTGCTTGACGACGGCGAGGCCGAGGCCCGAACCGGCCTTCCCGGTCAGGCCCTTGCCGCGCCAGAAGCGGTCGAAGGCCCGGGACTTCTCGGTGTCGGACATGCCGGGACCCTCGTCGAGAACCGCGAGCTCCACCTCGTCGCCCTTCGGCTCCACCCGGACCGTGATCGTGCCGCGGTCCGGCGACACCTCAAGGGCGTTCGAGAGCACGTTGTCCAGCACCTGGTCCAGATGACCCGGGCTGGCCAGCACAAGCAGCCGGCCGTCGGCACTCCCCCTGAGCGCGATGGTGACTCCGCGCTCGTCGGCGGCCGGCCTCCACACGTCCAGCCTCTCCCGCACGATGTCCCAGATGGGGAGGGGTTCCGCCGCGGTGACCTTCGCCTCGGCCCGCGCCAGCACCAGCAGGCCGTTCACCAGCCGGCTCATCCGGACGACCTCGGCCGTGGCCTGCTCGACGTCCTCCTTGACGAAGTCGTCGTCCACCCCGTCCGCGATGTTGTCCAGCGACAGCCGCAGCGCGGTGAGAGGAGTACGGAGTTGATGCGAGGCGTCGGCGACGAAGATGCGCTGCGAGGCGATCAGGGTGTCGAGGCGTTCGCCGGCCTGGTTGAGTGTGAGGGCGAGGGTCTGTGTCTCCGGCGGGCCGGTCACCGGGGAGCGGGCCGTCAGGTCGCCGTCGCTGAACTTGCTCGCCATCTCGTTGAGCTGGCGCAGCGGCCGGGTGATACGTCGGGCCGCCGCCGCGCCGATCACGGCGGCCACGGCGAGGACGACCACCGCGAGGCCGGCGCGGAAGCCCCAGATCTGCCACAGCCGGCTGGTCATGTCGTCGGTGTAGTACACGATGCGTACGGCGCCGACGACCGGGCCGTTGTTGCGGCCGTCGAGCTCCTTCTTGCTTGCGCGGGCGGGCACCGTGACCTCGAGCTGCGGACCCCAGATGAAGGAGGATCCCCAGTCGGTCGTGGACTTGCCCTGCTCCAGGGCCCTGGTCAGGGCCGCGTCCTGCTTCGGGCTCAGCAGTTCGGTGTCGCAACGCTTGGTCACCTGGACCTTGCCGGGCGTCTCGCCGCCGTACGCCTTGGCCATCTCGTCCAGCGCCGCGCACGACGAGGTGTTTCCGTTGCCGAGCAGCAGGGCCATGGTTTCGGCCTCGCGCTCTACGGAGTCCGCGGTGTCCTCCCGCAGCTGGTCCGTGAGCGTGAAGGCCACCGGCACGGTGAACAGGGCGATGGCTACGGCGACGAGACCGACGTAACTGCGGATGAGCTGACGGATCATGACGCGCCGCTACCGTCGTCGCTCTTGTCGCCGCCCACGATCTCCAGCCGGAACCCGACCCCCCGCACCGCCTCGATCGTGATCGCCCCCGCCAACTTCCGCCGCAACGCCGCCACATGCACGTCCAGCGTCTTCGTCGGCCCGAACCAGTTCGCGTCCCAGACCGCTTCCATGATCTGTTCGCGCGACATCAGCGCCCCGGGCTCCTCGGTGAGGAAGGCCAGCAGGTCGTACTCCTTGGGCGCGAGGGACACCTCCTCGCCGTCCAGGCGGACCCGGGCCGCCTTGCGGTCGATGGTCAGGCGGGCGCCGTAACGGTCCGGGCCGACCTCGGCGGCGGCAGCGGACGCACGGGGCTGGATGCGGCGCATCACCGCACGTATCCGCGCGATGACCTCCCGCACCCCGAACGGCTTGGACACGTAGTCGTCCGCACCGAGCTCAAGACCGACCACCCGGTCCGTCTCGTCGCTGCGGGCGCTGATCACGATGATCGGCACGTCACCGCGCTCGCGCAGCTCCTTGCAGACGTCGAGGCCGTCGGTGTCGGGCAGACCGAGATCGAGGAGTACGACGTCGTAGGGCTCGGCGTGGCTCAGCGCCGCGGCGCCCGTACTGACCCAGGCCACCTCGAAGCCGTAGCGCAGCAGTCCGCGCCGGAGCGACTCGGCGACCGGTTCGTCGTCTTCCACCAGAAGTACCCGCACAGGGCGAACCATAGTGGTTGAACTTTAAAGACGACCGGTCGCCGAGCCGCCGGGCGATCAACGGACGATCAGGCGGCGGACAAATCGGCGGCTACCACATCACCGGCAGCCGCTCCGGGATCCGTTTCATGAACCCGGTCCGCCACACCAGCTGCTCGATCGGCACCGCGAGCCGCAGCCCCGGCATCCGCTCCAGCAGGACCTCCAGCGCGATCTCGGCGTGCCTCCGGCCGAGCGCGGTGGCGGGGCAGTAGTGCCGGCCGCCGCCGAAGGAGAGGTGGGCGGTGGCGTTCGCGCGGCCGAGGTCGACGGTGTGCGGGTCGGGGAAGGCGTCCGGGTCGAAGTTCGCCCCCTCGACGAGCACCAGGACGAGGTCGCCGGCCTTCACCTCCACCTCTCCCAGCCGTACGTCCTCCGTCGCCAGCCGTGGCAGGCCGTCGCCGATGGAGAGGTTGATGCGCAGGAGTTCGTCCACGGCGGCCGCGGTCTTCCCGGGGTCGGTGACCAACTCGGCCTGGAGGCCCGGATGCTGGATCAGTGACACCAGCGCCATCGCCAGGAAGCCCGAGGTGGAGATGACGCCCGCGCCGAACATGGTCACGCCGACCGTGGCGAGCATCTCGTCGGTGAGATGGTCGTAGTCGGGGTCGGCGCGCAGCGCGGCGAGTTCCGCCATCAGGCCGGTCGTCGCCGGGTCGTCGAGCCGCTCGGCCATGTACGCGATGTCCCGGTCCCAGTTCAGCCGGGCGCCCGCGACCGGGCAGGCCGAGTTCATGAACGCGATGTCCAGGCTCCGCATCAGCCGGGGTGCGTCCGCCGGCGGGATGCCGAGGATGCGGCAGTGCATGCCCGCCGAGTACGGGTCGGCGAAGCCGGCGCGCAGGTCGGCCGGGGCGCCCTCGCGGATCAGCCCGTCGACGAGCTCGGCGGCGTACGCGCGCATCCACTCCGCGAGGCCGGGGCTCTTCGGGTTCAGCGCCTTCAGTACGGCCTTGCGCAGGCCGGCGCCGGTGATGTTCCCCATGTTGTTGACGACCTCGGGCGGGATCGTCAGCGCGTACTGGCGGGGCACGCCGGGGGCGGAGGTGTCCTTGAGGCTGAAGCGCGGGTCTTCGAGGACCTGCTTGCACAGGTCGTACGACGAGACGAGCCAGGCCTCGTCGCCGGCGATGGTGCGGACGCGGCGCACGGGGGTTTTGGTGCGCAACTCCTCGACCTCGTCCGGGAGTTGGTCGCCGCGCCAGGAGAACGGGAAGTCGATGAGGTCGTCAGTGAGCATCGGTGGTCCCCTCGGCGGGCGTGACGATGGCGTGGCCCTGGTTGCGGGAGGCGCGCAGGCCGGCGCCCCGGGAGTAGAGCAGCTCGGCCATCGGCAGGAGCTGGTGGTAGCAGTTCAGGGAGGAGGGGACGTCGAGGATGGCGGGGGTGTCCAGGAAGAGGGGCGCCTCGGCGCAGACGTAGTCCAGGCAGACCTCGCGTTGTGCCTCGGTCACCTGCCCCGCCTTGTCGGCCAGGAAGGAGTCGACGAGTTTCTCGCAGGTCGTGCGGAACTCGTCGTCGGTGGCGAGCCGCGCCCGGAGGTGGTCGTGGATCTCGCGGTACGCCGGGTTGCCGCGGAAGTCGGACATGGCGTGCGAGTGCAGGCGGGCGCCGCCGGGGTCGACGGCCTGGACGGCGCCGAGGACCTTGGCCCGTACGCCGCGCAGGTTCTTCACCGCCTTGCGGCGCGCGTCGTCGGGCGGATAGCCGGACGCCGCGTACATCTCGGCCACGTACAGGTCGGTGTAGACGAAGTCCACCCGCTCGAACAGGGCGAGGCCCCAGCGGGCGAGGTCGTGCACGCGCTGGGCGGAGAAGTAGCTGTTGCCCGGGGAGACACCGATGACGGCGTGGTCGCCGGCGGTGCGGATGACTTCGCAGTGCGGGGTGAAGGGCTGGATCTTGAAGAGGCCGGCCGGAGAATCGGCGGTCGTATCGGCCCGAGTGACGTGCTGGATCTCTGAAGCGGTCACAGTCGTCAAAGGAGGAGATTCCTTCGCGTCGCAAGTCCCGATGGGGCCTTGTGCCCCTGGTGTAGCGACGACGACGCGAAGTTAGCGGGCGACTACGGAGAGCGTCAATGGTCATCCGGTGGCACGCACCACCCGTAGTGATCTGTCCCATCGGCCGTCCGTAGTGACCTGTCCCACTTTCCGGAGTGCCCCGCCCCCCACCGGGCAGACACCACCCCGGAGCGCCCGAATCTCACCATCTGGGAACCCCGAGGTCGTTTTCGGGCGCTCGGTAAAATGAGCCGACACACACGGACTGAGCGAGGAGCGCACGTGGGCCTTGTCGTGCAGAAGTACGGAGGCTCCTCCGTAGCCGATGCCGAGGGCATCAAGCGCGTCGCCAAGCGAATCGTGGAAGCGAAGAAGAACGGCCACCAGGTGGTCGTCGTCGTTTCCGCGATGGGCGACACGACGGACGAGCTGATCGATCTCGCCGAGCAGGTATCTCCGATGCCGGCTGGGCGTGAGTTCGACATGCTGCTGACCGCCGGGGAGCGGATCTCCATGGCCCTGCTGGCGATGGCGATCAAAAACCTGGGCCACGAGGCCCAGTCCTTCACCGGTAGCCAGGCAGGCGTCATCACCGACTCGGTCCACAACAAAGCCCGGATCATCGACGTCACGCCGGGCCGGATCCGTGACTCGGTGGACGCGGGCAACATCGCCATCGTCGCCGGATTCCAGGGCGTCAGCGCGGACAAGAAGGACATCACCACGCTGGGCCGCGGCGGGTCGGACACGACCGCCGTCGCGCTCGCGGCCGCGCTGGACGCCGAGGTGTGCGAGATCTACACCGACGTCGACGGCGTGTTCACCGCCGACCCGCGGGTGGTGAAGAAGGCGAAGAAGATCGACTGGATCTCCTTCGAGGACATGCTGGAGCTGGCCGCGTCCGGCTCGAAGGTGCTGCTCCACCGGTGTGTGGAGTACGCCCGTCGTTACAACATCCCGATCCACGTGCGGTCCAGCTTCAGCGGGCTGCAGGGCACGTGGGTCAGCAGTGAGCCGATCGAGCAAGGGGAAAAGCCGGTGGAGCAGGCCATCATCTCCGGTGTCGCGCACGACACCTCCGAGGCCAAGGTCACGGTCGTCGGCGTGCCGGACAAGCCGGGCGAGGCCGCCGCGATCTTCCGTACGATCTCCGACGCCGAGATCAACATCGACATGATCGTGCAGAACGTGTCCGCCGCCTCCACCGGGCTGACGGACATCTCCTTCACGCTCCCCAAGGCCGAGGGCCGCAAGGCCATCGACGCCCTGGAGCGCAACAAGCACGGCATCGGCTACGACTCGCTGCGCTACGACGACCAGATCGGCAAGATCTCCCTGGTCGGCGCGGGGATGAAGACCAACCCGGGCGTGACGGCCGACTTCTTCACCGCCCTGTCCGACGCCGGCGTGAACATCGAGCTGATCTCGACCTCCGAGATCCGCATCTCGGTCGTGACCCGCGCCGACGACGTCAACGAGGCCGTCCGGGCCGTGCACTCCGCCTTCGGGCTCGACTCCGACAGCGACGAGGCTGTCGTGTACGGGGGCACCGGACGCTGATGGCGGGGACGGGTCCCCGTCGACCGACACTCGCGGTCGTGGGAGCGACCGGCGCCGTCGGCACGGTCATGCTCCAGATCCTCTCCCAGCGCGCCGACGTCTGGGGTGAGATCCGTCTGATCGCCTCGCCACGCTCGGCCGGCCGCAAGCTGGCCGTGCGCGGCGAGGAGGTCGAGGTGGTGGCGCTCGGCGAGGAGGCCTTCGCCGGGGTCGACATCGCGATGTTCGACGTACCGGACGAGGTGGCCGCCCGCTGGGTGCCGATCGCCGCCGCCAAGGGTGCGGTGGTGGTCGACAACTCGGGCGCCTTCCGGATGAACCCGGAGGTGCCCCTCGTCGTCCCCGAGGTCAATCCGCACGCCGTGCGGATGCGGCCGCGCGGCATCGTCGCCAACCCCAACTGCACGACCCTCTCCATGATCGTCGCGCTGGGCGCGCTGCACGCCGAGTTCGGGCTGCGCTCTCTGGTTGTCTCGTCCTACCAGGCGGTGAGCGGGGCCGGGCGCGCCGGTGTGGAGACGCTCCGGCAGCAGCTGTCCCTGGTCGCCGGTACGGAACTGGGCACCAGCCCCGGTGACGTGCGGCGGGCCGTCGGCGACAACACCGGGCCGTTCCCGGAGCCGGTCGCGCTGAACGTCGTGCCGTGGGCCGGTTCGCTGCGTGAGGACGGCTGGTCGTCGGAGGAGATGAAGGTGCGGGACGAGTCCCGCAAGATCCTCGGGCTGCCGAAGCTGCCGGTCGCGGTGACCTGTGTGCGGGTGCCGGTGCTGACCGGGCACTCGCTGACCGTGCACGCCCGCTTCGAGGGCGACGTCACCGTGGCCAAGGCGCGCGAGATCCTGGCCACCGCGCCGGGGGTCGTGCTGTACGACAACCCGGATGCCGGGGAGTTCCCGACGCCCTCCGATGTCGTGGGCACGGATCCGACCTGGGTCGGGCGGGTGCGGCGCGCACTCGACGATCCGACGGCGCTCGAACTCTTCGTCTGCGGGGACAACCTGCGCAAGGGCGCGGCGCTCAACACCGCACAGATCGCGGAGCTGGTGGCGGCGGAGTTCTCGTGAGGCGCCCGTGGTGCCGTAAATCTCCGGGGTGCCGGCTGAATCGTTTGTAGGATCTCTGTGAAGAGTGTGAGGCGATCGATGGTCCGGACCACTTGATCCAGGACCCGATGGCAGCAGAAGATTTCCTCCCCGCCCTGCAACCGCTTGCAGGGCGGGGAGCGTCTTTGCGGTCACCTTTCAGGGGTGTGAAGACGCGTTTTTTCTGGCGTGGGGACGCCACGAGCAGGGCGTGGGGACGTTCTGCTTTTTCTGGACATAAGGGAAGAGCGGGTAGGCATGTGGGCGTTTGACGCACGGTCAGCTGTGCTGCCTGGCACGAGACGCGCGATCGCGGGGACTGGCGCAAAAGTGACGTCCGGCACGTACAACCCTCATGGGGGGACGCGTGTCCAACAGGCGTGGCAGAGGTACTCGACTTCAGTGCGGCGACCCGCGGTACGGCCCTACGGCCGCCCCGCCGGCCCGTCCGACCCCGCATGCCCGGTGCGCCCGGCGGCATGCCGGTGATCGCGCCCATGCCCGCAGCGCGGCCCGCCCGCATCCCAAGTCAGCGCGACGGCGCCGACCACGCCGAGAACGCGGCGGCGGCCGGTACGACCGTCGACCACCTCACCGAGACCTACCGCACGCACTACCGCTCGCTGTTGGGTCTCGCGGCCCTCCTTCTCGACGACACCGCCTCCTGCGAGGACGTCGTCCAGGAGGCGTTCATCCGCGTCCACTCCGCGCGCAAACGCGTCCGGGACCCGGAGAAGACACTGGCGTATCTCCGCCAGACCGTCGTCAACCTGTCACGCTCCGCCCTGCGCCGCCGCATACTCGGACTGAAGCTGCTGTCCAAGCCGATGCCCGACATGGCGAGCGCCGAGGAGGGGGCGTACGACCAGCTCGAACGCGACTCGCTGATCCGGGCCATGAAGGGCCTGCAGCGCCGTCAGCGCGAGGTGCTGGTCCTGCGATACTTCGCGGACATGACCGAGGCCCAGGTCGCCGAGACGCTCGGCATCTCGCTGGGCTCGGTGAAGGCGTACGGCTCGCGCGGCATCGCGGCGCTGCGGGTCGCCATGGAGGCGCCGGCATGAGCGAGGACCAGGACGGGCGGCGTACTCCGCACGTCCCCCACCAGCCCTCCGGGGGTCCCCCCACGCCCTTCGAGGCGCGGGGCAGGCACGGCCCGGCCTCAGGACCGGACAAGCAAGAGCCGAAGCAATCGCACGCTGGGAACGGAATTGTGAACCACGGCCCCGACGACCAGGGCCCCGACGGGCTCGAATCGGACGAGCTGGCGCTGCGCCGCATGCTGCACCAGGCGGTCCAGGAGATCGAGCCACGCGACGGCACGCTGGACCATCTGCGGCGGGCGGTGCCCGCCCGGCGAGCGCGCAAGCGACAGGCGCTCGTCGGCATGGCGGCCGCGTGCCTCTTCGTCGGCACCGCGGTCCCGGCCCTGGTGCACGTCTCCAACTCCACCGACTCCAGTGTCAACTCGTCCAACGCGGGCCACGGCGAGGCCGCGCAGGGCGGGGCCGGTCAGGGTGAGCAGACGGAGGGCGGCCAGAGCACCTCCGGCGGCACGTCCGGCCAGACCGAGGACAAGGGCAAGGGGAACGAGAAGGAGGAGGACAAGGACACCGGCACCGGTCCCGGTACCGGCTCCGGAAGTCCTGACAACCCCATGGCGACCCCGGCGGGCGTAGCCGCGTGTACCGCCGACCAGCTCGGCGTGGCGAACCAGGCCGTCGACGTCCCCGACTCGGCCGGCACGGTGTACGGCACCTTCCGCTTCAGCAACATCTCCACGGCCGACTGCACGGTGAGCGGCCCGGGCACGCTGGGCACGGTCACGGCGGGCGCGGCGGACAGCGCGAAGGTCTTCACGCTCCGGCATGTCGCCGGCGACGCGGCGGCCGCTCTGCCCGACCCGTCCCAGGAACTCACCTCACTCCTCCTCAAGCCCGGCGCCGCCTACGAGGTGAAGTTCGCCTGGGTCCCCTCGGAGACCTGTCCCACGACGACCGACCCGACCCCCGACCCCACACCGGACCCGACCCCGACCGAGGACAACACCGGCACCACGGACGGCACCTCCACCGGCGGCGACACCGGCACCTCCACCCAGCTGATGGCGGAGGACACCACGGCCGACGGCAGCGTCACGGTCACCAACACGACGGAGGCGGGAGCGCCGACGGCGACGGTGGTGGTGTCCAACGCGTGTGCGGGGACCGTTTACTGGACGGGTGTGTTGGCGGGGGCGTAGGGCCTTCGCGGGCGAGCGCCTCGCCGAGAGACGGGGCGGCGAGGCGCCGGTTCGGCAACGCCCTAGCGGTATCGCCCTAAGGGGCGCGGGGAACTGCGCGACCAGCCACGACGGCGCAGCAGACAACCATGGGCCGACCGCGGCACCACCCATCGCGGCTCTCCCAGCGGAGCGCTACGCGTTCGCCCGCTCCTGCGGCTGCTCTTCCTCGTGGTCCTCCGGCACCAGCCCCAGCTCCGCGTCCCGCGCGAACTCCACCTCGCGGCGCAGCAGCCGGAACCACATGAACACCACGAAGCCCGCGAAGACGAACCACTCACCGGTGTAGCCGAGGTTCTGGAACGCCTTCAGATCGAGCCCGGTGTCATTGGCGGCGGCCACCGGCACGGGCTTCATGCCGGAGTCGGCCTTGGTGAGGGTGACCCAGGCGTCGTAGACGTCGTACGACACCAGGTTCACCAGCGACGCCGCGCTGATCGCCGCCGTCTGGCCGGACGGCAGGCCACCCCGAGCGGACACGCCGTTCTCGCCCGGCACCTCGGAGGCCTGGAGTGCGCCGGTGACCGTGACCTCGCCGCGGGGCGCGGCGGGGGCCTCGGCCGGGTCGGCGTCACCGGGCAGCCAGCCCCGTACGACCGGCAGGGCCTTGCCGTCGTCGGTGCGCAGCAGCGTCAGGACGTAGTAGCCCTGCTTGCCGTCCAGTTCCCGGTCCGGCACGAGCAGCTGATCGCCGTACCGTCCGCGGGCCGTGGCCTGCCTGCCCACCGTCGCCTTGTCCACGGGCAGCAGCTCTGCGAGCGGACGGGCCGCCTCCCGCTCGTTCTCCGCGGCCTGCTCACCCGCGCTGCGATGGTCCTCGACCCGCGCCTCGAACCGGCTCAGCTGCCACGACCCCATGAACACGCAGAAGGGGATGGCGAGCAGCACGAAGACGTTGATCCCCCACCAACGGGGCGTCAGCAGAAACCGGTACACGCCCTCCACGGTACGGTGCGCCCGCGCGGCGCCCGGCTGCGGGGTCAGTACCGCTCGACGAGGTGTTCCCGGCCCGCAGGCGGTTCGTAGGGCTCCGGCCAGAAGTCCGTGACGGTGGATATCCGCCCGCTCTCGTCCCCCGTGAAGAAGGAGATGCCGTACATCTCCTCCAGCCCCACCGTGAAGTGGATCCAGCTCACGACATGGCCGGGCTCGGCGACGAGCCGCTCGATGCGCAGCCGCCAGTCCTCCGGATACTCCCGGTTGAACCGCACGTACCGCTCCCGTCCGCTGATCCGCTCCCGTGTCTGGGGCAGGGTGTACGTCACGTCCTCGGCGAGGGTGTCCGCGAACGCGTCCCACTCCCCGGCCGCGGCAGTGGCCCAGAACCTCTCGACTGTCTTCCGCAGATCGGTCATGCCAGGCAGTCTGCACCCCACCACTGACAATCGCCTTGACCTGCGCGAACGCCTCTCTCGGCGTGGGCCCAGGCCTTTCAGCCCGTTGGGGGTCCCCCCTCTGGGGGAGTTTGAGGACGAGGCTCCACCGTCCCGATCCCCCACCCACCCGAGGGGGCCGTCATTTCAGCCCGTCCGGCGTTTGAGGACGAGGCCCTTTCGGGGCCGATGCGGGGGTCTGGGGGCGGCAGCCCCCAGAAGGGACCCGGGCCCGGGGTCGAAGGGGCGGAGCCCCTGGAGGATGGGACGGGTAGGGGCGGCGGGGGCGAAGACCGCGCGGCGCGAAGTTATCCACAGGCTGGGGACCTCGCCAGCGGATTGTCGGCCGGGCCAGGCACTATGGGGCCATGACTGAGAGCCACGGGTCCGATTCGCGGGATCACCAGATGCAGGACAAGGACATGCCGGACTGGGAGAAGCGCTTCCGGGCGCCCCGGGTGTCGCTGCCCGACTGGGCGGAGGACGCCCCGGACCGATCGTTGTTCGTGTCGAACGCCACAGGGACGTACGAGCTGTACGCCTGGGACCGCTCGACGGGCGAGCAGCGCCAGGTGACCGACCGGCCCAACGGCACGACGGACGGCGTGCTCTCCCCGGACGGCACATGGATCTGGTGGTTCGACGACAAGGACGGCGACGAGTTCGGCGTCTGGCGCCGCCAGCGCTTCGGCGGCGGCGAGGACGAGCTCGCGGCGCCGGGCCTCGACCCGTCCTACCCGGCCGGCCTCGCCCTCGGCCGCGACGGCCGTACGGCGATCGTGGGCCGCTCCACGGACGAGGACGGCACGACGATCCATCTGGCCCGCACCGGCGAGCCCCCGACGGAGCTCTACCGCCACCGAGAGTCCGCGGGCGTCGGCGACCTCTCGCACGACGGCACGCTGATCGCCGTCGAGCACACCGAGCACGGCGACGCGATGCACTCGGCGCTGCGCGTCCTGCGCCCCGACGGCACGGCGGTCGCCGAGCTCGACGACACCAAGGGCGGCACCGAGGAGCTGGGCCTGGAGGTCCTGGGCTTCGCCCCGGTCGACGGCGACCCCCGCCTGCTCATCGGCCACCAGAGGCGGGGCCGCTGGGAGCCGCTGGTGTGGGACGTGGCGACGGGGGAGGAGACGGACCTCGCGCTGGAGCTGCCCGGCGATGTGAGCGCGGAGTGGTATCCCGACGGGACCGGTCTGCTGATCGCGCACAGCTTCGAGGCGCGCAGCGAGCTGTTCCGTTACGACCTGGCCGGGCGTGAGCTGGTGCGGATCCCGACCCCGGCGGGCTCGGTCTCCGGGGCGACGGCCCGGCCGGACGGCAGCGTGGAGTATCTGTGGTCGTCGGCGGCGCAGCCGTCGGCGGTGCGGTCGACGACGGGACAGGTCGTGCTGGACCCGCCCGGCATGAAGTCCCCCGGCTCGGTCCCGGTCGAGGACGTGTGGGTGGAGGGCCCGGGCGGCCGCATCCACGCCCTCGTGCAGCGCCCCGCAGGCGTGGAGGGCCCCCTCCCCACCGTGTTCGACATCCACGGGGGCCCGACCTGGCACGACAGCGACGCGTTCGCGGCGGGCCCGGCGGCCTGGGTGGACCACGGCTACGCGGTCGTGCGGGTGAACTACCGCGGCTCGACGGGCTACGGCCGAGCGTGGACGGACGCGCTCAAGCACCGGGTCGGACTGATCGAGCTGGAGGACATCGCGGCGGTCCGGGAATGGGCGGTGACGTCCGGCCTGGCCGACCCGGCCCGCACCGTGCTGACCGGCGGTTCGTGGGGCGGCTACCTCACCCTCCTCGGCCTCGGCACCCAGCCGGACGCGTGGACGGTGGGCATCGCGGCGGTCCCGGTCGCCGACTACGTCACGGCGTACCACGACGAGATGGAGTCCCTGAAGGCCCTCGACCGCACCCTCCTCGGCGGCACCCCGGAGGAGGTCCCGGAGCGCTTTGAGGCATCGTCCCCGCTGACGTACGTCGACCGGGTGACCGCCCCGGTCTACATCTCGGCAGGGGTGAACGACCCACGCTGCCCGATCCGCCAGATCGACAACTACGTGAAGCGGCTGGAGGCCCGAGGGGCGGTGCATGAGGTGTACCGCTACGACGCCGGTCACGGCTCACTGGTGGTGGACGAGCGGATCAAGCAGGTGAAGCTGGAACTGGACTTCGCGGAGCGGCACTTGAAGGCGGGAGGTGGGCATTCCAGCCCGTCCGGCGTGTGAGGACGAGGCCCTTTCGGGGCCGAAGCGGGGGTCTGGGGGCGGCAGCCCCCAGGAACCCGGGGGCGAAGGGGCGCCAGCCCGGAATCCGGCGTCGAAGTGGCGGAGCCCTACGCCTCCGCCCGCTCCCGAGGCCGCCTCCCCAACAACTCCGCCAACCCCCGCCGCGTCGCCGCCAGCACCACCCGGTCGTCCTTCTGCAGCACGTACGAGTCGGGCAGGTCCCACACCCACCCCGACCCGTCCCCCGCCCGGCCACCATCCTCGTACGCCTCCTCGACCGCCGGCTCCTCCCGGCGATCGTCGCGGCGTTCCTCCCGCGGGGTCCGGTCCAGCGCCAGCACCCGCCAGGCACCCGCCTGGAAGGCCTCGCCGACGGTCTTGTCCTCAAGCTGTGGATGACCGGCCACATCCACCTCCGCGAACAGCAGCACCCGCCGCTCGACGGGGATCGCCCCCAGGATCTGCCGCCCCATCATCGCCCCGGCGAACGCGGGCGCGGCCAGATGCGTCACGCTCCGGCTGCGGGTGGAGGCGTGGGGGTGCGCGGCGCGCAGGGTGCGGTAGACGGCGGTGGCGAAGTCGTCGTCGTACAGGCGTAGGACCACCCGGAGGTCGGGGCGGACGGAGCGGGCGTACAGGGCGGCTTCGAGGTTGGTCGTGTCGGCGCTGGTCACCGCGAGCAGCGCATGCGCCCGGTGGATCTTGGCCGCCTCCAGGACGCCCTCCTGGGTGACGTCCCCGAGCACCACCGGCACCCGCAGCCGCCGGGCCGTCGCCATCCCCCGCGCCTCGGGGTCGGCCTCGACGCACACCACGGGAATGTGCAGTTCCCGCAGCCGGGTCAGCACCCGGGTGCCGATCTTGCCCAGCCCGAGCAGCACCACATGGCCGCCCAGCCCACGCGGCGGTTTGCGCAGCGCGGACGTGGAGCGGAACGTGCCCAGTGCCTCCAGTACCGCTGCCAGCAGCACCGGAAGCAGCAGCAGTCCCATCAGCCCGGACAGGAGTTGGAGGATCTGCCGGGCCAGGCCTTCGTGCAGTGCGGGTTCGTTGATGGCGAAGAGGTCGAGGAGGGTCATGTAGGTCGCGTAGAGCGGGTGTTCCCCGGTCACCAGCGTCAGCGCCACGGCGAGCGCCGCCACACAGCCCACCAGTCCCGCCAGCGACCACCTCAACCGCCGGGAGAACAGGGACCCGAAGGACGGCACGACGCCTCTGCCGGACGGCAGCGACGGGCCCGCGTACGACACCTGCTCCAGGACGACCGTGCCCCGCCCGGTGGCCCCCCGCACCTCCGCCGCGTCCGGCAGCAGCAGCGGACCGTGCTCGTTGTTGCCGTCCGAACTGTCCGCGCCGGCCGGGTCGTTGCTGGACAGCACGGCCAGCGTGGCCAGCCCGGAAGGCGGCGTCTGCCCAGGTCGCAGGGGCGGCCGCTCCACCGCGCGCAGCAGTAGGCCGTCCGTCTGGACGACCTTGGTGGTGCCGGCGACGGCGGTGGCGGCCAGCGCGGGGGCGGCCGTATCGGCGTCGGACAGCACGGTCGTAGAGGCGTCGAGACCGGCGTCGCCGACGCCCGTCGCCAACGCGGCGGCCTGGTCGAGGAGTTCCTCGATGTGCTGGCCCAACCGGCGGTTGTAGAGGCGCAGGACGAGGCGGAGGCGGGGGTTGAGTCGGCGGGCGGTGAGGGCGGCGCGGATGTTGGTCTCGTCGTCGTCATAGACGAGGGCGAGCGCGGCGGCCTGTTCGACGCCCGCCTCGGCGAGCTTGTCCTCGGTGGCCTCCGCGGCCTCCACCACCCGGATGCTCCCGGCCGGTTCACTGCCGCCGCCGGCTCCGCCGGTCCCGCCGCCCGCCCGGTTGACGGCCGCGTTCACCATCCGGTCGAACAGCGCCGCCGACGCGGCCCGGGCCCGGCCCACGACCGGCGTCCGTACCGTCCGTTCGGAGGGCGGCACGACGAGGGTGACCTGTTCGCCGTACACACCACGCAGTTCGGCGGCCAGCCGATGCGCCAGCCCGTCGTCGCCGCACACCACCATGTGCGTGGCGGTGTCACTTGCTAAGCCCTGATTCGGAACGCTCCCCACAAGGGGAAAGACTGCCTCAATGTGACGGGTGGTTCCAGACGTGATCTCCGGAACCCTGAACGCCCGCGCCCTTCCCGCCGTACTGGAGGGGAGGGAACCAGCGCCCTTCCGCACCACCGGAGGTACCTCGCCCGTGGCGATCACCAAAGCGGTCCCGCCGCGGATCGACGACCGCGACGCCGACGACGACCGCCGCTCGCCGGGGGAGCGGGCCGAGGAAGGCAGGCACCTCAACTCCCCGCTCCTGCTCACCATGCTCCTGCTCGTGCTGGTGCTCCTGCAGAGCCCGATCCGCCGTGCGCTCTCCGCACCGGTGATGCAGAGCTGGACGACGGTGTTCGTCGCGGTGATGGTGCAGGCGCTGCCCTTCCTGGTCCTCGGCGTGCTGCTGTCGGCGGCGATCGCGGTGTTCGTGCCGCCGTCCTTCTTCGCCCGCGCCCTGCCCCGCCGCCCCGCCCTCGCCGTCCCGGTCGCCGGTGCGGCGGGCGCGGTGCTGCCGGGCTGCGAGTGCGCGTCCGTGCCGGTGGCCGGGGCGCTGGTCCGGCGCGGTGTCACCCCGGCGGCGGCGCTGACGTTCCTGCTGTCCGCCCCCGCGATCAACCCGATCGTGCTGACGGCGACGGCGGTCGCCTTCCCCAGCAACCCCGAGATGGTCCTCGCCCGCCTGGTGGCGAGCCTGCTGGTGGCGTGCGCGATGGGCTGGCTGTGGCTGCGCCTCGGCCGCACCGACTGGCTGCGACCGCCCTCCCGCATGTCCTACGACGGCCAGAGCAAGGGCGAGGCCTTCTGGGGCTCCGTCCGGCACGACGTGATGCACGCGGGCGGCTTCCTGGTGGTCGGCGCGATGGCGGCGGCGACGCTCAAGGCGGTGGTCCCGGAGACGTGGCTGAGCACGGCGGCCGACAACCCGGTGCTGTCGGTGCTGGCCCTGGCGGTCCTCGCCGTGGTGCTGTCGATCTGCTCGGAGGCGGACGCGTTCGTGGCGGCGTCGCTGTCGCAGTTCTCGCTCACCGCCCGGCTCACCTTCCTCGTCGTGGGCCCGATGATCGACCTGAAGCTGTTCGCGATGCAGGCGGGCACCTTCGGCCGCGCCTTCGCCCTGCGCTTCGCACCGGCCACCTTCGCGCTGGCCGTGATCGTGTCGGTACTGGTCGGGGCGGTGCTCCTGTGAACCGTCAGGCCCAGTCGGCGGTCCTGTTCCTCCTCGGTGCGTCTCTGCTGCACGCGGGCACGACCGACCTCTATCTGCGGTACGTCAAGCAGGGCCTGCGCCCGCTGGTGCTGCTGGCCGGCGCGGTGCTGATCGCGGCCGCCGTGGCGACGGTCTGGTACGAGCGCAAGCGGGCCCGAAGCCGGAAGCACACCCACGACGAACGCCCCGACGCCGAGCACACCCACGACGAACGCCCCGACGCCGAGCACACCCACTCCGAACCCCGCGTCTCCTGGCTCCTGGTCCTCCCTCTCCTCGCCCTCATCCTGGTCGCCCCGCCCGCCCTGGGCTCCTACAGCGCGACCCGCACCGGCACCGCCCTTCAGGAGCCGCTCGCCTACCCCGAACTCCCGGCGGCCGATCCCCTGCCCCTCAATGTCGTCGACTACGCGGGCCGAGCCGTCTACGACCACGGCCGCACCCTGCGGGGCCGCCGCATCCAGCTCACCGGCTTCCTCTCCCTGGACCGCGACGGCACCCCCTACCTGGTCCGCATGGCCCTCAACTGCTGTGCCGCCGATGCCCAGCCGGTCAAGGTCGCCCTCACCGGCGCGGTCCCGCCGGTCCTCCAGCCGGACACCTGGCTCCGGATCACCGGCACCTACACCCCGCGCCGCATGAAGGACCCGGTCAACGGCGGCCCGATCCCGTTCATCGAGGTCACGGAGGCGAAGCCGGTGGCGGAACCGACGGATCCGTACGACGAGAGCTGGAACGGCTGACGAGCGTCCTCTCTTGCCGCTCCACGACCCGAGCCCTACCCTGAATCTGATGGGTCGTCAGATTCGGGAGGCATGGCGTGGCCAGTACCGAGAGCGGCACCAAGGACCTGCCCAAGGTCATCAGCGTGGACGATCACGTGATCGAGCCCGCGCACCTCTTCGAGACCTGGCTCCCGGCCAAGTACCGGGACCGGGGTCCGAAGCCCCTCACAGCCGGCATCGGCGAACTGGAGTACATCGGCGGTAAGTACCGCTTCACCACGGACCCGGACGGCCAGCTCACCGACTGGTGGGAGTACGAGGGCGACCTCTTCCCGTACAAGCGCATCATCGCGGCCGTCGGCTTCTCCCGGGACGAGATGACGCTCGACGGCATCACCCGCGAGCAGATGCGGCGCGGCTGCTGGGACCCGAAGGCCCGGCTGGCGGACATGGACATCAACCATGTCGAGGCCTCGCTCTGCTTCCCGACTTTCCCGCGCTTTTGCGGACAGACCTTCGCGGAGGCCAAGGACAAGGAGGTCGGGCTCGCCTGTGTGCGCGCCTACAACGACTGGATGGTCGAGGAGTGGTGCGGCGACAGCGGCGGCCGGCTGATCCCGCTGTGCCTCATCCCGCTGTGGGACATCGACCTCGCGGTCGCCGAGATCCACCGCAACGCGGCGCGCGGGGTGCGGGCGGTGACGTTCAGCGAGATCCCGACGTATCTGGGGCTGCCGTCCATCCACTGCGGCTACTGGGACCCGTTCTTCGCGGCCTGCGAGGAGACCGGCACGGTCGTCAACATGCACATCGGCAGCAGCTCCCAGATGCCGGCCGCCTCCCCGGACGCCCCACCCGCGGTCCAGGCGTCCCTGTCCTTCAACAACGCCATGGCGTCGATGATGGACTTCCTCTTCTCCGGGGTCCTGGTGAAGTTCCCCCGGCTCAAGCTCGCGTACAGCGAGGGCCAGATGGGCTGGATCCCGTACGCCCTGGAGCGCGCGGACGACGTCTGGGAGGAGCACCGGGCCTGGGGCGGCGTGAAGGACCTGATCCCGGAGCCGCCGTCGACGTACTACTACCGCCAGATCTTCTGCTGCTTCTTCCGGGACAAGCACGGCATCGAGGCGATCGAGACGGTCGGCGTCGACAACGCCACCTTCGAGACGGACTATCCGCACGTCGACTCGACCTGGCCGGAGACCAAGAGGGTGGCCGAGGAGCATGTCGGCGGGCTGTCGGACGAGGTCGCCTACAAGCTGCTGCGCGGCAACGCGATCAGGATGCTCGAACTCCCCTTTGACCAGGGGAATTGACCAGGAGGATCAAGCAGGGGAGTCGACCGGGAGGATTAAGCGGGCTCGTCGGCTGGGCAGGCCAGTCATGAAGGTCCATGACGGGAGTGCGTGCGTACGACGGGAGCGCGGATGAAGGACTCCACGAAGATCTCCACGAAGGTCTCCATCGACCCCAGCCTCTGCTACGGCTCGGCCGAGTGCGTCCACCGCGCCCCGTCGGTCTTCGAGTTCGTGGACGAGTACGGAGTCGTGCGAGCGGGACGGGAGGGCAGCGGGGGCGATCCACAGGTGCGGGAGGCAGTCGAGAAGTGCCCGTCCCAGGCCATCTCCCTCAGCGAGTAGCGGGCGGACAGCGCCACCCGAACGAGCCCAGCGCCCGCGCCCTGGCCTCCACCACCGCCATGCGCGCCGCCCGCTCCGCCGCGTCCACGTGGGCCGGCTGCCCCGTCATCTGGCCCTCCCACTTCCGGTAGAGCAGCCCCACCTCCGCCGAGAACCAGCCCCGGCTCACGGCGCCCAGCGCGAGCAGCAGGCCCGTGTCCTCCGACGCCGGCAACGCCATCCAGCCGCCGAGGCCGAGCAGCAGGTCGCGGCGTACGCAGAGGGTCGCCGGGTGGACCTGGGCGCGGAAGTCGTTGGCCTTCCAGAAGTCGAGGACGGCACCGGGCTCGATCGGCCCGTCGTCGGGGTCGTGGGGGAAACCGGCCGTCGTGCCGTCCGGCAGGAGGTCCAGGACGCGGGAGGTCGTCCAGCCGACCGTGCCGTCGGCCTCCAGGACGGCCAGGTCCCGGGCCAGCGTCCCCGGCGTGAGCCGGTCGTCGGCGTCCAGGATCTTCACGTACTCGCCCTCGGCGTGCGCGAGCGCGATGGTGCGGGCCACTCCGGGGCCCCCGGGACGGCCCTGACGGAAGGTAACGCGCGCGTCGTCGGGGACGTACGGGCGGACCTGGTCCGTCCTGCCGTCCTCCTGGATCACCCAGTGCCACTCCCAGCCCGCGGGCAACTCCTGCGCGTCCAGCGAGGCGTAGGCCTCCGGCAGGAACGCCGCCGAGGGGCCGTGCACGGCGGTGACGACGATGAGGCGCCGGGTCATTGCGGGGCCCACCACCTTTCCGGCTTCGGGCATGCGAAGGCCCGATCGCTGGCGACGGGGGATGCACCAGCGATCGGGCTGTCCCCAACAGTAACAAGGCTGCCTCTCCGGCGGGAGCCGACTGATCGGCTACGTGGAGGGGTTGTGACCGGGATCACGGAAACCGCTGTCCGTTGGACCCTCGTCATGCCACATGCGTTTCTGCTCCATCACGGAGCGCACGGACTACCTCCATCGAGCGCGCGGACCGCCTCCACCGAGCACACAGGCAATTCCCAGTCGGCGTACAGGCCTACTTCTCGCACGGCGGCTCGTACGAAAGCCGCGGCAGGTACTCGTCCCACTTCTCCCGTGTCAGCACACCCCGCGTGGTCGAGCAGACCCGGCGGATCGCCTGCTCCACGTCCAGGTTCCACAGCCGTACGGTGTCGCTGCCGCTGGAGACGCCGAGCATGTGACCGGTGGGGCTGAACGACAGGAAGTTGCCCGTCTTGGCGTTGGGGCTCATCGCCTGGCCGATCGCGGAGGCGTCGGACGGCCGGGAGACGTTCCACAACCGGACGGTGTTGTCATTGCCGCCGCTGGCCAGGTAGTCCCCGTCCTTGCTGAACGTCAGCGACACGACCGACTCGGTGTGGCCGGTGAGGGGGGAGCCCTGCGAGGTCGCCGCGCGCGGGTCGGTGACGTCCCAGAGCCGTACGGTGTCGTCGTCGCTGCCGCTGGCGAGCGTATGGCCGTCCGGGCTGTAGACCAGCGAGTTGACGGGGGCCGCATGGCCCGTGAGGGGCTTGCCGAGGCGGGTGACGTGGCGCGGGTCGGACACGTTCCACAGCCGCAGGGTGTTGTCCGCGCTGCCGCTGGCGAGCACGGAGCCGTCGGGGCTGAAGGCGAGGGCGTTGACGTAGCCCTTGTGACCGGTCAGCGGGGCACCGAGCGGAACGGCACGGGACGGGTCGCGGACGTCCCACAGCTGGATGGTGCGGTCCTCGTAGGCGGTCGCCAGGGTGCTGCCGTCGGGGCTGTAGGCCAGTGAGTCGGCGCCGGCGAAGCGGGTGCGCAGGGTGAGGGGCGATCCGGCCAGGACCGGGTGGGCCGGGTCGGTCACGTTCCACAGGTACAGCGCGTGGTGTCCGGTCCGTACGGCGAGGGTGCGGCCGTCGGGGGAGAACGTCATCGAACGCTGATAGCCGTCAGCGGGCATGAACGGTTTGCCCAGGGGCACGGGCCGGCCCGGAGCCGACACGTTCCACAGCCGGACCCTGCCGTCGCGCGCGGCGGTGACGAGGACCTTCCCGTCCGGTCGGAACGCCCCGCTGCTGCCCGGCATGTCCAACGTCGGCACCGACCACAGGCGGACCTTGCTGTCCCCGCTGCCGGTGGCGAGGGTGCGGCCGTCGGGGCTGAACCCCAGGGCGAACATCTCGCCGCTGGCGCCCGCGAGCGGCTCGCCGACCTGCGAGGGCGACGCCGGATCGGAGACGTTCCACAGACTCGCGGTGCTGTCCGCGCTGGCCGCGGCGAGCCGGTCGCCGGCGGGGCTGAAGGCCACGGACCAGATGGGGCCGGTGTGTCCGTTCAGCGGTGAGCCGATCGGGGTCGCGTGCGCCGGATCGGCGAGGTTCCACAGCCGGATCGTGTCGTCCGCGCTGCCGCTGGCGAGGGTGCGGCCGTCGGGGCTGAAGGCCACCGAGTGCACGAGATCCGTGTGACCGGTCAGCGCCTCGCCGATCGGCTCCGGGCGACGGGGATCGGCCGTGTTCCACAGCCGGACCGTGTCGTCGTCGCCGCCCGCCGCCAGGGTGCGCCCGTCCGGGCTGAACGCCACCGACCGTACGGCGGCCGTGTGCCCGGTGAGCGCGCCGAGCGCCTTCGCCTTGGCCGGGTCGGCCATGTTCCACAGGCGTACGGTGCTGTCGTCGCCAGCGGAGGCCAGGGTGCGGCCGTCCGGACTGAACGCGATCAGGTAGATCGTGCCCTCGTGGCCGGTCAGGGGCGCCCCGAGGAGCGACGGGTGCGCGGGGTCCCGGATGTCCCACAGACGGATCGTGCCGTCGTCGCCGGCGGTCGCCAGGGTGCGGCCGTCGGGGCTGAAGACGGCGCTGCTCACCCAGCTGGTGTGGCCGGTGAGGGGGCGGCCCAGCGGCTTGGGCCGGGCTCGGTCGCTCACGTCCCACAGGCGTACGGTGCGGTCGTAGCTGGCGGTGGCCAGGAGACGGCCGTTCGGGCTGAACGTGGTGAGGTAGACGGCGCCGGTGTGGCCGAGGAGCGGGGTGGCCAGGGGCGCGTTGACGATCGAGATCAGCCGGTTGTTCGCGCCCTCGTCGTCCGGGCGCAGCTGGTGGGCCACGAGGTCGAGCTGGGCGGACAGCGACGGATCGGTGTCCTGCACGCGGTCGGCCTCGGCGAGCACCTGCGCGAACACGGCGTCGTCCCGCTGCTGCCAGGCGACCACCGCCGTACCGGCGGCCAGCAGCGCCAGCGCGACCAGCGCCGCGACCCCGCTGCGCATGATCCACACCGTGCGCCTGCGCAGCCGGACCGAGGCGGCCAGGAACTCCACCGCGCTCCGGGTCAGGAACGTGTCCCCGGCGGACCGCGCCCAGCCGTGGGCCTGCTCCAGCCGGGACCCCCGGTACAGCAGGGACGTATCCCTGTCGGACTCCTCCCAGGCCCGGCCGTCCTCCTCCAGCCGCTGGCGCAGCAGATTGCCGTGCCGGTCGTCGTCGATCCAGTCCCGCAGCCGCGGCCAGGCATGGAGCAGCGCCTCGTGGGTGATCTCCACGGTCTCCGCGTCCAGCGTCACCAGGCGGGCCTGTACCAGCGCCTCCAGCGACTCCTCCGTCTTGCCCGGATCGGTCGACTCCGCCGCCAGCTGCCGCCGGGTCCCGCGCCGCCGGGTCGCCTGGGTGTCCTCGCCGAGCCGGACCAGCCTGAGCAGCAGCAGCCGCGCGGCGGTGCGCGCCGCCGGATCGAGGTCGGACCAGGCACTCTCCGCCGTAGCGGCCACGGCCCCCTGAATCCCGCCGGCCGCCCGATACCCGGCCAGCGTCAGCCGCCCGGCCTTGCGCCGCTGCCAGGTGGCGAGCAGCGCGTGCGAGAGCAGCGGCAACGCCCCCGCGTCATGCTCCCCCACAGCCCGGAAGGCGTGGGAGGCACCTCCGCCGCGCGGCCCGCCCGCACTCACCTCCCGCACGATCAGCTCCGCCAGCCCCGGCTCCAACTCCAGCCCCACGGCCTTGGCCGGCCCGGTCACGGCCTCCCGCAACTCCGAGGTCGTCAGCGGCCCGAGCACCATGTGCCGGTGCTGCAGCGCGTCGGCCAGCTCGGGGTGGGCCAGGCAGCGCTCGTAGAAGTCGGCACGGATGCCGAGAACGACGAGCACGGGGGCGGGGTCGTCCGCCGCGGGGGACGTACAGGCGGCATGAAGAACATGGACGAAGGTACGACGGTCCAGTTCGTCGGGGCAGAGGGTGAAGGTCTCCTCGAACTGGTCGACGATGAGCACGGCGGGAGCGTCCGAGGAGGCCTCACGCCGGGCCCAGGCGCGCAGGGCCTCGCGCGTGGCCTGCACGAATTCGGCGCACAGCTCGGTGTCGTCGTGGTCCGCGGCCCTGCCCGGTCCGCCGGGCCCGCGCGAGTCGGCAGAGCCGGCCGAGTCGGTCGAGGGTTGCGCGGAGCTGCCTCGGCGGGCCCGCGCCGCCGAGGAACGGACGACGTCCGCGAGTTCCGGTATACGGCGGGCCAGCTCGGCCAGCGGATCGCTGCCCGGCACGAGTTGTACGACGGTGCTCGCCCGCCCGCTCTCACCGCTCAGGGCGCCCTCCCGCAGGGCGGGCACCAGACCGGCGTTCAGCAGGGAGGACTTCCCGGCCCCCGAGGCGCCGACGAGCATGACCAGACCGCCACCGGACTTCTCCACGGTGCGCAGCTGGGCGACCAGGGCGTCCGTACTGCGCTCCCGGCCGAAGAACCACCGGGCGTCCTGCTGCCGGTACGAGGCCAGCCCGCGGTACGGACACACCCCACCGGACACGGCGGGGGCCTCGACCGGAGCCTGCTCCTCCTCTTCCCCGGAGGTCGCCCGCTCCCACAGCCGCTGCCACTGGCCCAGGTCGTACAGCCCCGCGGACACGGGCGTCGGCCGCGCGCGCCGGGCCTGCGGGATCAGGACGTGCAACACGGCCTGAAGGGCGGCGAACTGGGCAGGCACGTTCTTGGCGCGCCGCCAGTCACTGATCCGCTGAGCGGACACCCGTACGGGCCGCCCCCGCTCATCGACCCGCTTCAACCGGACGACCGCCTCGGCCACGCTCTTGAGCGGAGGGTTGCCGGCCTCCTTGTACAGCAGCGCGAGCCGTTCCGCGAAGGCTGGGCGCGCCTCGGAGTCGGAACTCAAAGCCTCCACTCCTTACTTCCGCCGTAGCTGGTCATCCGGACCGGAAAACTCACTTTATATGGCTGACCTGCGATTAAGGGGGCATCCGGAGACCGGAACCTCCTCGTCGGCACCCTCGGCTGGCAGGATCATGACCCAAGAGCGCAGCTCTCAAGCGTCGCCCGGACAGGCCACCAGCCCAGAGCTCGGAGAGACCAGTTATGGCGCCGCATGTTCTCGGCCACTTTCCGATTCGGTTCGATCTGCACGCGGTCGATCCACGCACGCTCGATCCGCACGCATTCGATCCGCACCCGCTCGATCCGCACCCGTTCCATCCACAGCCGCTCGATCCACTCTGACCGGCCGCCCGACCAACACGGCCGGGTCAGCACACGGATCGACATCACGCCGCCCGTCCGGCACCGGTCCCCACGAGGGGAGGGACCGGTGCCGGACGATGCGGTTCCGCCTGGCGGGCGAGGGAAGGTTCCTCGATGGGCTCGTCTGCGGGCTCGTCTGCGGGTTTGTTTGGGGGCTCGTCTACGGGCTTGCCGTGCACCGGCTCCGGCGTGGGCGTCCGTCGGGACAGGGCGCGCAGGACGCGTCCGGGGTCGGGGCCGTGGCCGCGGGGCACCATCAGGATCAGCGCGGAACCGGACCCAGCTGCCCACCGCCGGCAGTCGCACCCGCGGCCAGGGCCACCAGCCCGGTGACGGCCGACGTCACATGAAGCCACGGGTTGGACGTACGCGAGAGCCACACCAGCCGCTGCCCTCAGGGATCTCCATGCTCGGCCCGTCCGCCGCACGGCCTTGCGTTACAGGTCCCCGACGACGATCCGGATCCAGTCGGAGGGTTTGTCAAGTACTGTGAGGCCGAGCTAACGCTCACCGACGGTAGCGACCTCCATTTCGGCTTGGCGGACAACGTTGGTCCCCCGGCTCGATCGTCCTGCGCCTGGCTGGCCTCCTACTCCCACCTCCGTCGGGCCCGGATCTCCCCCGCGCAAGATTCCTCCTCACAGAAGCTCTCACCCCGGATGGCTGGCACCACGCTGTCCCGGTCCTCGCAGCCACCGCCCCTGACGCCGTGCTCCGCCTGCGAGACGTCGTCTTCGCCCACCTGGGCCTGCCCTAACAAATCGAGACCGCCTGGCGGGCGGTGTGATCCGATGTCGTGCCCTCCATGAGCACAGGGGCCTGGGCCCGGCCGACGACCGTCTCATCAGCGCGGACCTGGGAGGGGAGGCTGTCGCTGAGGTTGGCGTAGGTGAGGTTCAACTTTTCGGATGCCAGAGTGAGAAGGGATCACAGGGCTGCGGCTCTACCCACGTGGTCGGAGAGATCGGTACGCGTGCGGGCAGTGTGGGAGGCGAAGGTGCGAGCGGTCGCGCCTGACGGCGCGCTGGTGGAAGAGCCTCTCGCAGGCGGGTGCTTTGCGCTCCCAGAGCATGAACATCTTGCGAGGGACTGCGTCGCCCTCGGCCGCTCCACGTGACAGTCGCGGCGTCGACCCGTGGGAGCCGTGTCCCGAACTCGGCTCCCAAACGGATCCCAAGACGGCCCCAGTAACCACTCAGGGGCCTGATCCACTGAGTGGATCAGGCCCCTGACCTGGTACTTCACTGTCGGGGTGGCGGGATTTGAACCCACGACCTCTTCGTCCCGAATAATGTGCGGAAACATTGCTGACCAGGATCGTTGAGTATATGGGCAGGTCAGAGCCTTGGTGTGCGTCGGTTGGCGTGGGCGCAGCGCATCATCATTTTCTTGATCCACTCCCCGTTCACTCCCAGAGTGCGGCCTCTGAGGAACGGTCCGTTGGTGGCAGTTTTACACAACGATCTGACCGGCGTACGCCAGAGCGAACGCAGGCGAACCGGCCCGGCGCAACAGCGTCATCATGCCCGCGCACTCGCAGAACGGGCCAGCTCGCCCCTACCGGACTCTTTCACCGCTCAGGATCGGACTGCTCGGGAGAGAACACGAGCGCGTCTTGCAGGTTCGCGTCTTGCAGTTTCGCGCTGCGCACGTACACGCCGACCATTTTGGCCTCGGTCAGGTCGGCGCCGCGCAAGTTCGCGAAGCGCAGGTCCGCCCTGTCCAGGACCGCGTCGGTCAGGTCCGCGTCGGTCAGGTCCGAGGCGCGCAGGTCCACATCGGCTAGGTCTGCGCCGCCCAGGTGGGCATCAGACAGGGACGCCATGAGTAGGTCTGCGCCGTCCAGCTTCGCGTCCTGCAGATTCGCCCTGTCCAGGTCCGCGCCCCGTAGGTAGGTACCGCGCAAGTCTACGAGCGCGGTGCCGTCATGGGCGGGACTCCGGCTGCCGAGTGCGGTAAGGGCCGCCTGGATGTCGCTGGCCGGCACCTCGGGAGCGACAGTCCTGTGCTTCGGCTTCTGGGCGTGGTTGCGGATGTAGGTGGACAGGACGTTGATGATGGCGGGTTGGTCGCGTGAGGAGTCCTCCATGATGCGCTGCAGGGCGTAGATGCCGCCCAGGCGTACCTCCCGAGAGTCATCGCCGATGTTGCTGACGGCGTTGTTGTAACGGTCGGTTACCTGCCCTTCGCGAGTGAGGGCGTGTTCGCTGCGGGTGAGGGCTTGCTCGTTGTCGACTTGCTGAAGCGACAGCCAGGTGAGGACGATCACGGCCAGGGTGCCCAGGGATGCCAGGGTGCTCGCGATCTCATGAACTCGCGTCCGCCGGTCCGTAGCTGCTGCAGCGACCGGCGCAGCAGCCTCTGGCTGTCGGACAGTGAGAGATAGGGGTCCGGCGGTGCGGCAGCGCCGGCTCGGTGAGCGGGAGCCGATCGGAGCGGCAGAGCGTCGAGGCAGGGTGCGGGTGCGTCGGCGGGCGACGCGCTGCAGACGAGCGGCGCGGCCGGGGCGGCGCGGTGGTGTGGTGGCCATGCTGATGTTGATACGGGCAGTAGACGGCCGTTATGTCGTGTGTTGCGAAGCTGTAGCAGTGCGTTTGTGCGAGCGGTGGTTGAGACCGCATTTGAGACCACAGTCGGCTGACATGTGCAGCCAGCCCGCCACTGGCGGCCACTCCAGCGGCAAGCGTCCGCTTGACAGCGACGTTCGACGTACGGACGATGTACGTACAGAGAGAGCGAGCCCCGGCCTCACGGACTAGCCGGGGGCTCGCCCTGACAGCGAGCCCCGTCTCACGGACTAGCCGGGGGCTCGCCCTGACAAGGAAGGGCCCCCCAGTGGCCCGAGATGAAGGAGGAGCTCATCGACGCCTCCTTTCTCAGTGGGGGGCTCGCCAGATGGAGACCAACCCCATGAGCGAGCAGACCAAGGAACGAAAGACAAAGGAACGAAAGACCCGTAGGACCACAACCCGTCTAGAAATCCGCATTCCAGAAGAAGACAAAGAGTTGATCGAACGGGCCGCACAGGCGAGTCAGGCGACAACCACGAGCTTCGTGCTGCAAGCCGTGAGGCAGGCAGCACAGGACATCTTGCGCCGCGAGCAGGTGACGGTTGTACCGCCGGACTTCTACGAGGCCATGGTGGTCTCGCTGAACGAGCCGGACGAGTCGGACGATGCCTTGGCTAAGGCGGCAGCCCGCGCTCGGGAGATCATCAGGAAGGCATAGGTCCGAGTTCGTGTACGAATCGGAATCGCTCAGCGATCGGCATCTCCTGGAGTCATTCGACTGCGGGAAGGCTCCGCTGAACGAGTGGCTGATGTCCTCAGCAAGGCACTGCCAGAGCAACCGAACGGCGAGCACGTTTGTGTGGTGCGCTCCCAGTGATCCCCATGTCGTGGCCTACTACTCACTGGCAGGGCACGTGGTGGAGAAGCAGGAACTGCCGCCGAAACTGGGTCGGGGTTCCCCGAACCAGATGCCGGCCGTGTTGCTGGCTCGACTGGCGATCGACAAGACGCTTCAGGGTCAAGGCCTGGGCGGCGTACTCCTTGCCGACGCCATGGGGCAGGTTGTCGCTGCGGTTCAGCGAGTAGCAGCCCGATTCGTCATCGTTGACGCCCTCGACGAAGAGGCCGCCGCGTTCTATGACCGGTACGGCTTCAAGCGCATCCCTGGGGATATGCGGATGTACCGAAAGATCAGTGACATCGAGCGCAGCCTGTCGACTGACTAGCGGATTCCCTTGACCCCCTATAGGTCAGCGGGCAGGTACTCACATGAGTACCTGCCCGCTGACCTATGTCGGGGTGGCGGGAGTTGTACCCACGACCTCCTCGTCCCAATAATTCAGGGCAAGATCCAGACCTAACTATGAAGACATGCCCAGGTCAGCGCTCTGGGCTGAGTTGGTCTCGCCGGGCATCTGGGGGATGTCGGGAGAAGATCCTCTCCCAGATTTCTCCCAGCGCGACGTGGGTCCCTGTGCTGATGCAGCCGTCTGACCCGACAGGCATGGCACCGAGCCAGCAGATGGGCACGCTGCCTACTTCACCCAGGACAGAGCTGTCGCTGAGAGCGCGTTGAGGCTGAAGGTAAGTAGGACCTGTACAACCGTCACGACCACTACCACCTTGATCTCTACGGCGAGTTGGCGACGGTTGGTGTTGATCTGTCTCTTCTGGCAGTGACGCATGGACTTCCCTTCGGCCTGGTCGGTGGTTCTAGCGTCAGCCGCCACTCGTACAGGGTGTCCGGTCCGCGCCACAAAGAGACACTCTGCGAGTGTCGTCAACTCGCTGACCTGCAGCAAGGGTTCGTGGGATGCTTCCACGGAGACACTCAGAGACACTCGGGGGGCGAGATGGCCACAGCGCGGGGGAAGCGTGGGTTGGTGATGCCGAGCGAGGCTGAGGTGCCCATCGGCCCGCACAGATACCTTCTCGTTGCCCTGCATCGCGCCTATGCGACTGCCGGCAGGCCCGGCCTCCGTCAGATAGCGGTCGGGTTGAAACAAGATGACTCAGTGCCTACGACGCTGAACTATCAAGCGATCGGCAAGATTCTCAACGGGAAACAGCTCCCAAATCCACGTCAGCTAGTTAGTTTGGCCTCTTGGCTGATTCGTGAGGGAGCTGCAGGGGGGACTGAAGAGCAAAATGAAGAGGAAGCTATTCAGCAGCTCTTGCTGTTGCGGGAAACCGCTCACGCAAAAAGCCTCGGCATTTATAGAGAGGGTGATGAGGCAGGCCGAGACGAGTCGCTAGACGCCGTGGATAGTGGATCGAATGTCTGCACACTAATTGCGGATGCAGAACGCAAGACCGAGCATACTCTGCTGAGCTGCATGCTTAAGTCAACAGAGTCGATAAGAATTGTCAGCGAGATCGTCAATCCGGAAGCCTTCAGCGACGAGGAACCTCGTGAGGTCTATATCGCCCTGCTTGAACTGTACGGTAGCCACTCCGAAATATCTCCGAGTAGCGTTGCTGCGCAGGTGATGTCACAAACTTCTGGAAAGATTCACGTAGCCGAATATCTTGCCTCGATTATGGAGATATCCACTGATTCGAAGGCGGCAGCTCGATATGCGGAGCATGTGGCAAAAGTTGCAAAGGTGCGAAAGCTTGCCCTGCTGGGCGGTGCACTGACTGATCTAGCCGGCCAATCACTTAAGGCCGACGAAGGACCCGATGTTGACTCGCTCGTGGAATATGTCCAGGATGAATTGTATTCATTCATGGATGAGTTTTACGGGATCGGGCTGGTTTCCAACTCCCTGGAGCCCGTACTTGATGAGGCCGAAGGTATTGGTAAGACGGAATCGGAAACCGAGAGCATTCCAAGTGGATTCAGTGAATTTGATTCACTGAGGTCCGGATTTCACCCTGGTGAGCTGGTAATTTTGGGTGGGGCGTCCGGCATAGGGAAATCTACCTTAGGATTGCAATTTCTTCGCACCTGCTCGGTGAAGCATGCGGGCACAAGTTTCCTCGCCTCCTTGCAGATGAACCGCAACGAAGCGACGATGCGGATCCTGGCCGCTGAAGGACGTGTGGCACTTCATCACATGCGGTCAGCGTCAATAACTGATGACGGCTGGCAGCGCCTGCAGCAGGCAATGCCGTCTGTTTCTTCGGCGCCGCTCTTTGTGCAAGACGAGCCCACCTACACTTTTCAGCAATTCATTCGTACCTGTGAGTGGCTCAGCACGTTTAAGCATCTCAAACTCGCACTGATTGACAGTATTGATCTGATGGATTTGGATCCAGACCTGGGATCAGGCGACTATGAGCGCGACCTTGCCCACATGGCGCGGGAGCTTCGCAAGATGGCAAAGAGGCTCAACGTTCCCGTGATCGCTCTCTTTCAGACGGAACGACCTCAACGGAATCGCTTGGGTAAGCGCCCCGAATTGTATGACATTCCAGCGTCGCTCGAAAAGTACGCTGACACTGTGATTCTGCTGCATCGGGAAGACGCGTATGAGAGGGATTCGCCACGAGCAGGAGAAGCCGACTTGATCATTGCCAAGAACCGTACTGGCCCTACCGGAACCATCACCTTGGCTTTTCAAGGCCACTATGGCCGTTTCGTGGACATGCATGGCGCCTAGGTGAGTTGTCAGCTTTCAGTTCCCATATCTGTTCAGCTTATCTAAGACGAGCTGATGACGCTAGATAGGCCCTTCTGCTGAGCCGCGACAAAGAAGGCGTCATAGGATGTCATAAGCGAGTCGTGTGCCTCGCTTATCTCGCGCATTGCCTGTTCAAGTCTTTCCGGTTGACTGTATTCCCACTCTCTCGGAATCTCAAGTCGTACCAGATTCTCTCCCTCGTACCACATGTGATCCGCCATTTTGTCCACTAGCTCTCGCGCGGCTTCGATGAATCGCCGATAATTTGCATTCAATTCTTCATCGTCGAATCCTCTGGGTTCGCGCTCGAAGAACTCAACCATTCTTTCCAGATCTCGGAATCCTTCGGTGTGCGCGCGTGTTACCAGAAAACCCTCACGCAGCCAGACGAGGAAGCTTTTCTGAGGCGATGCGTGATCGTTGACTGCTTTGAACATCTCTATATCGTGCGCCGTGGGATCGGTGAGTTTGGACGTGAAATGCTCTAGTTGGTGGCGTAGTTGTGAGATTTTCTCCCGCTGTGAAATGGTGGCGTTTAGGAGTCCCACGATGGCCGCAAATAGTGCCAGTGTTGTGAGTGAAACGAGGAAGTAGTTGCTCTTCAGCCATGCTCGGGTGTCGGGAGACAAAAGGAATAGAGCGGTGGCCGACAAGTCGGCAATTAGACCGGCTATGAGAACCAGTACGGATCCGCTGATTCTTTCAGTTGCTGACTGTGTAGACATTGCCCCCCCATAAGCAATAAATGATACCTTTGTGTCACACTATATTCGATACCGCCGCGATGTATGAGGCAATGCAGGATTTCTGTGCCGTCTCTGTGTGAACTCTCCCTCCAGGGGAGTTGTTGGGGTGCCTGATCGCCGGTCGTTCAGCTGTGGATGGTTCAGAGCACGGGGCTCACGCTGGCTGTGGTACCCGGACGTTCTGTCCGGGGTGCGCCGCTTTGGGCCCAGCACACTCAGATCGTCAGCAAGCCAACAGGCGATCTGTCCAGGTCGTCGCCCTGCTCGGTACCGTGAAGCAGGCCCCTTGGATCAGGAGGCATCAAGCAATGCGTGGTCTTGGAGATCACCTCAGCATCGGCGAGCGCATCGCGTTCTACCGGAAGCGTCGCGGCTACACGCAAGAGGTGCTGGCCGGCCTGGTCGGTCGTAGCACCGACTGGCTCGCGAAGATCGAAACCGGACGCCGAAATCCGCCACGCATCGACATGCTCACGGAGCTGTCGCGCGTCCTGCGTGTGCCTCTCGGGGATCTGCTTGGGCAGACCGTCCTGATGGAAGACGAGCGGCAACGGGACGACGTCCCGGCCGTTCGCGACGCTCTCATGAGCCCGCGTCGCCTCTCGCGTCTGCTCTTCGGCCCTGCCGCTGAGACTCAGCTCCCGACGCCTGCGCCTGCGGCCGTCCGTGTGGAACAAGCCTGGAACGACTACCAGGGCGGACGGCTCGGCAGTGTCATCGCTGCGCTCCCTGCTCTGCTCCAGACGGCGCAGGAGTTGGAGGAGCGAGCAGGGCGCCACGGCGAGGACCGGGGCGATTGCTGGGCGGTGTCGGCCCGGACACACCACCTCGCTGCAACGACGCTCGCGAAGATCGGCGAATCGGACATCTCATGGCTCGCTGCCGAGCGCGCTATGCGAGCGGCTGACGAGTCGGACGACCCGCTCGTGCTGGCGTCCGCGGCGCGATCGGGTACACACGCCCTGCTCGCCAATGGGCGCTACGACGATGCCCTCGAACTGGGCAACACGGCCGCCGCGTGGCTGTCGTCTCAGGTGACCGACCACGATCCGGCGGCGCTCAGCCTGTTGGGGATGATCCACCTGCGTGCCGCAGTCGCGGCAGCGCGGCATCAGGATCGCCCCACCGCCACGGGGCTGTTGGACCGTGCCGAAGAACTCGCGGATGACCTTGGGGCGGATGAGAACTACTGGCAGACCGGATTCGGGCCGACAAACGTCCTGCTCCATCGCCTGTCCATTGAGCTGGACCTCGACAACATCTCGTACGTCGTTGAACACGGCCGGATCAATGTCGGCCACATGCCGCAGGAGCGCAGCGTCTCGCACCGCATCGACTACGCGCGTGCCTTGTCGCTCGCTGGTCAGGGGGACGAGGCGTTCGCGGAGCTGCGTACAGCGGAGCACACGTCGCCGCAGCTCGTACGCAACAATCCGAGGGTGCGCGAGACGCTGCGGGACCTGATCAAGCAATCGCCCGTGACCGGTGGCTCGCGTTCGTCCGAGGTGTTCGTGATGGCTCAACGGTGCAGGGCGGTGCAGTGAGTTCAGGCAAGCGCGGGGTGCTCGGAGTCGTCGGGTCTGCGGCTGGAGGCGTAGAAGCGCTGCGCACCGGTCTAGTTGAGCCCGCGATGGAGCAGGGATGGCAGGTGGCCGTCACGCTGACGCCGACCGCAGGTCAGTGGCTGCGACTGAGCGGCGAGGTTGAGCGGCTGGAGAAGCTGACTGGTCTCCCAGTGCGTGACGAGCCGCGGTTGCCCGGAGACACTCGGCCGCACCCACCGGTTGACTGCTACGTGGTCGCCCCCGCGTCGGCCAACATGGTGGCCAAACTCGCGATGGGTGTGATGGACAACCATGCGCTGACGCAGGTGGGTGAGGCTATCGGCACCCTCGGCTTGCCTGTCGTCGTCTTCCCGCGAGTGAACGCGGCACACGCTCGCCATCCGGCATGGCAGAGCCACATTGACACCCTCAGGGCGGGAGGCGTTCACATCGTCTACGGCCCGGACGTGTGGCCGCTGTACGAGCCGCGGGAAGCGCCGGCGGGGCGCAAACTTCCATGGTCCTCAGTGCTGAACGCAGTGGACCAAGCTACTCGATGACGGATCGTCAACCCTCCTGAACTGCAAGAACAGAGGACCCGGACAGTCTGTCCGGGTCCTCTGGTGTTCCCGCCCACATGCTCATTGGCATGTCAGGGAGCAATGAGCGAAGCGGCGAACTGGAAGGTATGACGCCTGCTGAACTTGCTTTGATCAAAGCGAGTTTGAGCGAGGCTCGCGTGAAGGCCGAACGGCTGCTGAGGCGCGCGGACGAACTCACGGCGATGGTGGTGTCTCGCTGCCTACAAGCCGCTCAAGCCGATCCAGACGCTCCCCGAGCTGGTGGAGGGCGTTGTGGATCGTGCTGAGTTCTGCGGCCAAGGCAGTGAATGCCGGGCTACTACCCGGCTCGGTGCCGAGGGGCGCAGCAGGATCGCGGACGAAAGTCCCGCGGCCCTGCTGAGTGAGAACCAACCCCTCGTCGCGGAGCTGACCGAACGCGCTCTGAACAGTCATGAGCTGCACGCCAAGCTCCTTGGCGAGCGCGCGCGCCGGCGGGAGCCGGTCGCCGGGTTCGTATTCGTGGTCGGGGCCCGTGATCTTCGCGCGGAACTGCGCCGCGATCTCCTTGGCCGTGGGCGTCTGCTTGGGCGCTTCGGGGCTCTGGTCCATGGCTTCGAGGGTAACCGGACCTAGGTCAATCTCTGATCCTCCACTGAACCCTCTTGACGCCCAGATTGACATAGGTCAATCTGAAGTCAGGCCGGAACGGGATAGCTCGGCAGGAAGGCGGCTTCGGTCGCACGCCGCGGGCCCCGCACCGGTCACTCCTTGAGAACTGCATACGTGGGTCCCGTCTCCCCGAGTCGAAAAGACGGCCGCGCGTCCAGGAACGCGCACAGAGATCGCCTCGATGGTCGCAGGCCGGGTTCGACTCCTGGCCGGGGCACTCTCCCCTGCCGCACCGCGGCTCGGGTTCTTCCGGAACAGTCGCCGCCGTCTCACCAACACGCTTGCGGCTGCTCCGGCCCCCAGTCCCTCCCACGTCAGGAGCATTCATGCGTTCGTACATCGGCCGCCAACAGGCCGTCTCTGCTGAGGACTTCGCGGAACTGGCGCTCGGCACCCCGGTTGAGCTGTGGCTCGGGGAAGAGGGCGAGACGGACGAACAGCGAGCCGCCCGCGAGGACGCGGCGCGCGACATCCTCGCCGACAACCCTGAAATGTCCGACGACCTGGTCCGCCTGGCCGCGCAGGTCATCGAGGAGAACCCGGACCTGTTCGATGTCATCCCCCTGGTTCGCTCCGCCCGCTGCCGTCCGGTCCGCCGCGGGGTGGCGGCGTGAGTGCCGCCGGGCAGGGCCTGATGGCCGCGCACGCCGAAGTGAAGGCGGAGATCGCGCGGACCGATACCAAGACGGGTCTGCTGCTGGCGTTCGTCGGCGCGGTGCTCGCCGGCGCCTGGACGGTCGCACGAGACCTGCCCCTGAACCTCCCTGCGTACATGGCGGGCGGGCTCGGTCTCGCGCTGCTGGCCGCGGCGGCCGGTCTGCTGCTGCGGTCGGTACGGCCGAACCTGCGCAGTCGGCACGGCTTCCCGCTATGGGCCACGCTGACGCCGCAGGAGATCCCCGCCGCCGTCTCCAGCGACTTCGCCGCGGACGTCGCGGAGCTGTCCCGGTTGGCGATGGCCAAGTTCACCTGCCTGCGCCGTGCTATCGACCTGACCTGTGCGGGCGGCGCCCTGCTCATCCTGGGTGCCCTGCTCGCGCTGGGGGGTGTGGCATGAACGAGGGTTTGACGCTGGATGACCTGTCCATGCCGCTGCGGGCGTTGCGCCTGCTCGCTGCGGACTTCGGGCACCTTCCGGCGCCGATGCTGGACGTGTCCACCATCTTCCCGGACCGACTGAGGCTGTCTTTCCACTACGGCCTGGCCGACTTCGAGGCGTGGCGCGAAGCGCTGGGCATCGCCCCGGACGCCGTGGAGCACGGTACGCAGGGTCCGGACGATGGGACGCGCGTGTTGAAGGCGTCCGCCGAGTACGCGGGCGCGGTGCTTGAGCTGGTGGCCTACGCCGACATCACCGATCCGGCACCGACCGGAGCCTCGGCCTGATGTCCGCCGCGTGGGGCAAGTGCTTCGACCCGACCGGCGCCCGCTACGGGGTCCCCACCTACCCCTGGAAGCTCGCCCCTGACGGGCTCGCGACACGTCGGCAGTTACGGGCCCGTGGCCTGCGCCCGGGTGGTCAACCGATAGCCGCACAGGTCATGCGCACCAACCGCAGGACCGGAACCCCCAAGGTCGCCTACCTGTACCACGTCGACCGCGCACTTCCGGTGCGGCCGATGACCTCCCGCAAGTGGGGCGCACTGGCGCTGGCGATGCTCGCCCGCCGCACCTGCCCGCGCTGCCGGATCACCTACAGCTACTGCATGCCCCGCTCGCTCGGCATGTGCGTGCTGTGCGCCTACCCCGACGACCAGAACCACAAAGAGGAGTGATCACATGAAGAAGTGGAAGGAAGCCGCCCGCAGGGCGGTTCACTGGAGTCTGCCGGTCGGTCTGACCGGCCTGTCGCTGGGCTGGACCGTCTACGCGGTGGGGGAGATCCTCTCCCGTCAGGCTCCGGAGCCGCTGGCCCTGACCGTGGCGGGTATCTACGACGCGGTGTGGCTGTACGCGCTGGCCATGGAGACCGCGCACCGCCGGCAGGGCTCCAAGGGGACGCTGCCCGCCGTACTGGGTTGGGTTTTCCTCGTCACCTCGGTCGGCGTGCTCTTCACGCACGGCCTGATGTACGCGACGCCGGTCGTCGCGGTCATCGGAGCGGTGGTTCCGGCCGCTGCCAAGGCGACGCTGATCATGGCGGTGGAGCGGGACGCCACCCGCATTTCCCCCCAGGCGCAGCATCAGATCGATGCGGTGCGCAGCGCGACGCGGGATCAGGTGGCGATCGGCCGTGCCGTGACCCGGGCTAAGGCTGACCGCCAGAAGACGGCCGCCGTCCTGGAGCGCGAGGAGCACAAGGCCCGCGGGCAGGCGCAGAAGGAGCGCCACAAGGCGGCCAAGGATCTGGCGAAGGTCGCCAGCAAGAATCCGGTGACCGGCACCCCGCAGGAGGTTCCGGCGCTGTTCTCGGATGAGGACCTGGCCCGGGTGCTGGGCCAGTGGTCGGACGGGGGTGTGTCCCCGGGTGTGTCCCCTGTGTCCCCGCAGGTCGGCCCCGTGTCCCCGACGCCGGAACTCCCGGCGGCTCAGGGTGCGGGACACACCCCGCTCGACTGGGCGGCGCTTGCACAGGTGGCGGCCGTGGCCGGCGTCGAGACGCCTCAGCCGGGGGAGCCGCTGAGCGAGGAACAGCTCACGGTCGTCCTGCGGTGGCTGCGTCACTCCGAGAACCCCCCGCTGTCCTACCGCAAGGCTCTCGCTGCGTACCGCGCGGCGGGCTTCTCCGCGAAGGAAGAGCGGGTGCGCAAGGCGTACGCCGCCCTGATCGACGCGGAGGAGGCGGAAGCGTAAGCAGCCGTCCGACACGACGCAATGAAGGCCAGCCCAGGACTAGTGGGCTGGCCTTCGTCGCGACTGCCGGAAGCAGTCGACGCAACCAGTGAAGCAGACCCGGTGAGCCCCCGGCGAGCGGCACCTTCGCAGACCCGGCGAGCTGATCCCCACACCGCGGCGGACCGCCCGCCGCCCGCAGCACTCCGCCTCCAATCCTGCTGATCAGAAGGGAACTTCCCTAGTGACCCACACCACCGCCACGACCACTCCCGCCGGCACCGACACCACCCGGCACGACACGCACTTCTGGGTGATGTCCATCGAGAAGCCGGGACTGGCGTCCGCCACGCAGAGCGGTACCTACATCCTGCGTCCCGGCGACACCCGGCAGGACGCCTACAACGAGATCTACGGCGCCGTCACCGACGCGCACCCGAACTTGCGCGGGGCGACGGTCCTGTTCTTCTCGCTGGAGCCCAACCGGCTCTGACCAGCACCTTTCACCGCAGGAGCCCGGACGCTCAGCCGTCCAAAGCACGCGTCCGGGCCCTGCTCTCCTCCATGAAGGAGTGGCCTCAGCATGACCGACACCACTACCGAACCGGTAGCCCACCCGGCTGCCACCGCACCCCCGCCCGAACCACCGTCCCCACCTCGCGAGGAGCCGCAAACACCTGCTGTGCAGCAGGAGTTGGCGCACACGCCGGGCGGGATCCCCGTGCTGCCGCTGGCCCTTACCGGCACGAACGGTGCCGTCGGCGCGGTCAGCACCGTCGCCCTGGTCGGCGGCGGGCCGGTCGCGCTCGCGGTGGCCGCGGGCGGCGCCGCCGTCCTGGGCACCGCCGCCGCCATCCGCGCCCGCCGCCACACCAACAGCGGCTCCGGGGGCGGGCGTTCGAACGGCTCCGGCCGCAAGGGCAGCAGGGGCGGCACGATGCGTAGCCCCTCCTCTTCGCGCTCCCGTGGGGGCTCTGGCCTGTTCTCCGGCGGCCGTGGCCGCGGCGGGGGCGCCAAGTCCCGCATGGGCAGCGGTGCGGGGAAGTCGCGTCTGCGCTCCGGCCGTAGTGGCGCGGGGCGTCTCGGTGGGCGTCACGCTTCGCGCCCCGGCACGGAGCGATCCGGCACGGGGCGTATCGGGCAGGTGCGGGCGCTACGGCAGGACACCCGGAAGCAGGCGCCGACCCGGTCAGCGGCGAGGAAGCAGAACACGGCCGCCCGCCGGGCGGTCGCCGATGCCCGCCGCGACGCCCGCACCGCGGCTCGCGCCAGCAAGGCCGCGGGTTCGCGTGGCCTGCTGCGACGGGCGGGCGGCTGGGCGGCGGGCAAGGCAGCTGCAGGCAGTCGCGCCCTGGTCAACAAGGCCCGTGCCGCCCGTGACCGCAACACCGGTGCGCAGGTCGATGCCAAGCGCGGGCAGGTACGTAAGGCCCCCGCCCGCCGCAAGGCCCGCCGGGGCCTGCTGAAGTCCGCGGCCCGTTTCCAGGGCCGTCGCCTGCTCGCCGCCCTGGCGGGCGGCGCGGCCGGTCTGCTCGGCTGCCTGACCACCCCACTCGGCAAGAAGCTGGGCTGGTCCTGGTTGGTCCACCCCGGACGGCGCCTGTACCGGCGGCTGTTGCTGTCCGCGCGCGAGGCACGCGCGGCCCGCGACGAAGAGATCCGCGCCACCCGGACGGCTGAAGAGGCCGCCGCCGACGCGTCCACGGACGAGATCGGCGACCGCGTCGAACGCCCCGCCTGCCTCATCCCCACCGCTCCCACCGCAGCTTCGGAGGTCATCAACGTGTCTGGTTTCAAGTTCGAAGAGGCCGCCGCGGAGATGGAAAACGCGGCCCGCTCCTACGACCCCGACGGGAACATGGAAGTTCTCGCGATGATCGACAACCTGCCCACCGCGCTGCTGTCGATCGCGAACACGTTCCGCGTCCTGGCCGAACGCTCCGACGAGGAGTTCGCCTTCGAGAAGGACATCGCGGCCGGGTTCGACGACATCCACCGCACCCTCCTGAACGCGGTCGACGCAGGCGAAACCCTCGTGCCGCTGTTCCGGAACGTCCACGCGCAGGACATCGCCCGCCACGAGGACCCCCGCAACGGCACCGAGGCCGAGAAGGGCTGGAACGTCTGACCATGACTGCCACCGAGGCCACCATGACCAAGCAGAACAGCAAGAACCCGCAGGTGGAGGCCGTGAGTGGTCCGGTGTGGGACTGGGCGGCCGGTCACGGACCCGTGACCGGCGCCCTGTCCGCCACCACCGGCGCCTTCGCCGTCGCCACCACCGGAGCCGCTACCTCCATGCCGCCCGGCTGGGCGCTGGCCGTCGGCACGGTCGGGGCCATCGGGCACACCGCCGCCGGCATCCGGCTCCGTAACGCCGGCCGCACTATCGCCGCGCGCGCCGCGTCCTGGCTGGTCGGCGCGGGCTGGACCACGTGGGCCATCACCAACGGCCCCCTGACCTGGCAGGCGCTCGGCTCCCTCGCCGCGATCGGCGTCGGCATGGCCACCGCCACCCGCTCCACCAACCTCTACGAGGAAGCCCGCGAAGAGGAAGCGATCACCGCCGAACAGCGGGCCGTGGCCGCGGAGTTGTCCGCGGAGCGGCGGGCGATCGCCGAAGAGTGGGTCGACCGCATCCAGCGGGTGTGCGGCATCACCGTGCGCGTCCTGGCTGTCGAGCACTGGGCCACGGGAACCGGCTTCACGATCGACGCCGAACTCCCGGGCGGGACGACATACGACCAGATCGCCGCGCGGGCGGCGGCGCTGTCGGCGGACGCGCACTTGCCGCACGGCTGCACTGCCATCGCGGGCCCCGGTGTCCACCAGGGCCGCACCCTGATCGATGTCTCCACCGTCAACGCCCTCGAAGCCGACACCACTTACCCGGCCGACTACGCCCCGCTGTCCCTGCTCACCGGCATCCCGTGGGGCTACCGCGCGAACGCGGAGCAGATCCAGACGTACTTGCGCGAGCAGTGCGCGCTGGTCGTCGGCCCCACAGGATCGGGCAAGACGAACATGGTCCACGTCATCCTGGCCGGGTTCGCCCGCGCCACCGACGTGCTCACCTTTGTCATCGACCTGAACGCCGGATCGGCCGGCCTGTCCTGGGTCCTGCCCGCCCTCACCCACCAGCCAGCCCCCGGTGAGCGGCCGTTGAGGCCCGGGATCGACTGGCTGGCGGGCACCGTGGACGAGGCACACACGATGCTCGATGCGGTCCTGCGGATCGGCAAACAGCGCAAGATCGAGTACCAGTCGCTGATGGCCCGTGAGGACACCGACCTGTTGCCGATCGGGCCGACGATCCCGCAGATCATGCTGGTCATCGACGAAGGCGCGGAGATCCTCACCAGCATGGACAAGACCCTGAAGCAGCTGGCCGCGAAGATCCTGGAAGTGATCCGGATGCTCCGGGCGATGGGCATCCGCACCGTCCTGACCGCACTCGGATCCACCGGCTCCGTGCTCGGCAACCTCATGATCCGCCGTGAGGCCAAGGTCCGCGTCGCGCTGACCGGCGGCGAGAAGGAAGGCATGGATCTCAGCAAGCTCTTCCCCGGCACCCGCGGCCTCAAGGTCGATCAGGCCCCCTACAAGGGCGCCGGGTTCATGGGCACCCCCGAGTCGCCCGCCGGGCTGTTCAAGACGTGGCGGATCCTGCCCAGCCAGATCCGCGAGATCGTCGCCGCCACCAGCGAACGCCACCCCACCCTGGACACCGTGTCCGCCAAGGCCGCCGGGGAGGCATACGCGCGACGGTGGGACGCCGACCGCATCGCCTGGATGCACAACCCGCAGCCCGTCACCCCCACCCCCGCATCCGGCGGCGAGGCGGGCGGGCAGGAACGGCGCGGACTGAACCTGAGCGCCCTGCGTGACCAGCAGGCCGCTCCGGAGCACGGTCCCCAATCCGACGCCGACCGGCTGGCCGACGCGTTCATGCGCGAGATCGACGAACACTTCGGCACCGCCCCCGAACCCACCCGCACCCGCACCGAGCGGGAGCGCCCGCGGCGCGAGGGGCTGAACCTTTCCGCTCTGCGGGACACCCCGCCCGCCGACCCCGCGCCGGGGCAGGCTCCGGGGCGGGACGGTGGGCCGGACTGGCTTCCGGAGGCGATCGCCGCGATCGCCGAAGCAGGCGCGGCGGGCATGAAGCCGTCCGCCGTCGCCGACCGAGTCAGCCGAAGCCGACAGGCCGTGCGCGATGCGCTCAAGGCGGCTGCCGAACGGGGTGAGTTGGTCTACCGGGACAACGGACCGCACTCGGTCTACGTCCACCCCGACCACGCCTGAACGCTCACACACGGCTTACCGGCTACTGGCTACCGGCAACTTGCCACTAGCCGGTAGAGCACCCCCCTACTGGCCACCAGGGCCCCTCAACAGGGCTTTCCTCCTTGCCAGTAGCCACTAGCCAGTAGCCACTACAACCACACACCGTCACCATCAGGCGCCCGCCCGGAACCCTCCGAGCGGGCGCCTGCCACATCACGGCTCGCAGGAAGGGAGCACCACCATGCGCCACCGCGAACCGCCCGGACACCTCGCCCCGCACATCCCCGCCGACACCTGGAACCGCGCACAGGCCACCGGACAGCCCATCGTCATCGTCGTCCACGGCACCCGTCAGAACGACTTCCCGTGGCGACGCTTACTGATCCCGTTCGCGATCGCCGGCGCCGCCGCGCTCGGCACGTGGGGCGTCGTCGCCGCCCTGGCCTGGCTGCTCGACATCGCCGCCCACACCGCCACCGTCATCGCCGGCGCCGCCGGACCCATCGGCGTCGGCGGCATCACCCTCAAACTCGCCCGCTCCAAGTGACCTTGAACTGAGGAGACCAAGCATGTCGTTCGGAGAGACCCCCGTGACCCTGGTCGGCAACCTGACCGACGAACCCGAGCTGAAGTTCACCGAGGGCGGCGCCGCGCTCGCGAAGTTCACGATCGCCGTCACCCCCCGCTCGTTCGACCGCACCGCGAATCAGTGGAAGGACGGCACCACCGCCTTCTACCGCTGCGCGGCCTGGCGCACCCTCGCGGAGCACATCGCCGACAGCCTCAAGAAGGGCTCCCGCGTCGTCGCCTCAGGGCGGATGCGACAGCACGACTGGACGAATGAGCAGGGCGAGAAGCGCTCCATGCTCGCCGTCGAGATCGACGACATCGGCGCGTCCGTCCGCTTCACCACCGTGACCGTCAACGCCAAGCGCAGCGCCCAGAACGGCCCGGCGGGCAACGACACGTGGAACACCGCGGGCAACCCCGCGGAGCCGGGCAACGAGCCGCCGTTCTGACAACGCCCGGGGCGACCGCCCGATCTCGCCAAAGACACGCGGTCGCCCCGGCCAACCAGCCCACAACAGACCTGTTGGAGGCATCCAGCATGACCCAACCTGTCCCCATCCAGCGACCCCACGCCAATGTGCCGGGGGTGGCGGAATGACCAGCCTCGCCCTGCTCGCGTGGGCCCTGGAGCCGGTCCGTCGCGGCTGGCACGTGTTCCCGCTCCGCCCCGGCGACAAGCGGCCCGCAGGCCACGCCGAACGGCTTTGCCCCGGCACCGGCCGGTGCGCCGGCGGGCACATGAAGCCCGAACAGCGCGCCACCACCGACCCGGACATGGTCATGGCGGCGTGGTCGCACCAGCCGTACAACATCGGGATCGCGACCGGCCCGTCCGGGCTGTTGGTCGTCGACTTGGACGTGTTGAAGCCGGACGAGCAAGAAGGAACGCCTGACGGCGTCCAAAGCCTGTTGGCGCTCTGCGAGCGCGCCGGACAGGAACTCCCTGCCACCTACCAGGTGCGGACCCCCAGCGGTGGCCAACACCTGTACTTCACCCAACCCGAGGGAACGCGCCTGCACTCGACTGCGGGCACTGTCGGCCACCACATCGACACCCGCGGCTGGGGCGGCTACGTCGTCGCTCCCGGCAGCACCACCGCGCAGGGCGCCTACACCGTCACCGACGACCGGCCTCCGGTGCCTCTGCCGCAATGGCTTCACAGTGCGCTGAGCGCCAAGCCGAAGCGCACAGCGCACTACGCCATCGCGACTTCCACGGAGTCCCGCAGCGGGTACTCCGCAGCCGCCCTGCGGGGCGAGGCGCACAACGTGGCCACCGCCCCCGACGGCCAACGCAACGCTGTCCTGCTGCGGGCCGCGCGGGCGCTGGGGCGGCTGGTGGCGTCCGGCGACCTCACCCGCAAGGAGGCCGAGGAGGCTCTTAGTAGGGCGGTGGCGGGCAACGCCACACAGTCCCAGCGCTACTACGACGACGTCATCGCACGTGGTCTGGACTGGTCCATCGCCCACAACCCGCAGCGGAGGACTTCCGCATGACCAGTCCCCCTCCTACTAAGAGCCCCAACCCCGCCGCGATCAGGGCTCGCTCCGCCAACAAGACCCAAAGCCCGTTGGCCGTGGTGCGGCCAAAGGACGACGCCGAAGGCGTCCTTTCATCCCTTCCCTGCACCGTCCTCACCGAGGACGACACCACCGCCCCCGCCGTCCCGCGGGTGGTCGGTGCGCTGGAGATCAGGACGCCATACCGCCGCACACCGAGTGCGCGTTCGTGGTGTTCGTGCGGACGCGACCACACCGTCCGCGGCGCCGATGCCGTACGCGAGCTGATCGACGCCCACGCCTACCACCGCACCGTGTGCCCCCTGCACAACCTTCCGGAAAGGAGGGCCGCCGCATGACCCAGACCATGCCGGCCGCGCCCATCGACGGCGCCGCCCTGCTCGATGAGGTCGAGGGATTCCACCGACGCTTCAACGTCTTCCCCACCGAACACGCCTACGTCGCCGTCACGTTGTGGGACGCCCACGCCCACCTCATGGACGCACTAGATGGCACCGCTCGCCTCGCTTTCCTGAGCCCCGAGCCGGGATCGGGCAAGTCCCGGGCGCTGGAGATCGTGGAGACGCTGACGCCGCGCGCGGCGACGACCGTCAACGCTTCTGCCAACGCCCTCTTCCGATTCGTGTCCGCAGAAGAGAGCACCCCCACACTCCTCTTCGATGAGATCGACACCGTCTTCGGCCCCAAGGCCGGCGGAAACGAAGAAGTCCGCGGGTTCCTCAACTCCGGCTACCGGCGCGGCGCCAAGTCCCTACGCTGCGTCGGCGACGGCTCAGATCAAAAGGCAGGGTTCTTCCCCTCGTTCTGCGCCGTCGCCATGGCCGGGCTCGGCTCCCTGCCGGACACGATCCTGACCCGCTCCGTCATCATCCGCATGCGCAAGAAGGCGCCCAACGAGAAGTGCGAGCCCTACAGGCGCCGCGTCCACGAGAAGCAGGGCCACGCCCTACGCGACCAGCTCGCCGACTGGACCGCCACCATCCACGACGAGATCGCCCAGGCGTGGCCGGAGATGCCCGAGGGCGTCACCGACCGTCCCGCCGACGTATGGGAACCGCTCCTCGCGGTCGCCGACGCGGCCGGCGGCCACTGGCCCGAACGCGCCCGCGCCGCCTGCGTCACACTCATCAAGGCAGCCCAGGAAGGCGACGAAGCCTCACTCGGGGTCCGGCTGTTGACTGACCTGCGCGACAAGGTGTTCTGCGGAGCCGACCGCATGCCCACCGCCGCCATCCTCGAAGTCCTCCACGGACTCGATGACGCCCCGTGGGCCGACCTCAGCGACGACGGGCAGAACAGCAAGCCGCTCGCCGCACGCGGCCTGTCCAAGCTCCTGAGCCAGTACGTCCGGCCCAACAACAGCCCGATCAAGCCGCGCGGCATCCGGGTCGGCAGCGGCACCCCGAAGGGCTACTACGCGGAAGATCTCCGCGACGCGTGGGCCCGCTACTGCCCCCCTACCCCCGAAAAGTCCGCAACAGCCGCAACAGCCGCAACACCGCAGGTCAACGAGGGCGAATCCGTGGCGGAAGACCCTTCTGAGAGCCGCCACGTGTCCGCGGAAACCGACACACCCCAACTCCGCATCGCGGGCTGACCACCCCCCCCATAGGTGCCGCCACGTTCACGCGTGGCGGCACCTATCCGCAACACAACCAGCATCCGCCACAAATACAGGCCGCTGACCAGCAATGTTGCGGCGTGGCGGATGTTGCGGATTCCCCAGAAGCAGAGAGGAGTCACGAAGGTGCCGAAAGAGAGTGGACTTCCCCTGAGCTTTTCGGCGGCGGAGGTAGCGACGTCACTGGGGTGCTCGGAGTGGTGGGTGAAGGAACAAGTCCGCCGACGGCGCATCCCCTTCCTGAGGAGCGGTAGCGGGTACCGCTTTACCAGCGATCACGTTCGAGAGATCTTCCACATTCTTGAAGAGCGGCCAAGCCCGGCAAACGCCATCGAGGGCGAAGCCGTGCCCCGGCGCCGCACTACGGCGCAGCCGGTACGGCCAGTAGCGAGTCTCCGTGCGCGCCGTCCGCGTCGCGCACGGAACGCCGCTTGACAGAAGATCCGATCACGAGGGGTGGAGGCCAGCCATGGTCTCCACCCCTCGCTTGTTGCGAGGGGTAAGCATGGGCTACGGCGAGAAGCGCGCCGATTACTACCGAGGCCGGTACTGGATTGCACCGGGCGTGCTCCGAACCGTGGTGGACGCCAACGGTGCCACGATCAGATTCGCCACCAAGCGCGAGGCCGCGAAGGCAGCGAACGATGCGGAGGCCAAGGTCCGAGAGGTCGGCTATCGCGACCCGAATGCAGGGAAGGAGACCTTCGGCGAGTACGTGAACCGCTGGTATGCGGCACAGGAGTTGGCCGCATCGACTATGCAGAACTACAAGCGGCACATCGAGGAGCACCTTCTCCCGGCCTTCGAGGACAAGGCCATCGCCGATATCCAGCCCACGGACGTCGGCGCCTGGGAGAAGAAGGAGCGGAAGCTCTACGCCGCGTCTAGCGTGAAGACCTGGCACGGCACGCTGCACCTCATCCTCGCCGATGCCGTGGATGAAGGACTTCGCGATTCCAACCCAGCAGCCAAGCGGCGCGGCCGAGGCAAGCGCGCCGGACGCTCTCGGAACCGCGGCCCCGAGAAGGTGGTGACCGATGCTCTCGGAATCCTGCTGACGGCCGAGCGCGCTGCGCTGCTGTCTGGCCGTGACGACGAATTCGTAGCCGTAGTCCTGAAGGGTTACACCGGCATGCGATGGGGCGAAATCGTCGGCCTGGAGCGCAAGTTCGTCCGCCCCGCATCGGTACGGGTGGAGTGGCAGCTTTACGAACTCGACTCGGGGGAGTTCGAGCGCTGCCCGCCCAAGGACGACTCCTACCGGACCATCGACACGCCGAAGTGGCTGTCTGCCTTGGTCGCAGGCCATATCGCCCGGACCGAGTCGGCACCCTGCCCCTGCCACGAACAGACTTACGTGTTCCGTGGCCACGGTCCCGCCAACGGCGCTGCCCGGCACGTCGGCGCAAAGCTGGTCGACGTCGCCCGCCGCGCCGAGGTCTCTGCGGCAACGGTCTCGAACGTGCTGAACCGTCCAGACATGGTCGCGGAGCGGACGCGGATCAAGGTGGAGACAGCCATCGCGGAACTCGGCTACGTCCGTGCGGGTCAGACGGGAGAGACGGCCGCGCACTGGCGCCGTACCGGTTTCGCGACCTGGCTGTTTCATCCGGCTACGACGGGGTGGTATCCGAAGAAGGCTCCGCAGGAGGCGCGTCCCGTACCCGTGATGGCGCACCCCTGGCCGGGGGTGCCGGCGCGAGGCAGGAATGCCTCGGGCCGTGCCGATGCGTGCTGGCTGCCGATCGCACGGGGTCTCACTCCGCACGGGCTCAGGCACTCCCATAAGACAGTCATGGAGGAGCTCGGGACCCCGCCCAAACTCATGGATGAACGGATGGGACACGAGGATGGCTCGGTGCAAGCCCGCTACTCGCACATCACGGGGCGGATGAGGAACCGGCTCATGGATGAACTGACCGAGCAGTGGGAGGGGGCGTTGGCGGCACGGTCTGCCATGCACTTGCGGTCACCGGTGCGCGCGCTCGATGCGCTGCTGAGAGCGCGGCAGGGATGACGGCCCAGGAATCCCAGCTCGGACACCAGCTGCAGTAGACGACGTGTCGAGCACTCAACGGAGTGCGGCACCACTTCTGAACTGAGCCAACGAGTCCTCTCGGCTTTGCGCTCCCAGCCACGGCTGGGAGCGCAAAGCCCTCACCTGCGCCGTTTCATTTGTTGCGTTTACTGCGTTTGTTTTGGATACTGAAGGGGACACGGTAGCTACCAGAACCACAGCGATCACTGACCAAGGAAGACGGACCAAGGCCGAGGAATGGCCCTCACAACCTCGGCGCCCACGCCGTCCCACTACGAGCCCGCGCCTGTTCAACTGTTCGAGAGTCCACATCCGTGCACGCCAAAGCACAACGGGTGCGGACTTTCCACTGGCGCCGCCCGCACACCAGTAAGGGGCGCACCATGACCAAGATCGAGACACGTCCGGTCAGGCTTCCGGACGACCAGCAGGAAACCGCCACGCACGCCCTCAGCCGCGTCCGCCACTACCTCGCCGAACACAAGAACCTCACCCAGATCACCGTGACCGTCCAGGGCGAATCGGACCTCGAACCGCTCACGCTGCCCCGTCAGGCAGTCGAGCAGCTTGCCGCGCTGCTCGCACACCTCGGCGCCGGCCGGGCCGTGTCCGTGGTCCCGTCGGACGCCGAGCTGACCACGCAGCAGGCAGCCGACCTCCTGAACGTGTCCAGGCCCTTCCTCGTCGGCCTCTTGGAGGCCGGTGAGATCGAGTACCGCACCGTCGGCACGCACCGCAGAATCACCGCGTCGTCCCTGCTGGAGTACAAGCGCAAGGACGACCACCGTCGCCGACTGGTGGCTGATGAGCTAACCCAGCTCGGCCAGGAGATGGGAATGATCTAGGCCATGGCTTTCGTCGCCGTCTACGACGCATGCATCCTCTACCCGAGCACCCTGCGCGACGTCCTCATCCGCGTCGCGCAGGCCGGCCTGGTGCAGGCGAAGTGGACGGACCAGATCCTCGATGAGACCTTCCGTAGTCTGAAGGAGAAACGCCCCGACCTGAACCCGGAGAACCTGGACCGGACCAGGCAGAAGATGTCCGGCGCGATCCGCGACGTCCTTGTCACCGGCTACCAGCCGCTGATCGGTGTCCTGGACCTGCCCGACCCGGACGACCGGCACGTACTGGCCGCGGCGATCCGGGCCAAGGCCCAGGTGATCGTCACGTTCAACCTGCGCGACTTCCCCGAGGACAGGCTGTCACCGTGGGACGTGCAGGCCGTGCATCCGGACGCGTTCATCGAGGCGCAGATCGACCTGGCGCCGCAGATCGTGTACGCGGAACTCCAGCGGATAGCGGACAGCTGGAAGTACCCGCCGAACGCGGTCGTCGGAGATGTCATCGACTCGCTGGAACACTGCGGACTGGTCGCGTCGGCGGCGGCGCTGCGAGCCATGAACTGACGACAGCTCCACGGGAAGCCCCCCAGGCCCTACCTACGCCTGGGGGGCTTCTTCACACCCTTGCGGTGGCAGAGGGGCGGGGGTGTGGTGCGGGCCCGGTGCGCGACATCCCGCGAGTTCCTTCGCACATGCTGTACCGCGTTGGCCTGTGGCCAGGGACTTCTCCCGGTATTGGACGGGTGCCAGGGCGGTGATGTTCCTTCCGGAATGCCGAGTTCCTCTCACTTTGACCGACTGTCCCTCGACCAATCTGAACGCGAAGGGATTCGAGTCGGCGTTGAGGGGCAGGCGCAACGATTCTCGGTCGCATGACTGACGGCTACGCCGGTGGGGGACTTGGATGACGTGCCAGCCATTGCTGCAGTTCACGGTGCCGAAACTGGTAGGCGGCGCCCGCGAAGCGCAGCAGCCCGGCGGCGCAGGCCCAATCCAGGAAGACCCCGAACCTCCATGGCAGCTTTCCCCTGGAGCACAGCACGAAGACCAGGTACCGGCGTCCGGATGGGGCACCGAACCCGACCCCGACCATGAGCCCTACCGCGAGCCCGTAGCCGGGCCCGGCCGCTAGCCCAACCGCTAGCCCCAGCGTGAGCCCGTGCAGGAGCCCCCACCCGAGCCCAGCCGCAAGCCCGGCCGCAAGCCCGGCCGCAAGCCCTCGCAGAAGATCACTACGGATGACGTCACGGGGCCGTGCAGTCGTTGATGGCTCGCACCCGATGGTGCGGGTGAAACCGACCACGAGCCCGACCACGAGCCCGTACGTCAGCCCGACCGCGAGCCCGTTCAGGAGCCCCACTGCGGGCCCGGCCCAGATCAAGAACCCAGCCACGAACACGAGCCCGACGACGAGCCCCTGCAAAAGATCACTACGCACGACGTCACCTGGCCGCGCAGTCATTGATGGCTCGCGCCCGATGGCGCGGGTGAGTCCAGCCCCAAGCCCGAGCGCGAGCCCGAACCCGAGGCCGGCTAGGGGCTTGAACACAATTCCGAACAGGGGCCAGAGCGCGAGCCCGAACGCGAGCCCGTACGCGAGGTCGCGGCATCCGGCCTTGGTGCGCAGGCGTCCCCAGCGCACGCGCGCGGGTGGATCCATCGAACCTCGTGCCGCATGGCAGCCAGCCACAACGGCGGCCACAACAGACATGGTCTTCAGCCCCGGATGGGGGCTGGCCCATGCCAGCGCGAGCGGCAGCAAGACCGCGAGCGCGGTCAGCACGGCGTCGGCGGCGCGTACCTGGCCGGATCCGGCCAGGGGCCACAACTGGTGCAAGACCAGGTCTGTACGGGCACCAGCCCCCGCCCCTGCTGGTGCCTCCGAGGCGGACGATGGGGTATCCAGGTGTGCGGCGAGGCGGGCCAGCCAGCGGTGGACATCACTCGCGGTGTATGGGCGGTGGGGGCGCGGGTGGAGGGCAGTGGCCGCAGGGACGAAGCGGGCCAGCAGGTCTTCGTCGAGGTCGCCAACGGTGGCATGGCGCAGCAGGTCCGAGGGGGCACCGTCTCGTGCGTAGATGGTGGCGGCCAGGCTCAGCCGCCACGGAGTGGACAGGGCCGTGGCCAGCGTGCCTGTGGGGTCATCCTCGAGCGCCTCCAGTACCGGCCGCCAGCGCGCGGGGTCCCTGGCGCGCTGGCGCAGGTAGGCGCAGGCGGTTGGGGGGGTGACGAGGTCGATGTCGATGCACGCGGCGTCGATCAGCCGCACCCGGCTGTCCAGGGCCTGGTAGTGGCGGGTGCGGCATGTCAAGATCACCGGGGCTGGGGCGCGGCCGTTTTGGTAGGCGTTGAGTGCCTCCAGGGCGGCCCGGGCGCGCGGGGCGACCGGAGAGGGGGAGCCGTCGGGCGCGGTGGGATCCATCTCGTCCAGCCCGTCCAGCACCGGCAGCACGCGGTGCTGGCTTACCAGTTCCCCGGCCATCTGGGCCGGCCAGTCGTAGACGTCCACCAGATGGCGGGCGAGCCGCTTCGGCAGGGGGACCGTGGGGTCCCACTCGGCCAGAGATAGGCGTACAGGGACCGGGTCCTCCTCCGCCCGTTCTTCCAGGAGGGCCAGCATCAGCTCCAGGGCTAGCACGGATTTGCCCGCTCCCGGCTCGCCGGTGACCACCAGGCGACGCGGGCACGTGCGGCGGTAGTACGCAGCCACATCCGGAAGGGTCGGGGTTTCCTCGAACAAGCGCCCCGCCCCGGCGGGGGCCGCCGCAGCCCGCCCCGGCTCTGGGCGGAGGGTGAAGCTGAGATTGATCCTCTGGGTGTCGTCCCCGATCAGCTGCCGCCATTGCCGTTGCTGATCCTGTTTCACCTGCTCGGCCAAGGTGGCCGCCCAGCCGCGCGCCAGCTGCGCTAGGTCACCCGCCGGGGGCCGCCGCAGGCCCACCAGGGTGACCACTAGGGCCGCCACCCCGAGAGGCAGCCCGATCAGGCCTGCGGTATCCGAAGGGCCAAGGTCCCCCTGGGTCAGCTGCACCCCCGCGTACAGCGCGCTAGCCGCCACCAGCAGCCCACCCACTACGGCCAGCCACACCCGCCAGCGACGGTACCCGCGCCCTCCGATCCTCGCCATAGTTTGATCATCACCGTTCCGGTGATGCCTGCGGGTACGCCATGCCGGAAGGTCAACAGCGGAAGAGCCGTGGCCCGGAGCGTCTGGCGGGGTGGCGGAACCCGTCAGCGTCTCGGCGGCTCACCCGAAACCGATGGGCGCTGGCCCGGGAATCACCAGAGGAACCCTCGGGTACTCGCCGACCACCCGTGGGTTCCGGTAAACCCACGGGAGCCTCGGCCCCGGACACCAGGGGACAAGTAGCTGGCGAGTTGGACCGTTGGTGCTCCGGCTGGCCCCGTACGAGGGCGATCACTTCGCCCGCAACCGTGCCTCGACCACTCGGTCGCCTTCGACGTCGGGATTGGTGGCCACATCCACGCCGAACAGCGTGTAGAAGCGCTCAAGTGCCTCGTACGCGTCCCGTTCCGGATCACCATTTGCCACCCAGGCCCGGTCCCAGGTGTCGTCGCTGGCTGGGACGGCGTCGCTGAGGAAGCTCTGCATCATGCCTCCCCCCGGCGCCAGGAAGCGTGGCTCCTCGCCTCCGAAGCGGTGCACGACGATGCGGTGCCGCCACGGCCCCGGCACGCGCGGGACGACCAGCCTGTCGGCGAGGCGGAAGTACTCCAGCGTCATCTCCGTCACGACGTGAGCGTTGATGCGCATCACAACCGGGGCCGACTGCTGCGCACCCCAGCAGAGCATGTCGGGGCTGGCCACTGCGCCGGCGGTCATCAGGCCGTCGGGCCGTACCCACACCGCGCTACGCGGGCGGCCGATGAATAGGCCACCGCTGAGGGTCTGCAGGCGCCCGGTGTTGTCGGCGAAGTTGAATCCCGAGCCCCGCAGGACGTCTTGGTTACGCAGAGCGCCCTTGATCCCGTCGTGGCTGTGGAGTCCGGGCAGGATCTGCGAGGGTGGCTGGGCCGGGACGCTCTGCCAGAACAGCACCGGCGTCTCCTCCCAGTCCTGCCGCTGCTCCAGCTCGTCCAGGACCTCATCGGGCTCTTCGTGCCACTGTTCGGCTGCAGGCACCAGCACACCGGCGGGGGCAGTATCCCGCGCCCGCAGGCCCTCGTTGATGAGCTGATACACGTCCTCCGAGGGCATGTACACCGTCCGGTCGCCGTGGCGCACGGAGACCGCGAGCCCCTCGGCGAGCTTGCCCTTATCGTTGATCAGCTTTCGGACCAGGACGTACCGCGAGAGCTCCGGGAGCGGTTCCACTTCGAGCACCAGGTAGTACAGCTCGGTTCCCACGGCGCTCCGGCCTGGGTCGCGGTACCAGTGGTGGCTGATCCCTACCCGAGGGCGTAGGTACTCGTTCAGGGTGTCGACGTACTGGACGACGTCCGCCCGTTCCTGGGGGAAGGGGTGAAAGCTGGTGGCGACCTCCAGCGCCTGATTGCTCTTCTTCTCCGCAGTCACACCCAGCACGAGCAGCCCACCGTGGGCGTTGGCGAAGGCGGCCACGTCCTTGCAGAGCTCGAACTTGCCCTTCTCGGACGCCAGGTTGTACGGAGACCGCTTGAAGTCCAACCATGAGGTCTCGGCCACGCCGAGGAGGTCATCGGGACGGCCGGCGGTCAGCGCCTCGATCAGTGCGGAGCGACTCAGAGATGTCACCCAGCCACCTTAGTAAGGGTGTACAACCGGTGAGTTCGTCATGGCGCTCAATGCCTCAAGACGGAGCCTGGTCAGGTAGTCAGCGGGTATCGGCCCGCACATCTCCACACAGGCTCGCCAGTCCCGCCCGTCCGGTTGACGTGTGGCAACGAAGGAAAGGAGCCCGGCCGAACCCGCGGGATATTGCGCAGTCGTTGGGGAGTCATTTTCCTTGATCCACTCCCCATTCACTCCCCAGGGACCCCGGGGAACGAGTCAGGGCCGGTTTCCCGTGAAGGGAAACCGGCCCTGACCTGGTGTTTCGGCTGTCGGGGTGGCGGGATTTGAACCCACGACCTCTTCGTCCCGAATTAGGCCCTGGAAGATCGCCGACCGGCGGACCACTTCAAAGGTGCAGGTCAGGGCGTTGGGATGCGTTGGTTTCCGTTGGCGCCCGGAGGTCTCAACTCCAAGATCATCTCCAGGTTTTCTCCAGAGCGTCCTACTCCTCGATCCAGTCTTCCGCCACGGCGCGAATGAAAGTCGCAAGGTCGGCTTCCTGGGGAGGGATGCGAGTGGGATGCCGGGCCGCGAAGACAAAGTAGTAGCGCTCGACTCGTGCGCGCAGCTCGTTGTCCTGCGGTTCCGCGGCAGCCAAAGCCAGAGCAACGCGCCCCGGCTCTCCGTACGCACGGACGGGGCGGCCGAGACCGTCGTAGCCTTCGAAGAACTCATCCACTGACTCGATCAGGTCATCAGCCAGGGCTGGCTCATGCAGGATGAACATGCGGCCGTCCTCGTCGAAGAGCAACACAGGGTCTGCTGGATCCGTCACCGCTGTCCCTCCTGGATGTCGGAATTTGCGGCAGCCTCGCCGCGCTGCTTCCCGACGGTGGTACCACGAAGCCGTGATTGGCGGCGCTGCGTGATGGCGCCCCCCAGCTCGGCAGGAGTGGGCCAAGGCGCGCGGCGATGGATCATGCGATGGCAGTTCGCGCAGATGAGTGCAAGATCGCTGAGCTTGGTCGTCCCTTCGCCGGCCTCGTGCAGAGGCACGACGTGATGGCACTCGACATAACCGGCTCCGCGCTCGCCGTAGACCTCCTCGAAGTCGAATCCGCATGCCTCGCACGCGAGGCTGCCGCCCTTCCGGAGGACGGAGGCGATCTTCTTCTTACGCAACCCCTTGTTTCGTTCCCGTGCCCGATGCCGGCGCAACAGCAACCGCCCTTCGGGCGCGCTGAAGTCGTCGTCAAGCTCCTCGTCGTCAGCCTGAGCGAGGTCCTGAAGCTCGCCAGTGCTGATGCCCTGCCGGAGGAGGCGGGCCACCTCGGTCATCTCACCCGGCCGGGCAAGGAACTCGTGGAGGACTTCCACATCCAAGGCGCCACCGTTTGTGGGCTTGCCGCGGTAGTCAGGGTGCCGGGTAGCGATGTCAAACGTCTTGCGGGCCACCCCATTGGGGTTACGAAACTTGTCGTTGCGGTCAGCGTCAGCATGAAGAGGTAGCAGCTGAAGCAAAGCAGACAGTTCGATGACCCGGCGGTCCTGTACGTCCAGACCCTTCCAGCCGTTTCCCATGACCAGATCGCAGGCAAGGATGACCTCGTCGCGTGCCCAGTCGGGATTCTTGACCGCTCTGATTTGGAAGCCCAGACGCTTCAACCAAGCGGCTGCGTGGTCCTTGCCCCCACTGAACTCATCAGCAGCCAGCGCCCGCCCCTGATCCCACTTGTGTGCCACTCCGGCTATGGCCTTTGAGTCGTACTCCCGCCCCTCGTGGACCAGGACATACGAGCGGGCCTCACCGAAGCCGTACTTCGACAGGAAATCCTCGCGTCCTGCCTCATCGTGCTCAGCAACAGCCTTGAGCACGGACCCCCGAGTGATCGCTCCTCTACGCATGTCCGAAGACTAGGCCGGAGACTGGCACCACGGGAGCGATTTCGTGCTGATCAGCCAATTCGCAGTCTGATTGCCCAGGAAGACCGGAAAACGACGGTGTCGCGCCCCGGCACCGCTGTGCCGGGACGAGTCCGCTTAGGGCCTTTCACTCTTCGGCCTGCTTGAAAGAAAGCTTCAGTAACTCGGGAATTTGCTTAACGAACAAGTCGCCAAGTTCGTAAAGCTCGTATACCTCAGCCAGGGTCTTATCTAGGACGAAGCTCGCATAGTTGTTGTGAACCATGTTGTTGCGGAGCGAGCCGAGTTCCATGAAGGCGCTGATATGGCGAGTCAAGTCCGGGTCGTCGCGGCAATATTGCTTCATCCCTGCTTTGAACTCGGGGCCGAAAAGGGACCAGAACTGTCCTGCGTTTCTTGTATCCCAGTTGAAGAGTCTGTGATATTTCATGCGAATTGCACTTTGGTCCACCAGGTCGACAATTTTCGAGTCCAGGGTATTTTCGGCGATGTGATCCCTGAGTGCCTGGGACACCCTGTCTTCGAATTCACTGGCGGCGGCCAGAAGAAGCACCTTAGGCAAGGTGATCTGCAGAGTCGCGTGGTGAGATGCCTGCTGTTGGTCGCTGAGGTAGTCGAGAACGCCTCGGTGGTCGGCGTACATCCTTGCGACCCTGCTCATGAGGCATTGCCAATGAGTTCGCCAAGCAGCTGTTGAGTTTCGGTTAGCCTTCCCTTCACGTTAGCCGTTTTGGTGGACCCCTCTTGTGCGTACTGGCTGAAGCGCTTGCTCTTTCCGATGTGCTCAATCCACTCAGGCCGGAGGTGCGGAATTTTCACCCCCTCCTTTTTGAGGTTGAGTGCGGCCACATAGATGGCTTCGAAGAGCAGAGGGCTGAAGCGGGCGGATCCTGCCTGATACGTGCTTCGAGCGGAGTCGCGGTTCAGTTCCATGAACCAGGACCATTCATCTGCGGTTTGTTTGATTTTCTCGGGTCCGAACTTCTTTGATTTCTTGCAGAAGCGGTTGACGAAACCCGTCATGGAGCCGGCGTAACCGTCGGTCCCTTCGCGCAAGGAAAGGCTACGGAGGATGATCTCCATATCCTTCATGCGGGAATCCGGCTCCGAGGATCCGAGGAGTTCACGCCATTTGGCGTTTTCGTTTAGGTCGAAAATACCCTGGAAGAACTGCGAATGGTACAAGCTCGCACGGATTTCCTGAGGATTGAGGTTGACGCCTCCAGTATTCAATCGGTTGAACATTTCGAACATGGCGGAGTCGTCATCTGCGGGACTTACCTGTTTTACGATCACATTCCGAATTGTTCGCAGGTCGAACTGGCGCTTGAACTCGGCAAGTGTAGAGTAGGTCCGCCCTGCGAACTTGTTCTTCTTCTCTCCCGGGAGGCTCGGAAGGCTGAGCTTGAAATTCTCGAAGTAGTCGTCATCCTGGAGGATTTCCTCAGAGATTCCGCCCTCTGCATTGAAGAGTTTGCGGATGGTGCTCCGCTTATCCTTGCGAGGAAACCTCTCCTTAGCGAAAAAGAATACGGTCATCAACCTTTGTTGGCCGTCAATTACGAGGAAGTCATTATTCCCTTCCTCGTAAAGGAATACCTGCGGGACCGGGAGTCCGAGGATGAGTGATTCGATTAGTTTTGATGCCCTCTTTCGGTCCCAGACATAATTCCTCTGGAACGGGGGGATCTTGATCGCGCCCTCTTCGATGAAGCTATTGATCGTCTTGGTGTTGAAATCGTTAGGTGAGGCGACGATCTCGTACTCGTCGATCTGGCTGATGACCTCGTCTTCGGAAAGCTCCTTGACGTTGAGGTGCTTGAGGTCAGACTCCTGGTCGAATCCGGGCTCGTCGAGGTCCTGCTCCGTCACTGGCCTGCTCCCTGCCGCGTCGATGCCTAGATCGACACTTTAACGATGTGTCAGGCGTCAGGGGAGCGGATCGGCTGCCGGCGAGCGAACGCAGTGAGCTTTGGCGATACAGGGAATCGAGCCGCACCCGTCTCGGCAGTGCTTGCCCTGCTTCCTCTTTCAGAGTGGCGGCGCCAGGATTCGAACCTGGGAAGGCTGAGCCGACAGATTTACAGCCGGATGCCTCTGTCCTCGTTGACCTGGGACTACGGGTGGATGGGGTCAGTTTGGGAGACGTCTGGGGGAACTGGCTCACGGTAGCCCCCTCGGACACAGCCGACCGACGGATTACCGATCTTGGTACCGCAGCTCTACCTGGCGCCCGCAGACACGCACCAGCGACCGCTGACCGAACGCTTGCCAATCTCCAGCTCCCGCGACGAGGCGTAGCACGCGGTGGCCCGTCCGGACCTTGGAAGCTGAAGTCACCGACGGCTCGACCACTCTATGGGACGTTCTGACACCGGAATCGCTCGGGAAGTAGGATGCTTTCCTTCGCCGATGTGACCCAAGCACACCGCTGAGGCAACCGGTTTTCGTCCCCTGCGTGGCTTCGGTAACGGCTTGCGCAACGGTGTTGGCAACGCCTCGTTGAACGGGCGAGACTGAGGCAAGGCAGCGGGCTGAAAGCATGAGGGGTGACGTGCATGAGCGACTTGCTAGCGGCTGTCGGAACGGCGCAGACCAACGTTGATCGACTCGCGCAGCCTGACCAGTTGCGTGCCGCGGTGGAGCAGGTCACGGAAGTTGCGCATGCCTTCGGAGCGCAAACGGTGATCGCGGCTAGCCCCGTAGCAGAGCGCCTAGTAAGTGCCGTACTCCTTGCGTCCGATGGCCTAATGCGTCTCACTGGTGATGGAAGCACAGGATCCAAGGTGTTGATCATCGACGTAAACCTTGCTAGCGGCACCTCTGTCGCGAAAGCTGCCCGAACAGCTCGTCACGCCGGCGCTGACCACATTCGGGCGGCCGTGCTACACCAGGTAACAGACGTCGCTGCCGCTGCCGCTGATTGCGGCGTAGACGAACTCGTTGTACTAAACGCAGCTCGCCCTAATTCCTGGCAAGCTTGCGGCCGCACCACTGACTCAGGACTCTGACGGCAAGGCGACAATTCCTGCCGAGGCAGCCTCAGGGTGTTTCGCATCAAGACGCTCCCCGCAAGCCAAAGCATCAGCCTTGCTCATTCCGAGTGCAATTCCGACTTCTCTGCCAGAGCACAGCTCGACATTCTGTATCTTCTGTTCGTTACACACATAGGCCAGCGCGCCCTCAATCATCAGGCGATGCCGCGGACCAGCCGCCCTGCTGGCCCTCGTCGGAATATCGGCAATGCGTAGCACTACAACCTCTGGTTTAAACCCAGAGAGTTTACTATGGAACTTGCGGCCAAGGTCAATGATTTGATCAACGACCTCCTTCTCGGCCGTCTTGATCTCACAGGACTCCACGAACACCGGAGCCTCCCGCCCTCCTTCCAGGAGGACGAGGCTGACCACAGGCTTGCCCGGCGTTGGAAACCCAACACTCACTCCCACCACCAACATGACAAGCACTATAGGGTGTTGGGCATGTCTGCACTCCCGGCCGCCCAAACCGGCGACCGTATCGATGGCCGGTACCGGGTACTCGGGCACCTCGGCAGCGGCTCAAACGGCCAGGTCTTCCGCGTCGCAGATGATCATCTGGGAAACGAGGTGGCGCTCAAGCTGCTGACCCCGAAGCAGAACGAACCTGCCACATGGGATGAGGCGCAGGTTCTTGAACGCTTGCGCAGCCCGTATCTCCTTCCGGTACTCAACGCCGACCTCGTTGATGACACAGACATTCGATACATCACTACGCCCGTGATCACCGGTGGCGATCTTGAGGAGGTCGCAGACGGCTTCGGCGTGGACTCCCTGTCTGCGGTTCGTTGGGGAGAGCACCTGGGCTATGGGTTGGATCGCATGCACCGGGAAGGCTTGCTGCACCGCGATGTGAAGCCCGGCAATGCGTACTTGGATAACAAAGGGCAGGTACTGCTGGGCGATCTAGGTATGGCGGCGGCGATGGATGCCCACGGCAAGACTTCAGCAACTGGCTCGTACGCTACCGTTGCACCCGAAGTGGTATCTCCGGAGGATCCTGGGTGCTCGATCGCCACGGACATCTATTCTCTGGCAGCCACCGTCTTCTACCTGCTTACCGGCCATTACCCCACCGGCCCACGCAGCATGAAGAACGAAGAGAGAAGACAGAAGATCCTTTCTCGGAAATTCTTGGATCTACGTTCCATTGCCCCACACGTTTCACTGAGCGTTGTCCGCACAGTAGAGCAGGCACTGTCTCTCGATCCAGCCCAACGGCCTAAGAGCGCGCAGGACTTCGCCAATCAACTTGCTTCGTGTTCTCACTACCCTCGCCCTTGGCGGCGAATCGATCCCCATCAGGGACATGAAGCATGCTTCCTCGGTGGCGCCACAAAAACCACATTGGGGGTAGTAGTGTGCGCCGTACGCGAGAAGTCTGGAAAGTTTACAGTCCAGGTTCAGCTCTCAACGGGGCGCCGGGGAAGGCAGCACGAGAAGCAAGATTTGACGCCATCGCAACTTCTAACCGAACTTCGCAAGACGATGAAGAAACTATAGGGATCAGGCAGCATCGAGGGCCGCAATCACGGCCACAGGATCGCCGTGATATGTGAGATGCGGTTCGTCTGCCCCGGGAGGAATGAAGCGAGTGCGGTAGCGCTGAAGGTCACTCTCGGAGAAGTAGATCGAGTTCGGATCGTCGGCGTGGAATTCGTTGCGCTTGTTGATCCTTGACCAGAGTTCGTCGTGGCTCGCTTCGAGATAAACCAGTAGCGGAGTTGCGCTGGCGTCGACCGCGATGGCTCGCCACTGGGCGCGATCGTCCGGAGTCCAAAAGCCATGGTCAACCACGACGTCACGCCCCGCCTGAAGCAGTTCGCGCAGTTCAACCGCGACATCCTCAAGCACCGGCCGTTCAAGGGTGGGGAAGGTGCCTCTCGGGAAGTCCACCCCGTACACGCCGTGCCGGCGGTACATCTCCTCATCCGGGCACAGGCGTACGAACCCGCGATCGGTGAGGGTTCGGGAAAGCGTGGTCTTGCCGGAGCCAGGGAGTCCGGCCATGAGGACGCAGAAGGGTGCACGTGGGGTCATCGGTCTCGTGAGGGTCTGGGAAATCGCGGAGATCTCCACTTCGGCTTCGGGCGCGAGCGTGCCGATACGGCGGGCGGTAAGTAAGGCGCCCATCCGATCTTCAAGCACGCTCAGGAGCGTGTCATCCAAAGTCGTCACGGGGAGACCTCCGATTCTGTCCGCCATGTGCGACCGGGGCCGCCGAGGTCAACGCCGTATTCCACGACGTTGTTCTCGCTGTCGATGAACTTCGCGGTCATCACGACAACGGGTTCCGCAGGCGGGTTCTCCGGGTCCAACTCCAAGAGCTGAGTGTCTTCCGACGTCAGCAGGCGTGCTGAGGCGGTGTCGATCCGATGACTGATCGGGAGGCCGGTCGCCTCAGCGATGAGCTGGAGTGAGGTGCCTCCGGTCAATCGCTCGCTCCTCGCCAACTGCGGGATCAGCTTCCCGTACCGAGCAGGGATCCAAGACGTACTGTGCGCCACGATGCCGTGTCGGTCCCGGTACACCCGGCTACGGCGAATCACGTCGGAGCGAGGCTCGATAGCCAGAGCCTGCGCCACTTCCAGAGGCGCAGGGACCACGTCAGCCTTGTGCGAGTCAGACCGCTCGCCGGAGCCCCAACTTGATCCGGTACGGCGGCCCCGGTCCTGACGCTGAGACCCTGACGACATCGGGCCGGGCTGATCTAGGACTTCCGTTCCGATCCCGTGGATGCCCCGGACCATGCCTTCGTTGCGCAGCTTGCGCAACGCCTTCTCGGCCGTGGCCGTGCTGACGCTCCACGCTTCCGACAGGTTCTTGATGCTCGGCAGGAGCGTCCCCGGCGGTAGCTGACCGGACGTGATCAGCTCCGCGTAGTGGGCGGCAATCTTCGCGTACGGCGCCCGATTGTCGGCCTGACCGGCCATTTCTCCTGCTCCTTTGCCTCGGTTCCCTGAGGTTCCCTAGCTTACCGCTTGACACCGCAGGGAACCCTAGGGAACCTTAGGGATGTGCTCGTCGGTCGGAACATCGATCGGGAGTCACTGCACCTTGATGCGCCCGTACTCATGGCGGGCGCAGCCCGGAGGAAAGCCCGCAGGGGTCAGTACGAAGGCAGCGACCGTTCGTTGAGAATTAAATAGAGATTCAACTCTGGCGGGCTACGAGTCCCGTCCCCCGAACGGCCGGGGTGATGGCCGTTGGCAGCCACTTCGTGGCAGGTGAACGTGCCCTGCCCGTGCGTCAGCTCTGGAGAACACTCGCGCGGATCATCCCTTCCTTCCGGGAGGTCAGCCGCTCGTGGTGCCACCTGCCGCACGCTGCCCTGCTGGCGTCAGAGCAGTGACGATGACGCACCCGATGTTCCCGGCTCGGGGCCTGTCCGCTGTGGCAACGGCGGACCGGTGAAAGCCGTGTACCTGCGATTCGCGGGAGGTCGGCATGGGCCGACGACATACCAAGGCACCGCCGCGATGGACCGGCCGGCGGCGCCCTCCTTCTTCCGGTCCGCCCTGGCTTCGCAGCACTGGACGCTGCGGCCGGCTGCCTCTTCCGTCCGTACCCCGTTCCGCGCTTGCGGCCGGGGGACGGACGGAAGCGCGGGGAGCCGGATCTTCCGACTTCAACGGCGTGAGCCCCCGGAGGTGCAACTCCGGGGGCTCTGTTCGGGCCGTTCACCTGTGAGAGGACCACGACCCTATGGACCCCATCGTGACTGTTCAGGACGCTGTTACTGCGTTCGCCGACTTCATCGAGCCGACGGATGCGGAGCTGGACGCGATCGAGCGCGAGATGCCGGTCATCCTCGCGGACATCGATCTGCTGGACGCGCACATCGCCACCCTCGAGCGCACCCCGAGCGAGCTGGACCAGCGGCGCATCCGCCGGGCCCGCCGCCGGGCGCTGGCCGCACGGGTTGAGCTGATCAACCACGCGGTCACGGCGTCGGGGGTCGGGGCGTGACGGCGCAGACGTTCACGGCGCTGATGTCCGTGTTCAAGGGCCAGTGGCGCGTGTACGTGGTGCTGCTGAACACCACGGAGCGCTGGCCGGAGTTCACCTTCGTCGGCTCGCTCGCGGTGCCGACGTTCACGCAGCGCGCGGAAGCGCTCAGTGTGCTCGGCTTCGAGCCGGTGCCGGGCGCGGACTGGGCGTGGACCGAGGACAGCGAGACCTACGGTGACCCTGCCTCGCCGGTCGTTCTGATCGCCGCCGTGCAGGTGCGTTCATGGGCGGGGGCGGGCGCGTGAACGCCGTTCAGATCCGTTCAGCCGAGCGCGCGCTGTCGGTCGGCACGTGGCTGATCGTCGCCGGGGCGATGCTCTACTCGATCCTCACCGTCACCCCGCTCGCCGCCGCTCACACCCCCGACAAGTGGAAGTGGACCGCGCCGATCCTGCCCCTGGTCGTCGATGCCGCGGTGGTCATCGTGGTCCGCCTCGATGCGGTGCTGGCCCGGCTCGGGGGCCACGGCGGGCGGTGGCCGATCGTGCTGCGCTGGATGACCGGCTGCATGACGCTGGCTCTCAACGTCGCCGACTCCGCCCTGCAAAACGACCTGGTCGGGGTGGCTGTGCACGCGGTCGCACCCCTCCTGCTGATCGTCACCGCGGAAACCGGGCTCGCCTACCGGCGCGCGATCGCCGCCGCCGTGACCGAGCTGGAGACCCGGCAGCAGGCTCAGCGCGAAGCCCGCGAGCGTGCGATTGCCGAGCGGCGTGAGACGGCCGCGCGGCTGGCCCGTGAGGAGCGCGAGCACACGGCGCTGCTGGCGCGTGAACAGCGTGAACACGAAGCCCGCCTGATCCGTGAGCAGGCCGAGCGTGCCGAGTCCCGTGAGCGGGCTGAGCGGGAGGCGCGTGAACGCGCTGAGCGAGAGCGTGAACAGCAGGCGCGGGAGCGTGAACGCCGTGAGCGCGAGGCCGCTGAGCGTGCCGCGCAGGAGCGGGCCGCGCGGGCGGAGCGTGAACGCCGTGAACAGGCTGAGCGTCAGGCGCGGGCCGAGCGTGAATGCGCCGCGCTGCTGGCTGCAGGGCCCGCTGCCGAGAAGCTCCCCGAGGACCGTGCCCGCCAGATCGTGCAGGCCGCGTTCGAGGCGGGTTTGCCGGTGCGGTCGGCTGCTGAGTTGTGCGGCTGGTCGGTGGGGTGGGTGTCCACCCGCTTCCAGGAGTTCCGCGATGTCGGCCACCCCGCGTTCGAGGCTGATGGGGTGATGGTCTGATGGCGACCGCGTACGCGAAGTGCTTCGACCCGAACGGGGCCCGCTTCGGCATACCGACCTACCCATGGCGCATGGCCCCGGACGGCTACGCCACCCGCCGCCAACTCCGCGCGAAGGGGTTACGGCCCGGAGGGCAGCCGATTGCCGCACAGGTCATGGTCCTCAACCGTCACCACGCCGCCCGCGTCGCCTTCCTCTACCGCGAGGACCTGGCCAAGCCGGTTAGGCCGATGACCTCGCGCAAGTGGGGCGCCCTCGCGCTGGCGATGCTCGCCCGCCGCACCTGCCCGAGCTGCCGACTCGACGTCGGCTACTGCATCCCCATCTCGCACGGCATCTGCGGCCTGTGCCTGGCCGCCGAAGAACAGCGCGCCGCCTAAACCCCTCCGACCTGGGAGTTTCGCTGTGTCCAGCCGTACCCGATCCCGCGGCGCCGCGGGCATCCACACCGTCCGTATCCCGCATCAGCGCGGGCGCCGCTCGCAGCCGTTCCTGATTGTCGTCCCCGACCGCCCCTCCCTGACCCGCGAGGCATTCGGCTTCCTGGGCCGCGCCCTGTGGCGCTTCCGCCACGCGCTCGCCCCCACCGGCTTCGCCGTGCTCGCGCTGATCGTGACCGCCCTCCTGCACGTGCTGGGTTGGTGGTCGGGGCTGGTCCTCGCGCCGCTGGCCATCGCGCCGGCGGTCTGGCTCGGCATCATGCAGCGCCGCCGGCCCGGCCACGGTTCCACGCTGGTCTGGCGTATCGGCCTTGCCGCGGTCGCCACCCTTGCGGGTGCGTGGGCGGCGCTGGCCGCGGGGTTCGGCCCGCTGTCCGGCCCGCTCGGCCTGGTCTGGCTGCTGGGCCTGATCGTCGCGCAGTCCGCGTGGCTCATCGTCCGCCGCACCCACTAGCTGAGGAGATCGTCTGATGGCTCAGACCACCAACGGCCAGCGTCGGCGACCGCCGGCGAACAACCGCAACGGCGCGAACCCGCAGAACAAGGGCGCCAAGTTCGCCAACGCGGGCGCCGCCGTGGGCGGGTTCGTCGGCGCGATGGGCAGCTCGTTCGTCCCCCCGATCAACGTTACCGTCAACAACACCAAAAATGCCGGACGTGCCAACGGCGGCCGTGGCCACTCCGATTCCCTGCTGCCTGCCCCGGAGTTCGGCTCCCCCGCTCAGGTCAGGAACTACTGCAACTCCCTGCGGGCGGCCGGCGTGATGCTGTCCATTGAGGTGGCCATGGCCGCCGAGATCATCCAGGGCGTGCTGGCGGCCGTGCCGGACCCCGAGGGCCGCGCGTTCGGCTCCCGCATCCGAGCCCGCAAGGTCTCCCGCAAGATGCGCAAGTCCGCCGACGCCCTGCGAGACGCGGCCAAGAACGCAGCCTCCTGCTACGCGACCTTCCAGCAGGAGTTCGAGGAAGAGATCAACCGCGTCCGTCACCGCGCCCGCAAGCCGGCACAGCCGGTCATGAACTGGGCCCAGCAGTAAGGAGGTTGGGCCATGGCCCGCGACCACAACATGAGCGCCTACTACCCCGACGGTGGCATGCCCGGCTACCTGCCGCAGATGCAGGCCGGGCCGGAGAACGGCACCATCCGCGCCTACCTCCTGCACCGCGCCAAGCCGCATCTGCCGCCGTGGCTCGGCTGGATCGCGACCGGCGCGGCCGGAGCCATCGGACACGAGAAGTGGCCCGACAGCGCGGCGGCCGGCGTCGGCCTCACCCTCGCCTCCGTCGCCCTGACCGGCGTCGCGTGGGCCGCGGGCAAGGGCATCAGCAAGCAGCGCCGCCTCCACTCTGCCGTCACCGTGGCGGCCGGGTCGGCGTGGGTCACGGCTGCCTGCCTGGCCGGACCCACGGCCGGGCCGATCGACGACCTGTTCCTCATGGGCGGCCCGGCGGTCGCGCTGTCGTGGAACGTGCGCATGGTCATGCGCCACAACCCCGACGGCACCGTGGGGAGTTCGGACGGGGGCCTGCTGGAGAAGGTCGGATTGGCGCGGGCGCAGATCGGCGCGGCGAAGGTGGAACCGAACCGGGTCACCGCGCCGATCGCGCTGCAACCGGGCGAGCAGACCAACGACGACGTCACCAAGGCCCTGGTACGGATCGCGTCCGCGCTCGATCTCCCGACGTCCGCCGTGCGCTACACGCCCGACCCGGACTCCGTCCGGCGCGGCGAGCTGGTCATCGTCCCCGAGGACATGCTGTCCCAAGAGGTGCAGTGGGAGGGCCCCTCCAACCTTGGGGGTTCGATCGCCGACCCGCTGGTCATCGGCCGCTACGACGACGGCTCTGCTCTCGTGATGTGGCTGCCGGGTGACCCGGACGCGGGCCGCAACTCCACCCACGGCCTGATCGCGGGCGGGACCGGCTCCGGCAAGGGTGATGCCGCCCTGAACCTGCTCACGGAGATCCTCTCCCGCCGGGACGTGATCGTGTGGTTCTCCGACCCCAAGGCGTTCCAGGACTTCGCCCCGCTCCGGCCGGGCCTGGACTGGGGTGTTGAGGGCGGCAGCCAGACCGAGGTCATGGTGGCCGCGGTCGAAGCGGTCATCCCCGCCCGCACCCGCTGGCTCGGAGCGCACGGCTACCGCCAGTGGGTGCCCGCGGCAGCCGAGACACAGAACGACCCCGAGCACTCTTGCCGCCCGGACGGCCGCGCTTGCGGCTGTGAGGGGATGCCGTTCCTGGTCACCTGGTTCGAGGAGGCCGCGAACACCCTGCGCGCGCTCGGGGACGACACGTTCACCGGGATCGCTCAGGAGGCGCGGTCGGCGGGCATCTCTCTGATCGTCTCGTTGCAGCGGCCGTCCTACGACCAGATGTCCACCTCCACCCGCGCATCCCTCCCGTCCGTGATCGCACTGGGCTGCGACCCGCGGGATGAGGGGTTCTCGCTGCCGGAGACGGTCATCGACGCGGGCGCCCACCCCGGCGCGTGGGGCAACCGGCGCCCCGGTTACTGCTACGTCGTCTCCCCGGGCATCCCCGAGGACCGCTACCCCTCCCCGGGCCGCACCCGCCGCTTCACCACCCGCGCCGTGCCCGTCATGGAGCAACTGGCCGCGTGGGCGCAGCACAACGGCGCCAGCGCCGACCCCATTACGGCCGGGGCTGCCTCCGGGGTGGCCGGCCGCGCCTACTCCGGCCGCGCCACCGAAGCCGATGCCGTGCAGCCGACGGCGCTGCGGGCCGTCCCCGAGGAGGACGAGATGGAGTACGGCGGTCTGCTGGTCGATCCGGAAGACGCCGACATCGACCCCGAGGCGGAACTGCCGGAGGCGCAGGAGGGCGACGACTCCCCGATCTTCGGGCAGGAAGCTGGGCACAAGCCGTCCCCGGAGGCGGCGCGGCAGTTGTTCGCCGACGCGCTGGCGGAGTTCGAGGACGAGGGCCGCATGGTCGTCGGTCCGAAGGACTTCACCGACTGGTGCGACCGCCACCAGCTCTCCCGCTCATGGGTCTCCCTGCGCCTCAAGGAGGCCGCACAGGAGGGGCGGCTGGACGCCACGAACACCACCGGCCGGTGGCGCATCGTTCCCGCCCTAACAGCCGCCTGACACCCGTAACGCGTTACGCCCGCCTAACACCCAAACCCCTAGGCATGCACACGTGTTACCCGCCCTAACAGCGGCCGATCACACCCCTCACACCGTCACTTAACACCCGCCCGCGGGCCCGCCTCACACCCTGGCGCGGGCCCGCGGCTGTTCCCGAAGGGAGCCCCTCGTGGCGCACCTCGAACGGCAGCCCGCCCCGGTCGAACTTCACCATCCCGAGCCGCTCGCCCCCTGCGACCCCACCGCCGCGGCAGTGGAGCTGTACGGGGAGCGGGAGGCGGTGGTGTGGGTGCCCGACGCCTACGGCCGCATGGTCCCCATGCCCAAACACCTCGCCCCGGCGCCCATGCCCATGCCGGAGCCGCGGGACCTCACCCCGCTGCCCCTGCTCGACCCCGTGGCGCAGCGTTTCATCGGCGCGGGCATCGGCGGGGGCGCGCTGTCCGCCGGCGTCGGCTACGGCGTCGGCGAGATCATCAGCGCCGCCGCCGGCTTCGGCTCCGGCGCCGCCATGTGGATCGCCCTCATCGTCCTCGCCCTGCGCATGCCCGCCCGCACCATCACCAACGGCGCGAGCGGCAGCACGATCCACATCCGCAAGGCAGTGATCAAGCGCAGTCACTTCCACGGCTAGCTACGCCAAGAGCGGCCCCCGCATCTCGCCAAAGAACCGGGGCCGCCCTTGCCAGCCAGTCACCCAACAAGGAACTGGAGACCTCCAGGATGACCCAACCCACCCCCATCCGGCGAGTGCTCGCCCGACAGCCGCGCCTGCTGGATCTGTACTGCTGCCAGGGCGGCGCCGGCAAGGGCTACACCGATGCCGGGTTCGACGTGACCGGCGTCGACATCGCCCCGCAGCCGCGCTACCCGTACGCCTTCATCCAGGCCGACGCGGTTGCGTTCGTCCTCGAACACGGCACAGAGTTCGACTTCATCCATGCCTCGCCGCCGTGCCAGCACGACAGCGACTGCCAGCGCATTCAGGGCAACCAGCACCCCGACCTGATCGCCCCCACCCGCACCGCCCTCGAAGCGACCGGGCGGCCGTGGGTGATGGAGAACGTCCGGGGCGCGGTGCCCAAGCTGCACCGGCCAGTGATGCTGTGCGGGCCCATGTTCCGCCTGGCCACCTACCGACACCGGTACTTCGAGACCGGCGGCGGCTTCACTCTCGACCAGCCGGACCACCCCGGGCACCAGGTGCCGCAGGCCAAGATGGGACGGCCCGTCCCGCCCAGCCACTACGGACAGTTCGTCGGCAACTTCTCCGGCGTCGACCTCGCCCGCCGGGTCATGGGCGTGCCGTGGATGAACCGGGACGGCATCCGCGAGTGCATCCCGCCCGCCTACGCCCACCACATCGGCCATGCCGCCCTCACCGCGCTTACCCCCGTCCTGGAGGCGGCGGCATGAACGAGCACCTGCACATCGCACTGCGGCTCGCTGCCTCCGGCATCCCGCCGCTGCCGCTTAGGGCGGGGAAGCTGCCGTTCGGGAACTGCCCGGCATGCGCCGGCAACGCGTGTGGTGGCCGACCGAACATGAAGACCCCCGGCCCCTGCACCTGCCCGGCGCCCTGCCACGGCTGGGCCGCCGCCACGACTAACCCCCACGTCCTCGACTCCCCTGCGTGGGCGCGAGCGTGGCGCAAGGCGGCAGCGGTGGCCTACACCCCCGGCGGAGCCGACCTCACTGTCGTCGACCTCGACAACCCGGACGCCATCACCTGGGCACAGCAGACCCTGCCGACCACCCAGACCGTGACCACCACACGCGGCGAACACTGGATCTACCAGGGCGCCATGGGCTCCATGAATGCCGTACGGCCCGGCGTGGACATCAAGTCGACGATGGCCTACGCGCGGTGGGTCGGCCGGGGCACCGGCACCATGACCGCCCTGCCGGACGTCGTGCGCGCGCTCGCCGTGAAGGAACCCCCCATGGTCCCCGCACCGCGGGCCGTCGCCGTGCTCGCGTCGGCGGGAGGAGGCGAATGCCGTCACCGCACGCCCGCCTACCTCGAACGGGGCATCGCCATGGCCGAACAGCAGATCACTGAAGCCTCCAGCGCGGTGCACACCACCGTCTACCGCACCTTCCTCGCCGTGCTGTCCACACACGGCCGGTGCGGCTGCCTCACCGACGCCCACATTGCCAGGTTGTTCACCGCCGCTCAGGGCAAGGGCGAATCGGCTAGGCACTGCACCGACGCGTGGACCAACGCCCGTACGAGGTTGGGGCTGTAGACATGTCCGACGACGAGAAGACCCCGGCCCGTGACGTAATCGCGGGCTACGCACAGGCCCACTTCCGCTACTTCCGCACCGCGGACGGAACCGTGTTTGCGCAGAAGAACGGCCACCCAGTGGCACGCCCGATCCGCTCCCAGGGCACCTCAGGCAGCCACCGGCAAGAACTCATGGTCGGTCTGTTCAAGGACGGGCACGGCGTGTTCAACGGGACCGCGCTCAAGGAGGCATTGGACTTGATCGAGGCACTCGCGCTGACCGAGGACGTGCAACCCGTCCACATCCGCGTTGCTCCCGGTTTCGACGGGGCAACGTGGCTGGACCTGGGCCGCAACGACGGGCAGTCCGTGCGTATCCACCCCACCGGATGGGACATCCGCACCCCCGACCCGCAGGAAGTCTGCTGGCGGCGCACCCAGCTCACCGGCGAACTTCCCCTACCCGCCAAGGACACCGACGGCAAGGGCATCGATCTCCTGCTGAGGCTGTGCAACTTCGCCAACGCCGAGACTGAATGCCTGGCTATCGCCTGGCTCATCGGCTGCCTCGGGCCCTCCGTGCCCGTCCCCGCTCCCTTCCTCACTGGCCCCCAGGGCGCGGGCAAGTCCACGGGCGGCCGGATGCTCGTGCGGATCATCGAGGGCATGACCGGCGACCTGCGCCGGGCCCCGAAGGACGAAGAGAACCTGATCGCGGCCGTGGCCGCTGGGTGGGTTACCGCGCTGGACAACCTCTCCCACCTAGCGCCGGATCTGTCCGACCTGATGTGCTGCATCGTCACCGGAGCCGAGACCATCAAGCGCGCCCTGTACACCGACGGCGACGTGGTCCGCGCCCGCTACCGCCGCCCCCTACTCCTGACCGGCATCGACGTGGGCGTCATCCGGCCCGACCTCGCCGAGCGTCTCTTGCCCCTGCGCCTGGAACGCCCCCGCGTCCGGCGCACTGAGGCCGAACTGTGGGGGGAGTTCGAGGAGGTCCTGCCCGTGGTCCTGGGGTCCCTGCTCGATCTCACGGTCAAGGTTCGGGCGGCTGAGGCGGACATCCCCACGGACCTGCGCATGGCCGACTTCGCCCACCTGTGCGCCCAGTTGGACGCGGCGACCGGTCTTGGAGCGCTCAACGCATACCGGACCAGCCTGGACGACCTCAACGACGACGTCATTGAGGGGGACCTCCTGGCGCAGACCGTGCTGCAGCATGCCGCCAGCCTCGAAGCGGGCGCAGAGACGCGGATGACATCTGCCGAGTGGCTCCACTGCCTTACCCGCCTCTACACCGGTGACGACTTCCGCACGCTACCCAAGGGCTGGCCCACCACCGGGAAAGTCCTCTCCGACCGGCTCAAGCGGCTTCAGCCGACCCTCGCCGCTCGTGGTGTCCTCATCGACTGGGGGCGCACCAAAACGGCCCGCTACATCGAGATGACGCGCCCGGCCGCCCCGCCGCCACACGAGCAGGAGCCGGCGTTCTGACCGGCGGCGCCCGGCCGTCCTGAAGAAGCAAGAAGAGCACCACGCGCCAGACGTGCTCTTCTTGCTGTTCGGCGCAACGCGCCGCCCAAGGGTCGCGCCGCGAAGCGGCCCCTTCTTCACGCTGTAAGGCGCACCGCACCACAACAGACACCCCCTTCTCTTGTCCGAAGAGAAAGGACGCTGCGTCACCCGCGTCATCCCGAGGCGGCAAACGGCCCGCGACCTGCCGAGACAGCGGTGACGCAGGACGGCCGCGGCTGTGTCACTCCGCGTCACCCGCGTCACCCGCGTCACCCCCGTCACCGATGACGGACGCCACCCCGAGTCGGTGACACACCACGGAACCTCTGCGTCACTCAAAACCGCAGGTCAGGCGCATAAATGACGCAGATGACGCGATGACGCAGAAATCCGCACCTCGGACAGACGCGGGCCTCGTCCTCTCACCTGAACAAGCGATTCTTCCTTCCCCGCCGAGGAGGCGTAGCTACATGAGCACTGCTCCGCGACTGGAACCCCCGGCCCTTCCCTCTCTCTACCTGCCGAGCGATATCGCTGCGGCGCTCCACTGCTCGGAGTGGTGGGTGAAGGAGCAGGCTCGCAGGGGACGTATCCCCTTCACCAAGCCCGGGGGCAGCTACCGGTTCACAGCTGAGCACTTTGCAGAGATCATGCGCATCTTCGAGAGCCGTCCGGCCGAAAGCAGTAACGCGGTTGCTCCAGCCGCACCTGCACCGCGGCGCGGGGCACCCATAACGGCGGCGTCCGTCACCTCCTTGAAGTCAAGGACCCCGCGTAGGGCGCGACAGAGTCAATCTCAGTCCGACGCCGCCTGATTCTTTGTGCCGCCCGGTCCCTCAGCCGGGCGGCACACGCGTTTACTAGGAGATCAAGTTGGGTTACGCCGAGAACCTCGGCAGCTACTGGCGCGGCCGATACAAGCTCGCGCCCGGCAAGTACGCCACGGTCCGCGATGCAGATGGAGACGCCATCCGCTTCCGGACCAAGGCAGCGGCAAAGAAGGCGGCGGACGCCGAGGAAGCGAAGCTGCTGGCCGGAATGAAGAAGGTACCTCCTGAGCGGATCACTTTCGGTGCGTACGTGAACCGCTGGTATGCCGCGCAGGACTTGGCGGCGTCCACCATGCAGAACTACCGGCGGCACATCGAAGAGCACTTGCTCCCTGCGTTCGAGGATTTCGCCATCGCCGACATCCTGAGCACCGACATTGCCGCTTGGGAGAAGCGCGAACGCGCCGTTCCCTATGCGGCTACCAGCGTCAAGACATGGCGGGCGACCCTGCACCTGATCCTTGCCGACGCCGTCGACGAGGGACTGCGCGATTCCAACCCGGCAACCAAGCGGCGGGGACGAGGGAAGCGCGCCGGCCGCTCCCGCAACCGTGGCCCGGAGAAGGCGGTCACCACAGCGCTCGGCATTCTGCTGCTCGCCGAGCGGATGGCGCTGCTGTCCGGCCGGGACGATGAGTTCGTTGGCGGCATCCTCAAGGGCTACACAGGCATGCGCTGGGGCGAGATCGTTGGCCTTGAGACCGAGTTCGTCCGGCCGAAGAGCATTCGAGTGGAGTGGCAGCTCTACGAGCTGGATACCGGCGAGCTGCACCGTTGCCCGCCCAAGGACGACTCCTACCGGGACATTGACACCCCGGATTTCCTCGCCGCACTGGTTGCGGGGCACATCGCCCGGACGAAACCGAAGCCTTGCGAGTGTCACGGACTGGCCTACGTCTTCCGTGGTCACGGCGCCGCCAACGGCTCTGCGAGCCGCCCGGGAGCGAAGCTGGTCGATGTGGCTCGCCGCGCCGGCGTCTCGACAGGCACGGTCTCCAACGTCCTCAACCGCCCGGACGCTGTGGCGGAGCCGACTCGCCTGAAGGTGCTGGAGGCCGTCACCGATCTCGGCTACGTCCGTAACGCGGGATCGGGGGAGTTGGCCGCGCACTGGCGGCGCTCGGGCTTCGCCACCTGGCTCTTTCGGCCTGCCGCCACGGGACGGTATCCCGGACGCGGCAATCAGGAGGAGCACCCTGTGCCGGTGGTCGCTGAGCCGTGGCCCGGGATTCCCGCACGTGGGCGAAGAGCCTCCAAGCGGGCTGAGGCGTGCTGGGTGCCGATCGCTCCGGGGCTGACGCCGCACGGGCTGCGCCATACGCACAAGACCCTGATGAGAGAGGTGGGGACCCCGCCGAAGCTGATGGACGAACGCATGGGGCACGAGGACGGCTCGGTGCAGTCTCGCTATGACCACATCACACCCAGGATGCGGGAGGCGCTGATGGTCGAGCTCACCGGGATGTGGGAGGAGGCGTTGGACACGCGGCGGGCGATGAGCACCGGCTCGCCCGTTGCTGCTCTGGATGCGCTGCTGAGGGCTCGCGGATAGGGCGCTGGTCTGGAGACAAATTCCAAGATCTTCTCCAGGATTTCTCCAGAGAGCCCCTGGAGAACAGTTCAGGGCCGGTACTGATCTCTCAGTACCGGCCCTGAACTGGCGTTTCTCTGTCGGGGTGGCGGGATTTGAACCCACGACCTCTTCGTCCCGAACGAAGCGCGCTGCCAAGCTGCGCTACACCCCGATGTCGCTGCTTGTCGCGGCGACGACGTTTACTTTAGCCCACTGGTGGCTGGAGACGAAATCCGGTTTCTGGGCGGTGGCGGACGCGGCGGCGGACCGGGTTGGGGCGGGTGTGGTCGAGGGCCACGAGGGCGATGGCCAGGGCGTAGATGGCGAGGCCGAGGAGGAGGGCGTTGCCGAGGATGCTCTTGTAGCCGAGCCGGGCGACGTCGAGGAAGGGGTAGAGATAGCGGCCCGGGGTGGAAGGGGTCAGGAGTTCGCCTCGGACGAGGACGAACGCCAGGTAGGTGAGGGGGTAGAGCATCCAGGTCGCTGCCCGTCGTAGGCGCAGTTGGCCCGGTGCTGTCAGGAGCAGCCAGTCCAGTACGGCCGCGATCGGCGTCACCGTGTGCAGGACCTGGTTGGTGATCGCGTGCCAGCCTGTGGGGGCGGTGGCCTCGCCCGTGAGGATGCTGGGGAGTGCGAAGGAGCTCGCCCCGCTCGCCAGCAGCAGGTGGTAGGCGAGGCCCGTGGTCACGGCGTACAGCAGCGTGGCGCCTGTCAGGGTCGACGGCAGGGGGCGGCGGGCGGTCCAGGCGCGGCGGGCCGCGAGAGCGAAGACCAGGGCCAGCAGGATGTTGCTCTGGATGGAGAAGTGGCTCAGGGTGCGCAGGGGGCTGGGGGCACCGAGGGTCATTTCGACGGTCACCGCCGCGGTGGCGGCCAGCGCGACCAGCAGCCGGTACGCGGCGGTCAAGGGGCGGCAGGTGGGGGTCATCACCGCCGTGGCGGGCACATGGGAGGGCATGAGCACGGGGATGCCCGGTATCGGGGGGAGATCCGGGATGTCCCTGGGTATCGGGGCGGTCATGCCCTCACGCTAAGCAGGTTGGACGAATCGGGCGATACGGGTCATCCGTGCGGGTTACCCGATCTGCCTTTCTGATTCGCCCTTCTCTACTCCCGTCCTACCAACGTCACTCTCGCCCCACCAACGTCAGCAACGTCGCCTCCGGCGGGCAAGCGAACCGGAACGGCGTGTAGCGGTTCGTGCCGCAGCCCGCCGAGACGTGGAGGTAGGCCGTACGGCCCTCCGCCGTGTGCGTGGACAGCCCCCTCGCGCGGTCCGTGTCCAGGTCGCAGTTGGTGACCAGGGCGCCGTAGAAGGGGATGCGGAGCTGGCCGCCGTGGGTGTGGCCGGCCAGGACCAGGGGGTAGGCGTCGGCCGTGTACGAGTCCAGGACGCGCAGGTACGGCGCGTGCACCACGCCCATCGCGAAGTCGGCCGCGCCCGACGGACCGCCGGCCACCTGCGCGTAGCGGTCCCTCTTGATGTGCGGGTCGTCCAGGCCGGTGAGCTCCACCGACGCGCCCTCGACCTTCAGCGTCCCCCGGGTGTTCGTGAGGTTGAGCCAGCCCGCGGCGTCGAAGCCGTCGCGCAGGTCCTCCCAGGGGTTGTGGATCGCGCCGACGGCGGGCGCGTTGCCGTTCAGGCCGTGGCGGCCCTGGGTCTTCTCCAGCAGGTAGAGGGCGGGGTTGCGCAGCTTCGGGCCGTAGTAGTCGTTCGAGCCGAAGACGTATGCGCCGGGGAACTCCATCAGCGGGCCCAGCGCGTCCAGCACCTCAGGCACGCCCTCGGGGTCGGAGAGGTTGTCGCCGGTGTTGATCACGAAGTCGGGGCGCAGGCCGGCCAGCGAGCGCAGCCAGCGCTGCTTCTTGCGCTGGCCGCTCACCATGTGGATGTCGGAGACCTGGAGCACCCGCAGCGGGCGCATGCCGGCGGGCAGGACGGGAATCGTCACCCGTCGCAGGCGGAAGGAACGGGCCTCGAAACCCGCCGAATACAGCAGACCGGCGGCGCCGACCGCCGTGATGCCCAGGGGTACTCCGTATCGCGCGCGCATACGACCATCGTGTCAGACCGGGAGAGTTGCCCCGTGCAGCCCTGTGCCCGGCCGCCCTGGACCGCCTCCACTACGGCGTCTGCGCGCAGGTCCCTTGAAATCAACGGGCGTTCCGCTCCTCACACCTGCGACAATCGACCTCATGACCACGCTCAAGTCGAAGCTGCAGGAAGACCTCAACGCCGCGATCAAGGAGCGCGACGAGCTCCGCTCCTCGACGCTCCGGCTGACGCTCGCCGCGATCACCAAGGAGGAGGTCGCGGGCAAGGAGAAGCGCGAGCTCTCCGACGACGAGGTGCAGAAGGTGATCACCCGCGAGGCGAAGAAGCGGCGGGAGGCGGCCGACGCCTTCGCTCAGGGTGGTCGGGCCGAGTCCGCCGAGCGCGAGAAGGCGGAGGGCGAGGTGCTCGCCACGTACCTGCCGAAGCAGCTTGGTGACGACGAGCTGAACCAGATCGTCGCCCAGGCCGTCGAGGAGGCCAAGGCGGCCGGTGCCGAGGGCCCGCGGGCCATGGGCGCCGTCATGAAGATCGTGAACCCGAAGGTGGCAGGCCTGGCGGAGGGCGGCCGGGTCGCCGCCGCGGTGAAGAAGCTGCTCGCCGGCTGAGACCGCCGGTGCGGGCGGGTGTCCTGAGCTCCGTCGCTTGATCAAGCTCTTGATCAAGCTCTGTTCCATGAAGGCATGAATGCCCTGTTCCATGAAGGCATGAATGAGGGGCCCGGCTTCCGCCGGGCCCCTCATTCACTGCACACCATCAGGCTTCAGCCACGTCCCCCGTTGCCGTTCCCGTTGGAAGTGCCCTGCCACCAGCCCTCCGGGATCGAGAAGGTCGGGGTCGGGAAGGTGCCGCCGGTGTTGCCGCCGCCCACCAGGCCGCCGATGGGGTTGTCGCCGTTGTCCCCGTCGTTGCCGCCGTTCTGGTTCCCGTCGCCCTCGTCGTCTTCGTCGCCCCGGTCGCGCTCGGGCTTCGGGATGTCGACGAGGTTGAACCTCTCGACGTTCTTGCCCGCGAGGGCGCCGGTCATGGCGTCCTTCCAGATCGGGCCCGGGACCTCACCACCGAAGACCAGCGGGTGGTACCGGCCACCGATGGTGATGTTGCGCATCTTGACCTCCTGGGTGGCACTGCCGACCCAGACGGCGCCGGAGAGGTTCGGCGTGTAGCCGACGAACCAGGCGTTGCGGCGTTCGTCCGTCGTACCCGTCTTACCGGCGCTCTCGCGATCGCCGAGACCCGCCTGCTTACCCGTACCGGAGTCGACCACACCGCGCAGCAGGGTGTTGATGGTGTCCGCGGTCTTCTCGGACATCGCCCGCGAGCACGTCGACTTCGGCACCTCCAGCGACTTCTGCTCCCCGCCCGCCTTCTGCGTGATCGACTCGATGGCGATCGGCGTGCAGTACATACCGCGGGCCGCGAAGCCGGCGTACGCGCTCGCCATGGTGAGCGGCGAGATACCGGTCGAGCCGAGCGTCATCGACGACGGCACCTCGGGGATGCTCTTGCCGTTGCCCTGGCGCACATGCAGCTTGTCGGTCATGTTGACGACCGGGCACATGCCGATGTCCTCGATCATCTGCACGAAGTAGGTGTTGACCGACTTGGCCATGGCGTCCTCGAGCCGGTAGGGGCCGACCTCGGACTCGTTCTCGTTCTCCAGCTTGTAGTTGCCGTCGTTGACCCAGGCCTTCTCGCACCCGCGCACCGTCTGGGGATACGGCATCTGGTACGGAGCGGGGTACGCCTGCGTCGCCGGTCGCCCCTCCTCCAGTGCGGCCGCCGCCACGAACGGCTTGAACGTCGAACCGGTCGGGAAGCCGAAGTTGGAGCCGCCGTACGCCGCGTCGACCGAGTAGTTGAGCTCGGTCTCGTTCTTGCCGGAGCCGTACGGCTTCGACTGGCCCATGCCGAGGATCTTGCCGGTGCCGGGCTCGACCAGGGTGGCCGCGGCCTCGACCTTGTCGGTCTGGTAGACGTGGTCCTTGAGCGAGTCCTGGACCGAGTCCTGGGCCTGCGGGTCGAGGGTGGTCGTGATGGTCAGTCCGCCCTGGTTCCAGACCTTGGCGCGGGCCTCGCGGTCCTTGCCGAAGACCGGGTCGCTGAGGATGACCTGCTCGACGTACTTGCAGAAGAAGCTGGCGCCCTTGACCGCGGTGATGCAGCCGTTCTTGGGCTTGCTGACCTTCAGGCCCAGCGGCGTCTCCTTGGCCTTGCCGGCCTCCGCCTGGGAGATGTCGCCGAGGTCGGCCATGCGCTGCAGGACGATGTTGCGCCGCTTGGTGGCCTCGGCCTCGTCATTGATCGGGTCGTACCGGCTGGGCGACTGGACGATGCCGGCGAGCAGGGCCGCCTCCTGGACCTTGAGGTCCTTGGCGGACTTGGAGAAGTAGCGCTCGGCGGCGGCCTCGACGCCGTATGCCTGCTGGCCGAAGAACGTGATGTTCAGGTAGTTCTCGAGGATCTTCTTCTTGCCGAGCTCCTCCTCGACCTGGATCGCGTACTTCAGCTCCTTGATCTTGCGGCCGATGGTCTGCTGGGTGGCCTGCGCGACCTTCGTCGGGTCGTCGCCGGCCTCCTCGACGAAGACGTTCTTCACGTACTGCTGCGTCAGCGTGGACGCGCCCTCGCTGACGCCGCCGCTCTGGGCGTTGCGGTTGAGGGCGCGCAGGACGCCCTTCAGGTCGACCGCGCCGTGCTGGTAGAAGCGGGCGTCCTCGATCGCGACGATCGCCTTCTGCACGTACGGCGACATGTCCTTGAGGTCGACCACCGTGCGGTCGCGTGAGTAGACCGAGGCGATCCGACCGCCCTTGGCGTCCAGAATCGTGGTGCGCTGGCTCAGCGGTGGGGTCTTGAGGTTGGCCGGGAGCTCGTCGAAACTCTCGACGGAACCCTTGGCCGCAAGTCCCAGTGCGCCGACGGCCGGCAGCGCGAGACCCGCCAGCACGGCTCCGGCGAGCACACTGACACCGAGGAACTTGGCGGCCTGTTGCGTTGGCGACAGACCACCACCCGAGCGCTTCTTTGGCATGAGCGAAGCCTAAACCGTAGACATGAGCGAACCGAGGGCCGCCTGGTGCGTGCGCATGGCCCGACAAGTGATGTCGGCCATGGCGCGGCAGAGCAATGTTGGCCATGGCACGGCAAAGTCGGCCGTCTGCCCGCGGGCGGAGCTCGCATGATGGATGCGGCCCATTCGCCGGACAGGCGCGCAGGCCTTGGCCTAAGCTGCTCTCAACTGTCACAGCAGTGCGGCCACGTATCAATACGTCCGGCGACCCCGAATCGTTCCGGAGGTTCCCCAACTTTTTTGGTGGGCACGTGTCCGAATCCGCCTTGTGTGTCATCCGGCGTCCGTTGTGACCCAACTGAACTGTCCCGGTTTGCCGGGAAGGTCACGCATGTCGCCAGCTCACTCCCCCGGGTGATCTGCCGCTTACGCATAGTCCGTTCGGGCCATTCAAGATTGGGCCCGAAGGGGGTGTTGCGCTGTGCCCACCTTCCGTAACGTCCTCAACTGGCGGCGGTGAATATGCCGCTGCCGCCGTGGGGGAGCCTCGATTCGGGAGAGGACGGCGCCGGTATGGGCTGGGTAGTCGACTGGAGTGCGCAGGCGGCCTGCCGCACTACCGATCCGGATGAACTGTTCGTACAGGGAGCAGCGCAGAACAGGGCCAAGGCGGTGTGCACCGGTTGCCCGGTGCGCACGGAGTGCCTGGCCGACGCGCTCGACAACCGTGTCGAGTTCGGCGTGTGGGGAGGCATGACGGAGCGGGAGCGCCGCGCATTGCTGCGCAGGCGGCCGACCGTCACCTCGTGGCGCCGGCTGCTGGAGACCGCGCGTACGGAGTACGAGCGGGGGGTGGGCATCCTGCCGCTCGACGACGACCAGGTGTACGAGGACTTCGCGGCGGTGAGCTGAGGGGTCCCGGAGGACTCCGTCAGGCGTCGACCGCGGGGTCGGGCAGCTCCGGCCGATGGGCCGCGAGCCGGTTTCCGATGTCCCGCAGTCCTGTGAGGTCATGCACATCGCCGGGCAGCGCGGCCACTTCGGCCACCGCCACCTCGGGGTGGAGCGCGGTGAAGCGATCACGCGTGCGCTGCTCGCGGGAGAGCAACTGCATACGCTCGGAGTGCAGCCTCAACAGGCCTGCGGTGAGCTGGTCGACGGACCGCTCCACATGAGGGGCGACGGACTGTGGTTCGTCCGTGTTCGCGGTTCGCTCCATGTCCGTGGCGGCGGGGGAGCCTTCGTCAGGAGCCGGAGCTTCGGAAGCGGCCGATTCTGAACTGTCGTACGTGTCGGGGGAGTTACGAAGTCCAGCTTTCCCGCCCTCCTGATCCACAATGCGGGGCTCTTCAAGATTTTCCGCGGCGGCGAGCGCCCGCTCGGCCGACAGCCGGTCGGCGCCGCTGCCGTGGACCCGGTTGAGCACCAGACCCGCGAACGGCATGTCCTCGGCGGCCAGCCGTTCCACGAAGTAGGCGGCCTCCCGCAGCGCGTCCCGCTCCGGCGCCGCCACCACCAGGAACGCCGTCCCGGGTGCCTGGAGCAGCTTGTACGTGGCGTCCGCGCGCGTGCGGAACCCGCCGAACATCGAGTCCATGGCGGCCACGAACGTCTGCACGTCCTTCAGCAGCTGTCCGCCGAGCAGCTTGCCCAGTGCGCCCGTCATCATCGACATGCCGACGTTCAGGAACTTCATCCCCGCGCGCCCGCCGACCTTCGCCGGGGCCAGCAGCACCCGGATCAGCTTGCCGTCCAGGAACGAGCCGAGCCGCTTGGGCGCGTCCAGGAAGTCCAGCGCGGAGCGGGACGGCGGGGTGTCCACGACGATGAGGTCCCACTCGTCCCGGGCCCGCAGCTGGCCCAGCTTCTCCATCGCCATGTACTCCTGCGTGCCCGCGAAGCCCGCCGAGAGCGACTGGTAGAACGGGTTGCCCAGGATCGCGGCCGCCCGCTCGGGGTCCGCGTGCGCCTCGACGATCTCGTCGAAGGTGCGCTTCATGTCGAGCATCATCGCGTGCAGCTCGCCGGTGCCCTCGACGCCCTTCACCCGGCGCGGGGTGTTGTCGAGGGAGTCGATGCCCATGGACTGGGCGAGCCGGCGGGCCGGGTCGATGGTGAGCACGACGACCTTCCGCCCCCGCTCGGCGGCCCGCAGCCCCAGCGCCGCCGCGGTGGTGGTCTTGCCGACGCCGCCCGAGCCGCAGCACACCACGATGCGGGTCTTCGGGTCGTCGAGCAGCGGATCGAGGTCGAGCACGCGCACGGGGGAGAGGCGCGGGGCGTGGCGTGCGGCGTCGTGCGCGTGGGTTGCTTCCGGACGGCTCATGACATCCCCTGCTTCCGACGTGGCGCGTACGGCTCCCGAACTGTGAACGGACTCATGACAGGCCCTGTTCCCGCAGCTCGCCCGCGAGTTCGTACAGGCCCGCCAGATCCATGCCCTCGGCCAGCAGCGGCAGTTCGTGCACCGGCAGTTCCAGTCCGTCGAGGACCGCCCGCTGCTCGTGCTCCAGCGCGTGCCGCTCGGCGTACTCGTCGGCCTGCGTCAGCAGCGGGTCCACCAGCCGCTCGGCGTTCCCGCCGCGCCGCGCCCCGCCCAGCCCGGCCGAGGACAGCGCCTTGGCGACGGCGGCGCGCGGAACCGTTCGTACGAGTTCCAGGTCGGTCGCGTCCAACACCTCGGGCCGCACCATGTTCACGATGATCCGCCCCACCGGCAGCCGCGCCGCATGCAGCTCGGCGATCCCGTCCACGGTCTCCTGGACGGGCATCTCCTCCAGCAGCGTCACCAGATGCACGGCCGTCTCCGCCGACTTCAGCACCCGCATCACGGCCTGCGCCTGATTGTGTATCGGCCCGATCCTGGCCAGCCCCGCCACCTCGTCGTTGACGTTCAGGAAGCGGGTGATGCGGCCGGTGGGCGGCGCGTCCATCACGACGTAGTCGTAGGCGAACCGCCCGCTCTTCTCCTTCCGGCGCACCGCTTCACACGCCTTGCCGGTCAGCAGTACGTCCCTCAGACCCGGCGCGATGGTGGTGGCGAAGTCGATGGCGCCGAGCTTCTTCAGCGCCCGGCCGGCGCCGCCCATCTTGTAGAACATCTGGAGGTAGTCCAGAAGGGCCAGTTCGGGGTCGATGGCGAGGGCATACACCTCCCCGCCCCCTGGAGCGACGGCGATCTTCCGCTCCTCGTAGGGCAGCGCCTCTGTTTCGAAGAGCTGCGCGATGCCCTGCCTGCCCTCGACCTCGACGAGAAGCGTCCGCTTCCCCTCCGTGGCGAGGGCGAGCGCGAGCGCGGCGGCGACCGTGGTCTTTCCGGTCCCGCCCTTGCCGCTGACGACCTGGAGCCTGCTCACGCCTTCGAGCCTAACCAGTCGGCCCACCGACTACGCGACAGCCTGTGGACAACGTGACCGCGGTCGGCCGCACGACCCCTGCCGGGCAGCGGATAAAGTCGGCCACATGACCAAGTGGGAATACGCAACCGTGCCGCTGCTCGTCCACGCCACGAAGCAGATTCTGGACACCTGGGGCGAGGACGGCTGGGAGCTCGTCCAGGTCGTGCCCGGGCCGAACAACCCCGAGCAGCTCGTCGCCTACCTGAAGAGGGAGAGGCAGGCATGAGCGCGGTCGAGGCGAAGCTCGCCGAGCTGGGCCTGACGCTCCCGGAGGTCGTGCCCCCGCTCGCCGCGTACCAGCCGGCGGTCCAGTCGGGTGTGTACGTCTACACCGCCGGCCAGCTCCCCATGGTGGAGGGCAAGCTCCCGATCACCGGCAAGGTGGGCGCGGAGGTCACCCCCGAGGAGGCCAAGCAACTCGCCCGTACCTGCGCCCTGAACGCCCTCGCGGCCGTCAAGTCGGTGGCGGGCGACCTGGACCGCATCGCGCGCGTGGTGAAGGTCGTCGGCTTCGTGGCCTCGGCCTCGGACTTCACGGGTCAGCCGACCGTCATCAACGGCGCCAGCGAACTCCTCGCCGAGGTCCTCGGCGAAAAGGGCGTCCACGCGCGCAGCGCGGTGGGCGTGGCCGTGCTTCCGCTGGACGCGCCGGTGGAGGTCGAGGTCCAGGTGGAGCTGACGGGGGCGTAGGCCTTCGGACAGACCCTTTGGTGGTGGGGGGCGGCGTGTCCCGGCCGGGAAATGAGCCGCCCCCCGACCGCCCGGCAGGGCACAGTGGCCCCATGGCCGGAACCGCTCTCCGCAGAGGGCTCGATGCTCAGGGGTACATCGCGCGCGAAGGCTCCCTCGCGCGCATCCCGCACGCCTTCCGACCGGTCGTCGCCACCGCGCGCGACCGCCTCCTGGACGTGTTCGGGGCGCGGATGCACAGCGCCTACCTCTACGGGTCGATTCCGCGCGGCACCGCGCGCGTGGGGCGCAGCGACCTGGATCTGCTGGTCGCCCTGCGCGCGGAGCCGACCGAAGCGGACCGGACGGACGCGCGCACGCTCGACGAGGCGCTGGACAAGGAGTTCGCGCAGATCGACGGGTCCGGGACGCTACTGGACAGCCGTGGGCGGCTGCTCAGCGATCTGGAGACGTACGACGCCGGATGGTTCGTCGCCTGCCTCTGTACGCCCCTGCTGGGGGAGGACCTCGCGGAGTACCTGCCGCGCTACCGCCCCGACACTCTGCTCGCGCGCGAGACCAACGGCGATCTCGGCCTCCTGCTGCCCCGGTGGCGCGAGAGGATCGCCGGCGCCGGCGACAGCGAGGACGCAAGGCGGCCGCTCGTGCGGTTCATGTCGCGGCGTCTCGTGCGGACGGGGTTCACGCTCGTCATGCCCAGCTGGGGCGGTTGGACCAGCGATCTGGGGGAGATGGCGGAAGCCTTCGCGTCGTACTATCCCGCGCGGTCCGAGCAGATGCGCGTCGCGGCCGTGCTCGGGTACGAGCCGACGGGCGACGCGCGCGTGCTCCGGTCCTACGTCGAGGACCTCGGGCCGTGGCTCGCGGACGAGTACGCGTGCGTGCACGGGGTCAAAGCGCCGCGGCTCCACGAGGCGTAGTCACGGACTAGCAGTGACGGGCTAGATGAGGCCGTGCTCCTCCAGGTACTCCAGCTGCGCCCGCACCGACAGCTCGGCCGCCGGCCACAGGGAGCGGTCCACGTCCGCGTACACATGGGCGACGACCTCGGCCGGAGTGCCGTAGCCGTCCTCGACCGCCGTCTCGACCTGGGCGAGGCGGTGGGCGCGGTGGGCGAGGTAGAACTCGACGGCGCCCTGGGCGTCCTCCAGGACGGGGCCGTGACCCGGGAGGACGGTGTGCACGCCGTCGTCGACGGTGAGGGACCTGAGCCGCCGCAGCGAGTCCAGGTAGTCACCGAGGCGGCCGTCGGGGTGCGCCACGACCGTCGTGCCGCGGCCCAGGATCGTGTCGCCGGTCAGGACGGCGCGGTCGGCCGGGATATGGAAGCAGAGGGAGTCGGCGGTGTGCCCGGGCGTCGGTACGACGCGCAGCTCCAGGCCGCCGACGGTGACCACGTCCCCGGCGCCGAGCCCCTCGTCGCCGAGCCGCAGCGCCGGGTCGAGGGCACGCACGTGCGTGCCGGTCAGCTCGGCGAAGCGCGCGGCGCCCTCGGCGTGGTCCGGGTGGCCGTGCGTGAGGAGGGTCAGGGCGACGCGCTTGCCGGACTTCTCGGCGGTGTCGACGACATGGCGCAGATGCCCGTCGTCCAGCGGACCCGGGTCGACGACGACGGCCAGGTCGGAGTCCGGCTCGGCGAGGATCCAGGTGTTGGTGCCGTCCAGCGTCATCGCGGAGGGGTTGGGCGCGAGGACGTTGACGGCACGCGGGGTGGCCGGGCCGGAGAGGACCCCGCCTCGCGGCTGGCCGGGGAGGGCTGCTGCGTCCGTCATACGAGGAGGCCTTCCAGGGCTGCGGGCACGGTGGGCAGGGCGAGCAGGGCGGGCACTGTCGGCCCCACGGGCGCCACGGACACGGTCATGCGGGTGCTCCGCCGGTCGGGATGTGCTTGGTGAACTCGTCGTGGCCGGGCCAGGAGAGCACGATCTCGCCGTCGTCGAGCCGGGCCCGCGCGAGGACCGCGGTGAGGTCGCGGTCGGGGGCGGCGGCGAGGGCCTCGGCGGCGCTGTCGTACCCGGCCAGCTGGCGCAGGGTCGCGATCGTGGGCGGCATCATCAGCAGCTCGCCCTTGTCGTACGAGGCGGCCGCGTCGGCGGGCCGGATCCACACCGTACGGTCCGCCTCCGTGGAGGCGTTGCGGGTGCGCTGGCCCTCCGGGAGGGCGGCGACGAAGAACCAGGTGTCGTAGCGGCGGGGTTCGAACTCCGGGGTGATCCAGCGGGTCCAGGCGCCCAGCAGGTCCGAACGCAGGGCCAGTCCGCGCCGGTCCAGGAACTCGGCGAACGACATGTCCCGGGCGACCAGGGCCGCGCGGTCCGCCTCCCAGTCCTCGCCGGTGGTGTCACCGACGACGGAATCGTCGGTGGGCCCGGCGAGCAGGACGCCCGCCTCCTCGTACGTCTCCCGCACGGCCGCGCAGACGATCGCCTGTGCCGTGGCCTCGTCGACGCCGAGCCGCTCGGCCCACCACGCGCGCGTGGGGCCCGCCCAGCGCACCGGATGTTCGTCGCGCGGATCGACGCCGCCGCCGGGATAGGCGTACGCCCCACCGGCGAAGGCCATGGAGGCGCGGCGGCGCAGCATGTGCACGGCAGGTCCGGTGCCGGTGTCCCTGAGCAGCATGACGGTGGCCGCCCGCTTGGCGGCGGCGGGGGTCAGGTTTCCTTCCGCGAGCGCACGGATACGGTCCGGCCACTCAGGTGGGTACCACTGCCCGTTTGCCATGGGCGGAGGCTATCTCTTGGTGCGCGGATGTTCGAGGGGTGCCTGCCCGGGTGGCCAACGGCGACGGGGCCCCGCCTCGCAGTGAGACGGGACCCCGGCGTCGTACGACTTGGCGCGCCTACCGCGACCGCTTGGCCAGCCGCTCCACGTCCAGCAGGATCACCGCACGCGCCTCCAGGCGGAGCCATCCGCGCCCGGCGAAGTCGGCCAGCGCCTTGTTGACCGTCTCACGTGACGCGCCGACGAGCTGCGCGAGCTCCTCCTGCGTCAGATCGTGCACGACGTGGATGCCTTCTTCGGACTGCACGCCGAACCGGCGGGAGAGGTCGAGGAGCGCACGGGCCACGCGGCCCGGGACGTCCGAGAAGACCAGGTCGGACATCGCGTCGTTGGTGCGGCGCAGCCGGCGGGCGACCGCGCGCAGCAGCGCGGTGGCCACCTCGGGGCGGGCGTTCAGCCAGGGCTGGAGGTCGCCGTGGCCCAGGCCCAGCAGCTTGACCTCGGTCAGCGCGGTGGCGGTCGCCGTGCGCGGGCCCGGGTCGAAGAGGGACAGCTCGCCGATGAGCTCGCCGGGGCCGACGACGGCGAGCATGTTCTCGCGGCCGTCGGGGGACGTGCGGTGGAGCTTGACTTTGCCCTCGGTGACGACGTAGAGCCGGTCGCCCGGGTCGCCCTCGTGGAACAGGGAGTCGCCACGTGCGAGGGTCACCTCACTCATGGAGGCGCGCAGTTCCGCGGACTGCTCGTCGTCGAGAGCCGCGAAGAGCGGATTGCGCCGCAGAGGGTCGTCCACGAGTTCTCTCCTTGTCGACCTGCTCAGGGGATCTTGCTCCCCCTTGGTACCAGGGGACCGTGCTCCCCATTTTGCCGGACGGTCCAAACAGTGTGATCTGTCACAAGGATGCCGCACAGGTGTCCCGAGGTAAGCGGCAGGGGTCCAATTGGGGGCCGATCTTCGAGGTCCGGGGCGGATGTCGGTGCCGGGCTTTAGGCTGGCCGGGTGTCCAAATCGCCGGTGAGAGCACAGGCCAAGGGGGCTGGGCGGGTGGTTGTACGTCGCGATTCCGCTGTGGGCGAACAGGACCCTGGTGGCGGAAGGAAAGCGATAAAAGCGACGAAAAGGATGCCGGGTGAAGCGGCTGTGGATGGTGAGAAAGCGGCGGTGAAGACGTCGGCGGTCGGAAAGAAGGCTGCGCCTGCGGAAAAGACCGCGCCCGCGAAGAAGGCGGCGGTGAAGAAGTCTGCGGCGGCGAAGAAGGCGGCGAGCACGGGCAAGGCGGCGAGCGCGAAGGGGACGGCGGCCGAGAAGAAGGCCGCTGCACAGAAGCTCGCCGGCGCCCCCAAGAAGACCCCCGCCGAGTCCCGTACCGCCCTCGTCCGCCGAGCCCGCCGTATCAACCGAGAGCTCGCCGAGGTCTACCCGTACGCCCACCCCGAGCTGGACTTCGACAACCCCTTCCAGCTCGTGGTCGCCACGGTGCTGTCCGCCCAGACCACCGACCTGCGCGTCAACCAGACGACCCCCGCGCTCTTCGCCAAGTACCCCACCCCCGAGGACCTGGCCGCCGCCAACCCGGAGGAGGTCGAGGAGATCCTCCGGCCGTGCGGTTTCTTCCGGGCCAAGACCAAGTCGGTGATGGGCCTGTCCAAGTCGCTGGTGGAGAACCACGGCGGCGAGGTCCCGGGCCGGCTGGAGGACCTGGTCAAGCTGCCCGGCGTCGGCCGCAAGACCGCGTTCGTCGTGCTCGGCAACGCCTTCGGCCGCCCCGGCATCACCGTGGACACGCACTTCCAGCGGCTGGTGCGGCGCTGGCAGTGGACCGAGCAGACGGACCCCGACAAGATCGAGGCCGAGATCAGCGCCCTGTTCCCCAAGAGCGACTGGACGGACCTCTCGCACCATGTGATCTGGCACGGCCGCCGTATCTGCCACGCCCGCAAGCCCGCATGCGGCGCCTGCCCCATAGCGCCGCTCTGCCCGGCGTACGGCGAGGGCGAGACGGACCCGGAGAAGGCGAAGAAGCTCCTCAAGTACGAGAAGGGCGGCTTCCCCGGCCAGCGCCTCAGGCCCCCGCAGTCCTACTTGGACGCGGGCGGCAAGCCGGCCCCGCCCCTGGGGGCCGGATGACGGGGCGAACCGGGCAGAGCCGGGCGCTGTCGGGACCTCCTGCCGTCCGGACGGAACGATCTGAGCGCCCTCGGGCGTTGGACTCGACAGGACGACGGGGGTGGCGATGACGCGCGTGAGCGATACGCAGGACGGGCCGGTGGTGCTCAGCAAGGAGGGGCTGCCCGACTGGCTGGATCCGGTGGTACGGGTGGTGGAGACGGTCGAGCCGCCGCAGCTGAGCCGGTTCCTGCCGCCGGAGAACGGCGCGGGGCGCCAGTCCGCCGTACTGATCCTGTTCGGCGAGGGCGAGCGAGGGCCCGAGCTGCTGCTCATGGAGCGGGCCAGCTCCCTGCGCTCGCACGCCGGACAGCCGTCCTTCCCCGGCGGTGCCCTCGACCCCGAGGACGGCGACCCGCAGGCCGACGGGCCGTTGCGGGCCGCCCTCCGCGAGGCCGAGGAGGAGACCGGGCTCGATCCGAGCGGTGTGCAGCTCTTCGGCGTGCTGCCCAAGCTGTACATCCCGGTCAGCGGCTTCGTGGTCACGTCGGTGCTGGGCTGGTGGCGCGAGCCGAGCCCGGTCGACGTCGTCGATCCGAATGAGACGGCCCGCGTCTTCACCGTCCCCGTGGCGGATCTCACGAACCCGGACAACCGCGCCACCGCCGTTCACCCCAGCGGCCACCGGGGCCCGGCATTTCTGGTCGAATCGGCCCTGGTCTGGGGTTTCACGGCCGGGATCATCGACCGCCTGCTGCATTTCTCGGGCTGGGAGCAGCCCTGGGACCGGGGTAAGCAGGTCCCGCTCGACTGGCGGTCATGACAGGGTGTCTGCCGTGCTGTGTCATCCCGGGGGCCGTTGTGTCCGAATTTCGCCGCGTGGCGGGTTTCTGCCGCGTGGCGGGTTTCCGCTCTGTGGCAGACCGGGCCCGCGGCAGACCCGTGGTGAGCGAAGAGTGATGAGGCGAGGCTAGAACCGGTGAACGTGCTGGACATCCTGTTGCTGGTCGCCGCCGTGTGGTTCGCGATCGTCGGCTATCGCCAGGGCTTCGTCGTCGGCATCCTGTCGGTGATCGGCTTCCTCGGCGGCGGTCTCGTGGCCGTATACCTGCTCCCGGTCATCTGGGACGCCCTGACCGACAACGCCGAGGTGAGCACGACCGCCGCCGTCGTCGCGGTCGTCGTCGTGATCGTCTGCGCCTCCGTAGGCCAGGCCCTGACCACCCACCTCGGCAACAAGCTGCGCCGGTACATCACTTGGTCGCCGGCCCGTGCCCTGGACGCGACCGGCGGCGCCCTCGTCAACGTCGTCGCGATGCTGCTCGTCGCCTGGCTGATCGGTTCCGCGCTCGCCGGGACGACGCTGCCGACGCTCGGCAAGGAGGTCCGTAACTCCAAGGTGCTGCTCGGGGTGTCACGGGCGCTGCCCGACCAGGCGGACACCTGGTTCGCGGACTTCTCCTCGGTCCTCGCGCAGAACGGCTTCCCACAGGTCTTCAGCCCGTTCTCGAACGAGCCGATCAACGAGGTCCAGCCGCCCGATCCGGCCCTCGCCAACAGCCCGGTGGCCACGCGCGCGCAGCGCTCCATCGTCAAGGTCATGGGTACGGCGACGAGTTGCGGCAAGGTCCTGGAGGGCACCGGCTTCGTCTTCGCCGACCGCCGTGTCATGACCAACGCGCATGTGGTCGGCGGCGTCGACGAACCCACCGTCCAGATAGGCGGCGAGGGCAGGAAGTACGACGCGACGGTCGTCCTCTACGACTGGGAGCGCGACATCGCCGTACTCGATGTGCCGGACATGAACGCGCCCGTGCTGCAGTTCTCCACCACCGACGCCGAGAGCGGCGACGGCGCGATCATCGCGGGCTTCCCGGAGAACGGGGCGTACGACGTGCGTGCCGCCCGGGTGCGTGGCCGCCTCCCGGCCAACGGCCCGGACATCTACCACCGCGGCACCGTGCGCCGTGACGTCTACTCGCTGTACGCGACCGTCCGCCAGGGCAACTCCGGCGGCCCGCTGCTCACACCCGAAGGCAAGGTGTACGGCGTGGTCTTCGCCAAGTCGCTCGACGACGCCAACACCGGCTACGCCCTCACCGCGGACGAGATCCAGGAGGACATCGTCAAGGGCCGTACCGCCAACCAGCAGGTGGACAGCGACAGCTGCGCGCTGTAGGCCGAGTGCCGAAGAGGCGGTTGAGCCCGGGTGCCGAGGGGGCTGTCGGGCCCCGCGAGCCGAAGGGTGTGAGCCCTGGTCGCGGGGCTGGTGAGCCCGGTCGTGGAAAGGCGGCCGGTCAGCCGCGCGGGTGGCGCAGGCGCACCGAGACCCAGCGGGCCCGGCGGCGCAGAATGCGCGGAATGCCCACCCGTAGGTCGGAGCCCGGCATCTGCGGGGCGCTGCCTCGCTGGTGGGAGCTCAGGCCTCCGGCCGAGCGGCGATTGCGTGCTGCGTCACTGTAGTCGTGCGTCCAGCCCATACCCCGACGTCTGCCCCTGCCCCAAGGTCGATAACCGCCTCCAGGGCCCCCAATTGGCCTATGCGCCAGGCAATTGGCTGTTCGTAGGACAGGTGTTCAGTTCCGGATACCGGGCGCATCGGCGCGGTCACCGATCGGGTTCGGGATCTTTCAGCCAGTTGATCAGTTCGGTCGAGAACGCGACCGGGTCCTCTTCGTGGGGGAAGTGCCCCAGCCCGTCGAACAGCCGCCAGCGGTACGGCGCTTCGACGTACTCGCCCGAGCCGGCCGCGCTGCGTGTGCGCATCACGGGGTCGAGGGAGCCGTGCAGATGGAGGGTCGGCACCCGCACCGGCCGCTTCATGCGGCGGTTGAACTGGATGCCGTCGGGGCGGGCGAGCGAGCGCACCATCCAGCGGTACGGCTCGATGGAGCAGTGCGCCGTCGACGGGATGCAGATCGCGCGACGGTACGTGTCCACCGCGTCGTCGTCCGGCAGGCGCGGGCCCGACCAGTCCCGGATCAGCCGGGCGACCAGCGCCCCGTCGTCGGCGGTCAGTTGCCGCTCGGGGATCCAGGGCCGCTGAAACCCCCAGATGTAGGAACTCGCACTCGTCTGCTTGACGTCCGAGAGCATCGCCGAGCGCCAGCGCCGGGGATGCGGCATGGACGCGACCGCGAGCCGTCGTACGAGCTTGGGGCGCATCACGGCCGCGGTCCACGCCAGATAGCCGCCCAGGTCGTGGCCGACCAGCGCGGCGTCGGGCTCGCCGAGGGAGCGGATCACGCCGGTGATGTCGAGGGCGAGGTTGGCCGGGTCGTAACCGCGCGGCGTACGGTCGCTGCCGCCCACACCCCTGAGGTCCATCGCCACCGCCCTGAAGCCCGCGTCGGAGAGGGCGACGAGCTGGTGCCGCCAGGTCCACCAGAACTGCGGGAAGCCGTGCACCAGCAGGACCAGCGGGCCGTCGCCCATCTCCGCGATGTGGAAGCGCGCACCGTTGGCGGCCACGTCCCGGTGGGTCACCTCTTTCCCGCCTGGGACGTCAAGTCGTACGACCGAGGCGGGTTGGGCCGAAGGGGTGGCGGGATCCGTCATGACGACGAGCGTGCCACAGCCTCGATGGCCGCGGGCGCCCGGTCCTCCAGCTCCCGCGCGGAGACCGGCCGCGGGTGCGGCTTGGCCTTCTGCAGGACGCCCGCCGTCTCCTTCATCGACGCGGCGACCTTCTGCGGGCCCTTGCTCTTCTTGGCCTTCTTCGCGAAGAGGACGCCGATCAGCGCGAGGATGAGGGCGAGGAGGACGTTCGCCGCGAAGGACAGCAGGAAGCAGATCGCGAGGTTCCAGTCGCTCCAGGTCCGAATGCCGTACGCGAGGGCGAAGTTCAGCATCGGCAGCGAGAACAGCAGCACCGCGCCGGCCACCGTGAACGCGCCGCCGCTCGTCGCGCCGCGCTTGACGTCCTGCTTGAGCTGCGCCTTGGCCAGCGCGATCTCGTCGTGCACCAGCGCCGACATCTCGGTCGTCGCCGAGGCGAACAGCTGGCCGATGCTGCGTTCGGCGCCGACCGGGCTGCCGTCGGGTGCGCTCATCGCGGTCTCCCTCGTAGTTACGGTTCCGTCTTCTGCCTGACTGCGTACGGTTCCGTCTTTTGTACCGTCCCGTCAGATCATGCCCGACGCTGCTCCTCGTCGCCTGCCCCGCCTGCCACTTCGGCAAGCGCGTTGCGTGCGGCGGCCTTCTCCAGGGCGATACGGCGGTGCTCGACCGCCTTGCGCTCGTAGATGACGGCCAGCCGCAGGTGGTATTCCGGCTCGTCTTCCTCATAGATGTCCGGAATGCCGTCCGCGTCCTCGTCGCGCTCCTCGTCCTCGACCATCCGGCGGTACTTGGCGTTACGTATCTTCAGCAGCACCGTCGCCAGGATCGCCGCGGTGAGGGACCCGAGCAGTACGGCGGCCTTGATCTCGTCGGTCAGTGCGGCGTCGCCCGCGAAGGCGAGGTCGCCGATGAGCAGCGAGACGGTGAAGCCGATGCCGGCGAGGGTGGCCACCGCGAACACGTCGGCCCACTCCAGGTCGTCGCTGAGCGAGGCCCGGGTGAAACGTGCCGTCAGCCACGTGCCGCCGAAGATGCCGATCGTCTTACCGACGACCAGTCCGAGGACGACGCCGAGCGTCTCCGGCTGGGTGAACACCGCGCCGAGCGCGCTGCCGGAGATGGCCACACCGGCGCTGAACAGCGCGAACAGCGGGACGGCGAGGCCCGCCGACAGGGGGCGTACGAGATGCTCGATGTGCTCACCGGGGGAGTGCGGCTCGCCCTCGTGTCGCGTGCAGCGCAGCATCAGGCCCATCGCCACGCCCGCGATGGTGGCGTGGACGCCGCTGTTGTACATCAGCCCCCAGATGACGAGGGCGAGCGGGATGTACACGTACCACCCGCGTACGCCCTTCCGCAGCAGCAGCCAGAAGACGCCCAGTCCGACGACGGCACCCGCGAGTGCGGGGAAGTTGATCCGGTCGGTGAAGAAGATCGCGATGATCAAGATCGCGAAGAGGTCGTCGACGACGGCGAGGGTGAGCAGGAAGGCGCGCAGCGCGCTCGGCAGGGAGGTGCCGATGACGGCGAGCACGGCCAGCGCGAAGGCGATGTCCGTCGCGGTCGGGACCGCCCAGCCCTCCGTCGAACCGCCCCCGGTGAGATTGGTGAGCGTGTAGACGAGCGCGGGCACCGCCATTCCGCACAGCGCGGCGACGACCGGCAGTACGGCCGCCTTGGGGTCCTTGAGATCGCCGGCCACCAGCTCACGCTTGAGCTCGATGCCGGCGACGAAGAAGAAGATCGCGAGAAGTCCGTCGGCGGCCCAGTGCTCGATGGACAGACTCAGGCCGAGGGCCTCGGGGCCGAGGTGGAAATGGCCGACGGTCTCGTAACTGTCGTGCAGCGCGGGCACGTTCGCCCAGACCAGCGCGGTGACCGCGGCGACGAGCAGGAGCACACCACCGACGGTCTCGGTGCGCAGCGCGTCCGCGACGAACGTCCGCTCGGGCAGCGACAGCCGCCCGAGGATCTTGCGGACGGGGGCGGTGGTGCGGGGCGCGGGCACGGGCACGGGGGAGACCTCCGGTCGGTGGGCAGGGCGGAACGCATGCCGACCAGACTTCCCGGCGCACCTGAGGTTGACGTGTTTTTTATTAGCTTACCTAAGGTGCCTTTGTTTAGTTTGCCTAAGGGGCGGCGGGAGGTGTCCGGTACGTCTCACGTTAGGCAGAAAAGGGCCGCCCGGCGCGCGATGCGCGGGGCGGCCCTTCATGGGTTCGCGGAGATCAGAGGTTCGCGGAGATCGGGGGGCGCGGAGACTCAGTCCTCGCTCGGCGCCGCCGGGAGCTTCGCCTGGATGAGGTCCATGACGGTCGAGTCGGTGAGCGTGGTGACGTCACCGAGCTGGCGGTTCTCGGCGACGTCCCGCAGCAGCCGACGCATGATCTTGCCCGAGCGGGTCTTCGGCAGTTCGGCCACCGGCAGGATCCGCTTCGGCTTGGCGATCGGGCCGAGCGTGGCGCCGACGTGGTTGCGCAGGTCGTTGACGAGGCCCTCGTCCTCGGCGTTCGCCGTCCCGCGCAGGATCACGAAGGCGACGATCGCCTGCCCGGTGGTCTCGTCGGCGGCACCGACGACGGCCGCCTCGGCGACGGACGGGTGGGAGACCAGGGCGGACTCGACCTCCGTGGTGGAGATGTTGTGCCCCGACACCAGCATGACGTCGTCGACGCGCCCGAGGAGCCAGATGTCCCCGTCGTCGTCCTTCTTCGCCCCGTCACCGGCGAAGTACTTGCCCTCGAAGCGCGACCAGTACGTGTCGAGGAACCGCTGGTCGTCGCCCCAGATGGTGCGCAGCATCGACGGCCACGGCTCGGTCAGCACCAGGTAGCCGCCACCGCCGTTGGGCACCTCGTTCGCCTCGTCGTCGACCACGGTCGCGGCGATACCGGGCAACGGCGTCTGCGCGGAACCCGGCTTGGTCTGCGTGACCCCCGGCAGCGGCGAGATCATCATCGCGCCGGTCTCGGTCTGCCACCAGGTGTCCACGATCGGCGTGATGTCGGACCCGATGTGCTTGCGGTACCAGATCCAGGCCTCGGGGTTGATGGGCTCACCCACCGAGCCGAGGACGCGCAGGGAGGACAGGTCGAACTTCGCGGGGATGTCGTCGCCCCACTTCATGAACGTACGGATGGCGGTCGGCGCCGTGTACAGGATGGTCACCCCGTACTTCTGCACGATCTCCCAGAACCGGCCCTGGTGCGGGGTGTCCGGCGTGCCCTCGTACATGACCTGCGTCGCGCCGTTCGCCAGCGGCCCGTACACGATGTACGAGTGGCCGGTCACCCAGCCGACGTCGGCGGTGCACCAGTAGACGTCGGTCTCCGGCTTGAGGTCGAAGACGGCGTGGTGGGTGTAGGACGCCTGGGTGAGGTAGCCGCCGGAGGTGTGCAGGATGCCCTTCGGCTTACCCGTCGTCCCGGACGTGTAGAGGATGAACAGCGGCTGCTCGGCGTTGAAGGCCTCGGGGGTGTGCTCGGCCGACTGCCGCTCGACGATCTCGTGCCACCAGACGTCGCGGCTGTCGTCCCAGGCGACGTCCTGTCCGGTACGGCGGACCACGAGCACATGCTCGACGTTGTCCACCTTGCCGATCGCCTCGTCCACGGCCGGCTTGAGCGCGGACGGCTTGCCGCGCCGGTAGCCGCCGTCGGAGGTGATGACGACCTTGGCGTCCGCGTCCTGGATGCGGGTGGCGAGGGCGTCCGCCGAGAAGCCGCCGAACACGACGGAGTGCGCGGCGCCGATCCGCGCGCAGGCCAGCATCGCGACCGCCGTCTCCGGGATCATCGGCATGTAGACCGCGACCCGGTCGCCCTTCCGAACCCCGAGCTCCAGCAGGGCGTTGGCCGCCTTGGAGACCTCGTCCTTGAGCTCGGCGTAGGTGATGGCGCGGCTGTCGCCGGGCTCGCCCTCGAAGTGGATGGCGACCCGGTCGCCGTGTCCGGCCTCCACATGCCGGTCCACGCAGTTGTACGCGACGTTGAGCTCACCGTCCTTGAACCACTTCGCGAACGGCGGGTTCGACCAGTCCAGCGTCTCGGTCGGCTCCTTGGCCCAGGTCAGCCGACGGGCCTGCTCGGCCCAGAAGCCGAGCCTGTCAGCCTTGGCCTGTTCATACGCCTCCGCGGTGACGTTGGCGTCGGCGGCCAGGTCGGCGGGGGGTGCGAACCTGCGCTCTTCCTTGAGCAGGTTGGCCAGGCTTTCGTTGCTCACGACATCTCCCTTTCCCAGGGTGTCCGTTGTGTCCCAGGCCACAGCTCATCAGACCCGGGGGTCCGATGACAAGGGTCGACGGAAAATTGGTTTAGACCTGTCGGCGGGGGTGGGCCCGGGAGGGCCCCGAGCTGCCTTTTTCAGTGCCGGGGTCATCCGTTCCCACGGACGCCGGACGAACCCGGTTCAGCTCTGTAATCCCTTTCACATTCCGCACAGGCACAGGTGAAGCGGCACCCTCAGGTGAAGTGCCGCCACTCGGGTGGCAGCGTCATGCCCACCGCGTGGTGCGGGGCCACATGGGGCGCGGTCGTGCGTGGGGGAGGTCGTACGTGGGGGAGGGGGCGGCCGCACGTGGTGCGCGGCCCCGCGCCGACCGGGGCCGAGCCGACCGACCCCGCGCTCGACCGGGGCCAGGCCGACCAGCCCCGCGCACTACCGGGGCCGAGCCGACCCACCCCACGCCCGACCGGGGCCGCGCACACCACCCCGCCTCACGCCGACAGATCCGCCACCCCCACGTCGTCGAAAACACCATCCCCGCTTCCCTCGGTGAGCAGATACGCCTGTGCCTCGCCCACGTGGAAGTACATCCCGTGCAACTCCAGCGCCCCCGCCCGCAGCGCCCGGGCCACCGACTCGTGCGCCCGCAGATGCTCCAACTGCTGGACCACGTTGGTCAGACAGAGCTGCTCGACCGCATCGGCCGGCGCCCGCCCGGCGAGTCTGGCCCACGGGCGGCTCTCGTCGGACATCCGCTCCAGGCTCGGCCGCCCGTGCCGCAGCCACCGCCTCAGCGGGGTCGGCGGACCGCCGGGCTCGGAACCGAGCAGCGCCTGCATGGCCCCGCACCCGGAGTGCCCGCACACCGTGATCGACCGCACCTGCAGCACGTCCACGGCGTACTCGATCGCCGCCCCCACCGAGTCGTCCCCGCGCTCCCGGCCGGGCAGCGGAACGAGGTTGCCCACGTTGCGCACCACGAACAGGTCGCCCGGACCACTGGAAGTGATCATCGACGTGACCAGCCGTGAGTCCGCGCAGGTGAGGAACAGCTGGGAAGGCTGCTGCCCCTCACGCGCCAGCCGCGCCAGCTCGCCCCGCACCAGGGGTGCGGTGTTGCGCTGGAACGCGCTGATGCCGCGGGCCAGTTGCTGCGCGCTCGGCCGACTCCCGTCGGCTCCGCCCGATCCGTCCGCTCGGCTCTTGCCGGGGCAGCAGCCGGATCCGGTCGGTCCATCGGCATCGCAGGCACCGGAGACTGCACCACTCGACCCCGTCCCGTCGTCCGGGGCGGCGTCGGGGTCGCCCGGGGTACGGGAGGCGTCGGTGGTGCGGGAGGCGTCGGTGGTGCGGGGCGCGCCGGACCCGTGGGTGTCTCCGGGCCCTTGAGTGTTGCCCGACCCGTGGGTGCTGCCCGCCCCATGGGTGTTGCTGGACCCATGGGTGCTGGCGGACCCGTCGGCGTCGCTGGTCCCGGTCGCCTGCGCTGCCCCCGCGTGGCCCTCGCATCCGTCGTGGGACGTGACGGACTCGGGGATCTCGCACTGGTGGTTGCGCCAGGGCGTCCAGGGGTGGCAACGGCAGTCGGCCGACTCGGCAGTGACCTTCCCGGCGTCGAGATGGAGGCCGACCGGTGTGGTGGGTTCGCCGATCCGGACCCCGGCTCTGCGGCCGACCAGGTCGACGGAGCCGCCGTGCGCGGTGTGCGTGTTCTGCCAGTCCTGCAGTGACTCGTACGCCGCGTGGTCCATGAACGACCCGTCCAACTCCACGACGGCGTGGGCGCCTTGGGGTACGAGATGCAGGGCTCGGCTGAGCCGTGGCACCGCGAGGAACGTCAACTGGCCTCGTACGTGTACGTGATGGACTCCTTCCTTCTCGTCGTGCGTGATCCGGGTGCGGGTGAGGCGGTGCAGGGCGACGGCGACGGCCATGGCGATGCCCAGGGCCACGCCCTCCAGGACGCCGAAGATCACCACGCCGAGGGTGGTGACGGCGTACACCAGCACCTCCCGGTGGCGGGTCACCGTGCGGATGTGGTGCAGGGACACCATCTGGATGCCGACGGCCATCACCAGGGCGGCGAGCGAGGCGAGCGGGATGAGCTCCAGGATCGGGACCATCAGCAGCGCGGCGACTACTACGAGAACGCCGTGCAGCATCGTGGAGTTCCGGCTGATGGCACCGGATTGCACATTCGCCGAACTCCGCACGGCCACACCGGCGACGGGCAGTCCGCCGAGCGTGCCGGAGACGATGTTGGCGGCACCCTGACCCAGCAGTTCGCGGTCCAGGTGGGAGCGTCCGACGCGGGCGGGCAGGCCGGGGCGCGAGGCCACCATCTTGTCCACGGCGACCGCGCCGAGCAGTGACTGCACGCTGCACACCAGCGTGGTGGTCAGCACCGCGGCGAGCAGGCCCAGTACCGGGCCTTCCGGCAGCCCGGCCAGGGCATGACTGCGCCAGGACGGCAGGTCGACCTTGGGCAGGGTCAGGCCGGCGAGTGAGGCGGCCGAGGTGGCTCCGGCGACGGCGATGAGTGCGGCCGGAATCTTGCGCAGGAGACGTCCGGTCCGGCCCGGAATTCGCGGCACGAGCAGCAGCAGAGCCAGGGTCAGCGCGCTCACCGACGCGGCGGCGGGCCGCAGGTCGGCCAACTGGGCGGGCAGCGCGCGGAGGTTGGCGAGCACGGAGCTCTGCGGGGTGCCACCGACGACGATGTGCAGCTGGGCGACGGCGATGGTGACGCCGATGCCGGCGAGCATGCCGTGCACGATGGCGGGACTCACGGCGAGCGCGCCACGCGCCACCCGCAGGGAGCCCAGCCCGAGTTGGGCGACCCCGGCGAGGACGGTGATGGCACAGGTCGTCCGCCAGCCGTACTGATGGATGAGGTCGGCGGTGACCACCGTGAGGCCGGCGGCGGGGCCGCTGACCTGGAGCGGGGATCCGCCGAGCCATCCGGCGACGATCCCTCCGACGGCGGCGGCGACAAGGCCCGCCTGGAGGGGTGCGCCGGTGGCGAGGGCGATGCCCAGGGACAGGGGAAGCGCGATCAGGAAGACCGCGATCGATGCCGAGAGATCGGCGCCCGCGATTCGGTAGCGGCGGGGCCGGTTCGGGGGTGGGCTGTGGGGCTCTTGGGTGCGTTCCGCTCGACTCGGGTCGTCGGCGCGGGTGGGGACGCAGGCGGACATGTTTCCCGTCTTCCTCCGGGGCAGCGCGGTCGCGGATCTGGTGGTCCCCCGCTCATGGGCGAGGGGTCGGGTCGCGGCCGTGTGGTCACGGCGTGCAGCGGCGGGATGAAACAACAGTCGGTAAACGGATCGTAATGCAGAGTAAAGGGCCGGAATAGTTTTTCCGAGCAAATGGACTAATAAATCCCTCTAGAGAGTGAAGTGGCTCATTAGTCGGCTTGTCGTACTAATTCCTTCTCGGCCCCGTGCGACCTTGGCGGCGCTGTCGGCTCCCGAGAGAAGGAAGAAGGTGGACGGAACATGGCCGCCACCCGCAGGAACGCCGCCCCTCGCATGATCACCGCCCCCCGCATCGCGGCGACGCACAGGGTCGTCGGGACGCACCGGATCGCAGCGGGCACCGCGATCGCCGCGGTCTGTGCCGCATCACTCGCCGGTTGCGCGACCGGCACCGAAACGATCCGGCAGGGGGCACCCGGACCCGAGAGGGCGAAGCCGGCGGCGCCCGCGCCCAAGAGTGTCGTACGCCTGATCGGTGACGGGTCCACCGCGTACACCGGAGCCCAGCCGCACCTGCTCAGACCCGAACGACTCAAGCCCGGTCAGAAGCCACCGCAGTTCGTGGTCTTCTCCTGGGACGGCGCCGGCGAGGACGGCCAGAAGCTGTTCTCCCATTTCCGCAAGGTCGCCACGGCGAACAACGCCACGATGACGTACTTCCTCAGCGGCGTGTACATGCTGCCGAGCGAGAAGCGTGACCTGTATCGCCCGCCGCAGCACTCCCCGGGCCGCTCCGACATCGGCTTCAACGACGAGGAGGGCATCGCCGACACCGCGAAGCAGTTGCGCCTGGCCTGGCTGGAGGGCAACGAGATCGGCACCCACTTCAACGGCCACTTCTGCGGCAACGGCGGAGTCGGCGAATGGTCGGTGGCGGAGTGGAAGGACGAGATCGCCCAGGCGAAGAGTTTCGTGAAGTCCTGGAAGACCAACACCGGCATGGCAACTGCGGCGCCCCTGCCTTTCGACTACGACAAGGAACTCATCGGCGCTCGCACACCCTGTCTGGAGGGTCAGAAGAACTTCATGAAGGCCGCCTACGAGATGGGCTTCCGCTATGACTCCAGCGGTGTCAACAACCAGGTCTGGCCGGCGAAGAAGGGCGGCCTGTGGGACCTGTCGATGCAACTCGTGCCGTTCCCCGGGCACTCCTACGAGCAGCTCACCATGGACTACAACTTCATGGTCAACCAGTCGGGCACCACGAGCCAGGGTGACCCCGCCAAACATGACTTCTGGGGCGACCAGATGCGGGACGGCCTGCTCAGGGGCTTCCACCGGGCTTACGCCGGCAACCGCGCACCCCTGATCATCGGCAACCACTTCGAGTCCTGGAACGGCGGCACCTATATGCGCGCCGTCGAGGAGGTCATCGAGGCCGTCTGCAACAAGCCCGACGTGCGCTGCGTCTCCTTCCGGCAGTTGGCCGACTGGCTGGACGCCCAGGACCCGGCGACTCTGAAGAAGCTGCGCACGCTCGGGGTGGGCGAGGCCCCGAAGCAGGGCTGGGCGTCCTTCCTTTCGGGGCGTCCGGCCCCGGCACCGAAGGGAGTGCCTGGGGCGCCGGCGATCCCGCAGTAGCGGCTGGGCGGTGGGAAGCGGTTGGGGGGATGCGGTTCTTTGCGGCGGTTGGGCGGTAGTGGCCGTAAGGGCTGTAGGGGCCGTAGAGGTCAAGCAGTCGGAGTCAGGCGGGAGTTGCCCTCCGCCAGGGCGGTGAGGCTCTCGCCGAGTACGAACCCGGGGTCGATCTGCGCCGCCAGGTCGGCCCCGGTGCGCTCGTTCCCCCAGGACAGGGCGTTCTTCAGGTGGAAGTGCACCATCTGACTCGTGTAGCGCTCCCAGTCCCGCAGCTCGTACGTTGCGTCCACGGCCGTGTGCAGTCGGCGCAGGGCGAGGCGGTTGGCGTCCTCCAGGAGCTCGAACCGGGACGGGCGGCCCTTCTCCATGGCGCGCACCCAGTCCGAGTGCCCGACGGTCACCAGCAGGTCATCCCCGACCTCGGCGCGGAGGAAGTCGAGGTCGTCCTGGCCCTGCACCTTGTTGCCGACGACCTTCAGGACGACTCCGAAGTCGCGGGCGTACTCCTTGTACTGGCGATAGACGGAGACCCCCTTCCGGGTCGGCTCGGCGACGAGGAACGTGATGTCGAAGCGGGTGAACATGCCGGAGGCGAAGGAGTCCGAGCCCGCCGTCATGTCGACCACGACGTACTCGTCGGGGCCGTCCACCAGGTGGTTCAGGAACAGCTCCACCGCCCCCGTCTTGGAGTGGTAGCAGGCCACTCCAAGGTCGGAGTCCGTGAAGGGGCCGGTGACCATCAAACGGACGGCACCGCCGTCGAGTTCCACCGGCCGGGCGCAGGCGTCGTACACCGGATTGCGCTCGGACACCCGCAGCAGCCGCGAACCCTCGCCGGGTGGCGTCGTCTTGATCATCGTCTTGGCGGAGGCGATCCGCGGATTGGAGCCGCGCAGCCAGTCCTTGATCAGCGGCAACCGCTCGCCCATCGCGGGCAGTGCGGCGGCCTTCGCCTCGTCGAGCCCGAGCGCGGCTCCCAGGTGCTGGTTGATGTCGGCGTCGACCGCGACGACCGGCGCGCCGGTCGCGGCGAGCTGGCGGATGAACAGGGAGGACAGGGTCGTCTTGCCGCTGCCGCCCTTCCCGACGAAAGCAATTTTCATGTTCACGAAGAGTAGTGGGAAGGTAGCTGTATGTGGCAGGCGTGCGAGGGGAAGGCCACTCGAACGTGGGGTGCGGGCCTATGGGTGAGGGCGAAGCCCGATGGGGGCTGCGGTGTCGGGTGAGGGGTGGGCGCGTAGTGTCGTACTCATGAGTACGACAGGTGCGACCGCCGATCCGCTCGCGGCCCTCGGGTCGCTGCCCGGGGTGCCCGAGTCCGTTGAGTCCGTGCGCAAGGCCGTGGACCGGGTCTACGGACACCGGATCATGCGGCGCCGTAGCAACGAGATCACCTCCGAGGCGGCCCTGCGCGGAGCCCGTGGCTCCGCGGCGCTGTCGGGCGCCGAATGGGCGCTCGAAGAGGTCCGTCGGCGTACCGACTTCAGCGGTGACGACGAAGCTCGCGTCATGGGCGCCGCCCTGCGGCTGACCGCCGAGGCGGGCCAACTGCTGTCCATCTGGCGGCAGTCTCCGCTGCGGGTGCTGGCCCGGCTGCACCTGGTGGCCGCGGCGAGTGACGACGACACGGTCGGGCGCCCGCGTCAGGAGGGTGAGCCGGTCGACGAGTCGCTGGTCGAGCTGCCGGCGCCGAGCGCGGCGGAGGTGCACGGCCGTCTGGAAGGGCTGTCCGAGCTGATCATCGTCGGCGGTTCGGCACCCGCCCTGGTGACGGCCGCCGTTGTGCACGGCGAGCTACTCGCGCTGCGCCCGTTCACGTCCCACAACGGCCTGGTAGCGCGAACGGCCGAGCGTATCGTCCTCGTCGGCAGCGGTCTGGACCCGAAGTCCGTCTGTTCGGCCGAGGTCGGCCACGCCGAACTGGGTCGGGCGGCCTATCTTGCGGCGCTCGGCGGCTACGTCTCCGGCACGCCCGAGGGCATGGCCGCCTGGATCACCCACTGCGGCAAGGCGATCGAGCTCGGGGCGCGCGAGTCGACGGCGGTGTGCGAGGCGCTGCAGCGCGGGGCGGCGTAGGTACGCGCGTGTTGGGGCTGTCGGGAAGCACGCGTGCGCGTGGGGCTGTCGGGATGCACACGTGCGCGTAGGGCTGTTGGGAGCCACGTGTGCGTGCGGAGCCGTCATAAATCATGCGCGCGCGGTGCGTCGCGTCTTGAGGGCTGCGAGCCATGGGGCATGAGAAAAGCCCCGCGCGGGGGCTCATATGAGTTGCGGCGGTACGAGGATTCGTACCGCCGCTGGCATGTTCACCGGGTTACCAAGCGTCCTCGATATGTTGCCCATCAGGTCGGGAACTTTGCCCGTCACCTGGTGCGGCTGGCCCGTAATCGACGGGTCGACGTCGCGTGGGTGCCCAATGTTCATGCTCGGTCCGTGGGGCCAAATGCGTATTAAAGGTGATCCTCTCGGATGTCCTTGGTCTCGCGGGCCGTTGAGTCCTTTGTACTCCAGGACCCAACCAAGCGGAAGCCCTGGCTGCAGTTCTTTACTTTTACCCTCAAAAAGGTGCCAAAAGGACACCGGTCCGCCGAACAGGGCATCCGGAACCCGGGCTGCGCAGGTCAGGCGAGTGCCGTACGCCGTCGACTCGCGTACCAGACGAGGCCCGCGGTGGCCGCAGCGGCTCCTACGGCGGCGACCGCGAGAAGGGCGGGACGCGGTGGTACCGACAACGAGGGGATGCGCTTCTTGAGTCGAACAGGGCGGTGGAAATCGAGAATCGGCCACCCGCGCGCGAGTGCCTCGCGGCGCAGCGCGCGGTCGGGATTCACGGCGTGCGGCTGACCGACGGCCTGAAGCATCGGCAAGTCGGTGGCCGAGTCGCTGTATGCGTAGCACCGGGAGAGGTCGTAGCCCTCGGACTCGGCCAGTTCCTTGATCGCCTCGGCCTTCGTCGGGCCGTATGCGTAGTACTCCACCTCCCCGGTGAAGCAGCCGTCGTCGCCCACGACCATCCGGGTGGCCACCACACGGTCGGCGCCGAGCAACTCGCCGATCGGCTCGACCACCTCGGCACCCGACGTGGACACGATCACGACGTCGCGGCCGGCTGTGTGGTGCTCCTCGATGAGGGAGGCGGCCTCGTCGTAGATGATCGGGTCGATCAGGTCGTGCAGCGTCTCGGCGACGATCTCCTTGACCTGCTGGACGTTCCAGCCGCGGACGAGCGCGGAGAGGTACTTGCGGGTGCGCTCCATCTGGTCATGGTCCATACCGCCGACGCGGAAGACGAACTGGGCATATGCGGTCCGCAAGGCGGCCCTGCGGTTGATCAGACCGCCTTGGTAGAACGACTTGCTGAACGTGAGCGTGCTCGACTTCGCAATGACCGTCTTGTCCAGGTCAAAGAAGGCGGCTGTGCGGGGCAAGGAGTGGTTTTCCACAACCCCGAGCATAGGCGCAGCCCATTCGGCGTAAGGTGGGCGCGTGGGTTTGCCTGAGAGGGCTCTCGGGTACACCATGGAAGTCACGGATCGTTCGCGACCGTGCTAACCCGGTCCGACTCCTCCCCCCCCCGAGTCGGCCGTGGAGACGACCCCCGCTCTCCCCCCCGGCGGGGGTCGTCGCATGTCCGGGTGGGTTTTCTGTCTTTCTGCGCGGCCGAGGGGCCGTGGCGAGGCGGCTGCGGCCGTCCCATCGGCGCACCCGTGATCCGTGACCCTGCGTAGTCGTCGCGCTGCTCTGCGGAAGTCGCACAGGGGTCGGTGCGGGGGTCACCGGTATGGGTGACGGCGATATTCACAACCGCCGAGTTGTCCACAGTTATCGACCAAGATCCACACGATTTCCGGGATCGCTGCACCGTGATTCCAACGCGTCCCGCCCGGGCCGACTTCATGGCCGGTTCTGGTTAGTCGGGCGTGTTTGGCCGGTTCCTATCGGCCGTTCATATGGAGGCCGGTTGCCGGTTCTTCACATGTTTGGGATTCGCGGGGCCGCAGGGCTGCGCGAGTGAAGCAGCGAAGGGGGATGGAAACCGTGACCGCAGCCGTCACACACGATCCGCCGCCCACCGCCTCCGGGCGCCCGGGCAAGCCGTTGATCGTCACGGAGGACGCCGAACTGCTCGACGACCTGCTGCGCTTGTGCGCGGCGGCCGGCGCCACACCCGAGGTTCACCCTGGGGTGCCCGAGCCCAGAGGCAGTTGGGAGGCCGCGCCGCTCGTCCTGGTCGGCGACGACGCCGCACGCCGCGTGCGCGGGGCCGGACGCAGGCGTGGAGTGGTGCTGGTCGGCCGGGACCAGGACGACTCGGGGGTCTGGCGCCGTGCCGTCGAGATCGGCGCCGATCACGTCCTGATGCTGCCGGACGGCGAGCAGTGGCTGGTCGACCGCATCGCCGACGTCGCCGAGGGCTTCGGCCGGCCGGCCCTCACCGTCGGGGTCATCGGCGGTCGCGGCGGGGCCGGGGCGTCCACGCTCGCGTGCGCTCTTGCCGTCACCGCCGCGCGTGAGGGGCTGCGCACACTGCTCGTGGACGCCGATCCACTGGGTGGCGGACTCGACGTCCTTCTCGGCGGCGAGGCGACCGAGGGCCTGCGCTGGCCAGCGTTCGCCGGCTCGCGCGGTCGGCTCGGCAGCGGCGCCCTGGAGGAGTCCCTGCCGAAGCTCCACTCCCTGCGGGTTCTGAGCTGGGATCGCGGTGACTGCCTCGCCGTACCTCCGCAGGCCATGCGAGCGGTGCTCGCCGCGGCCCGGCGCCGGGGCGGCACGGTCGTCGTCGACCTGCCCCGCCGTATCGATGACGGGGTCGCGGAGGCCCTGGCCCAGCTCGACGTCGGGATCCTCGTGGTCCCCGCCGAACTGCGCGCCGTCGCCGCGGCCCGGCAGGTGGCCTCGGCGGTCGGGATGGTCCTGCGGGATCTGCGGGTGGCCGTACGCGGGCCGTACGCGCCCGGGCTCGACGACCGGGAGGTGGCCCGGCTGCTGGACCTCCCCCTCGTGGGCGAGGTGCCGATCGAGTCGGGCCTGCTGCGCCCGCACGAGAGCAAGGATCCGCCGGGCGCGGTGGGGCGAGGGCCGCTGGCGCGGTTCTGCCGGGAGGTCTGGGAGCGGGCGTTGCTGGAAGCGAGGGCGGCATGAGTACGGCTTCGCGGCTCGAATGGGTGAGCGGCAGCGCAGTTGGTTCGGTGCGGGCGGCTCCTGAGCGGTGGCGGTCGGGCGGGGCGGTCGCGGGCAGGGGGCGTAGGGCCTCGCCGCGGTGGGCGTTGGACGGCGGGGCGAGTGACGCCTTCGCGCGGGGGTTGGCGGACCGCGTGGGCGGTACGGCTGCTGCTGGGCTGAAGTCTGGCCGGGCGGTGGGTGTGGCTGCTGTGGGGCTGGAGTCTGGCCGGGCGGTGGGTGTGGCTGCTGTGGGGCTGGAGTCTGGCCGTGCGGTGGGCGTGGCTGCTGTGGGGCGGGAGTTTGACCGTGCGGTGGAGATGGCCACTGTGCGGCGGGAGTCGGCCGATGTGGCTGGTGTGTCGGCTGGCCGTTGGGCCTCGGATGGGACGGTGGCCCAGGTGGGCATGCCGTCGGGGCTGCTCGACGGGGTGCGGCAGTGGCTGGTCGAGAGCGGGGCCGAGCCGACGCCTGCGCGCGTGGCGCAGGCTCTGCGGGAGCAGGGCAGGGTGCTGGGGGACGCCGAAGTCCTCGGGGCGGCCGAGCAGTTGCGGTCCGAGCTGGTCGGGAGCGGGCCGCTGGAGCCACTGCTCGCCGATCCGTCGGTGACGGATGTGCTGGTGTCGGCGCCGGACCGGGTCTGGGTCGACCGGGGCGGCGGCCTGGAGTTGACCTCCGTGTCCTTCCCGGACGCGGCGGCCGTACGACGCCTCGCGCAGCGCCTCGCCGCGGTGGCAGGGCGGCGGCTGGACGATGCGCGGCCCTGGGTGGATGCCCGGCTGCCCGACGGGACTCGGCTGCACGCGGTGCTGCCACCGGTCGCCGTCGGCTGCGCCTGTCTGTCGCTGCGAGTCGTGAGGCCGCGGGCGTTCACGCTCGACGAGCTGGTCGCGGCGGGCACGGTGCCGCCGGGCGGGGACCGGGTGCTGCGGGCGCTCGTCGACGCGCGGCTGTCCTTCGTCGTCAGCGGTGGGACCGGCAGCGGCAAGACGACCTTGCTGAGCGCGTTGCTGGGGCTGGTCGGGCCGGGCGAGCGGATCGTGCTCGCGGAGGACTCGGCCGAGCTCAGGCCGGACCATCCGCATGTCGTACGGCTGGAGAGCAGGCCCGCCAACCAGGAGGGCGCCGGGCTGGTCACCCTTGAGGACCTGGTGCGGCAGGCGCTGCGGATGCGGCCGGACCGGCTGGTCGTGGGCGAGGTGCGCGGGCCCGAAGTGGTCCATCTGCTGGCCGCGTTGAACACGGGCCACGAGGGAGGCTGCGGGACCGTCCACGCTAATGCGGCAGCCGATGTGCCGGCCCGTCTTGAGGCGCTCGGCATGGCCGCCGGGCTCGACCGGGCCGCGCTGCACAGCCAGTTGGCAGCCGCGCTGTCGGTCGTACTGCACTTGGTGCGTGATCGGACCGGGCGGCGGCGGATCGCCGAGGTCCATGTGCTGGAGCGGGATCCGTCGGGCCTGGTGCGGACGGTGCCGGCGCTGCGGTGGGACGCGCAGGCGTTCGCGTACGAGCAGGGCTGGGAGCGGCTGCGGGGGCTGCTTCGGGGAAGGAGCGGTGACCGTGCGGGCGGCGTGCCAGGACTCGCTGTTCGTGAGGGGGTCGGTGAATCGTGAGGGGTTCGGTGAATCGGGAAGGCTCGGTGAGCTGAATGGGTGAGATGTCGTTGGGCGCGGCCGTGGTGTGTCTCGGGGCGGCGGTCTGGTTGCTGGGCGGACGGAACTCCGGGACACGGCGGGCGCAGTTGTTGCTCGCAGGCGGTGGGGCGGTGGGAGCCGGGCCTCCCGACTGGCGGCAGTTGGCCGGGGAGCTGGGGCGACTGCGGGGACGGTTGCGGGCCGAGTGGTGGGCGCCGGCCGTCGGGCTGGTGCTGGGCGTGCTGGGGGCCTCGGTGCTGCCGGTCGTCGCGGGGGCGGCCGGGGTGCCGTTGTTGAGGAAGGTGCGGCTGGCCCGGGAGGCGCGGCGGGCACGGGAGCGTCGCGGGGACGCGGTGATCGCGTTGTGCGGGGCACTCGCCGGGGAGGTGCGGGCAGGACGGCAGCCGGGTGAGGCGTTGCTGCGAACGGCGTGGGACTCCGGTGCGCTCGGCGAAGCGCAGGGCGCGGTGCTGGCTGCGGCGCGGTTCGGCGGGGATGTGCCGGGCGCGCTCGCCTCTGCGGCACGGCAGCCGGGTGCCGAGGGGCTGTTGGGGCTGGCGGCCTGCTGGCGGGTTGCCGTGGATCAGGGTGCCGGGCTCGCGGCCGGACTCGAGCGGCTGGAAGGGGCGTTGCGGGCCCAGCGGGACCAACGCGCCGATTTGCGCGCTCAGTTGGCAGGGGCGCGATCGACGGTGGTGATGCTCGCCGGGTTGCCGGTGCTCGGGCTGCTGCTCGGTGCGGCCATGGGGGCCGATCCCATGCACGTGCTGCTGCATACCGGGGCGGGGCTCGCCTGTCTCGTGGTCGGCGGGGTGCTGGAGGGGCTGGGGATGTGGTGGGCGTTGGGGATCGTGCGGCGGGCGGAGGCGGTGTGAGGACTCGGGCGGGGCGGGGTCGTGAGAGGGAGGTGGCGGCGTGAGCGCGGAACTTTTCCACAGGTTGGGGGTCGCGGTGGGGACGGGGCTGGTCGTCGGGTGGCTGTTGCGGTGGCCCATGGCCGCGTGGCATGAGCGGAGAGTCCGGCAGCGGCTGGCCCAGTTGATGACCACCGCCGACGTGACGTCGAAACGCCGACGGTTCGACGTCCGAGGGGGTGTGCGGCAAGGACTGCCCATGGCGGCGGTCGTGGGCGCCGGTTGGGCCCTGGTTGGTGGTGTCGCCGGGTTCGCGGTGGGGCTGGTCGTCGCGGGCGGTCTGTGGCTGTGGCGGCGCCGGCAGAGAGCCGTTGATGCCGGGGAGGAGCTCGACACCGCTGAGGTGGATCGACAACTTCCGCTCGCCGCCGATCTGTTGGCGGCCTGTATCGCGGCGGGGGCTGGTCCGGTGATCGCGGCCCAGGCCGTGGGCGAGGCCCTGGGCGGCCCGGTCGGGGACGCGCTGGCTCGGGGCGCCGCGGAGGTGCGGCTCGGCGGGGAACCGGGCGAGGCGTGGCAGCGGCTGGCCTCGATGCCGAGGGCCGGGGCGTTGGCGCGGTTGCTGGAACGGGCCGATGTGTCGGGGCTGCCGGCGGCCGGACCGGTCGCGCGGCTCGCCGCGGAAGCCCGCGCCGACTGGGCACGCACCGCGACGGAACGGGCAAGGAGAGCGGCCGTCATGGTCTCTGCGCCGGTGGGGCTGTGCTTCCTGCCCGCGTTCATCGCGGTCGGTGTGGCGCCAGTGGTGATCGGGCTTGCGGGCGGGGTGCTGGGAGGGGGTGACGGGTGATGCGTGATGGGTGACGGGTGAGGGGCGGTGACGGCTGCCGGGCAGTGGTCGGAGTTTGCGGGTTCGCCTTTCGGAGTTCGCCGTTTGGAGTTCGCAGTCCGGCGTTCGCAGTCCGGCGTTCGCAGTTCTGCGACAGACGTTCAGCAGCCGACGGTCGACAGCGGACTTTCAGCAGCGGTCGGTCGACAAGAGGCGTTCAACAGATGGTTTCAACAAGACTGAACCTTACGGGGGTTGAGATGGGCAAGGCGGTACGGGCGCGGATGCGCCGACTGGTGTGCAGGGTGCGCGGGGCGCGGAGGGACGCGGGGATGGTCACATCCGAGTACGCGATGGGGATCGTCGCGGCGGTGGCGTTCGCCGTGGTGCTCTACAAGGTCGTGACGAGCGGGGAGGTCAGCGAGGAGCTGCAGGCCATCGTGAAGCAGGCGCTCGATGCGCGGATGTGAGCGGGGGAGAGAGCGAGGACTGGGCCAGGGGCCTGACCAAGGCCCCGACCATGGGCCTGACCAAGGCCGCGACCATGGGCCAGACCAAGGTCTGGACAAAGGGTCTGGCAGGGGACCGGATCGACCGGATCCGGGGTCTGGCCGTGGGCCGGATCGGGTGCGGGCGTGGGCGTCGGACCAGGGGTTCGTGACGGCGGAGTCGGCAGTCGTACTGCCCGTGCTGGTGATGTTCGCGATGGCGTTGGTGTGGGGGCTGCTCGTGGTGGCCGCGCAGATCCAGTGCGTGGACGCGGCCCGGACGGGCGCACGCGCGGCAGCCCGGCAGGATCCGGCCGACGCGGTCATCGAGGTGACCCGTGAGGCGGCACCGCGGGGCGCGACGGTCACGGTCGGCCGGGAGGGGGACGAGGTCCGCGTGGTCGTCGTGGCCAAGCCGCCGTTGCTGCGCGGGCTCCCCTTCGAGGTACGGGAGGAGGCCGTGGCGTTGGCGGAGGAGACGGTGGGGGTGGGGACATGAGAGGGGGTTTCGCAGTGGGCTGTGGGTCTGTTCGGAGGCTCCTCCCGGGCCGACGTTCTGGTCGAAGGCCCGTCGCCGGCCGCCGTGCAGAAGATGGTCGGCCTGTCGCCGGCCACTGTGGAAAAGGCCGGTGGCTCGTCTCCCCTCGCCACGCGGTCGGCGTGCCCGCCGGCAACCGTCACGCGGTCGGCGTGCCCGCCGGCAACCGTCACGCGGTCGGCGTGCCCGCCGGCAACCGTCACGCGGTCGGCGTGCCCGTCGGCAACCGTCACGCGGTCGGCGTGCCCGCCGGCAACCGTCACGCGACCGGCATGCCCGCCACCAACCGCCACGTGGACGTCCGACCGGTCACCGACCGGCCTACAGGCCAGGAACCGGCCTTCGGCCCACCGTTGGCCCGGAGACTCGCCGCCGACCTGCGCTCCGACCGCGGTTCCGCCACCGTCTGGAGCGTCGGTGCCATCGCCGTGCTCTGCGTCGTCTTCGGCGTCGTACTCGCCCTGGGCCAAGCCATCGTGACCCGGCACCAGGCGGCGGGCGGTGCGGATCTGGCGGCGCTTGCGGCGGCCGACCACTGGGCGGAGGGCGGTACGGCGGCCTGTGCCCGTGCGGAGCGGGTGGCGCGGGCGCAGGGTGTGCGGCTGGTGCGGTGCGAGGTGGTGGGCGAGGTCTCGGACGTGACGGCGGCGTCGGGCCGGGGGCCGTTCGCCGCGGAGGTCAGGGCGCGGGCGGGACCTGCGGACCCGTCCCTGCCGACGGAACCTCCACCGCTGTCTCCGCTGCCCGCCCCTGCGAGGACGGACCGGCCGACGCCGCCCTCCTGACCGGCTCTCCCGCCAGCGCACCCCCGTCCCCACCCGGAACCGTCTCGCCCTCCCCACCCATCCCAGCCCCCTCCGACTCCTCCGGCGCACCTCGCAACAGCACGGTCAGCAGCCGCACCGCCCCCCTCTTGTGCAGCGGATCGTTGCCGTTGCCGCACTTGGGGGACTGGATGCAGGACGGGCAGCCGGCGTCGCATTCGCAGGAGGCGATGGCCTGGCGGGTGGCGGTGAGCCAGGAGCGGGCCGTGTGGAAGGCGCGCTCGGCGAAGCCCGCACCGCCGGGGTGGCCGTCGTAGACGAAGACCGTGGGGAGGAGCGTGTCGGGGTGGAGGGGGATCGAGACGCCGCCGATGTCCCAGCGGTCGCAGGTCGCGAACAGGGGGAGCAGGCCGATCGAGGCGTGCTCGGCGGCGTGCAGGGCGCCGCCGAGGATCTCCGGGTTGATCCGGGCCTCGTCCAGCTGGTCCTCGGTGACCGTCCACCACACCGCGCGTGTGCGCAGCGTACGAGGAGGGAGGTCGAGTTTCGTTTCGCCCAGTACTTCGCCGGTGATGAGCCGGCGGCGCAGGAAGGAGACCACCTGGTTGGTGACCTCGACGGAGCCGTAGCACAGGCGGCCGTCGCCCCATGGGACCTCGACGTCCGTCTCCAGGACGGAGATCGCCGTCGTGTCGCGGGCGACCGTCGAATACGGCGGGGCGGCCTCCTCGACCAGGGCGACCGAGTCCTCCAGGTCGAGGGAGCGGACGAGATACGTGCGGCCCTGGTGCAGGTGCACCGCACCCTCGTGGACGGTCGTGTGCGCGGCGCCCGCGTCTACCGTGCCGAGCAGCCGGCCCGTCCCGGTCTCGACCACCTGGACCGGGCGGCCGCCCCCGCCGCGGATGTCGGTGAGGTCGGCGGCGCGTTCCCGGCGTGTCCAGTGCCAGGCCTTCGTACGGCGGCGCAGCAGCTTCGCGGCCTCCAGTTGCGGCAGCAGCCCCTCGGTCTCCGGGCCGAACAGTGCCAGGTCCTCGTCCGTCAGCGGGATTTCCGCGGCGGCCGCGCACAGGTGCGGGGCCAGGACGTACGGGTTGTCGGGGTCGAGGACGGTCGACTCCACCGGGCGGTCGAACAGGGCCTCGGGGTGGTGGACGAGGAAGGTGTCCAGCGGGTCGTCGCGGGCGACCAGGACGGCCAGCGCGCCCTGCCCGGAGCGGCCGGCCCGGCCCGCCTGCTGCCACAGGGAGGCGCGTGTGCCGGGATATCCGGCGATCAGCACGGCGTCCAGACCGGAGACGTCGATGCCGAGCTCCAGCGCCGTCGTGGCGGCGAGGCCGAGGAGTTCGCCGGAGTGGAGGGCCTGTTCCAGGGCGCGGCGCTCCTCGGGGAGGTAGCCGCCGCGGTAGGCCGCGACACGCCGGGCGAGGGAGCGGTCTACCTCGGCGAGGCGTTCCTGGGCGATGACCGAGATCAGCTCGGCGCCGCGCCGGGAGCGTACGAAGGCGACCGAGCGCACTCCCTGCACGGTCAGGTCGGTCAGGAGGTCGGCCGTCTCGGCCGTGGCGGTACGGCGCACCGGGGCGCCCTTCTCGCCCTGGAGCTCGGTGAGCGGGGGCTCCCAGAGGGCGAAGACCAGCTCGCCGCGTGGGGAGGCGTCGTCGGCGACCTCCACCACCGGGAGGCCGGTGAGGCGGCGGGCGGCCACCGCGGGTTCGGCGGCGGTCGCGGAGGCCAGCAGGAAGACGGGAGAGGCCCCGTAGCGGGCGCAGAGGCGGCGTAGGCGGCGCAGGACCTGGGCGACGTGGGAGCCGAAGACGCCCCGGTAGGTGTGGCACTCGTCGATGACGACGTACTTCAGCGCCTTCAGGAAGGAGGACCAGCGGGGGTGGGACGGGAGTATGCCGCGATGCAGCATGTCGGGGTTGGTGAGGACGTAGTTGGCGTACTGGCGGATCCACTCGCGTTCCTCGAATGGAGTATCGCCGTCGTACACGGCCGGTCGAACTGAATTGCCCAGCGGATGTGAAAGTTCCTTCACTGAACGGCACTGGTCCGCCGCAAGGGCCTTGGTGGGAGCCAGGTAGAGCGCGGTGGCGCCGCGGCCGTTCGGGGCTTCTGAGCCGTCCAGGAGCGTCGAGATGACTGGCACGAGGTAGGCCAGGGACTTGCCGGACGCCGTGCCCGTGGCGACGACCACGGAGTCGCCGTCCAGGGCGTGCTCGGCGGCTCGTGCCTGGTGAGCCCAGGGATGTTCGATTCCCGCGGTCTGCACCGCGGCGATGACCTCCGCGCGGATCCGGTCCGGCCAGACGGCATGGCGACCCTCGCGCGGGGGCACATGCTCCGTATGAGTGATGCGCGAAGCCCGACTCGGCCCCGAGGCGAGTCGGCCCAGCACCGCGCCCGGGTCCACCCGGGAAACGGGGCCCGTCGGGGATCGATCGGATCGGTGATTCTTGGCCATCGGCACCGAGTGTGTCACTGGCGTGACGGACAATGGGACCAAGGCGTCGTGCACGCCTGCCGGTAAGTGATTGAATGCCATCGCGGCTGGCGAACCGTCCTGGGGGCTGTAAGCCGAGGTGTCCCGAGGGACGACCGCTCGATTAGCAAGGTGCTGGAGGATCCGTGGACCTGTCCCTGTCGACCCGTACCGTCGGCGATCGTACGGTCGTCGAGGTCGGTGGCGAAATCGACGTATATACCGCGCCAAAGTTGCGCGAGCAGTTGGTCGAGCTGGTGAACGACGGGAGTTTCCACCTCGTCGTCGACATGGAGGGCGTGGACTTCCTCGACTCCACCGGGCTCGGCGTACTGGTCGGCGGCCTGAAGCGCGTGCGTGCCCATGAGGGCTCCCTGCGCCTGGTCTGCAACCAGGAGCGCATTCTCAAGATCTTCCGCATCACCGGCCTCACCAAGGTGTTCCCGATCCACACCTCGGTCGAGGAAGCGGTGGCGGCGACCGACTGATCACCGGACCAGGACCCGCCGCAGGGCGGGCCCCGGCACGGCAGAAGTTGAAAGAGAAGGGGGATCGGGCTTTCGGCAGCCCGGTCCTCCGGAAGCACGCCCGTAGTTCGGAGGGGGATGCATGGCCACCGTTGAACTCCGCTTCAGCGCGCTGCCCGAGCACGTCAGGACCGCCCGGCTGGTGGCGGCAGCGGTGGCGCGCAGGGCCGGAGTGGACGAGGCCGTCCTGGACGAGGTGAGACTCGCCGTCGGCGAGGCCTGCACCCGTGCCGTCGGACTGCACCAGAGCGTCGGCATCACGGCGCCGGTGAAGGTGTCGCTGATCGAGGAGGAGAAACAGTTCTCCATCGAGGTCGGCGACGAGGCGCCGCGCTCCGTTCCCGGCGAGCGGGCATCCGGCGCCGCGGGCGGCGACGGCGAGGTGGAAGCCGAAGAGGACGAGATGGGTCTCGCGGTCATCAGTGGCCTCGTCGACGACGTGGAGGTCTCCGCCGGGGAGCACGGTGGGCTGATCCGCATGACCTGGCCGACCACACCGCCGGCCGCGGTGCTCTCCTGAACGATCCGCCGACCCAACCTCATCGCCGAAGGGGCCCTGCTGAGCAGGGCCCCTTCGCGTTTTCGTCAACGGATCGGGCAATTCGTGAAGGAATTCACGATCAATGAGCCGATAATTCGATCAAGTGGCAATGCGCGCGCCTACGACCGTCAACGGTTTTAGGGCATTAGCGCTTTCGGGTTCACTGGCGTGACGTCGATCATTTGCTGAACGGCATGTGAAGGCTAATTCCGTTTGCCGCGCTCTGTTTTGATCAGGTTCCGGTACCTAGAATCCGTCCACATCTTGAGCTCAGCCCAAGCGTCAAGGAGGACGAATGGCGGGGCTTTCTACCCCTCATCAGCTGGACCATCCCACAACCCTCGCAGCGGCAGTGCTGACCGACGACAACCGGATCATCATCACGGTCATCGGGGTCGTCGCACTGGCAGCGCTCGTGGTCGCCGGCGTTCTCGTACGCCAGGTGCTCGCGGCGGGCGAGGGCACCGACAGCATGAAGAAGATCGCGACGGCCATCCAGGAAGGCGCGAACGCCTATCTGGCCAGGCAGTTGCGCACGCTCGGCGTATTCGCCGTCGTGGTGTTCTTCCTGCTCATGCTGCTGCCCGCGGACGACTGGAATCAGCGCATCGGCCGATCGGTGTTCTTCTTGATCGGCGCCGCGTTCTCGGCGGCGACCGGTTATATCGGCATGTGGCTGGCCGTGCGCAGCAATGTGCGCGTCGCTGCGGCAGCACGGGAAGCGACCCCGGCGGAGGGTGAGCCGGAAAAGGATCTCACCGCCGTCTCACACAAAGCCATGAAGATCGCTTTCCGCACGGGCGGCGTCGTCGGCATGTTCACAGTGGGGCTCGGTCTGCTGGGCGCCTCCTGTGTGGTGCTGGTGTACGCGGCCGACGCGCCGAAGGTGCTCGAAGGATTCGGTCTCGGTGCCGCGCTGATCGCGATGTTCATGCGTGTCGGCGGCGGCATCTTCACCAAGGCCGCCGACGTCGGCGCCGACCTGGTCGGCAAGGTCGAGCAGGGCATTCCGGAGGACGATCCGCGTAATGCCGCGACCATCGCCGACAACGTGGGCGACAACGTCGGCGACTGCGCGGGCATGGCGGCCGACCTCTTCGAGTCGTACGCGGTGACCCTGGTCGCCGCGCTGATCCTCGGATCGGCGGCCTTCGGCAACTCCGGGCTCGCCTTCCCGCTGATCGTGCCGGCGATCGGCGTGATCACCGCGATGATCGGCATCTTCGCCGTGGCCCCGCGCCGCACCGACCGCAGCGGCATGACCGCGATCAACCGTGGGTTCTTCATCTCCGCGGTGATCTCGATCGTGCTGGTCGCGGCCGCCGTGTACATCTACCTGCCGTCGTCGTACGCCGACCTCGACGGCATCACCGACGAGGCCATCGCCGCCAAGGACGGCGACCCGCGGATCCTCGCGCTCATCGCGGTCGGGATCGGCATCCTGCTGGCCGCCGTCATCCAGCAGCTGACCGGCTACTTCACCGAGACCAACCGGCGCCCGGTCATGGACATCGGCAAGACCTCGCTCACCGGTCCCGCCACCGTCATCCTCGCCGGCATCTCCATCGGCCTGGAGTCGGCCGTCTACACCGCCCTGCTGATCGGCCTCGGCGTCTACGGCGCCTTCCTGCTCGGCGGCACGTCGATCATGCTGGCGCTGTTCGCGGTGGCGCTGGCCGGCACCGGCCTGCTCACCACGGTCGGCGTGATCGTCGCCATGGACACCTTCGGGCCGGTCTCCGACAACGCGCAGGGCATCGCCGAGATGTCCGGCGACGTCGAGGGCGCCGGCGCCCAGGTGCTCACCAACCTGGACGCGGTCGGCAACACCACCAAGGCCATCACCAAGGGCATCGCCATCGCCACCGCCGTCCTGGCGGCGGCGGCGCTCTTCGGGTCGTACCGCGACGCCATCACCACCGGCGCGCGGGACGTGGGCGAGAAACTCAGCGGCGAAGGCGCGCCGATGAACCTGATGATGGACATCTCGCAGCCCAACAACCTCGTCGGTCTCATCGCGGGCGCGGCGGTCGTCTTCCTCTTCTCGGGCCTCGCCATCAACGCCGTGTCACGGTCGGCGGGTTCCGTGGTCTACGAGGTACGGCGGCAGTTCCGTGAGCGGCCCGGGATCATGGACTACACGGAGAAGCCGGAGTACGGCAAGGTCGTCGACATCTGCACCCGGGATGCCCTGCGCGAGCTCGCCACGCCCGGTCTGCTCGCCGTGATGGCGCCCATCTTCATCGGGTTCACGCTCGGGGTCGGTGCCCTGGGCGCGTTCCTGGCGGGCGCGATCGGCGCCGGCACGCTGATGGCGGTGTTCCTCGCCAACTCCGGCGGCGCCTGGGACAACGCCAAGAAACTCGTCGAGGACGGCCACCATGGCGGCAAGGGCAGCGAGGCCCACGCCGCGACGGTGATCGGCGACACGGTCGGCGACCCCTTCAAGGACACCGCCGGTCCCGCGATCAACCCGCTGCTGAAGGTGATGAACCTGGTCGCGCTGCTCATCGCGCCCGCGGTCATCCAGTTCAGCTACGGCGAGGACAAGAACGTCGGCGTACGGGTCACCATCGCCGTACTGTCGCTCCTCGTGATCGTCAGCGCGGTCTACGTCTCCAAGCGGCGCGGCATCGCCATGGGTGACGAAGGCAACGCCGACAGGGCGGCCAAGCCGGTCGATCCGGCGGTGGTTTCGTAGGCGGTCTTACGACGGCCCAGTTCAAGGGGCGGGCGGGCGGCGCGTGTTGACGTGCCGCCCGCCCGCCTCGTGCTTGTTCACGCCCTTGCCGTGACGCTTCTCTCACATGGTGCAAAGAGCTGGATAGCGCTACATAAGTGACATGTGGCGGGCTGTCGTCCCACGCCCTCCGTGTAGGGTCCGTGGGCCGAGAGCCACGGAAGGGACCAAACCGGTGAACAAGAAGCTCACGGCCGCACTGTCCGGCGGTGCGGTGCTGGCACTGGCACTGACGGGATGCACGAGCGACGAGGGCAACCCGGAGCTTGACGCCTGGGCCAAGAAGATCTGCGACACCGCGCCGGCGCAGAACGCGAAGATCGCGGCGGCCGACGCCGCGATCACGAAGGCGGCCAAGGACAGCCCGCCCAAGGAGCTCCAGAAGGTCGACGCCCAGGCGTTCCAGGACCTCGCCGAAGGCTTCAAGGCACGCGCGACCCTCCTCCAGCAGGCCGGGCCGCCTCCGGGCGTCGAGGACGGCGCGAAGAAGCAGCAGGACGCCATCAAGAAGCTCACCGCGGTCTCCACGAGCTACGCCGAGCTGAAGAAGCAGACGGACAAGCTGAACACGAAGGACCAGGCGAAGTTCGCGTCCGGGCTGCGAGACGTCGGGGAAGAGATGCGGGACGTCGTGAGCCAGCGCAAGAGCGCCCTCGACTCCCTGAAGAAGCTGGAATCGGGCGGCGACACCAAGAGCGCGCTGCTCAAGCAGGAGGGCTGCAAGGAGGCGGCCGCTTCGGCGTCCGCGTCCTCCACCGACAGCTGAGGCCTGCCGGGGCGGGTGGCTGACGCGTCTCGGGTTGGGTGGCTGAGGCTTCGCGGGCCGGGCGGCTGACGCCTCAGGGGGCCGGTGGCTGAGGTTTCACGGGGCGGGTGAGCCCGGGCGCGGGTCACAATGAGGGCGTGAGTGACTCCAGTCTGTCCGCCCTGCCCGCCTCCGATCGCCCCGATGTCGCCGCCCGGCTGCGGGAGGCCCTGCTCGGGGCCTCCTTCACCGCCGACGGGCTGCTCGAACTGCTCGGCGCGCCCGCGTACGCGGCGCTCGCGCGGAGCGAAACCGTGCCCGCGCTCCGAGCGACCCGCGGAGACACACCGCTGGAGGCGCTCGTACGGCTGTTCCTGTTGCAGCAGCCCGTGCCGCACGCGCGCGTGGCGGGCGTTCTGCCTGTCGACGCGTGCCTGGAGAGCGGGTGGCTGGTCAGGGTCGGCGAGCACTCCGACGGCTCCGATGACTCCGGCGACGCCGACGGTGACCTCGCCGCGACCGTGGACGTACGCCCGTACGGCGGGCCCGGGGGTGAGGACTGGTACATCGTGTCCGACCTGGGGTGCGCGGTCGGTGGGGCGGGCGGCATCGGGAACAAGGGCGAGGGGGTCGTCCTCGGGGTCGGCGGGGCCTCCACGACGCTCGCCGGCATCACGGTCCGCAGGCCGGTCGCCTCCGCCCTCGACCTCGGCACCGGCTCCGGCATCCAGGCGCTGCACGCCGCGCAGCACGCCACGCACGTGACGGCGACCGACCTCAACCCGCGCGCGCTGCACATCACCGCGCTGACGCTCGCGCTGTCCGGCGCGCCGGCCGCTGAGCTGCGGGAGGGTTCGCTGTTCGAGCCGCTCAGGAACGGCGAGACGTACGACCTGATCGTGTCGAATCCGCCCTTCGTGATCTCGCCGGGCGCGCGGCTGACCTACCGCGACGGCGGAATGGGCGGGGACGATCTGTGCCGCTCGATCGTTCAGGGGGCGGGGGAGCGGCTGAACGAGGGCGGGTTCGCGCACTTCCTCGCCAACTGGCAGCACGTGGAGGGGGAGGACTGGCAGGACCGGCTGCGGTCGTGGGTGCCGCGTGGGTGTGATGCCTGGATCGTGCAGCGCGAGGTCCAGGACATCTCTCAGTACGCCGAGCTGTGGCTCAGAGACGCCGGTGACCACCGGGGTGACGTGGCCGAGTACCAGGCGCGGTACGACGCGTGGCTGGACGAGTTCGAGGCGCGCAAGGTGAAGGCCGTCGGGTTCGGGTGGATCACGCTGCGGAAGGCGTCGGCCGCCGTGCCCTCGATCACGGTGGAGGAGTGGCCGCATCCGGTCGAGCAGCCGCTCGGTGACACGGTCGTGGCGCACTTTGAGCGGCTCGACTACCTGCGCGTCCGCGACGACGCGGCCCTGTTGGAGGAGCACTTCAGGCTCGTCGGCGAGGTCGTGCAGGAGCAGATCGGGCTGCCCGGCGCCGAGGACCCGGAGCACGTCGTGCTGCGCCAGCACCGCGGCATGCGCCGGGCCACCCAGGTGGACACGGTCGGCGCGGGTTTCGCGGGCGTGTGTGACGGTTCGCTGAGCGCGGGCCGCATTCTGGACGCGATCGCCCAACTGATGGGCGAGGACCCGGTGTTGCTGCGTGACCGTACGCCCGCGCAGATCCGGTTGCTGGTGGAGCAGGGGTTCCTGGAGCCGGCCGGTAGGGGCGGGCGGTGACGGTGACGGCCGGAGCGGGCGGGTAGGCGCGGTGACGGTGACGGCCGCGGAGGACGGGTGAGCGCGGTGACGGTCGCGGAAGGCGGGTGGGCGCGGTGGCGGGTGTGACCGGGGAGGGACGGGCCTGGTGATCCGTATCGAGCTCGACGAGGACGCGCTCGGAGCGACCCGGATCGCCGTCAGCCCGCTGTGGGACGCGTTCTGCAGCCTGCACCTGGCGATGCCGCACCGGAACCCCTCCTGGCCGTACCAGAAGTGGGTCGTCCGCGCGCGTGAGGTGATCCGGGACGACGACCGGGTCGCCCCGCTGCGGGCGCTGCTGGGCGGGCCGCTGAAGTTCCCCGACTTCATGCTCCCCCAGCCGATCGGTGCGATGTCGATCGAGCAGGAGCTGGAGATCGTGCGCCGCACACCGCCGGACGTGGTGCGGGCGCAGATGGCCGAGCACTATCCCGGCATGGACGACCATCCGCTCGTACGGCCGTATCTGGAGGATCCGCAGGCCGCCTGCGCCGCCCTCGCCGACGCGTACGCCGCGTACTGGGAGGGTGCCCTCGCCGACCTGTGGCCGGTCATGCGGCGGCTCGTCGAGGACGAAGTCCTGATCCGGGCGCGGACCTTCGCCACCGAGGGCGTGGACGCGCTCTTCGCCGGCCTGGAGGCACGCGCGAAGTGGACACCGCCGGTGCTGGAGCTGACCAAGCACATCGATGCCGAGTACCACGCGGGTGAGCGTCGGCTGCTGCTCGTGCCGCTGGTCTTCGCCGAGGGATGCCGGCTGTACTCGACGGACCACCCCGAGGTGCTCACCGTCTCCTTCCAGGCGCGGGGCGCGGCCGTGCTGCGGGAACGGCGCGAGGAACCGGCGACCGGGGACCGGCTCGGGCTGCTGCTGGGGCGCGGACGGGCGGCGGTCCTGCGCGAGCTCGGCGGGCCGCTCACCACGGCGGGCATCGCCGACCGGCTCGGACTGGCCCCCAGCACCGTGTCCGAGCATCTGTCGGTGCTCGCCGAGTCCGGGGTGGTCACCCGGCACCGGGTCGGCCGGAGCGTGTACTACCAGCTCACCGACACCGGACGCGCCCTGCTGGCACTGCTGTCCGGGGAGGACGTGCTGCGGTCGGTGGGGTGAGCGCCTGTCCGCCCGTCGAGGGCACGCGCGCGTGCGGGCTTGCGAACGGCACGCACGCGTAAGTGACGATTCGGGAGCCGCCGAATTCGTCGACCGGGGTCGAGCGGCCCGCCTACCGTCCGGCGCATGCCTGCCATCGAGGCGCACGGGTTGCGCCGCACCTACACATCACGCACGGGCTGGCTGCGGCCCCGGCGCTCCACCACCGAAGCTGTACGAGGGGTCAGCTTCGAGGTGGCGCAGGGCGAGCTGTTCGGGCTGCTCGGACCCAACGGGGCCGGCAAGACGACCACCATCAAGATGCTCAACACCCTGCTGCTGCCCACCTCGGGCACGGCCCGGGTGTTCGGGCACGACGTGATCCGCGACCCCGTCGCCGTACGACGGCGGATCGGCTACGTCTTCGGCGGCGACCGAGGCCTGTACGAGCGGCTCTCCGCCCTCGACAACCTGCGCTACTTCGCCGAGTTGTACGAGGTCGAGCCGCGTGAGCAGCGGCGCCGGATCGCCGAACTGCTGGAGCTGGTCGGTCTGGACGGGCGGGAGCGGGAGCGCGTCGAGGGCTACTCGCGCGGCATGCGGCAGCGGCTGCACATCGCCCGCGGCCTGCTCCACCGGCCCGACGTGCTCTTCCTGGACGAGCCCTCGATCGGCGTCGACCCGGTCGCCGCACGGGACCTGCGCCGCACCGTCGCCGATCTGTCGGACGCCGGGACGACAGTGGTGCTCACCACGCACTACATGGCCGAGGCGGACGAACTGTGCGACCGCATCGCCGTCATCGCGGGCGGAGAGATACGGGCACTCGGCACGCCCGGTGCGCTCAAGGCCCGCGTCCAGGAACGCGACGTCCTCGAAGTCGAGGTCCACGGGGTCTCGGAGACCGATCTGGAGCGGGTGCGCGCGCTGCCCGGCGTACGGGACGCAGCCGTCGACGACCGAGGGGCCGTACAACTGCTGACCGTCCAGAGCGACCGGGGAACCGAACTCCACGCGCGCGTGCTCGCCGCGCTGGACGGCGTGCGCCTGGGGCGCGTCACCACGCGCGAGCCGACGCTGGAGGACGCCTACGTGGCGATCGTCGCGGAGGCGGAACGCGTCACCGCCGGTCCGGTCGGGGCGGCCGAAACGGCGGAGGTCCCGGTATGAGCACGCTTGAGCGGGGTGCCCCGGCGTCGAGGGCGGTGAACCCGAGCGCCGTGAAGCGCTGGCCGCGGCTCGTCGCCGTAGGGGTACGCACGCACGTCATCCACATGTCGCGCTCGCCTCTGGAGATCACCTTCGCGGTGCTGGTGCCGCTCGTCTACGCGACCCTCGCCGTCTACCTCTTCCGCGCCGCGGGCGACCCGGACCGGCTGCTCACCGCGTCGGTGGGCGCGGGTCTGATGGGCATCTGGTCGTCGGTGCTGTTCGGGTCGGGTGGGGCGGTGCAGAACCAGCGCTGGCTCGGCACCCTGGAATGCCTGGTCGTCGCGCCGACGCGGCTGCCGCTGGTGCTGCTGCCGATCACGCTGGCCACGTCCGTCGTAGGGACGTACTCGATGGTCGCGACCGTCGTCTGGGGACGGCTGCTGTTCGGCGTGCCGCTGCAGTTCGCGCACCCGGTGCTCTTCCTGCCGGCGGTCGCGGGCTGTGTCCTCGCCCTCGGGGCCATGGGGCTGCTGCTGGCCGCCACGTTCGTCCTGATGCGCAACGCGAACGCGCTGGCCAACGCACTGGACGCGCCCGTGTGGCTGCTGTCGGGGATGCTCGTCCCGATCACCGTGCTGCCCGCGTGGACCCACCCGCTGTCCTGGGCGCTGCCCACCACCTGGGGAGCCCGCGCCGTGCACGCCGCGACCTCCGGCGGGTCCGTGGCGGCTCCCCTGGGACTCGCGCTCGGCCTCGGTGCGCTCTATGCGCTGCTGGCCGTCGCCGTACTCGGCCGGGTCGAGGCACGCGCGCGTGCCGCAGCCACCCTCGCTCTGACCTGACCTGACCTGACCTGACCTGACTGCCCCCGCCTCCCCCACCGCGTCATCCGGCCCCGAGGAATCCGAATGCGTCAACTCGTCCGTACCGCACGCCTCGTCGTCATCGGCGGCGGCATTTCCTACCGGGCGCTGTTCAACTGGACCACGCCCGCCATGTTCATCGGCACCCTGCTGGTCGGGCCCCTGCTGCAGCTGCTCTTCTTCGTCCACCTGGGCCGCCAGCTGCACCTCGCCGACGACCGCTTCTACCTGCTGGGCAACGCCGTCCTCGCCTCGTCCACGGCCTGCGTGTACGGCGGCACCATGGCCGTCGCCAACGAGCGGCGCTACGGCACTCTCGGCGCGGTGCTGCTCAGCCCCCGCCACCGGGCGCCGCTGTGGTTCGGGCGGGCCCTGCCGTACGTCCTCAACGGCCTGGTCGTCAGCGGGTTCACGCTCGTCGTGGCCGCGTTGGTGCTGGGCCTGCGGGTGCCGGTGGACAGCGTGCCGCAGATCGCCGTGGTCCTGGTCGCCGCCGCGGCCGCCTGCTCCGCGTTCGGGCTCGCGCTGGGCGCGCTGGGGCTCCGCTTCCGGGACGTGTTCCTGGTGTCGAACGTGGCCGCTTCCGTGCTGCTCCTGTTGACCGGCGCGAACGTGCCGCGCGAGACCCTGCCGCCCTGGATGCGGACCGTCGGCGAGGGCCTTCCGCTCACGCACGCGGCCGCTGCGGCCCGGCGGGCTGCAGCTGGCCAGGGGCTGGACACCGGCCTGCTGGGGGCGGAACTCGCGGTCGGCACCGGGTACTTGCTCCTCGCCATGCTGCTGCTGAGCCTCTTCGAGCACGGCAGCAGGCGGCGCGCGACCCTCGATGTGCTGTAGTCACCGGGGCGGAGGGGAGACGCCGGATTGCGGCGATGGCAGGGTCATCTCGCCGTGCTCGACGCGCTGATCGCCGGGCACCGGATCGGCATCCTCCACAGGGATGGGAAACCGGCCAACCTCCTTCTGGCGCCGGACGCTTCGGGCGACCCCTACGCGCGCGTGCTGCTCACCGACCACGGCATCGGCCTCCGGCCCGAGTCCCGCGAGCCCCGGCTCACGTCGTGCCAGGCGGCGAGGTGGGCCGTTCCGCGATGACGGCGAGAACCTGTGGATCGGGCAGATAAGCGTCGGCGACCGCTGGGTCTACGAGGAAGAGGGACGAGGGTTACAACGGCCCCGTTGATCGACTCCGCCGAACGGTTCGGGCGCCCGGCGAAATGAGCCACAAGAACGGCTCCGACAACGCCACCAAGCTGTGCGGCAACAAATTCGAGTCGGTCTGGGCGCCGGGTCCGGAGCGGACCGTCTACGACAGGGCTTCAACAAGGTCGGGTGCACCGCCGGCAGGTCCGACGACAAGAAGACGACAAGAGGACGACCGGAAAGATACCCGCGCCCGGTGAGGCCTGAGGGGGGTGAGGCCCATGAGGGGGAGGGGCCAGTGGGCAGCCTGGGGCAGCTGTGGCGGACGGGGCCCGCGGGGCGTCGGAGTCCACAGCCGCGTCGGCCCCGCGTCAGCCCCGCGTTCACCTGAGGTTCGCCTGTGCGCCGTCCGTGCGTGTCAGCCTCGCCGGGCTGGGCAGTCGCGGACGGGAGAAAAGGGGCAAGCGGAACCATGGAGAGGGGACCGGCGATCTTCGCTGGGATGGTGTTCGCCCTGTTCGGAGGAGGGCTGCTGGTGTGGACGGCGGTCCGGGTACGGCAGCGCCGCCCGGTCGCTCAGGGTGTGAGCCCCGTCGCATCGGTGACGCTGGCCGGCCTTGTCTCGGTGATCGCGCTGACCCTCGGAACGTGGTGCTTCACCCGCCTCTGAGAACGGCCCATGAGCTGGGCGGCCGATAATTGGGAGGCCCACTTCCGGAAAGGCTCGAAAAGGCCGGTGGGCACTCCGGGCGGCAGGAATGGCGGAAGTCGGGTTACCGTTCGAGTGGCCGTTGCGGGCTTTTCCCGTTTGACAACGGGGCGGGATGTACCGTCACACTCCGCAGCGTCACCACCACCCGACCCCGGGAGCCAAGCGACCCCGGGGAGGCCCAGCGTCGACCGGAGAGAAGAGCGAAGTTGTCCCCGACCAGCGAGACCGCACAGGGCGGCCGCCGACTCGTCATCGTCGAGTCGCCTGCCAAGGCGAAGACGATCAAGGGCTACCTGGGCCCCGGCTACGTAGTCGAAGCGAGCGTCGGGCACATCCGCGACCTCCCCAACGGCGCCGCGGAGGTGCCGGAGAAGTACACCGGCGAGGTGCGCCGCCTCGGCGTGGACGTCGAGCACGACTTCGAGCCGATCTATGTCGTCAACGCCGACAAGAGGGCCCAGGTCAAGAAGCTCAAGGACCTGCTGAAGGACTCCGACGAACTCTTCCTCGCCACCGATGAGGACCGCGAGGGCGAGGCCATCGCGTGGCACCTCCAGGAAGTGCTCAAGCCCAAGGTCCCGGTCAAGCGGATGGTCTTCCACGAGATCACCAAGGCCGCGATCCAGGCCGCCGTGGCCAACCCGCGTGAGCTGAACCAGAAGCTGGTCGACGCCCAGGAGACCCGACGCATCCTCGACCGCCTCTACGGCTACGAGGTCTCGCCGGTCCTGTGGAAGAAGGTCATGCCGCGTCTGTCGGCGGGCCGTGTCCAGTCCGTCGCCACCCGACTCGTCGTGGAGCGGGAACGCGAGCGCATCGCGTTTCGTTCTGCTGAGTACTGGGACCTGACGGGCACCTTCGCGACCGGCCGCGCGGGGGACTCGTCGGACCCGTCGTCGCTGGTCGCCCGCCTGCAGACCGTCGACGGCAGGCGGGTCGCGCAGGGCCGCGACTTCGACTCCCTGGGACAACTCAAGAGCGCGAACACCCTCCACCTCGACGAGGCGAACGCCCGCGCCCTCGCCGCCGCCCTGGAGAACACGCAGTTCTCGGTGCGGTCCGTCGAGTCCAAGCCGTACCGCCGCTCGCCGTACGCCCCGTTCCGTACGACGACGCTGCAGCAGGAGGCGAGCCGCAAGCTCGGCTTCGGCGCGAAGGCCACGATGCAGGTCGCGCAGAAGCTGTACGAGAACGGCTACATCACCTACATGCGTACGGACTCCACGACGCTGAGCGACACCGCCGTGGCGGCCGCCCGCGCCCAGGTCACGCAGCTGTACGGCGCCGACTACCTGCCCTCGGCCCCGCGGACGTACGCGGGCAAGGTCAAGAACGCGCAGGAGGCGCACGAGGCGATCCGCCCCTCCGGCGACCGCTTCCGCACGCCTGCCGAGACCGGCCTGACCGGCGACCAGTTCAAGCTCTACGAGCTGATCTGGAAGCGGACGGTCGCCTCGCAGATGAAGGACGCGACCGGTAACTCGGTCACGGTCAAGATCGGCGGCGCGGCGGCCGACGGGCGGGACGTCGAGTTCAGCGCGTCCGGCAAGACGATCACCTTCCACGGCTTCCTGAAGGCCTATGTCGAGGGCGCCGACGACCCGAACGCCGAGCTGGACGACCGTGAGCGCCGCCTGCCGCAGGTCAGCGAGGGCGACGCGCTCAGCGCCGAGGAGATCACGGTCGACGGGCACGCCACCAAGCCCCCGGCCCGCTACACCGAGGCGTCGCTGGTCAAGGAGCTGGAAGAGCGGGAGATCGGCCGCCCGTCGACGTACGCGTCGATCATCGGCACGATCCTCGACCGCGGTTATGTGTTCAAGAAGGGCACGGCACTCGTCCCGTCCTTCCTGTCCTTCGCCGTGGTCAACCTCCTGGAGAAGCACTTCGGGCGGCTCGTCGACTACGACTTCACCGCGAGGATGGAGGACGACCTCGACCGCATCGCGCGCGGCGAGGCGCAGGCCGTGCCGTGGCTGAAGCGGTTCTACTTCGGCGAGGGCATCAGCAACGGCGACGCGGCCGACGCCGGCAACGGCGACGGGGACCACCTCGGTGGCCTCAAGGAGCTGGTGACCGACCTGGGCGCGATCGACGCGCGCGAGGTGTCGTCGTTCCCGGTGGGCAACGACATCGTGCTGCGGGTCGGCCGCTACGGCCCGTACATCGAGCGCGGTGAGAAGGACTCCGAGAACCACCAGCGCGCGGACGTCCCCGAGGACCTGGCACCGGACGAGCTGAGCGTGGAGCTCGCGGAGGAGCTGCTCGCCAAGCCGAGTGGCGACTTCGAGCTGGGCGCCGACCCGCAGACGGGCCACCAGATCATCGCCCGGGACGGCCGCTACGGCCCGTACGTCACCGAGGTGCTCCCCGAGGGCACCCCGAAGACCGGCAAGAACGCCGTGAAGCCGCGTACGGCCTCGCTCTTCAAGTCGATGTCGCTGGACACGGTGACGCTCGACGACGCGCTGAAGCTGATGTCGCTGCCGCGTGTCGTCGGCGCGGACGCCGAGGGCCAGGAGATCACCGCGCAGAACGGCCGCTACGGGCCGTATCTGAAGAAGGGCACGGACTCGCGCTCGCTGCAGACCGAGGACCAGCTCTTCACGATCACCCTCGAAGAGGCGCTGGCGATCTACGCCCAGCCCAAGCAGCGGGGCCGCGCGGCCGCCAAGCCGCCGCTGAAGGAGCTGGGCACCGACCCGGTGAGCGAGAAGCCGGTCGTCGTCAAGGACGGTCGCTTCGGGCCGTACGTCACCGACGGGGAGACCAACGCGACCCTGCGCTCCGGCGACAGCGTTGAGGAGATCACCCCCGAGCGCGGCTTCGAGCTGCTCGCCGAGAAGCGGGCGAAGGGGCCCGCCAAGAAGACGGCGAAGAAGGCGACCGCCAAGAAGGCCGCCCCGGCCAAGAAGACGGCCGCCAAGAAGACCGCGGCGAAGAAGACCACGACGGCCGCGAAGAAGACGACGGCGAAGAAGGCGGCGGCTTCCAAGACGGCGACGGACGACTGAGCCGCCCTCTTCCCGAGGGTTGACCGGCCTCCCTGAGGACCAAACTGGTTCTTATGGAGGCCGGTTGACGTTCCGGTTCTTCACTTCCGGTTCGCAAAACGAACGCCTCGGCATCAGTTTGGTGTCGGGTCGTGCGTGCGTTCGGGCGCGCCCGCCGGGCTGTCGGTGGGTCCCGATAGGCTGAAAGCATGACCCGTGCCGAGCAGACAACGGCTCAAGACACTGCCCCCGACGACTCCCTGGCCGCGGACTCCCGCGAGCGTGCCGTCCGCGCCCTCCTGCGCCGACCGCAGCTCAAGCGGCTCTGGAGCGCGCAGTTGGTGGGCGGTGTCGGCGACATCCTCGCCCTTCTTGTGCTGGTTCTGCTGGCACTTCAGGCGGCGATCGCGGAGGGGTCGTTCGGCGGTGGGTATCGAGGCGTGGCGTTCGCAGTGGCGACCGTCTTCGGCGTGCGCATCCTGGCGACGCTGCTCTTCGGCGCCGTCCTCCTTGGCCCTCTGACCTCGCTCACCTCCCAGGAGGGCCCGCTCGACCGGCGCTGGACCATGGTCGGCGCGGACGGCCTGCGGGTCGGCCTGCTGATCGTCGCGCCCCTGTGGATCGACTGGACGCCGGACAGCGCGCTGGCCGTCCTCCTGGTCACCGTCTTCGTGACCGGCGTCGCCGAGCGTTTCTGGACGGTGTGCCGGGAGAGCGCGGCGCCCGCCCTGCTGCCGCCCCCACCGCCGGAGGGCGCGACGGTACGACCGCTGCCGGACCACATGGACGCCCTGCGCCGCCTGTCGCTGCGCACGGGCTTCGTGGCGATCCCGCTGGCCGCCGCCGCTCTCGTCGTCGCCGCCCTGCTCAACAACCTGCTCGGCGCCGGGCTCGACTGGTTCGAGCAGCACCAGGCGGCCCTCGGGTCGTATGTCGCGGCCGGTCTGTTCGCCGCGTCCCTGTCCGTGCTGACCTTCCTGGAGCTGCCCGACACGCGCACCCCGCGCGCGCGGTCGCCGCTCGAGGGGCTGCGCCGGCCGAAGACCGGCTCGGGCGTCGACAAGGGCCGTACGGGCGCGATCGTGCTGCTGGTGACGGCCTGCGCGGCCGTCACCGGGGCGGTGTCCGCCGCGGTCGCCGTGGCCGTGCTGCACGCCAAGGACCTGGGCGGCGGGCCGGTGCTGTACGGCCTGCTGGTGCTCGCGCTGACCGGCGGCGTGGTCGTCGGCATCCGTAAGGCGCCCTCCGTGCTGCCCGCCCTGTCGCGGCGCCGGCTGCTTGCGCTGGCGATCGCCTTCACCGGCGTGGCGCTGCTGGCCGCCGGGCTCGTCCCGGACGTCACCACCGTGCTGCTGATCGTCGCGCTGGCCGGGATCGGCGCGGGCGTGGCCGCCAACACCGGGCACACCCTGCTGGACCAGGAGGCCGAGGAGTTCCGGCGGGCGCGGACCACGGAGCATCTGCACGCGGTCGCACGGGTCTGCGTGGCACTCGGCGCGGTGATCGCACCGCTGGTGGCCGCGCTCATCGGGCCGCACCGGCTGGAGAGCGGCAAGTTCGTCTTCGCGCACGGCGGCGCGGCGTTCACGCTGATGCTGGTCGGTGCGCTGCTGCTGCCGGTGGCCGCGCTGGTGCTGGCCAAGGTCGACGACCGCTCCGGCGTACCGCTGCGGCAGGACCTGCGGGACGCGGTGCTCGGTGGCGACGACCCCGAGCAGGTGCCCGCGACGTCCGGCTTCTTCATCGCTCTGGAGGGCGGTGACGGCGCCGGGAAGTCCACCCAGGCCGAGGCGCTCGCCGAGTGGATCCGCGGCAAGGGCCACGAGGTCGTGGTCACGCGCGAGCCCGGGGCGACGCCGGTCGGCAAGCGACTGCGGTCGATCCTGCTGGACGTGTCGAGCGCGGGGCTGTCGCACCGGGCGGAGGCGCTGCTGTACGCGGCGGACCGCGCGGAGCACGTGGACACGGTGGTCCGTCCGGCGCTGGAGCGCGGCGCGGTCGTGATCTCGGACCGGTACGTCGACTCCTCGGTGGCGTACCAGGGAGCGGGACGTGACCTGTCCCCGACCGAGATCGCCCGCATCAACCGCTGGGCGACGAACGGGCTCGCCCCGCACCTGACCGTGCTGCTCGACGTCTCGCCGGAGGTCGCCCGCGAGCGGTTCACCGAGGCGCCGGACCGGCTGGAGTCGGAGCCGGCGGAGTTCCACGCGCGCGTGCGCTCCGGCTTCCTGACGCTGGCCGCGTCCGACCCCGGCCGGTACCTGGTGGTGGACGCGGGCCAGGAGCCGGAAGGCGTGACGACGGTCATCCGGCACCGGCTCGACCAGATGCTGCCGCTGTCCGAGGCGGAGATCCAGGCGCAGGAGGAAGCGCGCCGGAAGGCCGAGGAGGAGGCCCGCCGCAAGGCCGAGGAAGAGGCCGCCCGCAAGGCCGAGGAGGAGCGCCTAGAGCGCGAGCGTCAGGAGCAGCTCGCCCGGCTGCGCGCCGAGGAGGAGGAGCGCAAGCGGCGCGAGCTGGAGGAGGCGCAGCGGCGCGAGGCCGAACGGCAGGCGGAGGAGGCCCGGCTGCGGGCCGAGGAAGCGCGTCGGCGCGCCGAGGAGGAGCGGCAGCGGCTCCTCGCGGAGGAGAAGGTGCGCGCCGAGGAGGAAGCGCGCCGCAAGGCCGACGAGGAACGCCGCCGCAAGCAGGCCGAGGAAGAGGCCCGCATTCACGCCGAGGCCGAGGCGCGACGCCTGGAGAAGCAGCGCAAGGCCGAGGAGGCTCTGCTGCGGGCCGAGGAGGCCCGACGGCTGGCGGAGCAGGCGGCTGCCGCGGCGGAGGCGGGTCCGAAGCCGACGGGGCCCGGGACCGGGGCTGCCGCCGGGGAGGCGCTGACTGTGCCTACGCCGGTGGTGACGCCGGGGCAGGTGCCCGGTGGGGCGTCGGACGAGACGACTGTGCTGCGGCCGGTGCGTGATGAGGACCGGCCGGCGGCGGGCGGTGAGCGGTCTGCTGGTGCCAGTGCCGCCGGTGGCGCTTCCGGTGACCGTCCTTACGGGGAGTCCGAGTCCGAGGTGACGGCGAAGCTGCCGCAGCCGCCGGCGCCTTCCGGGGCGGCGGACGAGACGGCGGTGCTTCCGCCGGTTCCTCCGGGTGCGGCGGACGAGACGGCTGTGCTCCCTCCGGTTCCTCCGGGCGCCGCGGACGAGACGGCTGTCCTGCCTCCCGTGTCGGGGGAGGGGCCCGCGGATCGGGTTCCGCAGGGGCTCTTCCGGGACGAGGACCGTACGCGTGAACTGCCTCAGGTCGACGAGGCGGGGGCGCCGCGGCGCAGGGCTCGGTCCGACTGGGCCGAGGAGACGCCGCTGGATGATCTGCCGACGCTGGCGGATGAGCTGTTGGGGCCGCATGAGGACGAGTACGGCGATGAGGGTGGCCGGGGGCGGGGACGGGGACGGCGGGGCTGAGGTTCGGTCCGGTTCCGAACATGGGCCGTCGTCCGCCGTGGCGGCACGACGGCCCGCAGCCGCAGGACTAGGCGGTGCCGCCCGAGCCGGCTAGCGAAGGCTGCCCGACCCAGCTACCGAATGCCGCCCGGCCCCGTTGTCAGTGCCGCCCCGCACAATGGATCGGGCAAGGCGGGGTGTGCGGAGTGTGACGAAAGGCGGCGTGACCCATGACCGTATGGGACGACCTGGTGGGGCAGGAGCGGGTCAGTGAGCAGCTGGGCGCTGCCGCCCGGGACGCCGACGCCCTAGTCACCGCCGTCGCTGCCGATACGCCGCTCCCCGAGGCGTCCAAGATGACGCACGCGTGGTTGTTCACGGGGCCACCCGGGGCGGGCCGCAACCAGGCGGCGCGGGCCTTCGCCGCCGCGCTGCAGTGCGTCAGCCCCGACCGTGCGCTCGGCGGCGCCCCCGGCTGCGGCTTCTGCGACGGATGCCATACGGCGCTGGTGGGCACGCACGCCGACGTCACCACCGTCGCCGCCGTCGGCACCCAGATCCTCGCCGACGACATGCGGGACACCGTCCGCAAGTCGTTCACCTCGCCGGCGAACGGCCGCTGGCAGGTCATCCTCGTCGAGGACGCCGAGCGGCTGAACGAGAAGTCCGCCAACGCCGTGCTGAAGGCCGTGGAGGAGCCCGCTCCCCGCACGGTCTGGCTGCTGTGCGCCCCCTCCATCGAGGACGTCCTGCCCACCATCCGCTCCCGCTGCCGCCACCTGAACCTGCGGACGCCCTCGGTCGACGCCGTCGCCGACATGCTCGTACGGCGCGAAGGCATCGAGCCCGACGTCGCCGCGGCGGCGGCCCGCGCGACGCAGGGCCACGTCGACCGGGCCCGCCGCCTGGCCACCGACCCGGCCGCCCGCCAGCGCCGGGCCGCCGTGCTCAAGCTGCCCCTCCGGGTCGGTGACGTCGGCGGCTGCCTCAAGGCCGCCCAAGAGCTCGTCGACGCCGCCTCCGAGGACGCCAAGCAGCTCGCCGAGGAGATCGACGGCAAGGAGACCGAGGAGCTGAAGGCGGCGCTGGGCGCGGCCCAGGGCGGCAGGATGCCGCGCGGCACGGCGGGCGTGATGAAGGAACTGGAGGACAAGCAGAAGCGGCGCCGTACGCGGACGCAGCGCGACAGCCTCGATCTCGCGCTGACCGACCTCACCGCCTTCTACCGCGACGTCCTCGCCCTCCAGCTCGGCACCCGTATCGCCCTCGCCAACGCCGACGCCGAGGAAGCCCTGGACCGCCTCGCCCGCGACAGCGCCCCGGAGGCGACGCTCCGCCGCATCGAGGCGATCGCAGCCTGCCGCGACGCGCTCGACCGCAATGTGGCGCCGCTGCTGGCGGTGGAGGCGATGACGATGGCCCTCAGAGCGGGCTGAGCGCCTGCGGCAAATTGACTGTGCCGCTTTGACTGTGCCGCTTGATCGGCGAGGCGACTCGATCGACCACGCAGCTCTAACGACCATGCAGCTCGATCGACCATGCAGTTCTAACGATCACGGAGCTCGATTGACCATGTAACTCGTACGAGCCACGATGCGCACATAGCGCATCCAATCAACTGCACAGAGTTACGCTCGCGGGATGCACACCAGGCGCAGCTCTCCAGTCACCCCGGGCGCGAGCCCAACCGGACACGGCCGCAAAAGCACCCGCCGCAGCCATGGCGGCGACCGCTCAGTCCCCCGCCGAACCCGCACGCTCGGCGCTCTCCTCGCCGCAGCCACGCTGCTCGTCTCCGCCTGTACCTCCGGTGGGTCGACGCACTCGGGAAGCCCGGCGGCCGAGGCGGCACTGGCCGCGCTGCCGCGGTCGACGCCGGCCGCGCTCGCGCCGTACTACGGGCAGAAGCTGACCTGGCGCAGCTGCGGGGCGCCCGGCTTCCAGTGCGCCACGATGCGGGCGCCGCTCGACTACACGGAGCCGGACGGCGAGAGCATCCGCCTCGCCGTGGCCCGCAAGAAGGCGACGGGGCCGGGCGAGCGGCTCGGTTCGCTGCTCGTGAACCCGGGTGGCCCGGGCGGCTCGGCGATCGGCTACCTCCAGCAGTACGCGGGGATCGGCTACCCGGCCGACGTCCGTGCCCGCTACGACATGGTCGCGGTCGACCCGCGCGGAGTCGCCCGCAGCGAGCCGGTCGAATGTCTCAGCGGGCGAGCGATGGACCGCTACACGCAGACGGACTTCACGCCCGATGACGCGACGGAGACCGCGGAACTGGTCGGCGCGTACAAGAAGTTCGCGGAGGGGTGCGCAGCGGATTCGCCCGACGTCCTGCGCCACCTCTCCACCGCGGAGGCGGCCCGGGACATGGACATCCTGCGGGCGGCGCTGGGGGACAAGAAGCTGACATACGTGGGGGCGTCGTACGGCACCTTCCTCGGGGCGACGTACGCCGGGCTCTTCCCGAACCGGGTGGGCAGGCTCGTCCTGGACGGCGCGATGGACCCCTCCCTGCCTGCCCGCAGGATGAACCTCGACCAGACGGCGGGCTTCGAGACGGCGTTCCAGGCGTTCGCGCGGGACTGCGTGCGGCAGCCGGACTGCCCGCTCGGCACCAAGGCCGCCCAGGTCGGCAGGAACCTCAAGTCCTTCTTCGGGAAGCTCGACGCGAAGCCCGTCCCGACCGACGACCCGGACGGCCGTCGGCTCGGCGAATCCCTGGCCACGACGGGCGTGATCGCGGCGATGTACGACGAGGGGGCCTGGGGCCAACTGCGCGACGCACTGTCCGAGGCGATGGAGAAGAACGACGGCGCCGGCCTGCTCGCCCTCTCCGACAGCTACTATGAGCGCGACGCCGACGGCGGCTACACCAACCTGATGTTCGCCAACGCGGCCGTCAACTGCCTGGACCTCCCGCCGGCCTTCGCCACCCCCGACGAGGTCCGCGCATCCCTCCCCGCCTTCGAGAAGGCGTCCCCCGTCTTCGGCGAGGGCCTCGCCTGGGCGACCCTGAACTGCGCGTACTGGCCGGTTGCCCCGACGGGGGAGCCGCAGCGCATCGAGGCGAAGGGCGCGGCCCCGATCATCGTGGTCGGCACCACCCGCGACCCGGCGACCCCGTACCGCTGGGCCCGGGCCCTCTCCCGCCAGCTCTCCTCGGCCCGCCTCGTCACCTACGAGGGAGACGGCCACACGGCGTACGGGCGGGGCAGCAAGTGCGTCGACAACACGATCAACGCGTACCTCCTGCGAGGCACGCCGCCCACCCGCGAGAAGCGCTGCTGAGAGCCGGTGCGGACGGCCCCGGAGGGTGGGATTCCGGGGCCGGGGTGGGGGCTGGCGGGGAGGGGAGGAGGGAGCGACAGGGGTCCGAGGATGGCCCGCGGAGGGACGGGCAGGGGCTGGTTCGGAGCGCTCCAGAAACTGTGTAGACTTACCGACGTTGCTGATCGCACCATAGTGTGGACGGCGCGCCGCCTTAGCTCAGATGGCCAGAGCAACGCACTCGTAATGCGTAGGTCTCGGGTTCGAATCCCGAAGGCGGCTCTACTTGAGACCAGGTCAGACACGCTCTGACCTGGTCTTTTGTGTTGTACGCCGGTCACGGTACGAGTTCCCTCGACCTCACACAGAGTCGGTGTCGGCGGGGCGGGACGTGGCGCGGGGGTGCGACGATGCGGGTGAATGCAGGTGAGCCAACGACGGAACGTCTGGTTTCGATGCTTCCCACTGGCGAAGAGCGCGCTTGCTGGTACTGACAGCGGAGCGGAGTGCGAACTGGTCTGTTTCCCGCACGGGTGGCTCCGCCTCCCACTGGCAGCCCCTGGCCGTGGCACTCGCCCCGACCGTGGCCGTGGCGGCCGTGCAGTGCCCGGGACGGCTCGACCGGTTGCGTGAGGCGGGACGGAACCGGGGTCGGCCGTTGGGCGACGCCGAACTGGTCCGGCGGATATGCGGGCTGGGCGGCACGGGCTCCCTGGTCCTCGACGACCCGGAACTGCTGGGGCTGGCTGGTCCTGCCTGTGCTGCGCGGCGACTACCGGGCCCTCACCTCCTCCGAGGACACCTCCGGCCGGCCGCTGTCCTGTCTCGTGGACGCCCTGGTCGCCCTGGCCGCCGGCGACCGCGCCCGGAGGCGACCTGTTCCGTGGACTGCTGCCGGCTGACCGGGGCGGCCACCCTCGGCCCGGTGGGCGGACCGCCACCGGCAGGGGCGGACGGCCCCGGCCGGCCTCTGTCAGGGGCCTCCGGCTGTGCGAAGCCTGTGAGCCGCCTGGATCCGGCCATAAAACGGCCCGCTGCCTGAGAAAACTTGACCGGAAGACAAGGCTCGTGTGTCACTTGAGGACAGATATTCGTGATCGACTCGGTGGGTCGACTTGCGGAGACGGGGGACACGGGGGTGGCACGGTTGACACCTGGGTATGCCCGTGCAAGGGGACCTCGAAGGCGATCGCTTGCAAGAACTTGAGGAATCTTGTAATGGGGGAAAGCGATGCGGTTTCGAATGCTGGGCCCATTAGAGGTCGTTTGCAGCGACCAGTTGGTTGGACTGGGCGGAACGAGACAGCGCGCGACACTCGGGTTTCTGTTGCTGAACGCCAACCGGGTGGTGGCGAGTAGCCAGTTGATAGAGGCGTTGTGGCCGGTCGGTAAAGCGCCCCGGTCGGCCCGGAAAATACTGCAGAACTCCGTGTGGAGACTGCGCAGGGCGCTCTCCCCGGACGAGCGCGACGCCGGCTGTGTGGAGCTGTTGAGCCAGGCCCCGGGCTACATGCTGCGGGTCGCGCCCGACCGGACGGACCTTCACAACTTCCGGGGACTGGTTGAAAAGGGCCGCGCGGAACTGGCGGCGGGATCGCCGGAGAACGCTTCCCTGCTGCTGCGCGACGCACTGGCCCTGTGGCGGGGACCGGTGTTGGCGGATCTGGTGGAGACCGGAATTGACTGGCCCGAGCTGACTTCTGTCAGGAACGCCCGGCTGGACGCTCTGGAGGACTATTTCGAGGCCGAGTTGGCGTGCGGTCATCATCACCGCATCCTCGGCGAGTTGGAGAAAGCGGTTGCGACCGAGCCGCTGCGGGAACGGTTGCTCGGACAACTCATGCTGGCGCTCTACCGATCGGGGCGACAGGCGGATGCCTTGGACGTATATCACGGCGCCCGCACCGAAATGGTGGAAAAACTCGGACTCGAACCGGGCCACGCCCTCAAGGCATTGCAGCAGGCCATTCTCGTCCATGACCAGGCACTGGTCCCGGTCGGCGTCCGGCAGCAGATCGAGCTGCTCATGACGGGCGCCCCCCGGGACCGCGCGGAGCCGGCCTTCGAGGGCGTACCGGGCGGCTTGGACGCCGTACCCGCGCAGCCGGAGACGCCCGCCGCACCTGCCGAACCCCGCGACCGCCGGGACGACAAGGGCACGGGCCCCGAGGAGCCGGCCACCCGGCCGCCGACCGTCGAACCGTCGGCCACGGCGGCGCCCGTGCCGCCGGTACTGCGGACCATGGTGGCCGAGCGCAAGGACGTCAGCGTCCTCATCGTGCGCGCCCAGCTCAGCCCGGAGGACGGCGACAGCGACCCCGAGCGGATAGACGAGGCCGCCGAGAACGCGGCCACGGTCATCCGCGAGGAGGTCGAGTGCCTCGGCGGTACGGTCACGGCCTCGATCGGCCCGATCTGGCTCGCCCTGTTCGGGGTGCCCCGCACCGGCGAGGACGACGCCGAGCGGGCGGTGCACGCGGCGATGACGATCCGCGACCGCCTCGGTGTCGCGGCGCCCCACGCCGGACCGGCCACGGCTGCCGCGCCCGGGGTCTCCGTCCAGGCGGCGGTCGCCACCGGAGAGGCGCTCGTCCGCTACCAGCCCGATCGCGGCGAGGTCCCGCCGTCGGTCAACGGCGCTCTCCTCGACGAGTGCCACACCCTGCTGTCCCTCACCCCCGCCGGGGAGATCCGGGTCTGCGACGACACCCGCCGCGCCACCGAGTTCGCGGTCACCTACCACCGCGGCGACTCCTCGCCAGGCTGGCAGGTCGGGGGCTTCCGCCAGGAGTACGTAGCCCTGCACGCCGTACCCGTGATCGACCGCGAGTACGACCTGGACGTGCTGCGCGGCCTGCTCCAGCGCACCCGGCACCAGGCGACGCCCCATCTGGTGACGGTGCTGGGGGAGCCAGGCATCGGCAAGACCCGATTCATCATGGAGTTCGAGCGGCGGGTCGCGGCCAACCCGGAGGCCGTACGGCTGCTGGTGGTGCGCAACCGACCCGTCATCGGCGAGGAGCCGCTGGAAGTCCTGTACGACCTGGTGGCGTCCTGCTGTGGGATCCTGCGGGGCGACTCGGCCGAGACGACACGGGCCAAGCTCACCGCCACCGTTGAGCGGCTGGTCGAGACCGAGGAGGAGCGGCAGTGGATGCTGACGTGTCTGCACCCGCTCCTCGACGCCGAGGTCTGCGCGAGCACCCGGGTCGCGGTCGGCGAGGCCCTGGCCGCGTCGCGGCAGCTGCTCGCGGAGATCGCGGGGCAGGGTCCGCTCGTGGTGGTCTTCGAGGATCTGCACTGGGCCGACGGCGTTCTGGTGGACTTCGTCGAGGACCTCGTGCTGTCGGTGGGCTCACTGCCGCTGCTGGTGATCGTCACCGCCCGGCCGGAGCTGCTCAAACGGCGCCCGACGTGGGGCAGCGGTATCCGGCACGGACTCACGCTCACCCTGGAGCCGATCTCCGACGCGGCCATCGACCGGCTGCTGGTGTTCCTGATGTCCACCACGGCCGGCGGTCTGAACACCTCCGCCGGGGGACTGCTGGAGGCGCTGCTGGAGGGGGCGGGTGACGATCCGGCCGCCCGTCGCGCCCAGTTGCGCCGCATCCTGGCGTCCGGCTCGGCCTCCCTCAGGGACGAGCGGTGCGGCCCCGGCGCGGGCGGCCCGCAGACCGCCGCGCCGGATCTGTGTCTGCCGAGGTCAGCCGGACACTCGTACCGGTAGCCGAGTGGGCGAGATCAGCTGCCTGGGGTTCTCGAACTCCAGGAAGCCGGTCTCGTCCACCGCGATGTCCCGGTAACGGTCCATCAGGATGTTCAGGGCGATCTTCGCCTCGAGACGGGCCAGCGGCGCGCCGAGGCAGAAGTGGATGCCCTGCCCGAACACCAGGTGGCTGTTGGTGCGGTGGATGTCGAACCGGTCGGGGTCGGGGAACCGGGAGCCGTCCCGGTTCGCGGCCCCGATCCACGGCGTCACGAGCGACCCGGCGGGGATCGTGTGACCGCCCAGTTCGGTGTCGGCGGTGGTGATCCGGGCCAGCCTCGGGAACGGTGGCCGCAGCCGCAGCACCTCCTCCAGCGCGCCCGGCAGCAGCGAGCGGTCCGCGCGCACCGCGGCCCCGACCTCCGGGTGCCGGTCGAAGAGGAGGACGGCGTTGCCGATGAGGGCCATCGTGGTGGCGTGCCCGGCGAACATGGTCAGACCGGTCACCCCGACGATCTCACCGTCGTCCAGGTACTTGCCGTCGACCTTCGCACCCGCGAGCCTGCTGAGCACATCGTCGGTGGGATTCTTGCGCAGCCGCCGTACGTGCTCCAGCAGATACGCGTTCATCTCCCGCACCGCCGGGGCGACTTCGTTCTCCAAATGCTCCGGGGGGACGGTCGCGGCGTCCACGGTGCCGAGGGCCTCGCCCCACACCCGGAACAGCGGCTCGTCCTCGACCGGCAGGCCCAGCAGCTCCAGGATCACATTGATGGGCAGGGCGTAGGCCAGCGAGTCGATCAGGTCGAAGCGGTCGGCGCCGTCCACCCCGTCGAGCAGGGCGTTGGTGATCTTCTCGATCCGGGGCGTCAGCCCGGTCACGGCCCGCGCGGTGAACACGGAGCTGATCACCGAGCGGAGCTGGCGGTGCCGGGGCGGGTCCGTCGTCACCAGATTGCCCATGTCGAAGAAGTCGAGATCGGGCTGCGGCGGATTGAACGCGCGGGCGGTGTCCGAGGAGAAGGTGGTCGTGTCGGCGAGGATCCGGGAGATGTCGGCGTAACCGAACACCTGCCATCCCTTTTCCGGGTCCCGGTACACCGGGTGGGTGTCGAGCATCGAACGGAACCAGGCGAACAGCGACTCCGCCGGATCCTTTGCGAGAGTATCCGAAGTTATGCTCATGATCCTGACCTTATCCTCGCGTTTCTCGGCCCACGGCGAATTCCGCGGGCATAAAAGGAATGCGTGAGAGATCTGAAACCGGCAGCGGACCGAAGTCCGCTGCCGGTGCTGCGGCGCCCGTTTCCGAAGACCGCCCGTAGACCGTCGGCAGATCAGGGGGAGACCGGGCCGGGGGTGCGGGTCAGAACGCCGACATGGAGCGGTACAGCCGGCGGTCGACCTGCGGGGCCCGCAGGGCCGCCGCGCTCGTCAGGCGCTTGATCTCGGCGGCGGTCAGCAGCTTGCCGCCGGCCGCGCGGATGCCCGACTCGACGGCGCCATCCATGTAGCCGCTCCAGCCGTCGGCGATGTCGCCGCCGGCGAACTTGACGCGGCCGTGCGGCTTTTGGATGTCGCGGTGCAGCCGGGTCAGCTGGAACGGCTGGCGGAAGGCGCCGACACCCAGCGCGAACTCGTCCGCGTGCCAGTCGTGGGCTGTGTAGCTGAGCAGCTTGGCGTCCGGGAGGATGTCCTTCACCGCCGCCTCGACCTGCTTGCGGTCCCGTACGTCGAAGGTGTCCTTCACACTGAAGGCCACCACCGGCTGGCCCACGTCGAAGCGGCCCATGATGCAGATCGGGTGCCCCTCCGGGGCCTCCGCGACGAAGCGGTCGGCGGGCTGCTTCAGGTCCAGCCACAGCTTCTTCTCGTGCGGCACGCCGATGCCCGCGGTGGAGGCCGAGCGGTGCGCCTCCGGCAGCCCCGGGGTGAACTTGATCGTCTTCCACACGTTGACCGGTACGGCCATGATGACCTCGGGGGCGACGAACTTCTCTCCGGCGCGGGTGACGACGCGGACCCGGCTGCCGTCCTGCTCGACCGAGGCCACCGGGGAGTTCAGGCGCAGCGTGGGCGCCGCCTCCGCCAGGATGGCCTTGAGCAGGGAGACCGTGCCGTCCTTCGGACGGTAGGTGTTGACGCCGTGGAAGCCGTCGAAGCTCCAGCCGGACAGCGCCCACCACTGGGTGAGGTGGGTCAGCGCGCCGCGCTTGCTGGAGCCGCCGTACAGCGAGGTCGTGCTGGTGAGCCGGATCTCTTCCTCAGGTGCGTACTTCAGCTGGTCGAGCCGGTCGCGCAGGGAGAACCCGTCGTGCTTGCGCACCAGGTCCTCGCGGTAGAGCGGCTCGTAGGGGCGCTCGAAGTACTCCCGGTTGCCGTCCTCGAAGAACGGGAGGAACAGCTCCTTCTGGCGGGCGTAGGCCTCGGCCGGGTCGTACTCCTGGAACCCGTCCAGGGTGGGCAGGATGCTTCGCTCGACCCCCGCGTCGGCGACGATCGGGACCTTGTAGCGGTTCAGCTCCCGCCACACGTACGGCTGGAGCGGGTCGACCCAGGCGCCGCCGCGCTCGATCTGCTGCCCCTGGTAGGTGTCGGTCCAGGTCCGTCCGCCGATGCGGTTGCGTGCCTCCAGCAGGAGGACGCGCTTGCCCTGGGCCTTCAGTTCGCGCGCGGCGGTGACCCCGGCGAGGCCGGCGCCGACGACGATGACGTCGAAGTCCTGCTTCAGCTCCGCCGCCGCGGCCGGCCGCGCAACGGCCGCGCCCGCCGCGGTGACGAGCGTGGTGGCCCCGGCCGCCTTCAACAGGGTGCGCCGCGGCAGCCGCGACGCGTTCCGGCCGGTACCGGACGTCGCCTTCTCGTTGGCCGATATCGCGCCGTGCTCGTTGGGTGTACTCACATTTCTCCTCGATGTGTCGCCGGCATGAATGCCGGGCACTCCCCCGGATCTTCGGACTGTGTCCGGAAAACGCTGCCAAACGTAGTCGAGCAGCGGCGATTTTCGGTCTTCCCCTGGTAATTCCGTTTGGCGGACGACAGGGGGTTGTCGGGGATTGAAATGTGAGAATTAAGTGCAGGTGGAATGCAAAAAGCCTCCGGGGTACGGCTGGTGGGCCGTACCCCGGAGGCCGGGTGGAACGAGTCCGTCAGGCGGAGGGCTTGCGGAACTGCTCGATCAGGGCCGCGTAGCCGCTGTCGGCGTGGCCGTCGGCCGCCGCGCGGTCGACGAGCGCCTTGAAGAAGCGGGGCAGTTCGGCGTTGATGCCGAGGGTCTCGCTCTCCTCGGCGAGGTGCTCCAGCGCGTCCTGGTGGACCGTCATGGTGGCGTCGCCCGCGGGGTACTTGCCCTCGTCGATCTGCGGGGCGTACGCGCTCACGTACTCGGTCACCACGTTGATCATCGTGTTGGCCAGCGGGGCGAAGGTGGTGGCCTTCACGTTGGCGGTGCCCAGCAGGGCGGCTCCCTGGAGGAAGCCGTTGAGGATGCCCCACATGATGCCCAGCAGCGACATGTCGTAGAGCGCGGACAGCCCGTGGTCGGTGTCCAGGTACGTGGTGCCCGCGGCGCCCAGTGCGCGCAGCGTCGCCTCGTGCTCGTCGAACGCCGCCTTCGGGCCGCTGTACAGCAGCACGGCGGCGTCGGTGGCGATGTCCGGCGGGATCGCCATGATGGCGCCGTCGAGGTAGGTGGTCTCCACACCCGCCGCCCACTCGGCGGTCTCGCGGGCCTGCGTCGAGGTGCCCGTCGTCAGGTTCACCACGACCTTGCCCTTGAGCGAGCCGGCCAGCGGGTCGAGCAGCTCGCGTACGGCGGTGTAGTCCGTGACGCAGACGACGACCAGCGGGCTCGCCGCGACCGCGTCCGCGACCGAACCGGCGCGGGTGGCGCCCTCGGTGACGAGCTGGTCGGCCTTGGCGGCCGTGCGGTTCCACACGGTGGTGGGGTGCCCCGCCTTGAGGAAAGCAGCGGCTAATGCCTGGCCCATCAGACCCAGGCCGATGACCGAGACCGGAGCCTGGGCTGCGTTGGTGTTCGACATTGCGTACTCCCGTTCCAATTCACACTGTGGTTTGCATGGTTTGCATCTCGGCGATGGTCAACCCGCTGCCCGCAAGCCTCGCACCGCGGTGCGGGGGCAGACAGTGGCAGAAGTGCCGACCTTCGCAAAATTCCTGCCGTAGGCTTGGTGGTATGAATCCTGGGTCTGTCGCCATCGCTCTGGTCAACGACACGGACATGCAGATGTGCGAGGTCTACGAGACGGCCATCGCCTACGCGGTCTTCGGCGATCCCCAGCCGGATCTCGCCGACCCCTGGTACGACCTGCGGGTGTGCTCGGTGACCCCGACCTCGACCGCGGGCCCGGCACGGGGGTTCTCCGTGCGCACCACCCACGGCGTGGAGGACCTCGTCACCGCCGGCACCGTGATCGTGCCCTCGGTGCCGGACGCCGTCGTCAACCGGGGGGAGTCCCTCCCGGCCGAGTTCGTCGACGCGCTGCGCCACGCCTACGAGGCCGGCGCCCGCATGGTGTCCCTCTGTACCGGGGCGTTCGCACTCGCGGAGGCCGGGCTCCTGAACGGCCGCCGGGCCGCCGCGCACTGGCTGAACACGGCCGACCTGGCCAAGCGTTACCCCGAGGTGGAGGTGGACGACTCGGTCCTCTACGTGGACGAGGGCCGGGTCCTGACCAGCGCCGGTATGACGGCCGGACTCGACCTGTGCCTGCACATCGTGCGCCATGACCTCGGCGCCCATGTCGCCAACCAGCTCGCCCGCCGGCTGGTGGTCTCCGGTCACCGGCCGGGCGGCCAGGCCCAGTTCGTGGACCTCTCCGTCCCGGTCACCGACGACGACAGCCTCGCCCCCGTCATGGACTGGGCCGCACGTCACCTCGATCAGCCCCTCACCGTCGACGGCATGGCCAAGCAGGCCGGGCTGAGCACCCGGACCTTCTTCCGGCGCCTCCAGGCCGCCACCGGGATGACCCCGCTCAAGTGGTTGCTCAACCAGCGCCTCGCGCACGCGCAGACCCTGCTGGAGACCACCGACCTGCCGATCGAGCGGGTCAGCGAGTTCAGTGGCCTGGGGACGGCGGCCAATCTGCGCCGCCACTTCACCTTGCACGTCGGGGTGACGCCCACGGACTACCGCCAGTCCTTCGGGGCGGCCCCGGCCCGCCGCAACGCCCTCGCCGGCGGGCGCCGTTGATCCCACGGGGGCCCGGACGCCCATCGCGCCCGGGCCCGGCGGGGGCTACGCCCCGGCGGCCTCTTCGGCGGTGCGGGGACCGCTGACGCCGTAGGGGTTGTCGACGACGTAACGCCAGTTGCCGTCCTCGCCGCGCTGGAGGACGTCCACCGCGACACCCTCCAGATGCTCCGGCTTGCCGTCGGCGTCCTTGGTCTCCATCGACCACTCGACGATCAGCATCGCCGTGTCACCGGTCACGAGGGTCTGGAGCACCTGCGCGTCCACGGTCGGGCCGTAGGACATGAACTCCTTGACGCGGTCTCGACGGGCCTGGCCCGTCAGCGGCACACCCGGGTCCCAGACGCCGACGGCGTCCTCGGTGTACATCGAGTTGACGGCGTCCGCGTCACCGGAGTTGAACGCCTCGCCGAACATCTCCTGATGCGTCTCGATGTCGCTCGACAAATACTTGTCGTACTTTCCGTTGGTCATGGATGAGCCGCTCCATTCATTCCCCCGCGAGGGAGTCGGACGAGAGTTGACAGATGGACATCGGGCGGATTGGGCATCGCGCCGCGCATTTCGACCCGTTGAACGCTACTGGCCGCCCGGAACGACCGGGCCACACCTCGGTAACCACCCCTGACCAGCGGTGGAGAGTCGGCGGTTACCGTGCCGAGACCGCGTCCCAATCCGTCTCGGCCGCGTATACGCGGAAGTCACGCGGCTCCTTTCCGAGAGCCCGCCGCACACCGTCGGAGAGATAAGCCGTCCGGCCGTCACGAATGGTGTCGAAGAGCTCGTTCATGAAATCCGCGAAATCCCGTGCGTAGCCCCGCCCGACGAGATGCCGGGCGTATTCCTCGCGGTCCACCACGACCGGGCGGATCTTCCGGCCGGCCGCCTCGGCGATCAGGTCGACGCACTCGACGAACGTCATCAGCCGCGGCCCCGACAGGACGTACAGCTCGCCCGCGTGCCCCTCCTCGGTGAGCGCGGCCACGGCGACGGCCGCGATGTCCTCGGCGTCGATGAACGGCTCCACGCCCTGACCGTCCGGCAGGATCACCTCGCCGCTGGCGACGTCCGGCGCCAACAGCCGGTCCTCGCTGAAGTTCTGCGAGAACCACGTGGGCCGCAGGATCGTCCACTGGGCCCCCGACTCGCGCACCGCCCGCTCGGCGGCGAACCGGCCCTCGTCGTGCGCCCACTGCTCCAGCGTCCGCGCGGACAGGAAGACCAGCCGCCCGACACCCCGCCGGGTGGCGAACGAGGCGAAATCGGCGAGGAGTTCCGCCGCGTGGGGACCCTGCTCGTCCACCACGTACACCGCCTCGACGCCCTCGACGGCCGCCGCCCATGTCTCCTTGTCCCGCCAGTCGAACCGCTGGGCACCCGAGCGGGACGCCACCCTGGCCGTACGCCCGCGTTCGGCGAGCTGCCGGGCCACACGGCGGCCCGTCTTGCCCGTACCGCCGAGTACCAGAACGGGAGTGTCGTTCATGTCACCTGCCATCAGAGAGAAGCCATCAGAGAGAAGCCGTCACGGAGAGGCTGTCGGGGAGGTCCGGGGAAAGCCGGAGGCGAAGGGTCAGTGGGGCTCGGCCACCAGTGGGGCGTCCGGGGACGCCGCGCGGATGGCCGACTGGATCTCCGGGGCGACGAGCGCCTCCGGCGGGTCGACCAGGAAGACCACGCGGGCGTACGCGGTCAGCAGCGAGTGGTCGCGGGTGGCCGCCTCCAGGAGCATCCCCACGTACGCCTGCTCCTCCCGCCACTCCTCGGTGCGCTCGCCCTCGACGCCCGGGAAGGCGAGGTCGGCGCCGGTCGTCATCGACCACACCGCGTCCACCGCCCCCTCCGCGAGGTCGGCGAAGTACTCCTCGGCACGCGGCGCGCCCGGCCGGGACACATGGTCGCGGAGCACCATGGCACCGAGGGCGGCGACCGTCATGCCCTGCCCGTACACCGGGTTGAAGCTGCACACCGCGTCGCCGAGGACGAGCAGCCCGGCCGGGAACGAGGTCATCAGCTCGTAGCGGCGGCGCAGGTTCGCCGGGAAGCGGTACGCCACCGGGTCGCCCAGCGGCTCGTGGTCCTTCACCGTGTCGTAGATGTCCGTCCCCGACAGTGACTTCAGGAACGCGAGGAACCCCTCCGAGTCATGGGGCGGGTAGTCGCCGAGGAAGCCGTACGCCGTCACCACCGTGCGGCCGCCCTCGATGGTGGCGCAGATCGCGCCGCGCCCGGTCTCCGGCGAGGCCACCACGTCGATGGAGATGTCGTCGCCCATCAGCTCGGGCGGCAGCCGGAAGTACTGCGTGGTGTAACCGACCCCGATCCGCTGCTGGTCCTCCTCCACCTCCGGGAAACCCAGCTCCGCCAGCCACGCCGGGGTGCGGGAGCGTCGCCCGGTGGCGTCCACCACCAGATCCGCGGCCAGCTCGCGCGCCCGGCCGCCCTCCACCACCGACACCCCGACGACCGTCCGCCGGTCCTCCGACGTCAGCAGCCCGGTGATGTCGTGCCGGTGCAGGAACGACACGTTCGGCAACGCCCGCACCCGGGTCCGTACCCGCTGCTCCAGGTGCGGCCGGCTCATCGACAGCAGCAGCATGTCCGAGTGGGGCCGCGGCATCCGCTGCCCCTCCATGACCCAGCGCACATTCCCGGTGACGTCACCGGTCACCGCGCCGGTGGAGATCAGCTCGTCGGTGATGCCGGGCAGCAGCTCCTCGATGATGTGCCGGCCACGCGCCAGCAGGGCGTGGACGTGGTTGCCCTGCGGCACGCCCTTGCGCGGCAGGTCGTCGTCCCTCAGCTCGTCCCGGTCCACCACGACGACCTCGTCGTACGTGTCCGCCAGCACACGCGCCGCCAGCAGCCCGGCCATGCTCGCGCCCAGCACGATCGCGCGGTCCCGCTCAGCTGTCCCCACGGTTGTCGCTCCTCACTGTGTAGAAATCCGAAGCCGCGCGAAGGGGGCGCGGCTCATGCGCCGGCCGCCGGCACCAGGTGGGCGCCGGCCTTCGGGAAGTAGCCGGTGCGCTCGAAGAACCGCACGTACGTCTCGAACAGCTCGCGCCCGATCTCCGGGCACTCGATGCCGGTGCCGGCCAGCGCCCGCTCCGTCTCCGACACGTCCAGCGGCGGGTAGGTCGCGCGGCCGTCGCCCGCCATGAGGGCCTCGAAGGCGTCGAGCAGCGGCACCAGCGCGTTGTCGCGGTCGGCCCGCACCCGCTCCCGCCAGCTGTCCCAGTCCAGGACCGGCAACTCGTAGCCGTACGACCGGAGATGGCCGACGAAGTCGGCGAAGGCCTGGTCCTGCTCGTTGAACAGGTGGAACGTGCCGCCCGCGGCCTCCTCCCGCGTCGCGAGGGCGGTGATCGTCCCGCTGACGTAGTCCACCGGCACCATGTGGAAGGACCCGGCGAGCCGGTCCGGCACCGCGCCCACCTGAAGCAGGCCCTTCAGGCTCAGCCAGACGAAGTCCTTCGTCTGGCAGGCACCGGCCTGCTGGTCGCCGCAGACCACGTCCACCCGGTACATCGCGACCGGCAGCCCGCGCTCCCGCGCGCTCCCGATGACCTGCTCGGCGACCCACTTGCTCTGCAGATACCCGTTCCACAGCTCCTCGGCGGGGCCCGTCGGGTCGGTCACCTTCGCCGGGACGCCCTCGGCGCCGGGCGCCGGCGCCGGGAAGACACCGCTCGTGGAGACGTGGTGCACGGGCACGGTGCGGTGCCGGGCGGCCAGCCGCAGCACCTCCCGCGTCCCGTCCACGTTGGACCGCCGCAGCTCGGTGTACGGCCGCAGCCAGCTCACCGTGGCGCCCGCGTGGTAGACGACGTCGACGAAGCGCGCCAGATCGTCGAACTCGTCCTCCGTCAGCCCCAGCCGGGGCGCGGAGAGGTCGCCGACGACCACGGAGATCCGGTCCGGGTCCATCTCGTCGAGGACCTCGTACCACTCCAGGTTCGCTCGCAGCCGCCGTTCGGCGTCGGCCTGGTCGGCGCCGCGCACCAGGCAGTGCACACGGGCCCGCGTCGAGCGCATCAGGTCGCGCAGGAGGAACGCCCCGAGGAACCCGGTCGCGCCGGTGAGCAGGATCTCGCGGGGGTCGACGCAGACCCGGCTGATCTCGTCGGCCGGCCGCACGTCGTCGTCGAGCCACACCTCCGCCGCGAAGTCCACGGCGGCGGTGGCGGGGGCGGCTTCGGGGGCGGTCGTGAGCAGTTCGGCGCACAGGTGCTTCGTCAGCGCGGCCGGGGTGGGGTGCTCGAAGACCACGGAGGCGGAGAGTCGCAGTCCCGTCCCGGCGCCGAGCCGGTTGCGCAGCTCCACCGAGGTCAGCGAGTCGAAGCCGAGTTCGGTGAAGAGCCGGTCGGCGCCGATCGCGGACGCGTCGCCGTGCCCGAGCACCAGGGCGACCTCGCCGCGCACGAACTCCGCCACGACCTCCCGCTGCCGCTCCTCCGGCAACCCGTCGAGGCGCTGCGCCAGCGACCGCGTGCCCGCGGCGTCGTCCCGGGCGGACGGGCGGGCCGGTGTCCGCGCCAGACCGGCGAGGACGATCGGGACCTGGGCGGGGCGGGCGCGCAGGGCGGCCACGTCGAGGGGGGTGGCCACGAGCGCCGGTCGGCCCAGCCGCAGTGCGGCGTCGAGGAGACCCGGGCCGTGCTCCTCGGTCACCGGCAGCAGACCGGTCCGGGCGATCCGCTTCAGGTCGGCCTCGCTGAGGGCGCCGCCCATGCCGCCCGACGCGTCCCACAGGCCCCACGCCAGCGAGGTCGCGGGCAGTCCGCTCGCGGCGCGGTGCTCGGCGAGCGCGTCGAGGAAGGTGTTCGCGGCGGCGTAGTTGGCCTGGCCGGAACCGCCCACGAGACCCGCCACCGACGAGAACAGCACGAACGCCGACAGATCATGATCGAGCGTCAGCTCGTGCAGGTTCCACGCCGCGTCCACCTTGGGGCGCAGCACGGCCGCCAGTCGTTCGGGGGTCAGGGCCGCGATCATCCCGTCGTCGTTCACCCCGGCTGTGTGCACGACCCCGGTGAGCGGATGCTCCGCCGGGACGGTCGCGAGGAGGGCGCCGAGGGCCTCCCGGTCCGCCAGGTCGCACGCCGTGATCATCACCTTGGCGCCCAGCTCGGCCAGCTCGTCGGCGAGTTGGTCCGCACCGGGGGCCGCAGGGCCGCTCCGGCTGACCAGCAGCAGCCGGGACACCCCGTGCTCCTGGACGAGGTGCCGCGCGAAGAGGGCGCCCAGCGCGCCCGTACCGCCGGTGATCAGGACCGTGCCGTCGCGCCGCCAGGGCGTGGGCGCCGGCTCGTCAGCGGCCGGCGCCAGGCGGGCCACACGCGGGACCAACACCGTGCCGCCGCGTACCGCGACCTGGGGTTCGCCGGAGGCGACGATCGAGGGCAGGGCCTCCGCCGACGCCGGGTCGTCGTCCAGGTCGACCAGCAGGAACCGGCCGGGCATCTCCGACTGGGCCGAGCGCAGCAGACCCCACACCGGGGCGGCGACCAGGTCGGACACCCCGGCCCCCCGGTCGGCGCCCCGGCCGGTGGCGACCGCGCCCCGGGTCACCACGACCAGCGGGGTGTCGGCTGACCGCTCGTCCGACGGCCACGACCGGACGAGGGCCAGCGCCCGCTGTGTCGCCTCCTGCGCCCGCGCCGCCACATCACCGCCCGGCGCGAACACGAACGGGGCGAGCAGCGCGTCGAACGGGACCGGCGAGTCCAGCGCCGCGTCCACATCGGCGAACCTGCGGACCTCCGTGAACCCGAGGTCCCCGCTGCCCGTCTCCAGCACGGCCAGCGCGGCGCGGTCCCGGCCCTTGGGAACGACCGGGTTCCAGGCGACCCGGAACAGCGAGTCCAGCGGACGCGACCGGGCAACGGCGACCTCGGCCGCGTCGACCGGGCGGGTGACGGCCGAGGCGATCGACGCGACCGGCCGCCCGGACGGGTCGGCGAGCCGTACCGCCCAGCCGCCCTCCGCACCGGGGGTCAGCCGTACTCGCAGCGCGGCGGCGCCGACCGCGTGCAGCCGGGCCCCGCGTACCTCCGCGACGACCCCGCCCCGTCCAGCCGCGAGCAGCGTGCCGTGCAGGGCGGCCTCCAGCAGCGCCGGGTGCAGCCCGTACCCGGCGACGTCCGTGTCCTCGTCCAGCGCGACCTCGGCGAACAGCTCCCCGTCGCGGTGCCACACCGCCGAGACACCCGGGTACACCGGCCGCTCCCCCTCGGCCGCGCCCAGGGCCTCCGCGCCCGCCGGCGGCCACGCCCCCAGCTCGAACGGGGTCTCCCGGCCGGCGGGACTCAGGGTCCCCGAGGCGGCGACGGTCCACGCCGGGTGGTCCTCGTCGGCGCCCGTGTGGACGGTGAAGGCGCGGGTGCCCGTGGCGTCCGGCGCGCCCACGGTCAACTGGACACGGACACGGGAGCGTTCGGGGAGAACGATCGGGCCGCGTACGGTCAGCTCGTGCACGGTCGTGCAGCCGACCTCGTCGGCCGCGCGGACCACCACGTCCAGCAGTGCGGAGACGGGGAGTACGACCTCGCCGTGCCGGGTGTGCGAGGCGAGCCACGGGGCCGAGTGGGCGGTGAGCCGGGCGGTGAGGACCAGCTCGTCGCGGCCGGCGATCTCTACGGCAGCGTCCACCAGCGGATGGCCGGCCGCGCCCCCGGAACGCCCGGATGCCTCGGCGGGGCCGGATTCCAGCCAGTACCGCTTCCGCTGGAACGCGTAGCTCGGCAGGTCCACCCGCCGCCGCGGCCCGGCCGGGGCGAAGAAGGCCGACCAGTCCACAGGCACGCCCGCGCTCCACAGCCGCCCCAGCGCCGTCACCGCGGCCATGGGCTCGGACGGGCCGGACCGTACGGCGGCCACGGAGGTCACGGCACCGACGCCGGACACACAGTCGTCGACCATCGCCGTGAGCACCCCGGCCGGGCCCAGCTCCAGGGTGGTGGTCACCTGCCGCTCGGCGAGCGTGCGGACCGCGTCCACGAAGCGGACCGGCTGCCGTACCTGCTGGATCCAGTAGTCGGGCGAACGCAGTTCCGCCTCGGTGGCGATGCGGCCGGTGACCGTGGACACCAGGGGGATCTCCGGCGCGTTCAGGGTCACGCCCCGCACGACCCGGCCGAACTCCTCCAGCATCGGCTCCATCAGGGGGGAGTGGAACGCGTGGCTGACCACCAGCCGCTTGGTCGCGCGGCCCCAGGAGCGGACCGTGGACGTGATCCCGGCGACCGCCTCCTCGTCGCCGGACACCACCGTGGACGACGGGCCGTTGAGCGCCGCGACGCCCACGCGTCCGCCGGCTCCGGCGAGGAGCGGCTCGACCTCTTCGGCCGTGGCCTGCAGCGCCACCATCGCCCCGCCCCTCGGCAGGCCCTGCATCAGCCGGCCCCGGGCGGCCACCACGGCCGCCGCGTCCGCGAGGGTGAGGACGCCCGCCACGTGCGCGGCGGCCAGCTCGCCGATCGAGTGCCCGGCGAGCAGGTCGGGTCGTACGCCCCAGGACGCGAACAGCCGGAACAGCGCGACCTCGACGGCGAACAGCGCGGGCTGCGCGTAACCCGTCTCGTCGAGCCGGTCGCCCGACGCGATCACCTCGCGCAGCGGCCGGTCCAGCAGCGGGTCGAGGTGCGCGCACACCTCGTCGAAGGCTCCGGCGAACGCCGGGAACGCGGCGTGCAGTTCGAGGCCCATCGCGGCGCGCTGGGCACCCTGCCCCGTGAACAGGAAGCCCAGCCTGCCCGTGCCGGTCGCGCCGCGCGGCAGGGCCGGGGCCACCGCGTCCGGAGTGAACGCGCTCAGCGCGGCGAGGAGTCCGGCGCGATCGGTGCCCACCACCACGGCCCGGTGCTCCAGCCCGGCCCGCGTGGTGGCCAGCGCGTGCGCCACGTCCTCGGCCGACACCTCGGGATGCCGCTCGACGAACTCGGCCAGCCGCTCCGCCTGCGCCCGCACGGCATCGGCCGTCCGCGCGGACAGGGTCAAGGGGATGGCGGGGAGGGGGACCGGGGGAGCGGGGGCGCCGGCGTCCGACGCCGTGTCCGCCGGTGCCTCCGTCGGCTCGGGGGCCTGCTCGATGATCACGTGGGCGTTGGTGCCGCTCACCCCGAACGCGGAGACGGCGGCGCGGCGCGGGCGGCCCGTGTGCGGCCAGGGGCGCTCCTCGGTCAGCAGTTCCACCGCGCCGTCGGACCAGTCGACCAGTGGTGTCGGCCGGTCGACGTGCAGGGTCCTGGGCAGCACCCCGTGCCGTAGCGCCTGGACCATCTTGATGACGCCGCCCACCCCGGCCGCGGCGACCGCGTGCCCGATGTTGGACTTCAGCGACCCCAGGTACAGCGGGCGCTCCGCCGGGTGGGCCGCGCCGTACGTGCCCAGCAGGGCCTGCGCCTCGATGGGGTCGCCCAGCCGGGTGCCGGTCCCGTGCGCCTCGACCGCGTCCACGTCGGCCGCGTCCAGCCGTGCCTCGGCGAGCGCCTGGCGGATGATCCGCTCCTGGGAGGGGCCGCTGGGTGCGGTGAGCCCGTTGGAGGCGCCGTCCTGGTTGACGGCGGTGGCCCGCAGCACGGCCAGGACGCGATGTCCGTTGCGTACGGCGTCGGAGAGCCGTTCCACGAGGAGCAGCCCCACGCCCTCCGACCAGGTGGTCCCGTCGGCGGCGGCCGCGAACGACTTGCACCGGCCGTCGGCGGCGAGGCCCCGCTGCCGGGAGAAGTCGACGAACCCGCCCGGCGTACCACTGATCGTCACCCCGCCCGCCAGCGCGAGCGCCGACTCCCCGCTGCGCACGGACTGCGCCGCGAGATGCAGGGCGACCAGCGACGACGAGCAGGCCGTGTCCACCGTGACGGCGGGACCCTCGAACCCGAACGAGTACGAGACCCGGCCGGAGACCACACTGCTGAGCTTGCCGGTCATCAGATAGCCCTCGAACTCCTCGGGCCCTTCCAGACCGAGGTACGTCTGGTCCACCGCGCCGACGAAGACACCCACGTTGGACGTCTTCAGCCCCGTCGGGTCGATGCCCGCCTGCTCGAAGGTCTCCCAGGCGGTCTCCAGCAGCACCCGCTGCTGCGGGTCCATCGACAGCGCCTCACGCGGGGAGATCCCGAAGAACGCGGCGTCGAAGTCGGCCGCGCCGTCCAGGAACCCGCCCTCGCGGGTGTACGACGTGCCGGGCGTGTCCGGGTCGGCGTCGTACAGCCCCTCCAGGTCCCAGCCCCGGTCGGCGGGGAACTCCGAGATGGCGTCCCGGCCTTCGGAGACCAGCCGCCACAGATCGTCGGCCGAGGCCACCCCGCCGGGGTAGCGGCAGGCCATGCCGACGATCGCGACCGGCTCCAGCCGTCCGGACTCCAGCTCGGCGATGCGGCCGCGTGCCTTCCGCAGGTCGGCCGTGACCCATTTCAGGTAGTCGGCCAGCTTCTTCTCATCCGCCATGGGACAACTCACATCTTCTCGGGGACGGCAGTGACAGCGGTGCGGACACCGGGGGCGTGCGGGACGACGGTTCGGCGCGGGGCATCAGCTGCCCGCGCGGCCGAGCTCGTTGTCGATGAAGTCGAGGAGCTCGTCGGTCGAGGCCGACTCCAGCGGGTCCGCCGGGCCGGTGTCGCCGGGCGTGCCGCCCCAGGCGTCCATCCAGCGCGACAGGATCGTCTGCAACCGGACGGTGACGGCGGCGCGTTCGTCCGCGTCGGCGGTACCGGCGTTCTCGGTGTCGCCGGCCGTCGAGAGGATCTCCTCCAGCTTGTCGAGCTCGGCGAGGAGCGGGGATCGCTCGGCGGGCTCCTCCCCGGACTCGAGCCCGGCGAGCAGAAACGCGGTGAGGGCCGCCGGGGTCGGATGGTCGAACACCACGGTCGCCGGCAGTCGGATGCCGATGACCGCGCCCAGCCGGTTGCGCAGCTGCACAGCGGTGAGCGAGTCGAACCCCAGCTCCTGGAAGGGCCGTTGGGTCTCGACGGCGGCCGGGTCGCGGAAGCCCAGCACGACGGCCACCTCGCCGCGCACCAGGTCCAGCACGAACTCCCGCCGCTCGCCCGCGTCCATCCCGGCGAGCCGCTCCGCGAGGGGCACGCCCCCCTCGGCGCCGGTCCGCTCCGGGCGGCGGTCGGCCACCGGCACCAGGGCCCGCAGCAGCGGCGGAACCGGGCCGCCGGAGGCCCGCACGGCCGCGAGGTCGAACGGCACGGCCGTGAGCGCCGGGTGACGTACCGTCAGCGCGGCGTCGAAAAGTGCCAGTCCCCCGGCCGTGCTCGTCGGTACGAAGCCGTCGCGGGCGAAACGGGACCGGTCGGCCGGGGTCAGCCCCGCGTTGATCCCGCCCTCGACCTCCCACAGCCCCCAGGCCGGCGAACTCGCCGGCAGGCCCTCGGCGCGGCGCCGCTCGGCCAGCGCGTCCAGGAAGGCCCCGGCCGCCGCGTAGTTGGCCTGGCCCGGACCGCCGAACACGCCCACGACCGAGGAGAACAGCACGAACGCCGTCAGCTCGTCCTCATGGGTCAGCTCGTGCAGATGCCACGCGGCGTCCGCCTTCGGGCCCAGCACCGCATCCAGCTGATCGGACGTCAGCGCCGTCAGCAGATCGTTGTCCAGGACCCCGGCCGCGTGCACGACCCCGGTCAGCGCGTGCTCGGCCGGTATCTCGGAGAGCAGCGCCTTGAGCGCGTCACGGTCGGCGACATCGCACGCGGCGATCCGCACCTCGGCCCCGAGTCCGGTGAGCTCGGCACGCAACTCCTCGGCCCCCGGCGCCCGTTCGCCCCGGCGGGAGGCCAGCAGCAGCCGCCGGACCCCGTGCTCGACGACGAGGTGCCGGGCCACCGCGGCGCCGAGCGCCCCCGTGCCGCCGGTGACGAGGACCGTGCCGTCCGGGCGCCAGCGGGGGGCCGTGCCGTCGACCGTGTCGGCCCGGGCGACCCGGTGCAGCCGGGGCACCAGGAGCCGGCCGTCGCGTACGGCGGCCTGCGGTTCGTCCGTGGCGAGCAGGGCGGCCAGGAGTGCCGGAGGGACGTGCCCGGCGTCCGCGCCCGTGCCGGGGGAGTCCACGAGGACGATCCGGTCCGGGTTCTCCGACTGCGCCGAGCGCACCAGGCCCCGGACCGCCGCCGCGTCGAGGTGCGGCACCTCGCCGGCCGTGGCGGCCACCGCGCCCCTGGTGACCAGCACCAGCCGGGTCGCGGCCAGCCGCTCGTCGGCCAGCCAGGCCCGCAGCAGGGCCAGCGCCCTCCCGGTCGCCGAGTGCACACCGTCCACGACCTCGGTGTCGTTGCCGGCCGCCGGGAGATGGACGAGGAGGGCGTCGACCGCCGTACCGGACTCGACCGCACGGCCGAGCGCGGCCAGGTCCTCGTGGTAGGGGACGCCGGACTCGCCGTCGTACGCCCGGTGTGCCGCGTACGACACATCGGGCTCCTCGTCCGGCAGGCGCCCGAGGGCCGCCCAGACGACCGGCCGGCCCGACCCGCGGGGGGTGAGCGGCGTCCAGGTGACGTGGTGCAGGGCCCGCAGCGGGCCGGGGCCGCCGATGAGTTCCGACGGCTCGGGGGAGCGGCGGACGACGGAGTCGACGGTGGCGACGGGCGCCCCGTCCGCGCCGGTCAGCACGACGGACACGGCCCCCTCCGCCGCGGCGGCCTCCCCTGCACTCTCCCCGGCCGGGGCGAGCAGGGCCCGTACGGCCGTCGCGCCGGGGGCGTGCAGCCGCACCCCGCGCCAGCGGACCGCGAACGGCTCGCCCCCGTCCACCGCGAGCGCGGCCTCCAGCAGCGCCGGGTGCAGGACGTGACGGCCGGCGTCGGTGGCGTACTCCTCCGGGAGCCGCACCTCGACGCCGTCGGCGCTCCCCGCGAGGCCGGCGGCCTCGCCGTCCTCGGCGCGCAGGGTCCCGGAGGCCAGCTCCGCCCACTCCCCGGCGTCGGGGTCCGGCAGGGCGTGCACGGTGACGGGGCGCAGGCCCGAGTCGTCCGGTGCGCCGACCCGCACCTGGAGCGGGACCTCACCGGTGTCGGGGACGGAGAGCGGGGCCCGCACGGCCAGTTCGTCCACCACCGGGCAGCTCACCTCGGCGCCCGCCCGGACGACCGCGTCGACCAGGGCCGCCGACGGCAGCACGGCGGTGCCGGACACGGTGTGCCCGGACAGCCACGGCTGGGCGGCCGCCGCGATCCGGCCGGTGAACAGCACCTCGTCGGCGCCGGCCACCGTGACCGCCGTACCCAGCAGGGGGTGGTCCGAGGGGCCGGGGCCTGTCGCGTACGTGGGCGCCGACTGCTCCAGCCAGTACCGCTCGCGCTGGAACGGGTACGTCGGCAGCTCGACGGGGCGCACCGGCAGGCCCTCGAACACCACCGGCCAGTTCACCGGGACCCCGGCCACGAACGCCTCGCCCAGCGCGGCCAGCACCCTGTCGGGCCCGCCCTGGTCGCGGCGCAGCGAGCCGACGCCGGTGACGGCCGTGCCCACGGCGTCGGCGGTCTCCTCGATGCTGTGCAGCAGCACCGGATGCGGGCTGCACTCGACGAAGACACCGTGGCCGCCGTCCAGCAGGGTCCGCGTGGTCGGCTCGAACAGCACGCTCTGCCGCAGGTTGGTGTACCAGTACGTGGCGTCCAGACCGGTGGTGTCGAACAGGCCACCGGTGACAGTGGAGTAGAACGGCACCTCGGAGGGGCGGGCCTCGATGCCGGCCAGGTCGGCCAGCAGCCGCTCACGGATCGACTCGACGTGCGCGCAATGCGAGGCGTAGTCCACCGGGAGGCGTTTGGCGCGGCCGCCGTCGGCCACGACCGTCTCGCGCAGTTCGTCGAGGGCGTCGGCGTCACCGGAGAGCACCACGGACGCGGCGCCGTTGACGGCGGCCACCGCGACCCGGCCGCCGTAGCCGTCGATCAGTTCGCGCACGCGGGGTTCGGGCAGCGCGACCGACATCATGCCGCCCCGGCCGGAGAGGTCCTCGGCGATGGCGCGGGCACGCAGAGCCACGACCCGGGCGCCGTCGGCCAGGGACAGCGCGCCGGCCACGCACGCGGCGGCGATCTCCCCCTGGGAGTGGCCGATCACGGCGGCGGGCCGCACCCCGTGGGAACGCCACACCGCCGCGAGCGACACCATGATCGCCCACAGCGTCGGCTGGACCACGTCCACCCGCTCCAGCGGCCGGCGGGCCCGTACGGTCTCGATCAGATCCCAGTCGGTGACCGGTGCCAGCGCCGCCCCGCAGTCGGCCATGGCTGCCGCGAACACCGGTGAGGCGTCCAGCAGTTCGGCCGCCATACCGGCCCACTGGGACCCCTGCCCGGGAAACACGAACGCCACCCGTGACGCCCCCGCACGACCACCGCGCACCACGTTCGGAGCCCCGTGCCCGTCGGCGAGCGCGGCCAGCCCGGCGGTCAGCGCGTCGAGATCGGCACCGACGACCACGGCCCGGTCGTCCAATCCGGCCCGCGTGGTGGCCAGGGCGTGGGCGATGTCGGCGACGGCGGTGGGGCTGCCGTCGGAGACCCGAGCGGTCTCGCCGACGGCCAGGAGGTCGAGCAACTGCCGGGCCCGCGCGGCGAGAGCGCGCTCGCCCTTGCCGGACAGGACCAGCGGCAGTGGGCGGCCGGGCCAGGCGGAGTCCTCGCCTTCGGCGGGATGCCGTGGAGCCCACGCGGGGCATCCCTCGCCCTTCCCGGCGGTGACCTCACCGGCCCCACCGTCGGCCCCCTCATCGGCCTCCGTCGTCGTGTCCTGCGTCGCCTCCTCCACGATCACGTGGGCGTTCGTGCCGCTGAAGCCGAACGACGAGACGGCGGCGCGGCGGGGGCGTCCGGTGTCCGGCCAGGCGCGGGGCTCGGTGAGGAGGGCGAGCGCCCCCGTGTCCCAGTCGATGTGGGGGGAGGGCTCGTCGGCGTGCAGGGTCCTCGGCAGGACCCCGTGGCGGATCGCCTCGACCACCTTGATGATGCCGCCGACGCCGGCCGCGGCCTGCGCGTGTCCGATGTTGGACTTGAGCGAGCCCAGCCAGAGCGGCCGGTCGGCGGGCCGGTCCTTGCCGTACGTGGCGAGCAGGGCCCGCGCCTCGATCGGGTCGCCGAGCGTCGTCCCCGTACCGTGCGCCTCGACCGCGTCTACGTCGGCCGGTGACAGCCCCGCGCTGCTGAGCGCCTGACGGATCACCCGTTCCTGGGCGGGACCGTTGGGTGCGGTCAGCCCGTTGCTGGCACCGTCCTGGTTGATCGCCGATCCCTTGATCACGGCCAGCACGGGGCGGCCCTCGCGCCGTGCGTCCGAGAGCCGGGCGAGCAGCAGGAGACCTGCGCCCTCCGCCCAGCCGGTGCCGTCGGCGGACGCCGCGAAGGACCGGCACCGGCCGTCGGGCGACAGCCCGCGCAGCCGAGAGAACTCCACGAACGAGGTGGGCGTCGACATCACCGTCACTCCGCCGGCCAGCGCCAGATCGGCCTCGCCCCGGCGCAGCGCTGTCGCCGCGAGATGCAGGGCGACCAGCGAGGACGAGCACGCCGTGTCGACGGTGACCGCCGGCCCCTCCAGCCCGAAGGTGTAGGCGAGCCGGCCCGAGGCGACACTGCCCGCGCTGCCGCCGTACAGGTAGCCCTCGAACTCCTCGGCCGGCAGATGGGGCCGCGAACCGTAGTCGTTGTACATCGCCCCGACGAACACTCCGGTACGGCTGCCCCGCACCGACTCCGGCACGATCCGCGCCCGCTCGAACGCCTCCCACGCGGTCTCCAGGAGCAGCCGCTGCTGCGGGTCGGTGGCCAGCGCCTCGCGGGGCGACATCCCGAAGAACTCCGGGTCGAACAGGTCCGCGTCGTGCAGGAACCCGCCGTACCGCGTGTACGACTTGCCGACCGCCTCCGGGTCGGGGTCGTAGAGGTCGTCGACGTCCCAGCCACGGCCCTCGGGGAAGGGCGACACCGCGTCGACACCGTCGGCGACGATCTGCCACAGCTGCTCCGGGGAGCGCACGCCGCCGGGGTAGCGGCACGCCATCCCGATGATCGCGATGGGCTCCTGCTCCCGCTCCTCCACCTCGCGCAGCCGCTTGCGGCTCGCGCGGGCGTCGGCGACCGCACGCTTGAGGTACTGGCGGAGTTGGTTCTCGTCGGTCGTCACGTCGTCTCAGCTCCATGGGAGATCGGCACGGAAGTCATGGGTCGGCCCGGGCCCGTCCGAGGGAGGGGACGGGCCTGGGCCGTGCGGCCCTGCGCGCTAGTCGAGTTCGTCGACCAGGGCGAACAGGTCCTCGTCGGTCGCGGAGTCGAGGTCGGGCAGATCGTCGTCGCGGAGCGGGTCGGCACCGTCGGCGAGGTCGAGCAGTTCCCGCAGCCGGTCGGCGATGCTCCGGTGCGCCGCCGTGTCCAAGAGCGCGTTCGGCAGCGCGGCCTTCAGCCGGTCGAGGTCGGCCATCACCGGATCGGCGGGGGACGGCTCGACGACCTCCACGACGAGTTCCGCGTGCAGATACGCCGCCAGCGCGTCCGGGTTGGGGTGGTCGAAGACGACCGTGGTGGGCAGCCGCAGCCCGGTGGCGCCGTTCAGCTGGTTGCGCAGCTCGACCGCGGTGAGCGAGTCGAAGCCCAGCTCGGTGAAGGCGCGGGTCGTCCCGATCGAGGTGGCGTCGGTGTGCCCGAGGACGGCGGCCGTCCTCGCCCGCACCAGATCGGTGAGCACCTGCCGCTGTTCCGCGGGCGGGAGCCCGGCCAGCCGCTGCGGGAGCGGCACCTCCCGCCGCTCGACCCGGGGCGCCGGACGCGGGGCGAGCCCCCGCAACGCCGCCGGCAGGTGTTCGGCCCTGCGCAGCGCACCGGTGTCGATCCGGGTGACGGCGTGCACGGGCCGGTCGAGGGTGAGCGCCGCGTCGAACAGCGCGGTGGCCTCGGCGTTGGTGAGGGGCAGCAGTCCGAGGCGGGCCAGACGGTTGAGGTCCGCGTCGGACAGATGGGTGCTGAGCGTGCTGCTCTCGGCCCACAGCCCCCATGCGAGGGAGTGCGCGGGAAGGCCGTTCGCGTGCCGGTGGTGGGCGAGCGCGTCCAGGAAGGTGTTGGCGGCGGCGTAGTTCGCCTGCCCCGGTGTGCCCACGACACCGGCGACGGACGAGTACAGGACGAACGCCGACAGGTCCGCGTCCTTGGTCAGCTCATGCAGGTTCCACGCGCCGTCGATCTTGGGCCGCAGTACGCCGTCGAGTTGGTCCGGTGTCAGCGAGGTGACCGTCGCGTCGTCGGTGATGCCGGCGGTGTGCACGACGGCGGTCAGCGGGTGGTCGTCCGGGATGCCGGCGAGCAGCGCGGCCAGCGCGTCCCGGTCGGCGGCGTCGGCGGCCACGATCTGGACGTGGGCGCCGAGCGCGGTCAGCTCCTCGGCCAGCTCCCGGGCGCCGGGGCCGTCGGGTCCGCGACGGCTGGTCAGCAGCAGCCGACGGGCGCCGTGCTGGGTGACCAGGTGCCGGGCGAGGATCGCGCCGAGGGCACCGGTGCCGCCGGTGACGAGCACCGTGCCCCGCTGCCAGTCCGGCCCCGCCCCGTCCGGCCCGGTGCCCGGTTCGGCCGGGGCCAGCCTCGGGACCAGCACCTCGCCCGCCCGGACGAGGAGTTGGGGTTCGCCGGTGCGCAGCGCGGCGCCGAGGGCCTCGTGGGAGCCGGGGTGGTCGTCGAGGTCGACGAGCGCGAACCGGTCCCGTTGCTCGGCCTGGGCGGAGCGCAGCAGACCCCAGACCCCGGCCTGCGCCAGATCGGTGACGTCCTCGCCGTCCGGGGCGACGGCCCCTCGGGTGAGCACGACCAGCCGGCTCGCCGCGAACCGGTCGTCGGCCAGCCAGTCCCGTACGGTGCCGAGCAACTCGTGCAGCACCCCCCGGGCCCGCCTGGCGAACCCGCCGGCCGCGTTCTCGGCCGGCGGTGGCGGCAGGGGCAGCAGCACCGTCGACGGGACCTCGGCGCCGCCGTCGACCGCGGCCCGCAGCGCGGCGAGGCCGTCGTAGGACGGGACGGGCCGGGCACCGGAGGACAGCGGGAGCCCCTCGCCCAGCACGGCCCAGGGGCCGTCGTCGGCGTCGGTGGCCGGGTCGGTCGGCACAGGGGTCCACCGCACCCCGTACAGACCCTCCCGGGACCGGGCGCTCGCGGCGGCCAGGTCGCCGGGGGAGAGGGGGCGCAGCCGGAGTTCGTCGATCGTCGCCAGCGGCAGCCCCGTCTCGTCGGCGAGGTGCAGGGCGACCACCACGGTCGTGTCGTCGGACTGCGTCACCGCGAGCCGGACCCGCAGCGCGCCGGGGCCCGTTCCGGCCGGGGGCACGCTGATGCCGGACCAGGCGAACGGCACCATCGGACCGGAGGCCACGTCCGCCACCCCCGGCAGCAGCGGGTGCAGGGCCGCGTCGAGCAGCGCCGGGTGCAGGGCGAAGCGCGCGGCCTCGGCCCGGTGTTCCTCGGCGAGGGTGACCTCGGCGTGCAGGTCGTCCCCGTGGCGGGAGAGCCGGGCCAGGTTCTGGAACAGCGGACCGTACGCGTACTCCCGTTCGGCGAGGGCGTCGTAGACCCCGTCGAGGTGGATCTCCACGGCGTCGGCGGGCCGCCGTACGCCCTCGGGGAGGGCCATGGCGGGCTCGCCCGTGCTCAGTGTTCCCTCGGCGTGCCGGGTCCAGCGGCGGTCGCCGTCGGCCCGGGCGGGACGGGAGTGGACGGTCAGCGGACGTCGGCCGGAGTCGTCGGGTGCGCCGACGGACACCTGGATGCGTACGTCGCTGTCCTCGCGGAGCACCAGCGGCGCGGTCAGGGTGAGTTCGTCGACCAGGGTGCAGCCGGCCCGGCGGGCGGCATGCAGCGCGAGGTCCACGAACGCGGTCCCCGGCAGCAGCACGGTGCCCATGACGGCGTGGTCGGCGAGCCACGGGTGGGTACGCGGGGAGACCCGGCCGGTGAGGACGACGCTGTCGCCGTCGACCGCCTCCACGGCCGCGCCCAGCAGCGGATGGTCGGGAGAGTCGAGGCCGAGGTCGGTGGCGTCACCGGAGGCCGCCGGGGCCGTCAGCCAGTAGCGCTGCCGCTGGAAGGCGTAGCCGGGCAGGGGGGTGCGGCGGGCGCCGGGGAAGACCGCGTTCCAGTCGACGCGGCCCCCACGCAGGGCGAGCAGCGTCAGAGCAGCGGCGACGGTCCGCGTTCCGGGGCGTCCGGCCCGCAGCAGCGGGACCACCGTCCCCGCCGGGGCGGTCAGACACGGCTCGACCAGCGCGGAGAGCACCCCGTCGGGACCCAGTTCCACATAGTCGGTGACCCCGGCGGCCTCCAGCCGCCGTACCCCGTCCGCGAACCGCACCGCCTGACGCACCTGGGCCACCCAGTACTCCGGGGTGCACAGTCGCGCGGCGTCGACCAGGTCACCGGTGACCGTCGACACGATCGGCAGCGTCGGTGGGTGGAAGGTCACGCCACGGGCCACCTCGGCGAAGGCGTCGAGCATGCCGTCCATGCGGTGGGAGTGGAAGGCGTGCGAGACGACGAGGCGCTTGACCTTGCGTCCCTCGGCCCGCCAGTGCTCCTCCAGTGCCGCGACCGCGTCCTCGTCGCCCGAGACCACGACCGCCTCGGGGCCGTTGACGGCGGCGAGGCTCACCCCGTCGGGCAGGGTGATCTCGTCCTCCGCCGCCGCGACGGCGAGCATCGCGCCGCCCTCCGGCAGAGCGTCCATGAGCCGGCCCCGGGCCGCCACCAGCGCGCACGCGTCGGGCAGCGACAGCACCCCGGCGACATGCGCCGCCGCGAACTCTCCGATCGAGTGGCCCAGCAGATGGTCGGGCTTGAGGCCCCAGGACTCGGCGAGCCGGAACAGCGCGACCTCCAGCGCGAACAGCGCGGGCTGCGCGAACACCGTGCGGTTCAGCTCGTCCCCGTCGGCGAACACGAGGTCTCGCAGCGGCCGTTCGAGATGGGCGTCGAGGTGGGCGTCGAGGTGGGCGCACGCCTCGTCGAAGGCGGCGGCGAACACCGGGGAGGCCGCGTACAGGTCGCGTCCCATGCCGGGGCGCTGGCTGCCCTGCCCGGTGAACAGGAACGCCGTCCTGCCCCTCGTACCGCCGCCGTCACGCACGACGGAGGGCGTGTCCTCGCCTCGCGCCAACGCGTCGAGGGCCTGCAGGAGTTCGTCCCGGTCGTGCCCCAGCACGGCGGCCCGGTGCTCGTGCCGGGCCCGGCCGGTGGCCAGCGAGAAGCCGACGTCGACGGGTGCGAGTCCGGGCCGCTCGGCCACGAACGCCCGCAGCCGCTCGGCCTGCGCCCGCAGCGCCGTGTCCGACTTGGCCGACAGCAGCCAGGGCAGGGCGGTGCCCGGGGCCGGGCGGTCCTCGGCCGTCGCCACGTCCCCTGAACCCGGGGCGCCGGTCGTCGCGGGCTCCTCCTCCGCCTGCTCGATGATCACGTGCGCGTTGGTGCCGCTGATTCCGAACGACGACACGGCGGCCCGGCGCGGACGCCCGGCCTCGGGCCACTCACGGGCCTCGGTGAGCAGGGCGAGGGCGCCGCTGTCCCAGTCGATGTGCGGCGAGGGCTCCTCGGCGTGCAGCGTCTTCGGCAGCACTCCGTGGCGGATCGCCTGGACCATCTTGATGATGCCGCCGACGCCGGCCGCGGCCTGCGCGTGTCCGATGTTGGACTTGAGCGAGCCCAGCCACAGCGGGTTCTCGGCGTCGTGGTCGGCGCCGTACGTGCCCAGCAGGGCCTGCGCCTCGATCGGGTCGCCCAGCGCGGTGCCGGTGCCGTGCGCCTCCACGGCGTCGACGTCAAAGGCCCGCAGCCCGGCGCCCGCGAGGGCCTGCCGGATCACCCGCTCCTGGGAGGGGCCGTTGGGTGCGGTGAGCCCGTTGCTGGCGCCGTCCTGGTTGACTGCGGAGCCGCGCAGCACAGCGAGCACCTGGTGCCCGTTGCGCCGGGCGTCGGACAGCCGCTCCAGAAGCAGCAGGCCCACGCCCTCGCTCCACACGGTGCCGTCGGCGCGCGCGGAGAACGACTTGCAGCGGCCGTCCGGCGCGAGCCCCCGCTGCCGGCTGAACTCGACGAACGAGCCCGGCCCCGCCATCACGGTGACCCCGCCCGCCATCACCAGGTCGGACTCCCCGGACCGCAGCGCCTGCGCCCCCAGGTGCAGGGCGACGAGCGACGACGAGCAGGCGGTGTCCACGGTGACCGCGGGACCCTCCAGGCCGTACGCGTAGGCGAGCCGCCCGGAGATCACGCTGGAGGTGTTCCCGACCAGCAGGAATCCCTCGAACTCGGCGGGCACCGACGGCAGCCGCGACGCGTAGTCGTCGTACATCGCGCCGACGAACACCCCGGTGTTGCTGCCGCGCAGCGCGGCCGGGTCGATCGCCGCGTTCTCGAAGGCGTTCCAGGCGGTCTCCAGGAGCAGCCGTTGCTGGGGGTCGGTCGCGGTCGCCTCGCGTGGCGAGATCCCGAAGAACTCCCGGTCGAAGAGGTCAGCGTCGTGCAGGAACCCGCCCTCGCGGACGTACGACGTGCCGGTGCTCCCGGGGTCCGGGTCGTAGAGCTTCTCCAGGTCCCAGCCGCGGTTGGCGGGGAAGCCGCTGATCGCGTCCGTCCCGGAGGACACCAGCCGCCACAGGTCCTCCGGCGAGCCCACCCCGCCGGGGTAACGGCAGGCCATCCCGACGATCGCGATGGGCTCGTCGGTGCCGGTCGCGGACGGCGCCTCGGCCACGGCGGCCGGGGCCTCGCCCGCGACCCGGCCCAGCAGATGGCGGGCCAGAGCGTCGGGGCTCGGATGGTCGAAGACGACCGTGGACGCCAGCCGCAGCCCGGTCGCGCCGTTCACCTGGTTGCGCAGCTCGACGGCGGTGAGCGAGTCGAAGCCCTGCTCCCTGAACGCCCGTGTGGCGTCCACGGCGTCACCGGAGGCGTGCCCCAGGGCCAGGGCGGCGGACGTACGCACCACGGCGAGCACCGCGGCGTACCGGTCCTCCTCGGGCAGCGCGGCGATCCGCGCCGACCAGTCCCCGGTGCCGGGGGCGCTCGCCGTGCGCGCGACCCGGCGGGTGCGGACCAGGCCCCGCCAGACGGCCGGGACCTGCTCGGCGCCCGCACCGGCCCGCCCCGGCCGCAGCGCGGCGGGCACGACGAGCGCCCCGGGGGCGGCCAGCGCCTCGTCGAACAGCCGCAGCCCCCGCTCCGCGTCCAGCGGTACGACACCGGCACGCGTCCAGCGGGCCACGTCCGCCTCGGAGAGCGTGCCGCCCATGCCGGCGGTCGCGTCCCACAGCCCCCACGCCAGCGAGTGCGCCGGCAGGCCCCGCGCGCGCCGGTGGTGGGCGAGCGCGTCGAGGAAGGTGTTGGCGGCGGCGTAGTTGGCCTGGCCCGCCATACCGGTGATGCCCGACACGGAGGAGAACAGCACGAACGCCGCCAGATCATGACCGCGCGTCAGCTCGTGCAGATGCCACGCCCCGTCGACCTTGGGCCGCAGGACCGTCTCCACCTGCGCTCCGGTCAGCGAGCCGACGGTGGCGTCGTCGAGGACACCGGCCGTGTGCACGACGGCGGTCAGCGGATGCTCCGCCGGTATGCCGGCGATCAGGTCGGCCAGGGCGTCCCGGTCGGCGGCGTCGACGGCGACGATCCGGACCCGCGCGCCCAGCCCGGTGAGTTCCTCGGCGAGCGCGGACGCGCCGGGGCTGTCGGGTCCTCGCCGGCTGGTCAGCACCAGCCGGCGGGCGCCGTGCCCGGTCACCAGATGCCGGGCGAACAGCGCGCCGAGCCCGCCCGTACCGCCGGTGATCAGCACCGTGCCGTCCGGGTCGAGCCGCGGCGGATCGGTGCGGCGGTCCGCGGCGCGGGCCAGCCTCGGGGCGTGCGACCGCCCGTCCCGTACGGCGATCTGCGGTTCCCCGGTGGCCACGGCGGCGGCCACCTGTGCCCGCACGTCGCCCTTCCCGTCGAGGTCGACGAGCACGATCCGGTCCGGGTGCTCGGTCTGCGCGGTGCGCAGCAGACCCCACAAGGGCGCGTGGACGAGGTCGGTCACGTCGTCGCCGGGCAGGGCGGCGACGGCACCGGTGGTCACGACGACCAGCCGGGACCCCGCGAACCGCTCGTCGTCCAGCCACCGCTGAACCAGCTCCAGCGTCCGTACGGTCGCCGCGCGCGCGGCGACGGGCGTCGCCTCCCCGTCCGCAGCGAGGGTGAGCACCACGAGGTCGGCCGGTGCGACGGCGGACAGGCCGGCCGGATCGGTGAGGTCGCTCCGGCTCCACGCGGGGACCTCCGGCGCGGACAGCGCGGGCCAGTCGATGGTGAACAGGGAGTCGTCGCGGGCGCCTGTGACCGTGGCGAGCCTGCTGCGGTCGACCGGGCGCAGCGCGAGGGAGTCGACGGTCACGACGGGAGCGCCCGTGCCGTCGGCGACCGTCAGCCGGAAGGTGTCCGTGCCGAGGGGCGAGATCCGCACCCGCAGCGCGGTGGCCCCGGCCGCGTGCAGCCGGACCCCCGCCCAGGAGAACGGCAGCCTGATCCGCCCCGGGTCCTCGGCCGCCGACGGCAGCAGCGGGTGCAGCGCGGCGTCGAGCAGCGCCGGGTGCAGCCCGAACAGGGCGGCCCCCTCGCGCTGTTCGTCGGCGAGCGCCACCTCCGCGAGGAGGTCGTCGCCGAGCCGCCACACGGCCCGCACGCCCCGGAACGCGGGCCCGTAGTCGTAGCCGAGGTCCCGCAGCACGGCGTATGCGTCGTCGACCGGCTGCGCCACCGCGCCGGCGGGCGGCCAGGCGCCCGTGTCCCCGGCCGTCGAGGCCGGACCGGCGGTCGGCGCGAGGACACCGGTGGCGTGCCGGGTCCACGGCCGGTCCGCCGCCGTGTCGTCGTCGGCGGTGGCCGGGCGCGAGTGGATCGTGAACGACCGGGCGCCGGTACCGTCCGGGTCGGTGACCCTGACCTGGACGCGTACCGAGTCCCGCTCGGGCAGCACCAGCGGTGCCTCCAGGGTGAGGTCGTCGACCCGCTCCGCGCCGACCCGCTCCCCGGCGGCAAAGGCCAGCTCCAGGAAGGCCGTGGCGGGCAGCAGCACCGCGCCCTCCACGACGTGGTCCGCCAGCCATGGGTGCGTACGCGGCGACAACCGGCCGGTGAGGACGAGGTCCTCGCCGCCGGCCATTTCCACCGCCGCGCCGAGGAGCGGGTGGCCGGCCGGATCCAGCCCGAGCCCGCGCGCGTCGGAGCGGGCGCCGGGGAGCAGCCAGAAGTGGTCGCCCCGGAAGGCGTACGTCGGCAGGTCGATCCGGGCGGCGCCGGGGAAGTACGCGGTCAGGTCGACCTCGCCGCCGGCCGCGTGGAGGTGCGCGAGGGCGGTCGTGTACGTGTCCGCCTCCGGCCGCCCGGCCCGCGAGAGCGCGACGCTCGTCACGGCGGCGCCGTCGTCCTCTTCCTCGGCGAACGCCTCCCGCGCCATGCCGGTGAGGACGGCGTCCGGACCCACCTCCACGAACAGCCCGGCCCCGAGCGCCCGCAGGGACCGTACGGCGTCGTGGAAGCGGACGGTGGCGCGGATCTGGTCGGTCCAGTAGTCGGGGGAGCACAGCAGCTCGGGCTCGGCGGGTTCCCCGGTGACCGTGGAGACGACGGGGATCTCGGGCGGGTGGAAGGTCAGGGACCGGGCCACCTCGCGGAACTCGTCGAGGATGCCGTCCATGTGCGGCGAGTGGAAGGCGTGGCTCACCTGGAGCCTGCGCGTGCGGCTGCCGCGCTCGCGCCACTGCTCCGCGATCCGAGTGACCTCCGGCTCGTCGCCCGCGAGCACCACGGAACGGGGCCCGTTGACGGCGGCGAGGGAGACGGCGTCGGCGTGCCCGGCGATCGACTCGGCAACCTCGTCCGGGTTGGCCTGGATCGCGATCATCGCCCCGTCCGAGCGGGCCGCCTGCATCAGCCGGCCCCGGGCCGCGACCAGCGCGGCGGCGTCCTCCAGCGACAGCACGCCGGCGACATGGGCCGCCGCCAGCTCGCCGATCGAGTGTCCGGCGAGCAGCTCGGGTACGACCCCGTCGCGCTCGACCAGCAGCCGGAAGAGGGCCACCTCCACGGCGAACAGCGCGGGCTGGGTGTACCGCGTGCGGTGCAGCAGCTCTGCCTCCGCACTGCCCTCCTCGGCGAACAGCACCTCGCGCAGCGGCCGCTCCAGATGAGGGTCGAGCGCCGCGGACACCGCGTCCAGCGCCTCGGCGAACACCGGGAACGCCTCGTACAACTCCCGGCCCATCCCGAGGCGTTGGGCGCCCTGCCCGGTGAACAGCAACGCCGTCCGCCCCGTCTCGCCGACATCGCCCCGCACGACGTTCGGTGCTCCTGCCCCGTCGACGACCGCGTCCAGCCCGGCCAGCAGTTCGCCGACGTCCGAGCCGAGCACAACGGCACGCCGCCGGAACGCCGTCCGCGTGGTCGCCAGCGCCAGCCCGACGTCCCCGGCGCGCACCACGCCCGTACTCCCCACGAACTCCCGCAAGCGCCCGGCCTGCGTGCGCAGGCCGTCCTCGGTGGGGGCGGAGAGGACCCAGGGGACACGGGGGGCGGGGGAGGCCGCGGTGTCGGCCGCCGGGATCGCGTCCGCGCCGGTCGCCGGGGTAGCAGGCGCGATGCCCGCGGGGATCGGGTCGGCACCGGCGGTGCCCGCCTCATGGCCGTCGGCGGCCGGACCCGCCGCCGCGGCCGTGCCTCCCCGCGGTGCCGCGGCCGCCGTGTCGGCCCCGGCCGGCTCCGCCACGTCCCCCTGTTCCACGATCACATGCGCGTTCGTGCCGCTGATCCCGAAGGACGACACGGCGGCTCGTCGGGGTGCGTATGTGTGCGGCCACTGCCGTCGCTCGCGGACCAGTTCGGCCGCGCCGGAGGCCCAGTCGACGTGCGGGGTCGGCTCGTCGACGTGCAGCGTGGCCGGTACGACGCCGTGCCGCATCGCCTGGACCATCTTGATGACGCCGCCGACCCCGGCCGCGGCCTGCGCGTGCCCGATGTTGGCCTTCAGCGAACCGAGCAGCACCGGCTCCCGGCCCCCTCGGTCCCGCCCGTACGTGGCGAGGATGGCCTCCGCCTCGATGGGGTCGCCCAGTGCGGTGCCCGTACCGTGCGCCTCCATGACGTCGACGTCGGACGTGGTGAGCCCGGCGTCGACGAGCGCCTGCCGGATCACCCGCTGCTGCGACAGCCCGTTCGGGGCGCTCAGCCCGTTGGACGCGCCGTCGGAGTTGACGGCCGAGCCCCGCACCACCGCGAGGACCCGGTGGCCGTTGCGGCGCGCGTCGGAGAGCCGCTCCACGACCAGCAGGCCCACGCCCTCCGCCCACGCGGTCCCGTCGGCCGCCGCCGCGAACGCCTTGCAGCGCGCGTCCGCCGCCAGCCCGTGCTGCCGCGAGAACTCCAGGAACATGCCGGGCGTCGACATGACCGTCACCCCGCCCGCGACGGCGAGACTCGACTCGCCGCGCCGCAGCGACTGCACCGCCAGATGCAGCGCGACCAGCGACGACGAGCACGCCGTGTCCACGGTCACCGCGGGTCCCTCGAACCCGAACTGGTAGGCGATCCGCCCGGACATCACGCTCGCCGCACCGCCGGTCAGCAGATGCCCCTCGATGCCGTCGGGCGCGTCGTGCATCCGGGGTCCGTAGTCCCCGGCCGTAGCGCCGACGAAGACTCCGGTACGGCTGCCGCGCAGCTCCTGCGGGACCAGTCCGGCCCGCTCCAGCGCCTCCCAGGCGGTCTCCAGCAGCAGCCGCTGCTGCGGGTCCATGGCCTGCGCCTCGCGCGGGGAGATCCCGAAGAAGGACGCGTCGAACCGGCCCGCGTCGTGCAGGAACCCGCCCTCGCGGACATAGCTCTTGCCGGACCGCTCGTGGTCCTGGTCGTAGAGGTCCTCGGCCCAGCCCCGGTCGGTCGGGAACGCAGAGATCGCGTCGCCGCCCTCGGCCACCAGCCGCCACAGATCCTCGGGCGAGGCGACACCACCGGGGTACCGGCAGGCCATGCCGACGATCGCGATCGGCTCGTCGTACGCGTCCTGCCCACCCAAGCCCGAACCGGCCCCGGCCACCGGCAGCAATTCACCGGCCCCGCCCGGGTCCGCCCCCGCCAGCTCGGCCGCGACGAACTCCGCCACCGCCCGGGGTGTCGGATGGTCGAACACCAGCCCCGTCGGCAGCCGCAGCCCGGTCGCCCCGGCGAGGTTCTCGCGCAACTCCACGGTCATCAGGGAGCTGAACCCGAGGTCCCGGAACGGCACGTCCATCTCGACGGCCCGCCCGGCAGCGTACCCCAGGACGGCGGCGACATGGGAGGTCACCAGCTCGACCGCCGACCACTCACCCGCCGCCGCGGACGCGACGGCGCGCTTCGGCCGCACGGCGGCGGGCAAGGCTCCGGGCCCGAGCGCGGGCACGGAGGAACCACCGGCCGCGGCATCCTCCGCGCGGGCCAGATCCGTCACCCAGTACCGCTCCCGCTGGAACGCGTACGTCGGCAGATCGATCCGACGCCCCCCGGCCCCCTCGAACACGGCCTCCCAGTCCACCCCCGCTCCGCGGACGAACGCCCGCGCCAGCGCCGTCCAGGCCGTCCGCTCCTCGGGCCGCCCCGAGCGCAGCGCCGGTTCGGCGGCTACGGAGTCCTTGTCGAGCACGCTCTCGGCCACCATCGCCGAGCAGACGCCGTCGGGCCCCAGTTCGAGGACGGTCCGTACGCCCTCCGCCTCCAGGGTCCGCGCGGCCCGCATGAACCGCACCGGCCGGCGGACCTGCTCGACCCAGTACTCGGGGGAGGTCAGCAGCTCGGGCGCCGCGATCTCGCCCGTCACCGTGGAGACGACGGGGATACGGGGCTGGTGGAAGGCCAGCCCGGTGACCACCCGGCGGAATGCGTCGAGCATCCCGTCCATGTGCGGCGAGTGGAACGCGTGGCTCACCGTCAGCCGCTTGGTCTTGTGTCCCCGCTGCTTCAGGACGGCGGTGATCTCCAGCACCGCGTCCGTGTCCCCGGAGAGCACGAGGGCCGCGGGGCCGTTGACGGCGGCGACCGCCACCTCGCCCTCCCGGCCCGCCAGCAGCGGCAGCACCTCGTCCTCGGCGGCCTGTACGGCGACCATGGCGCCTGCGGCGGGCAGTTCCTGCATCAGCCGGCCCCGGGCGGCGACCAGCGCGCAGGCGTCGGCCAGCGAGAGGACCCCGGCGACATGGGCGGCGGCGACCTCGCCGATCGAATGCCCGGCGAGGAGGTCGGGCCGTACGCCCCACGACTCGAACAGCCGGAACAGCGCGACCTCGACGGCGAACAGCGCGGGCTGGGTGTACCGGGTCTCGTCGAGTGCCTCACCGGTGGCGACGACCTCACGCAGCGGCCGCTCCAGCAGCGGGTCGAGGTGGGCGCACACCGTGTCGAAGGCGGCCGCGAACACCGGGAAGGCGGCGTGGAGTTCGGTGCCCATCCCGATCCGCTGGGCGCCCTGCCCGGTGAAGACCATGGCCAGTCGGCCCGTCGCCTCGGCCCCCGTCACCACCCCGGCCGCGGGCAGCCCCGACGCCAACGCGCGGAGCCCGGCGACCAGTTCGTCCCGGTCGGCGGCCAGCACGACACCCCGGTGACCGAGCCGTGACCGGGTGAAGACCGACGACCGGCCGACGGAGGCGGGCTCCGCGTCACCGTGGCTCTCGATGAACTCGGCGAATCGCCCGGCCTGGGCGCGCAGCGCCTCCGTACCCCGCCCGGAGACCACGACGGGCAGCACGGCGCCCGCGGGGCGGGTGTGCGGGGCGGCCTCGGGTTTCCGCGCACTCGGCGCCTCGCCCACGACCACATGGCAGTTGGTGCCGCCCATGCCGAAGGAACTCACGCCGGCGACCAGCGGGCGCTCGGGGTGCGGCCACTCGCCCAGCCGGTCGTTGACCGACAGGTTGAGCGTGTCGAGCGGGATCTGCGGGTTGGGCGTACGGAAGTTGAGGCTCGGCGGGAGCATGCGGTGGCGGACGGAGAGGACCGTCTTGATGAGCCCGGCGATGCCGGCGGCCCCTTCGAGGTGCCCGATGTTCGTCTTCACCGAGCCCACCCGCAGCGGGTCCCCGGGTGCCTTGAGCGCCCCGACCGCCGCCCCGAGCGCGGCGGCCTCGATCGGGTCGCCGACCGGGGTTCCGGTGCCGTGCAGCTCGACGTACTGGACGGCGTCCGGCACGACCCCCGCCCGCCGCTGGGCGAGTCGGACCACCTTCTCCTGTGCGGCGGCGCTGGGCACGGTGAGGCCGGGCGTGGCGCCGTCGTTGTTGACCGCGCTGCCGAGGATCACGCCGTGCACCCGGTCGCCGTCGGCCAGGGCCCGCCGCAGCGGCTTGAGTACGACCATGCCGGCGCCCTCACCGCGCACATAGCCGTTCGCCCGGGCGTCGAAGGTGAAGCAGCGCCCATCCGGGGAGAGCCCGCCGAACCGCTCGGCACCCACCACCCCTTCGGCGAGGAGGTTGAGGTTGACGCCCGCCGCTAGCGCCAGTTCCGCCTCTCCGGCGCGCAGGCTCTCGCACGCGAGGTGTACGGCGACCAGCGAGGACGACTGGGAGGTGTCGACGGTGAGGCTCGGCCCGTTCAGCCCGAGCGCGTACGAGACCCGGTTGGCGATGATGCCGCGGTGGGTGCCGACGACGGTGTGCTGGGTGATGGCGGCGGAGCCCTGCCGGTAGAGCAGGCTCGTGTAGTCCTCGCGGGCGGTGCCGACGAACACGGCCGTGGGACTGCCGTCGAGGCTCGTCGCGACGATCCCCGCGTCCTCCAGCGCCTCCCAGGTGATCTCCAGCAGCAGCCGTTGCTGCGGGTCCATGACGACGGCCTCGCGGGGCGAGATCCCGAAGAAGGCGGCGTCGAACTCCTCGACGGCGTCCAGGAACCCGCCCCGGCGTATCTCGCTGCGGGCGTCCGCCGAGATCGGCTCCCACCGATGCTCGGGCATCTCGGTGACGGCGTCCCGGCCCTCGCGCAGCAGCCTCCAGAACGTCTCGGGACCGTCGGCGCCGGGCAGCCGACAGGACAGGCCGACGACGGCGATCGGTTCCTGCCGATCCAGTGGGTTTATTGCTGCGGAGTGTCGCTCACTCGTCATCTTCGCTCGGCTGCCCTTCCATTTACTGGAAATCACCTCGGGTAACGCCCATGCGCTCCCGCCGAGCGTATCCGGAGTTTTTCGAGTCGGCCCAAAATTCAGTCCCGTCCCGGTAACGTGCCGCACGCTCCGGAAAGAACGTGCCACGAGGACGGCCAATTACCGGAGATGTTCCAGGGAATTACCGGAGAGTGGGATGTTACTGGCTCATTACGGCAGAACCGGCAGGTGGGAGATGCGGGTGTTAGGGTCTGCCGAAATCGGTCGGGCAGAAAAAACGGAGAGGAAAACCCGGTGGTCGAGAAACTCGAACTGGCGGAACCGCACCTTGCCGGATGGCTGTCCTCACTCGGACTCGGCGTCGAATACATCCGCGCCCAGGGAAACACTCTCTTCTACCGTGACGACCAGGGCACGGAAATCCCGGTCCTCGACCTGGTGGGCGGCTACGGCTCGGCGATACTCGGGCACAACAACCCGGAGATCGTGGCCTACGCCAAGTCCCTGCTTGACCAGGGGACCCCGATCCACGCCCAGTTCTCCCGGCACCCGTACGCCAACGACCTCGCCTGGAAGATCAACGGCATCCTCCAGCGGGAGTTCGGCACCGACGAGCACTATTCGGCGGTCTTCGCCAACAGCGGCGCCGAGGCCGTCGAGGTGGCGGTCAAGCACGCCGAGCTCGACCGGGTGATGAAGCTGGCCGAGCTGACGGAGGAGATCGAGGCCCACCTCGACGAGGCCCGCGCGGCGATACGGTCCGGTGCCCGCATCGCCACCGACGGCGCCGCCGACCTCCTCGGCCCCGACGCCGCGCCGGGGGACGCCGGCGACATCGACCGCCTGCTCGACGCGGTCCGGGCCGCCAACAGCGAGCGCATGTCAGCCCGCCCGGTGTTCCTGGCCCCGGAGGGCTCCTTCCACGGCAAGCTGGTCGGCAGCGTCCAGCTCACCCACAACGCCGGCTACCGCGCTCCGTTCACCGCCCTGGCCGCCCAGTGCCGCTTCGTGCCGCTCGACCAGCCGGACGCGCTGGAGAAGACCGTGGCGGAGGAGCGCAGGACGGTCCTGGACTTCACCGTCGAGGAAGACGTCGTCCGCCTGACCGAACGGGAACTGCCCGTCATCTGCGCCTTCATCCTCGAACCCATCCAGGGAGAGGCCGGCATCCGGGTCCTCGACCGGGCCGCCGTACGCCGGATCCAGGAGGTCTGCGCCACGATCGACTGCCCGATCATCGTGGACGAGGTGCAGAGCGGCATGGGCCGCTCCGGCGCGTTCTTCGCCAGCTCGCACCTCGGCCTCCAGGGCGACTACTACACCCTCGCCAAGAGCCTCGGCGGCGGCATCGCCAAGGCCGCGCTCACCCTGATCCGGGGCTCCCGCTACCGCACAGACTTCGAACTCGTCCACAGCTCCACCTACGCCAAGGACAGCTTCTCCACCCTCATCGCCGGCCGCACCGTGGACCTGCTGGAGGCCGACGACGGCGGGGCGTACCGGCTGGCCGCCGAGCGCGGCGACCAACTCCTCGCGATGCTCGGCCGGTTGAGGGAGGAGTTCGGTGACATCGTCAAGGACGTCCGCGGCAAGGGCCTGATGATCGGCCTGGAGTTCCACGACCAGTCCGAGTCCTCCTCGGAGATCATCCGCGACCAGGCTCAGGCGGGCCTCCTCGGCTATCTCTTCGCCGGTTACCTGCTGCGCGTCCACGCGATCCGCATCTTCCCCACCGCGAGCGCCACGAACACCCTCCGGTTCGAGCCGTCCGTGTACCTCACGGACGACGAGATCGCCCGGGCCGACCAGGGCCTGCGCGACCTGATCGGGGTCCTGCGGAAGCAGGACGGAGAGACGTTGCTGCACGCGCACGCCTGAGCAAGGGAAAGCGGAACGGCCGTCGGCCTCCGAACCCGACTGGGTTTCGGAGGCCGACGGCCGTTCCCGTGAACGCGGGGGCGTTCCCGCGCCTGCCGTCCCGTCAGCTGATGTCGGCCCCGTAGACGTGGTCGACCGTCATCGTGATGAGCACCCGGCGGTCGGAGACCATCACCGCCCGGTACTCGTCCCAGTTCGGGTGCTCCCCGGCGGCGACCCGGTAGTAGTTCACCAGCGCGTCCACCTCGGGCCCGTCGGGGGCGGTGCCCGGCCCGGTGAGCGTGGCGATGCCCTCGGCGGTGGCCCACGACATGCCGTCGGGGCTCGTCACCTCCAGCGTGGCCCGGGCGTCCCGCCGCAGGTTCGCCACCTTGGCCGCGCCCGCGCTGGTGGACACGTAGATCACGCTCGCCGACTCGTCGTAGAACGGCTGGACGGGGGAGAGCTGGGGCCGCCCGTCCGCCTTGATGGTCGCAAGCACACCGATCTGGCTCTTCGCGAGCAGCGCATGGGGGTTGAAGGATGTAGCGGTCATACCCCGATATCAACCTTTCGTATCACCTTGAGGTTGGCGCAGGCGTGCTGCCGCCCTTTCCTGACCTTCATACCAGGGCGACCCCGGGGTATCGCACGGCATGATCAGCCATTCTTCGCATGCGAGGGCACGACGAGGAGAACCGACCCGGCCGCGAAGCGAGTAAGAGCGGCACAGGGTTCAGGTCCTCGCTGCCGGCGTGTGACCATGAGGCCGAACAGGTGCGATCGCGCCACGGCGTCGCAGCAGAGGCAGTACGTGGTCTCGGACTGCTGGTGCGAGTACGAGGTCCTGTTCTCGGCCGGATGCCCACCGCAGGTGAGCCAGTTCGGCCGCTGGTCGGGGCACCTGGCTGATGTGCGCCTCGAACACCGTCATCCGCATCGGCACATTCTCCAGCGCTGCCACGGCTTCGACTTCGGCCAGGAAGCGTGTCCTCATCGGTTTCACACCGAGTTCCTCGGCCAGTTCCCGCACCAGGGTCTCCGACGCCTCCTCCCCCGCGTCGGGCTTGCCGCCCGGCAGGTAGAACATGTCAGGTGCCGCCTTCTTGCTCACGACCAGGAGACGTCCCTCCTGCACGATGGCGGCGGCCACCACGAGCAGTGGCCGTCGGCAGCCGGTGCCCCTGCTGTCGCCGCGCGGTCGATCGTTCATACGCGTCACTTCACCGTCCGCTCGGGGCGCAGCAGCCCGGCCAGGAAGAGGGCGAGGGCGCAGAAGGCCATGGCGGTGACCATCACCAGCGACGGGCCCGAGTAGTCGAGGGCGAGGGAGCCGGACAGGGCTCCCAGGCCGATGGAGACGTTGAAGGACAGGACGTAGAGGGAGGTCGCCGCCTCCCGGGCCTGGGGGGCGCTGCGGAAGACCAGGGTCTGCAGGGCGACCGGCAGTGCGGAGTAGGCGAGACCCCAGCTGAGCAGGAAGACGATCGCCGCCGGTTTCCAGGCGCCGGCGGCCAGGAGCAGCGCCATCGAGCCGCCGGTGCCGGCGATGAGGCAGAGAACGACCGTGCGCAGCGCCGGGCCGCGTCCGATGATCGCTCCTGCCAGGAAGTTGCCCGCGACGCCGGCGGCGCCGAAGGAGAGCAGCAGTACTCCGATCATGTCCGGGGCCACGCCTATGTTCCGGAGCAGGAAGGGGGTGATGTAGGTGTAGGCGGCGTAGTGGCCGATCACGACGACGGCGGTCACGCCCACCGCGGTGCGTAGGTTGCCGGTCCTCAGCAGGCGGGGCAGCTCGGAGAGATGGATGCCGCCGCGGGCGGGCATCGGCGGCATCAGCACCGCGGTGGCGATGAGAGCTACGGCGCTGCAGGCGGCCAGTGCCCAGAAGGCGGCACGCCAGTCCAGCCACTGGCCGACGATGGTGCCGAGGGGCACTCCGAGGACCGTGGCCAGGGAGATGCCGGAGAACACGACGGCCGTTGCCCGCACGGAGTGGTCCGGTGGCACCAGCCGTACGGCGATGCTCGCGACGATGGCCCACAGCACGCCGTGGATGAACCCGATCACCAGTCTGACGAGCATCAGCCACACGTAGTTCACGGCCAGTGCGGTGAGGACGTTGCCCACGACGAACACCGTGAGGATGACGAGGAGCAGCCGTCCGCGGTCGAGACGGCGGGTGGCCGCGGTGAGGACCGGGGCGAGGATGCCGGCGAAGAAGCCGTAGCCGGTGACCGTCAGCCCTACCGTTCCTTCCGAGACCCGCAGATCGGCCGCCATTTCGGGGAGCAGCCCGAAGGGCATGGTCTCGGTCGCGGTCACGGTGAAGACGCCGAAGGCGATGGCGACGACCGCGAGCCATCCTCGGGTGGACGCGTGCGGCGGCACGGGGGGTGCCGTTGTGGTGGACGGTGATGTTTGTTGCCGACCGATGGGTGCCAACGTCGTGCTCCGGGAGGAGGGGGGAGAAGGGGGATGGGTGGGGAGTCCCTGGCGGGCGCCGGGCACTCCCCGTGTCGGGCTACGGGGCGGTCAGGGGAGTTTGATCGTCGGGGTGTACATGTCGATCCAGACGGCCAGATCCAGCGTCCGTTCCAGGTCGCGTCGGGAAGCCTGGTCGATCTGTGGAGTGTCGGCCGCGACCGCCTGTCGTAGTCCGGCCTTGTCGACCAGGTCGAACACCGGGTGCCCAGGTGTGTCCAGCAGGTCTGCGCACTGTTGTCGGAGGGCGGCGGCGTATGTGGGGTCCTGGGTGGACGGGTAGGGGGACTTGCGGCGCTCCACCACGGAGCGCGGCAGAACATCCGCGGCAGCGGCGCGCAGCAGTGACTTCTCCTTCCCGTCGAAGGACTTCAGCGCCCAGGGCGCGTTGTACACGTACTCCACCAGCCGGTGGTCGGAGAAGGGCACCCGCACCTCCAGACCGGAGGCCATGCTCATCCGGTCCTTCCGGTCGAGCCAGATGCGCACGAACCGGGTGAGATGGAGGTGGCTGATCTTGCGCATCCGCCACTCCAGGTCGCTCTCACCGTCGAGGCGTTGGATGCCGGACACGGCGTCGCGGTACGAGTCCTGAATGTAGTCGTCGAGGTCGAGTGCCATGCTCAGGTGGTCGGTCAGCAGGCTCTGCCGGGCGGGCGCGGAAGAGTCGTCGTGCTGTTGCTTCCGGCCCTGGCCGAAGAACTGCTGGTGTCCGGCCAGCCAGGGGAAGGTGGTGCACTTGCGCGCCTCGGGGTCGAAGAACTGCCGGTAGCCGCCGAACAGTTCGTCGGCGGACTCACCGGACAGCGCCATGGTCGCGTGCTCGCGGATCGCCTTGAAGAGCAGGTACAGCGAGGCGTCGAGGTCGCCGAGACCGGAGGGGAGGTCGCGGGCGCGGATGACCTTCCGGCGGACCTCGGGGTCGGTCATCTCGGCCGAGCTCAGCACGATGTCCTGGTGCAGCGTGCCGGACTTCCGCACGACGTCGTGCACGAAGGGGGTGTCCGGCTCCGGGCGCAGCTCGTCGGCGACGAAGTTCTCGGTCAGGCCGACGAAGTCCACCGCGAAGCTGCGCACCTTCTCGCCCTGCCCGGCGAGTTGCGCGGAGGCGATCGCCGTCATGGCCGAGGAGTCCAGCCCGCCGGAGAGCAGGGTGCAGCTGGGTACGTCGCAGACGAGCTGGCGGCGCATCGTGTCGTGCAGGAGTTCCTGCACCCGGGCCACTGTGGCGTCCCGGTCGTCGGTGTGCTCCGCGGTCTCAAGGCTCCAGTAGCGGGTGGTGCGGATGCCGGTGGTGCGTACGGTGACCACGGTGCCTGGCTCGACCTCGCGCATCCCCTCCCACACCGCGTGGCCGGGGGTCTTGACGAACGCGAACAGCTCCCGGAAACCGTCGACGGTGACGACGGGTTCGGCGAGCGGGTTGGCGAGGATGGCCTTGGGCTCCGAACCGAACAGCACCCCGTCGGGCGTGGGGTAGTAGTAGAACGGCTTGATGCCCGCCCGGTCGCGGATCATCACCAGCTTGTGCTCGCGGGCGTCCCAGATGGCGAAGGCATACATGCCGTTGAGGCGGTCCGCGACCGCCTCGCCCCACTCCAGATAGCCACGCAGGACCACCTCGGTGTCGGAGCGGGAGGTGAAGGAGTGCCCGCGAGCGGTGAGTTCGGCGCGTAGTTCGTGGAAGTTGTAGGTCTCTCCGGCGTACACGATGGTGACGGCGCCGCGGGGAGTCGGCACACTCATCGGCTGTCCCCCGCCGGGGAGGTCGATGATGGCCAGCCTGCGGTGTCCCAGGGCGACATGCTCGTCGACGTGGGTGCCAAGGCCGTCAGGCCCGCGGCAGGCCATCGTCTCGGTCATGGCGTCCACGGTGGACTGCTTCGTGCGCAGGTCGCGGTCGAAAGCGACCCACCCCGTGATGCCGCACATGTGTCTCCTGCCTTTCCTGTCGGGATCGGTCCGGTCGTCCGGACGGTTCCGGTCGTGGCGTCGGGCGATGCGGTGGTGATGTGGTCGGGAAGGGCGTCGAGCAGGCCGTAGCCCTCGGGGTCGGCCCTGACGGCGGGGAACCGGCCGGGGGTGCAGCCGATCAGTGCCTTGAAGGTGCGGGTGAAGTGCGCCTGGTCGTGGTAGCCGGCCGCCCCGGCCGCGTCGGCCCACGTCCGGCCGTCTCTGCGATGGCGCAGCGCCGCCTGCAGCTGCAGCACCTGGGCGAGTGACTTCGGCGGCAGGCCGACCTGTTGGAGGAAGCGGCGTTGCAACCGGCGGTGGCTCCATCCGGCCTCGGTGGCCAGTTGGGCGACGGGGGTCTGTCCTGCGGTGTGGTGCAGTTTCCGCCATGCCCAGTCGACCTGTGGTGACCACGGCGGGCCGTTGAGCAGCAGGCGGGCCAGCAGGCTGTCGAGCAGCGCGAAGCGCGAGTGCCAGTCGGGGCATCCGGCGAGCCGGCCGACAAGTTTCCGCAGGCGGTTGCCGAGTACGTCGGCCAGGTCCACCGTGCGGCGGGCGAACGGCCCCATGGGAGCCGCTGTCAGGCGGTACGCGGCGAGCGGGGTCAACAGGACGGTCACGCCGTGCACCGGTCCGGTGTACTCGCCGAGGGCGGCGGTGGCGTGAGTGCCGATGGCCAGCGAGGTGGCCGTCACCGACCGCGTCGGGTTCACCGCGTCGACGACGCGCAAGGGGCCGCCGAATCCGAAAACGAGCCTGACCATTCCGTCCGGTGTTATCAGCCGGCTTCCGGTCCGCCCTTCTCCCACTCGGAAGCCTCGGTATCCGAGTATGTGGCCGCGCGGAGTAATTCTGGCTGTTCTCCACACCACCTCCTTTGCGCGGGGCGCCATGAACGGGTTCTCGCTGACGGCTTTCCTCCAGGGCATGCGAAATGACTGGTGGGAGGTTGAATGCTAGGTGCAATCAATGCCCTGGTAGGGACTTTTCCGCCCCTGTTGGTTGATGTGTAAATTTCGTGCAGGGGTGGCTGTGACGTCTCAAGTTCCAGGTTTGGTATGCCAAAACTGTGAACACGGATGTATAGCCCTGAATGCTCTGATTTCGGACAGGCCGGTATGGCGGAATATCGCGGCTCGATTGCCGCTCGGTCGACGGGTGTCGCATATGTGCAAGACCGATTTAGTCGGCGGCCGTAATGCTGAGGCGCGAGGAAGTGAAACCGTATTCAGGGCATTGAGGAGAACCGATCGAATGCGCGTCAACCATGAGCGCCTCCAGCGGAGGATGAGCGAATTCGGCCTGGACGCACTGGTAAGCACCACCGCGGAGAACCTGACGTATCTGACCGGCGTCAGCAGTGTGCATCTGGACATGTTCCCGCATTCGGGCCGGGCCTTCGCCGTGCTGCCCCGGGACACTCGGGCGGGCGCTCTCTTCGTCTGCGGGCGCTGCGAGGTCGACCAGTTCCTCGACGCCGACGAGCGGATCGCCGAGGCGATCGCCTAGGGCCCCTTCTACCGGGAGCTGCCCGAGGAGGTGACCCTGAACCACGAGGACGCCCTCCTGCGGGCCGTCTCCGACGATCCGCGCTTCGGCGACGCCCTGTCCGCCCTGACCCACGCGGTGCAACAGGCCTGCCCCGGCGGCGGCCGGGTCGCTGTCGACGAGGAGGGGGTGCCGGCGGAGTTCCTCGACGAACTCGGCAAGCGGCTGCCAGGCTGGCAACTGGTGCCCGGTGCCGGGCACTTGAGGCATGTCCGCCAGGTGAAGACCGACCGGGAGACGGAACTCGTCGCGGCGGCCGCGCGCGTCGCGGAGAACGCGATCCGCGCGACCGTCGCCGTGATGCGGGAGGGAGTGACCGAGCGGGAACTGGTCCGCGAGTTCAACCGCTCGGTCGTCTCGCAGGGCGGTACGCCGCGCTTCACGCTGATCCGCATCGGTGCGAACGCGGTCGCCGGCCAGCGCCTGCCCACCACGACGGCACTGCGGCGGGGCCAGGCCGTGTGGTTCGACGTCGGAGCGGTGGTCGACGGCTACTGATGCGACATCGCCCGGGTGGCCACCCTCGGGGAACCCGACCGGCGGGTGGCCCGCCTGTACGAGGCCGTACTCGCCGGCGAGCAGGCCGCCCTGGACCACGCGCGCCCCGGCATAACCGGCCAGGAGCTCTTCGAGCTCACCGTCGGCGCGGTCCGGGACGCCGGGATCCCGCACTACCGGCGCAGCCACGTCGGGCACGGCATCGGCGTCGAGGTCTACGACCCGGTGCTGATCCGGCCGGACAGTACGGACGCACTACGGGCGGGCACCGTGGTCAACATCGAGACGCCCTACTACGAGTTCGGGTTCGGCTGTGTGCACGTCGAGGACCCGTTCGTCGTCGGCCCGGACGGCAACCGCCTGCTGACCACCCTGCCCCGGGAACTGATCGTCGTCCGCTGACCGGCCCGAGCCCACCCGCATGGAGGCATCGTGATCCACGACAACCTGTTGGAGACCCTCGGCGCGACCCCGGTCGTCCGGCTGCACAAGCTCCTGCCACGGCCGCAGGACCGGATCTACGTCAAGCTGGAGGGTACGAATCCGTCCGGCAGCATCAAGGACCGCGCGGCCCTGCACATGGTCGAGCAGGCAGAACGCGCCGGTCTGCTGCGACCGGGAGCGACACTGGTCGAGTCGACCTCGGGCAACCTCGGCAAGTCCCTGGCCCTGATCGGTGCCGTCAAGGGCTACCGGGTGATCCTCGTGGTCGATCCCAAGACGCCTCAGTCCGTGCTCGCCTATGCGACGAGCCTCGGGGCCGAACTCGACACGGTCACCCGGCCCGACGCGAACGGGAGCTACCAGGCGGCCCGCATCCGGCGGGTGCGCCGACTGGTCCAGCAGGTTCCCGGCGCGTACACCCTGGACCAGTACAACAACCCCCACAACCCGGAGGCGCACCGGCTGCACACCGCCCAGGAGATCGCCAAGGACTTCGACCGGTTGTCCGCACTGGTCGCCACGGTCAGCACCGGCGGCCATCTCAGCGGGCTGAGCACCGCCCTCAAGGAACGGTTCCCCGCCCTGCACGTCCGGGCCGTCGACGCCGTCGGCTCCGCGGCCTTCGGCCACCCCTTCGAGCCGTACCGCATGCGGGGCATCGGCCTGAGCTGGCGCCCCGGCAACCTGGACTCCCGTCCGGTCGACTCGCTGCACCGGGTCACCGACACCGAGGCCCTGTCGGTGTGCCGGGTACTGGCCGCCGAGGAGGGCCTGCTGCTGGGCGAATCCGGTGGCGCGGCGGTCTTCGCGGCCCTCGGCTATGCCGCCACGCACCCCGGAGAGCCAGTCCTGGCCATCGCCCCGGACACCGGTGCCAACTACCTGTACGAGACGTACGACGACCAGTGGCTGCACCACCGCGGCACCCCGCTGGAGACCCTGTGGCTGACCCCCGAGGAACTGCTGCGCCACACCCGCCACCCACTCCACCCGCCGGTCGCCATGGGCGCGGAATTCGCCCCCACCGCAGAATCCGGCCAGGTCGCGACGGGAGGGCGGGCATGACCATCCGTACCGGAGCCGAATACCTGGCGGGACTGCGTGACGGACGCGAGGTCTGGCTCTGCGGGCGACGAGTCGACGACGTACTCGCCGAACCCGTCCTGGCCGCCGCCGCGCACACGGTCGCCCGCCTGTACGACCTGCAGCACGACGCGCGACTGCGCGATGTGCTCACCTACCAGGGGGTGCCGAGCGCCACCCCCTGTCGCTGGCCCCACCGCGGGACGCCCGTGACCTGCGCCGGCGCGGAGCCGCGTTCCGGGCCACCGCCGAGACCACCTTCGGGCTGCTCGGCCGCTCGCCCGACTTCGTGAACACCGCGGTCACCGCCTTCGCCTCGGCCGCCCCGTTCTTCGACAAGGCCGACCCGCGCTTCGGCCGCAACGTCACCGCGTACCACGCCGCCTGTCTGGCCGCCGACCCGTTCCTGTCGCACTCCGCCATCAACCCGCCGCTCAGCCGCGCCCGTTCCTCCCACGAGCAGGACGACCCCGACGTCCACCTGAGGATCGTCCGGGAGACGAGCGAGGGCGTCGTGGTGCGCGGCGCCAAACTCATCGGGACCCTGGTACCCGTCGCCGACGAGATCGTGGTCTTCCCCCTGCCCGGTTACCGGCCCGGCGACGAGGCCCACACCGTCGCCTTCGCGATCCCGGTGGCCACGCCCGGCCTGCGGATCGTCTGCCGGGAACCCCTGGTGGCCGACCCCACCCGGCTGCTCAGCAACCCTCTCGCGCCGTACGAGGAGATCGACGCCACCTGCATCTTCGACGACGTACTCGTCCCCTGGGACCGGGTGTTCTTCCACGGAGACGTCGACGCCGCCAACCGTCTCTACGACGCCACGACCGCCCGGCACCACACCGGCCAGCACGGCATCATCCGGGGTGCGGTCAAGGCCGAGCTCCTCGCCGGTATCGCCGTCGCCCTGGCCGAGATGTCCGGCACCAACGCCTTCCTGCACGTCAAGGAGATGCTCGGCGAGGTGCTGGGAGCCCTCGAACTGGCCCGGGCAGGCATCCTGGCCGCCGAGGCCGACGCCGAAGTGAGCGAGTGGGGCACCCTCACCCCCGCGATGGCCCCGGTGCTCGCCCTGCGCTACCACTTCCCCAGGATGACCAGCAGGATGACCGAGGTCATCCAACTCCTGGGCGGTGGAAGCCTGTTGAGCACTCCGGCCGAGGAGGACCTGCGCAGCGAGCTGTGGCCCGGAATCGAGCGCTACTTCCGAGGCGCGAACGGCGTCGACGCGGAGCGGCGGGTCCGGCTGCTCAAGCTCGCCTGGGACGCCACCGGCAGTGCCTTCGGCCAACGCCAGATGCAGTACGAGCGCTACCACTCAGGCGATCCGGTACGGCTGGCCGCCGCCCAGTACGCGGGTTACGACACCGACCCGCTGCTACGGACCGTGCAGCGAGCCCTGCGGCCCGGGCAACCGGGGGTGGACGCGTCGGCCCGCGCGACCGCGGTCGACGCCCCCGGAGACGGCCACCCGTCGAGGGAGGCCCACTCGTAACCGCCGCCGAGCCCCGCCGCATCCTGGTCCTGACCGGGGCCGCCGCCCCCTTCTCCCGCACCCGCTCCGTCGGGGAGCTCGTCTGCCGTGAGACGGCGGGCGTCGGCAGCACATCTGTCCTACGCGACCTCGCCGAGTACGCGCTCCCGCTGCTGCACACCGAATCCGACAGCTCAACCGGCCTCGCCGACCTGCGGGCCCAGGCCGAGCAGGCCGACGGCATGATTTGGGTCACACCGTGCTATCACGGCAGCTACTCCGGCATTCTCAAGATCGGCCTCGACCATCTGCGTGCGGACGCGCTGCGCGGCAAGCCGGTCGGTGTGGTGACGGTCGGCGCCTCACTGACGGCCGTTCAGGCGAGTGAACACCTTCGCACGGTCGCCCGCGCCCTGGGCTGTGTCACCGCCCCGACCCAGGCGGTGGTGGGGGACGACAGCCTCGCTTGGGGGAAGGACATGGATCCGGGTACTCACCATCGGATCACCCGCATGATCGTCGAACTGCACGCGCTCGCCGGTGCGACTGCTCAGCTCCGGCAGAGCGCTTCCACGGCAGAGGTCCTGTCGTCGGCCGACTACGTCGACGGTTGAGCGACCTCGCCGGCTACGGCGTCACCGGCACCTGAGCAGGGGGCACGGTGACCGAACTCGGCGCAGGACAGCCGCAGGAGTGGAACCTCAGAGCCCGGTTTACGGCGTTACGCTGGCGATCAGGAAAGCAACGGGTCGCCGTGCGGGCCCGCCGAGGGTTTCACGAGGGGGCATCGTGCAGGACGACTGGCAGGAGTTCCGGGACGCGTTGGCGGACGTGAAAGGTGCCGTCGAGAGGGCAGAACAGGCCCTCCGCCGACCGGACCACGATGCCGACGGAGCCAGTGCCCTGGACGCCCTGTTCGCGCTGGACGACACGCTGATCGGCACCCGTGACCTGGCCCTCAAGGCACTGCCCAGGCTGCTGGCGGAGGCCCGACCGGGGAAGGGCATGGCACAGGCCACCCGTGACCTGACGGACGAACTCACCGCAGCTGCCGAGCAGGTGAAGTCGGAACGCGCGGCTCTGGAAGAGCTCGCGGCGAGGGAGGAAGAGTTGCGCCGCCGCGCCGCCGAGTGCGAGAGGCTCCGGTCCGAGGCCGAAGAGCTGCGGAAGCTGGAAGGGCTGGCGGCGGAGTGGGGCGCGCTGCAGGCGCAGCGGGAGGTCATCGACGCACGGCTGCGGGAGCTGCGCGACCGGGACCTCGGGGCGGCCGACCGGGAGCTGTACGACAGCGCCCGCACCCTGCTCCAGCTCACCGAGCCGCAGCTCGCCGTGCTGGAGCAGCGGACCCGGCAGACCCTGGAGCAGGCCGCAGCTGCGCAGGAAGAGCTGGCGGTCGTGGTGCACGAGCTGAGCAAGGCCGAGCGTAAATCCGCCGATCTCCAGGACCAGTTGGCGCGCATCCAGGAGAAGCACAGCCCGGTGTTCGCGTCCCTGGACCGTCACGCGCAGGCCGACCGGCAGCTGGCGCAGGCCCTGCGCGAGGCCGCCGGGGCGGACAACGGCGGATCCGGGCCGGAGCGGGACCTCACCCTGGCGGAGGTGGAGGCCCTCATGGGGATGATCGAAGATCGGCTCAAGAAAGCGGACGAGACCCTGCGCGACGTCCTGGCGGAGCCTCAGGACCCCGACGGCGGAACGAAGATCACGGGCGATCAGCCCTGATCGTCGGCCGGATCCGGCACATCCTCGGGCAGGTACTCAGGCCCCTTGGCACCCTGGACCCACCGCGCCCCCTTGCGCCTCTCCATGAACTTCACCAGTCTGCGCACCTCTCGGGCGTTGGCGAATGACTCCCCGCGGGCCTGCCGGGTCGCCGCGAGCCACAGCCTGGCGCGTTCCGCGGTCCCGGGGCCGAGGGTGTAGCCGCCGTCCTCCGCAGCCATCCGACGCAGGATCTCCACCAGGTCGTCCTGGGAGAACTCGGGGAAGGGCACCTTGGTGCTGAACCGTGCCGGCAGTCCCGGGTTGAAGTCGAGCAACCGCTCCATGTCCCGCGGGTATCCGGCTGCGATCACGACCAGTCGGCCGCGCCGGTTCTCCATTTCAGGGACCAGGGTGTCCACGGCTTCCGCTCCGAAACCGCCGTGTCCCCCGGTGTCCCGGACCAGGCTGTAGGCCTCGTCGATGAACAGCACGCCGTCCATCGCCTCCTCGACCGCTTTGCGGACCTTGATCGCGGTCTGCCCCACGTATCCGGCTACCAGGTCGGGACGCTTCACCTCCACGACATGTCCCTTGCGGAGCAGCCCCAGTTCGCGGAACAGTTCGCCGACCACCCGGGCCACGGTGGTCTTGCCGGTGCCCGGAGGACCGGTGAACAGCAGGTGGGGCGGGGCGAATGCCCCCATGCCACGCTCCTGGCGCATCCTCAGCTGGTTCGTGAGTCCTTCCAGCTCCTTGCGGACCGGTCCGAGGCCCACATACCGGTCGAGCACGGCCAGCAGTTCGGCGGGGTCGGGCGCCGGGCGCGACAGGTGGTCCACGTATGCCTCCGGGATGTCGTCGACGGTGACGGGCTGTTCCACCTTCCGTCCGACGCGGGCGGCCCAACAGGTGCGGATCGCGTCGGCCAGGTTGCGCATGTCCCCGGCGTTGCCGAAGTTCTCGTTCCGGGAGCGGTACATGCTCTCCACGATCTGCCGCAGCGCCTGTACGACCTCCTCCCCGGGACGCAGGTGGTGCTCGCCGAGGCGGCGCAGCAGGATCGTATGCAGGGTGTCGGGTTCGTAGTCCGGGAACTCGACGTCATTGGCCAGTGGAAACCGCCTCCTGAGGCCAGGGTTGGCCGCAAGGAACTTCTTCATCTTCTCCGGGTAGCCGGCCACGATGACCACGAGGCGGCCACGGTCGTCCTCGATGCGCTTGAGCAGCGCCGTGATGGCCTCGTTGCCGAAGCCTTCGCTCTGGTCGCTGAGCTCGTACGCCTCGTCGATGAACAGCAAACCGTCAAGGGCCCGGTCCACTTGTGCGTTGGTCTTTCCGGCGGTCTGCCCGACATAGTCGGCCACCAGGTCACTGATCTTCGGCTCCACGCAATGGCCACGCCGCAGCACACCCAGGTCCCGGTACATCTCGCCGACCAGCCGCGCCACGGTCGTCTTCCCGGTCCCGGGGTTGCCGGTGAACACCATGTGCCGGGCGGGCGGTTCACCGATGGTCGGGAGCCCGCGAGCGCGTAGTTCCTCGTCCGCCTGCATCTCGGCCCGGATGGCCTCGAAGCGCCGTAGCACCGCCTCCATGCCGGGCATCGCGGCGAGCCGCTCCCAAGGGCTCTGTTCGTCGGCCAGGGCGCCGCCCACCCACCGCCGAACCGACTGCCCGCTCAACGGCTTTCCTTCAGCGAGCAGTTGTTCGAGGCGGTCGCGCCAGACGCGGGCGGTCTCGGGTGGGCCTGCCATCGACCGGACCGCTCGGTCCAGGTCAGACCACTCGACCGGCAGCCGTTTCCGCAGCCGCACCGAGTGGACCAGCCGCTCCAGTTCCGCTTCCTGCGGAAGCCCGACCCGGAGGGTGCCACCGCGGCTGGGCTCGTCCCGCCGTTCGTTCACAAAGGTCTCCAGCTGCGGATAGCGACCGAGACGCTCCAGGAATTCGGCCACTCCGTTCAAGGAGGGCCTGCGGAACACGAAGATCCACTGGTTTCCCTCGACGGCGTCGGCCGCCCATTCGGCCATGGCTCCGGCCAGTTGCCGCGGGGCCTGGTTGAGGAGCAGGAACTCGTCCGCGTGCGGGAAGACCACAGCCGTACGGTGTTCCGCGCTGTGGAGGTGAGCGGTGAAGGTCATCACCCCGAAGGGATCGGAGATCCCGGAAGCGCGGGCCGTACGCGCCGCGTGGGCCCGGTCCGGGGCGGGTTCCGCCGCGGACCGGGCTCCGCCACCGAGCAGGTTCCTGCTACCGAGGGGTCCCCGCAGATGCGTGTGGCGCATCGTGCCCGGGTCGTGTCGGCCGGGTGTCTCCTCCGTACGGCCGGGCGGCCGGCGGGACAGATCCCACGACGCCCTGTCCCGGAAGTAGACCGGGTTGTGCAGGGTGCTGAAGACGATGCGCTCGAACCCGGAGGCGCGCAGCATGCGCCAGAGTGCCTGCTCCATGGAGCACACCTGGGCGGTGCTGTCGACGAAGACGTCGCCCACGCCGGGCCCGTGGAGGATGGTGAAGGGTTCGCCGTGGCGGACGGCCGCGGGGTCCAGCCGCTCCGTGCCCGGCGGACCGGAAGGACTGTTTCCCTTCAGCAGGTTCGCCTTCACGCGCCGACACCCTCCTGGCCCGGTCGGGGCTGCGGCAGCTCCGGGGTGATGGGCTTGGGAGTGTCGCCGCCGGGCTCCGCCACCGGCGCCGACACTCCCAGCCCGACGGGCACACCCTGCTCCTGTCCGACGGGCAGACGCTGCTCCCGGAGCGCCTGGTACACCGAGTCGGCCCGGTGGAGAAGCTCGGCCTCCGCGGTGACGTCGTGGTCGTGGGACACGACGCGGATCACGCACTGGTCCGAGTCCTTGTCGGCCTGCTCGATCTCGACCGTGATCTCGTTGCCGCTGGCCATGTTGCGGAGCCGGACCCGGAACGCCCCCCGCACATCCCCGTTGACGTACCCGGACTCCTCCTCCACGAGGTCGTAGAAGGCGATGTCGGCGAGTGTGCCCGCCACGACGTCGGCCAGGTTGACCCGTATCTGCGAGGTGAGCTGGCGCATCCCGGCCCGCTCGACGGCCTCACCCAGGCTCCGTTCGAGCCGGGGCGCCTCCTCGTCGCGCAGGGCGCGCAGCTCCTCCACGGCGGTCTGCGGGTCACGGGCCCGGGTGAGTGCCCGGTCGGTGTCCTGCCGCACCAGGTCGTACTCGTCCCTGGCCCAGTACACGACGTCAAGCGTGTACCCGGCGACCGTCTCATCGTCCGGTCCGACGACCGGACGCTGCCGGTTCCCCTCAGCCAGGGTCTCCACCCGCACCAGGGCCTCGATCGCCTCCTGCTGGGCCAGGCAGCGCTCGAGCTCCCGCTGCTCGATGTCCACCCGCAGTTCGCTCAGCTCGTGGAAGGTCTCCTGCGCCACGGCCAAGGCGGCGTCGAAGCGGCCGTCGGCGACGTTCCCCTCGGCCGTGGTGATCCGGCGGCGCAGCCGGTCCAACCGGCCCGGCGCATACCGGTCGTGGGGCAGTTCCCCGTCGACGAGGTCCGCCATGGTGCGGGCGTCCTTCAGCCAGGTGCGTACGGTGTCCTCGGCTCGCGCCCGGTCCCTCTTGAACGCGTCGATCTCCTCGACGAGCGGGGCCAACTCGGCGCGACGCTCGGCCCGCTCGGCGGCGATGGCGCGTTCGGTCTCCCTGCGCTGCTGCTCCAGCCGTTGCCGGGTGTCCTGCTCGATCCGGCCGGCCGTGTCCCGCAGGTCCTGCTGCAGGCGGTCGGCCTGTTCGCGCAGCCTGCGGGTGGTGTCGGCCTCCAACTGGCGGGTCCGGTCGCTCAGCCTGTCGACCGCCTCGTTCTGGCGGCGCTGCCGTGTCTCCAGCGAGGAGAAGGCCCGGTCGATGTCGGCCCGGGTCTGTTCCCGCACATCGTCGAACAACCGTGGGATGTTCCGCCTGACATCCCGCAGCTGCGCCGCTTTCCGCTGGAGGCGGTGCCACTCCGACTGGTCGATCTGAATACGTTTCCTGCCGCTCATGACCGGCCTTCCTCTCCTGGACTCGTGCTGCTGGTGTCCGCTCCCGGCGGCCGGGCGCGAACCGTGTCGACCGCGGTCTCGAACACCGCGGGGAACCCTTTCGGCGCCACCCCGATAAGCAGTGCCTCCGGGCCGTTGACGGCGATCTCCACGTCGCGGGCCCGGTGCGCGAAGTCGTATCCGCTGTCCGCGAGGCGCCGGGTGAGATGGTGGATCCGCTGGTTGGTGCTGCCGCGCAGGCCGCGCCCGTCGTTCAGCCCGGCCACGTACAGCCCGTCGATCAGTACGTCGACGGAGGCGAGCAGGTCCGGTACGCCCTCCGAGGGAGGCCGGGCCACCAGCCGTTCCAGGCGATGGCCGGTGAAGCAGATCACGGAGACGTCCCGGATCTCCCGCGCCCGCCGGACCAGTGCGGCCAGCCCTGCGGCCTGCTGCATCGGCTCGCCTCCCGACAGGGTCAGGCCGGTCACCCGGGGATCGGCGAGCAGCTCGGCCGCCAGTTCACCGGGGTCGGCCAGGCGCGCGGGGCGGTCGGGAATCCACTCCGGGGCGACGCAACCGGCGCACCGGAACGGGCAGCCCTGTACCCAGACCACCGACCGGACGCCGGGCCCGAGCGCCCGGGTGCCGACATGTGTGGACGCCACATTGAGCAGCGGCTTGCCGTGGCCGGCCGCCATCAGGGCCGTCCCGTCCCCGGCGTGACATCACCGGGCACGGACCCGGGGCCGGCGGCCGGCTGATGCGGCTCATGCAACTCATGCGGCTCATGCAACGCACGTGGCTTATGCGGCTTGTGCGGCTCGTGCGGCTCATGGGTGAACGACAGGCCGCCGACCACGACCTGGCCCCCCGGCCCGCAAATCACCTGGTTCGACCGTCCGGACGTGCCGTCCGGCGTGTAGCGGATCAGCAGATCGACCCGGGTTCCGTCGGCCGTCCTGCGACGCCGGCCGTGCACCGTGCCCTGTCCGCCGCCGCGTGGCCTGAGCCGCACCCGCCTCCCGGACAGCTCGATCCGCTCCGGGATCTCCTGGCCGAATGCGGGAACGGCCCTCAACGTCCCGTGCAGCCGGGGCCGGTTGACGCTCTGCCACCACAGCCACCCGAACCCCAGGGCCGCCGCCAGCGCCAAGAGCAAGGCCGGCAGGAAGAACACCGAGCCGACCTCCGCCCGCACCGCCAGGGGATCTCCGGTGACCTTGACCTTGCCCGGAACCTCCAGGTTCACCTCGGGGGCGAGCGCCCGCTGCCAGGGGGAGGACACCTGGCCGGACACCCGCAGCGCGGCCTCGCCGTCCTCGGTCCGGCGGAACGGCAGTCCGCCCGCCTCGGGGCTCCCGGCCAGCCGGACGTCGTACTTCTGGGACTCGCCGGGTTTCAGGGTCAGTTGCTTCGGCACGCCGGTGACGTCGAGCTGCTCCCCGACGCCGTCCACGAAGACCCGTACGTCGCTCACCGTCAGCGGCACATGCCGGGTGGCCGACCGGAAGGTGATGGAGGCGGTCGCGGAGCCGCCGGTGAGGTCGCGGACCCTGGTGTCCGTCCAGGACGCCGTGACGCCTTTGCCCTTGTCCTCGGCGAGTAGCTGCGCGGCCGCACGGGCGCGGGTGCTGTCCCCGGCGCGCTCCAGATAGGCGCCGAGGTCGTCGATGCCCTCCGGGCGCAGCACCTGCGTGTTCCGGACGACATCCCCGAGCAGGTCCGCGCCGGTCGCACCACTACCCAACGGCAGTGCGTATCCGGCGAGTTCGGTGCGATCGCCGATCGCGTCGGCCCGCTTGCGCAAAGCGTCCCAAGGGGCGCCGGACGACTTGGGGTACTCGGTCCCCCGAGGGGGCTCGTGCTTGCCGTCGGTCAGCAGGACGACGGAGGCGATGCCCAGGGCGTCCGTCCGTTCGAGTTCGCTCAGGGCCCGGTCCAGGGCGGCACCGATGTCGGTACCGCCGACCGGGTTGGGGGCCTTGGGCAGCCGGGAGACGATCTTGTCCGCGTCACCGGCCGGTCCGACGTAGCGCGCTTCGGGGCGGTTGTCGAAGGTGATGAGGGCTACGTGGTCGGCGGGAGACAGCCCGTCCAGGAAGGTGCGCAGAGTGGAGCGCACGGTGTTGTAGCGGCCTTTGGCCGCCATCGAACCGGACGTGTCCACCAGGACGACATAGTCGGCGGGCTGATCCGCCACGCCCAGTTCCTGGTAGATCTCGTCGCGCGTCGGTGCCTCGGCGGCGGCCGCCGGCAGGACGGCCAGCAGTACCGCCAGCAGGGCGGCGGCCACGGCGGCCCCGCGCCGCAGCGCGGTCGCCGTACGTGGTGGCCAGGTGGATCGCTTCACGTACGCACTCCCTAAGTCTCTGACTGCGGGTCGGATGGATGAGCGTCGGGCCGGGGATCGTCCGGCAGGAAGCCGAACGGGAACTCTTCACGCGGGGGCGGGGCGGCGGGCGGGAGATCGTCGGGCTGATCTACGCCGGGCCTGCTCCGGCCGAGCTGCTCCAGGACGAGGTGGGCCGTCCCGTCGGCGGCGACGCGCACTCCGACGTGGCAGTACGCACCGTCGCCGGAAGGCGGGACCTGCACCACGCCGACCGTGGCGCCGGCGTCCGTCCCGGCCGCGCGAACCAGGATCCGGACTGTGCGTCCGCCGGTCCCGTCGCCCGGTCCCCTCCGGACCCGTACCCGTTCGCCTCCGGTCTGGGCGAACACGGTGGCTCCACCCAGCTCCAGCGTCCCAGGCGGGCTGATCAGCACTTCTCCGTCTCGGGGCCGGCCGACCACGGTCCGGTGGACGCGCACGGAGACTTCATGGGGATAGCGGTCGGCCGGCTTGAGGTGTTCACCCGCGACCAGGGCTGCCCCGAACACCGCGGCCAGCGCGGGGTCCGTCCCGAAGGGCAGTGGGACCGGGCGGCCCAGACGGTCAGTCAGATGCCGCAGCAGCGCCCCGGACCGGGCCGCACCGCCCACCGCGATCACCGCTGCGCGATCCGGGTCCTGGTCCGGATTGGCGGTCCGGACTCCCGGCAGGCCGTCCAGAGCCTTGTCGAGGCCGCCTGTGAGCCGGTCCAGCGCGCGGTACACGAGACCCGCGGTGATCTCCCTGCCGGCCACCTCGAAGACGACGGTGTCCGCGAGCCGATCGGCCTGGTCGGGTCGGGCGGCCATCCGGTCGAGCGTGACCTCAAGTCGCCGTGCGTTCTCTTCCCTGGCCCGGCCGAGATCCCGCAGCACGTCGGGGTCGTCGTGCGGAAGCCCCGCCCCGTCCAGCACCGCCGCGTCGAACGCGCCACCGTAGCCGCCGCCGGCATGCGCGTCCCGGGCGACCCGGGTCACGGCCACGAGCCAGCCGGCGGCGACGCACTCCGCGACCTCGGCCGCCGAGGCCCCCAGGTCGCACACCAGCAGCCGGGATCCGATCCGCGTGCGCGCATGCCGCAGCAGGGCCAGTACCGCGTACGGCGTGTCCAGTAGCTGGGGCTTCGGCATCCCGCCGTCAGTGGGTGGCGCGTCCCTGTCCTGCGGCCGAACGACCAGCACCAACTGACGGGGCGGACCGAAGTGTTCGCGGTATGCGGTGTACGCCAGGCTCAGCGCGGCCTCGCGATCACCGCGGATGTCGTCGGGGATGGGCAGCCCCTCTCCGGGCACCGTCCCGGTCAGCGGCACCAGCTCCGGCGTCCCGTCCGTACTGGTCCACGCGATCCTGACGAACTGGGTGCCGACGTCGATGGCGATGGCAGGGGCGGGGGACGTCGTCATCGGGGTTCCTCCGGGGGCGGCCTGCGCTTCTTCTTGAAGAAGCCCCAGCGATCCTCCGGACCGGTTCCGGGTGCCGGGTCCGACGTCTCCCGGCAGTGCTGCAGCACTTTCGTGATCTGTTCGTGCCGGTCCCGCTGCTCCTCGTGGTACTCCAGCAGCAGGTCGACCAGTTCACCGTTCCCGTCCCTGTGCCCGCGCGCCAGAGCGGGGTACAGGGCCAGCCCTGGCCGGCCCGCCACCATGCCGTTCATGTGCAGAGTGGCCCGGTCCAGGCCGAACGGTCCCTGCTTGAGTGTCCACGTGGCGATCTCGTCCAGCAGTTGTCCGGGGACGCCGCCGTTTGCACGAGCCTCCAGTACGATCCGGGCCAACTCCCTGTAGAGCGCCTCGTCCTGGCGCTGCGCCCCGTCCCGTACTGTCTTGCGGAAGGCATGGACGGGCACCAGCCACTCCATGTCCTTCCGCTTCGCCAGCTCCCGCATGAGAGATTCGGGTACGTCGAGATCGCTGATCGGCCTCGCCCGTTCGGTGAGCCGCCCATACAGCTTCTCGAACAGTTGATCCAGAAAGGTGTCGTCCGGCAGCGCATGGGTCAGCTGCTCGATCACCCACCACGTCCGCGGGGACGACTTCCCGCTGAGCAGGGCATTGATCGCCAGCCGCCGTGGTTCCCCGTCCCGCCGGATCCTGCGGCACAGAACGTCCGCGTAGTTCCCCGACTCCTCTTCCGCCAGCCGCTCCAGCCGGGGCATTCCCCGCATGACTCCGGTCCGCGGAGCCGCGCAGAAGAGGTCGGCGTCGGCCGCCACGCCGCCGTGCAGCTGCGGCTCGTCGACAGGAACCAGCCTCTGTACGGCATCTCTCAGGCCTCGCTCTGTGCGTACCGCGCTCCACAGACCCGGCGACATCAGACCGAGCACCTCTGGCCGCCGCTCCATCCGGGCGATCTCCAGAGTGGTCAGCCAGCCTCCCTCGCCGGCCCCGGCGAAGTCGGTGGCATCCGGGGCGGTCGCCAGGACCTGCGAGTCACCGAGCAGCACGGCCGCGAAGCGCAGCCAGCCCGGGGTGGTGTCGGTGACCAGGTCGTCCCGCGCCCGCTGCACCAGGCGGCGGAGCGGTGCGAGGCTGCGGTCCTGGTGCTCCAGCAGGCAGGCGAGCCAGGCCCTCCCGACAGCGGGCTCGCGGACGAGACGGTGGTCGGCCCGGTCTGTGCCGAGACCCCATTCGTTCTCGGCCATGTAGATGAGCGACCCGGTCCATTCGGGCGTCGGTTCCGGGGCCTCGACCAGGGCGTTGAACAGTGCGTCGAAGCCGCCGGGATGGTGCGCCTCGACCGCGTTGTGGATGACGCCCAGATACCGTTTGGCCCGTTCGAAGGACGTGGCCGGAGTTCCGGCCGCGAGGGCCTTCCGTATGAGCAGGTCTCGATTGCGCTCGGTCCAGTACTTTCCGAGCAGGCTCCCTGCGGCCCCGTCGCCGTCGTGGGCATGGTCGACCAGGTAGAGGGTCAGCTCGCGAAGGTGATGTTCGCTCAGGGATGCGTCCGGGTACCGCTCCAGGACCCGGCGGACGTCCGCGACCTTCCCTCCGCCCGACTGGATCTCCTCGACCACCGTGTCCAGCAGATCGGCGTCGCGCAGGGCCCGGAGCGCCGCCTCGGGACGTGGCCCCGTGACCGGTTCCGTGGACGTCAGCAGATGCTCCACGATCACGGTGGTGTCGTCGGTCTTCGCCCGCAGCCGGCGAAGACCGTGCAGATAGGTCTGGGCGGTCGCGGTCCCCGGCTCCTGCGGCGGGCCGCCGCCTAGCACTGCCGTGACCTGCCCCGTCCGTGGCCCGGACGCGAAGAACAGCCTCAGGTCGTGCTGCGACCGGCCGGTCCAGGTCGCGGCGCTGAGCCAGGCCCGGCACTGGTACGGCAGGAGAGCGCAGACCGCGTCGAGCACGCGGACGCGTCGGGAGACGTCGGGCAGCCCCTCGCCCGGCTTCGGGATGATCGCCACCTGCCGGTCGGCGAGGAGCAGCGCGGCCACACCGGCCGCCCACTCGAAGCCCAACTGGTCGATCACTCCGGCGAGTTCCGCGGCCGACGTCCGCGGCACGGCAACCGTCATCGGGGCTCCGTCCCCGGGCAGAGCCGGCGGGTCCGACAGCAGCGCGGAGTCGATCCCGGACCAGGTCGCGGTGGCCCGGCTGGCCTCCGCCCAGGCCAGCAGGGTCAGCCGCCAGGTGTAACTGGGGGCGCCGGTGCCGTCGGTGCTGCGGTTCCACGTGGTCTCCACACAGGCGCAGACAGGTCCCGGATGCGCGTCCGTACTGCCCAGGAACACCCGCCACGGCAGTGTGCCGTCAGGGTCACCGCCGTCCGGCGCGCCGGTGGCAGCGGCCTTCCACAGGTAGCTGCTCGCCCGGTCGTCCGGAAGGCTGCTCCGCAGTACCTCGTAGCCCATGGACCGCCCCGGATGCTTTCCCAGCACCGCCCAGTGCGCGGTCAGTCGGTCTTCTCCGAGGCCCTCCTTCACCGCCGCTTCCCCCAGCGCTTCCCGCCCCGGGCCCGGTCCTGCTGGATCCGGCGCTCCAGGTCGATCAGCGGCTCCAGGACGTTGATCGGCACCGGGGCGGTGCGGATGCGCAACTCCCCGTCCACCTTGACCGGCTGCACGTAGTCCGCATAGTCGAATACCTGCTGCGGGTTCAGCCGGAAGCCGACGGCGGAGACTTCGTAGTAGGAGATGCGCGAGCGGTCGAAGTGGGCGTACAGGGCGTCGCGCACCAGGCGGGCGTTGGATCCGCGGAAGACGTCGCACATCCACTGGAAATACTGCTCGCTCCGTTCCCGGGGCACGCGGGGAAGCTGTGAGCCCACCGTGTCCTGGATGACCCAGCCCGCTTCCACCGCGGGCTGGAGAACGTCCGGGTGGTCGAACTTGGCGATGCAGACGGACACGTGGTGCGGAAGCTTGCCGTCGACGAGTTCACCCCGCTCCCGGACCCTCGTGTGCAGCTGGGTCAGCGCCGCATGCAGAAAGGTGAAGGTCTCGGTGTCCTTTTGGGCGTCGCCGAGCGGGTCGAAGAGATAGATCAGCCCGTGGGACTGTGCGAGCTGACCGACGATCTGGGCATGCTGGGGATGATCGTGCAGGAACACCTCGCCGGCCGCGTCCTGTATCTCCAGCACGAAGTCGGGCCGCCGGGAGCCGAGTCCCAACTTCCCTTTCTCCTCCGGCCCCTGCAGGGACCAGGCCAAGTTCTGGATGCCCATGCTGGCCTGGGGGAATTTCCGCTGACGGGCCAGCAGGTCCGTGCGCTGGATGAGGAAGTCGCTGGCCTCCTCCGTCATGCCGCTGACGTTCCAACTGCCCTCGTTGTGCCGCTGGTACTGCATCGCGGCGATCGGCAGGGCGGCCAGATAGGTCGTTTTGCCCGAGCGGGGTGCGCCCCACAGGCCGATCCTGATGAGGTCCTCCTGCACAGTGGGCGTAATCCGCGTGGGTTCCCGAACCGGCACGGCATCCGGCACCGGGACACGAACCGGGGCAGGAACCGGGGCAGGAACCGGGGCATGATCTCCTCCCGGCACAGGCTCCGAGCCTTCGTCCGCTCCCGCCACGGCCTGCCCAGGCGGCCTGCCCGGCGGGAGACCGCCCCCGTCCGGCGCGGTCTCGGGGGCCCAGGGCGGGGGCTCCGGGACGCGGGGATCGGGGATCGTGTTCTGTGCGGCGGCCGCGCCGTTCGGCTCCTGGCCGCCGGGTTCCTTCTTGTTCGGGTTGTAGAGGTCGGGCATGAACTCTCCTCCTTCCGGGGACACCGGCGGTGTCACACGAGCGGGGCGGCGAAGGCGAGACCGAGGTCCGGACCCTCCAACCGCCAGGGCAGGGCGAGGCTCTCGGCCACAGCCGCCGGGTCTGCGCCGGGGGGGATGACGCCGTCGGCACCGAGCTCTTTCCAGGCGTCGTCGGCGTACCTTCGGGCCGCGCGGTCCTGAAGGTCTGGGGGTGGCGAGCCCGCTGCGGGCTCCACCCGGATCACCCGGACACCGTGGGATCGCAGTAGAGCGAGGGCCCTCCGCCAGTCCTTGCCGTGCGGGCAGGCCAGCACGATTCCCTCCTGGCGGGGCGGCGCAGGCGGGCGGCGGGCGACGATCAGAACCACCCGCCGCACGTCGACCGGGTCCGGGTATCCGAACCAGAGCCGGGTCACGGCCTCCAGCGCGTCCTCCAGGGACGACACCATGTCCTGCCGCCGCCTGGCGTGCGACCATCCGCCGAGGGCGGACAGCAACTCGGCGGGCGGCCCGGTGGGGACGGGTGCCTCCAGCAGGATGCCCTCTTTGGCCCAGGTGCTCTCATAGACGGTGTGGTCGTGGTGACCGACGGCTCCGACCCGGACCGTGGCCCCGGCCGGGTCCCGCCGGGCCAGCGGACGGGTGAAGTCCCGTACGAAGGTGAGGCGTTCCTCGGTCTCCGCTGAGTCGGCGCCGCTCAGCTCGACGGTGAAGAAGAGTTCCAGCGGCTGGGGCCTCACGACCCTGCAGTGTCGGAGAGCAGTGATCAGACGCGGCACGTCGACGTCGTCCGGATCCAGGCGCGCGCCGGGCGTGCGGTCATCCGGTGCTCGGCCATCGGGAGCGACGAGGTCCACTTCCCCCGGTCCGCGCAACACGAAGGTCAGCCGCGTCGGTTCCAGTGTGCCGAATTCGACCTGGTGCACGCTCACGGGCGGCGCACCGGTCCCATCGGCGGCGGGCACACCGGCCAGCACAGGGAGGCACAGGGCGCCGCGCCCGGCTATCCCGGCGTACCCGGTGACCTCGGCGGTCGTGGACTCACCGGGCCGGAGCCGGGTGCCGGCGGGAAAGAGCACATGGCTGTGGGGGCGCAGGGCTCCCGTGGCGCGGTCGGCCCGGGCCAGCAGCAGCGTGTAGTCGGCCAGGAGCGGCAGGGTGCGTATGAGACGGCGCACCGCGTCGGCGGTCGTACGGCGGGCGGACGTGTCGTCGGGCAACTCCGCGCTACCCGCGTGCAGTTCGGCAAGAAAAGCACAGGCTCCCCGCACGGCGGCGGTCGCGCGCTCCAGCAGCACCCACCCGGAAGGGGGCCGCAGCAGAACAACCGGGGGGTCGGGAACGGCCGGCAGGCATGCCGTGAGCCACCGCAGCACAGCGTCGTCGAACTCCCGGCGGTCCACGGGCGGCAGGGTTCCTATTCCTCCCGCGAGCTGGAAACGGCGTACGTCCTCGTCGGAGTCGAATTCCTGGACGACGGAACGCCATGTCCTGCTTCCCACTTCGTTCTGCAGCGGGATTCCGGATTCCCCGACGGTCACCTTGATCATGTGGAGACCCTCGGCGGAGAATTCCACGAACGACAGTTCCTTGAAGCGGCCCTGATGGAGGCCGTCGAGGAGTTCGCCGGGCTCGGACGGAATCCCGCCGTCGGCCCGGCCGGTTTCCGGCGGATGGTTCCCGCCCCGCTTCGGCGCGCCTCCCCTGGTCACCTCCGCGACCCGTCGGCCGCTCTGCGGACGCCGGGCCGACAGTGCCGCCGCCCGGCTGTCCCAGGCGTGCTCGGCCTCTCGAAGCGCGTCCCGGGCGGACTCCAGGTCCCGATCGGTCAACTCGCCCAGTACCGGGTCGTCATGGAGGCGCCAACCGCACGCCGTACAGAACTCGCTCCGCCGGTCCGGGGTCGCGCACACCGGGCACGCAGCCTGTGGATCGCAGGCTTCCCGCATAGGTCGACTCCCCCCGCCAACTCCCCGTCGCGATCCGGATCCCGCGACGTGTGGCAGCCCCTGACGACCGCCTCATGCACCACCCGCCCCACGGACGCATCTCGGTTGCACGACGACACAATGGGTAACCCGGTGCGATGAAATCCGAATGAAACCGCTGGCCAGCCCACTCCGGTCTCAGCTGCCAGAACTTCGTCGTCCGCTTCCCGACGGCAATGCGGCCGCAAAGAAGGGGAACGCCTGGTTCATTCCGGAGGGGCACCCTTCCAATTTCAGCGGGTCACCCGGTCGAACGCCGGGCGCAAGCCGGGCGTATTCAGGCCGGTATGCCCTCGACGAGCTCCGCCGGCTGGGGGGAACGCACCACGAAGTGGACGTCCCACCGCGCTCCGCGTGCCAACTCCGCCTCAGCGGCGGCCCATATCGCGGCCAGACTGACGTGGTACGGCAGTCCGCCGCGACCCGAGCCGAGCAGGGGGAAGCACACCGAGCTCAGCGGCGGCTCATGGCGATCGCTCTCCTCGGCCAGCAGCGCGAAAGCCCGGGTCGCGGCCCGGGTGACGTCGGCCGGCAGCACGTCGTAGTCGTTGGTTCCTGCCCGGGGAACGGCGATCGCGGCATGGTAGATCCGCCGCACACCTTGTCCGGCCAGGGCCCCCGAGCCGGTGGCGGCCACCGTGCCGGGCAGCACCGCGCGTCCCGCGGTCCCGTGCCGGGCAGCCCACGCGCGCAGTTCGTCGGGGACCGGGTCGTCCAACACGTCACCGGTCACGCCGTACACAGAGGCCGCCCGGCGCAGCGATGCGGCGACCGACGACTTGTACGGCTCGGGCGGCGCGAGATGAACATTGATCGGGGAGACGATCACGTCCACATCCCGCAACAGGTCCACCGGGTGCACATGAAGGGTGAGCGTCACGGGCCGGTCACCGGCCCGGACCTGAACGGACCGGTGCGTGCTGATGCTCCGCTCGTTCTCTGCGAGGCCGGGCGTTCCGGTCGTCTGCGACACCAGCCGTTCTATCTGGTCGGCGACCTGCGCAAGGACCATCACCTCGTGGTCCTTGCGGAACCGTTCGACACTCACGCCGTACACCGAGGCCGCCCTGGAACGACGCGAGGACGCCGGCCAGTCCAGGGTGCCCTGTGCCAGACCCAGGGTGTACTCGGCGGCGGTGCGCAAAGTGCCCGCGTCCAGGCGCGACACAGCGAGCCGCAGCAACGCCTCGACGGCCGCTCCCGGACTCCGGGCCGGGGCCTTGGCCACCGCTTCCGCCGCCGACCCCAGGGACGACAGCGCTCGCCCGCGCAGCCTGACCAGCCCCATGCGTCTGACTTCCTTGAGTTCAGACAGAAGTGACTCATGGTCAGGGAGAGGCGATGCCATACGACCACGATGGCATCACGCTTCACCTGGGACAAGGGAGTTCCAGTGCAGCCGCGGACCTCACCCCCGTCTCGGTTTCGAGATCTCTGCCCGCAGCGGACCGAGAAGCCCGTTCGCCGCGTCGATGCCGTCGTCGGAGTCAAGGTCCGCGATGCCTCGGTCCGCCAGGACTTCCAGCGGCGCGCCGTCCACATGGTCGAACCGGTCGTGGAAGAGCACCAGGGCGTGCTGGGGCCGGTTGTGCCGGGACTGCCAGATCAGCCCCATGGCGTCGGGTACTTGTGCCCGGATCTCGCTCGCCCAGCGCCTTGCCTGTACATAGTTGTTCTCGTCCTCCAGGAGCGTGGCGTCCTGGCAGACGGCGGCCAGGTCGTTCGACCCGATCAGGGAGACCAGGTTCAGCTCGCACGTGGTCCGCATGACGCTCAGGGTCCGGCGCCAGACCGTGGCGTAGGGGATGACCCGCTTGCCGACCGGCGGTTCGAAGGGCCGTGAGCGCAACACGCTTTCGGCGAGCGCCGTGGTCGGGGTGTCCGCCAGGTACAGGCAGTGGTACGCGTCCAGCGGCGTGCCGTCGAAGCGGCTGCCCGGCCTGGGGTCCCAGGGGTCCGCGAGTGTCGGGTTGAACTCGTCCGGCGCGTACTTGGTGTTGTGCACCCGGCACAGCTCCGTACCCGCCGGGATCACCTCGCGGTTGGGGTTCAGTTCCAGCGGAGTCATGGGGAAGAGGCCGCTCATCAGTCGCCCTCCACCAGTGCGGTGGCCGCGCCGACCAGCTGCCGGTCGGGCAGCCGGCCGAGGAGCGAGGCCGGTGTCCCGCCCAGCCAGGTGTTCCCGCTGAGCCACCAGGCCATGGCGCCCCAGGGGTCGACGTCCGCGAGAAGCAGACGGTTGACCTCCAGGACGACCTCGTGCGGGGTGCCACTGCCCGCGGCGAACTGGAACTCCGGGTATCGATCGCCGCCTTGGGGGTCCGCCAGTCTGATCAGCTCGGGAGGCGGTGCCGCGCCGCCGCACCGGGCTCGCGCCTCGTCCGCCGACAGGGCCGACGCGCGCAGCAGTTCGTCCTGTGCGGTGTCGGCGGCCGTCTCGGCTTCAGGGGACGGCGGCGGGCTCGCCAGCAGGTCGATCAGATCGCGCGCTTCCGCCACGGTCGCCGGCCCGGGCGGTGCGGCGACCAGCCGGCTGGAGTCCAGCGCGATGCGCACCGGATGGTGCAGCGGCAGCGGCAGCAGAGCCAGGCGGACGCCCTGGAGCGCCCGGCGGACCGCCCTGCCGTCGTCCGGCGCCACCGTCGCGAGGGCTTCGAGCCTGGCGAGCAGAGTCGCGTGCTGCTCGTCGTCGAGTGCCTCGCGGAGGGTGTCCCGGTGCTCGGCGATCAGGGCGAGCAGCCGCTCCGCCGGACTTCTACGGCCCTCACCCGCGTCGCCCTCGTTCATGCGTCTCCCCTCTTCGCTTCGGTCTTTGCCGCTCGGGGGCCTGGGTGGCCCTGATGGATGAAGGCGGCCCAGAGCGGAATCCGGTCGAGGTCCGGTCGTTCCATCTGCCGCACCAGCTCGCCGCTGAGTGAGCCCGGGTTCTCGCGGTGTGGATCGAGCATCCACAGCTGCGCGGCCCTGAGCGCGTCGACGGGGCTGAGCCCGTCGACGGTCAGGTGGTGATGGAACACCGCCATCAGCAGCGCCGAGGCGCTGTCCTGGGTCGTCCACCGTGATCCGACGACGTCCCGCGCTCCTCCCGAGACACACGCCGTGGTGAGCGTCAGCGCCTCGTCGTGGTCGCGGGTGCTCAGATCGGTCTGACAGGCACTCAGCACGATCAACGGCCCGTCCCCACAAGCCTGTTGAGTGACCGACCGGTCGAGCAGCCGGGTCACCGTCAGCATGCCCGGATCCGGTCCCGGTCCACCCTCTTCGGCGGACGTCCCCCCATTGGACTCGGGGGTGGCGAGATGCAGCGCCGATACGGTGGGACGCGTCCCCGCCGATCCGTGCGAGGCCACATGGAGCAGCGAGACCCCGTCGTCGAGGAACCCGAGGACGTCGTCGGGCGTGCCGGCGGCCGGCTCCTCTTCCAGTTCCTCGAAGAACCCTCCGCACATGCGGGCCTGCCGGTAGAAGGCGTCCCGCAAGGCCATGACCTCGACCTCGGCGTGCGTCAGGTCCAGGGTCGGGTCGGCCAGCAGAACGGGGGCGGCCACCGGATCCCGCGGCGCGCGTTTCACCGTACGCAGGAACTGGCTGCCGGACGCCGCGTAGCTGATCACTACGCGCCGGCAGAGGTAGTCGTAGGAGGCATCGTCGGGAAAGCGTGCGGCGTGCCAGGGAACGATGCCGAGTCGCCCGCAGGGCACCACGACGCCCCTGAGCGGCCGTCCGTCCCGCTCGCCGCCTGCCGCGAGCTTCTTCTCCACGCCGAGGAGGAGTGGGCCGAGCACCTTGAAGGCCCAGTCGCAGAGCGCCGCCAGGGCCTCCTCCCAGGCCTGTTCGACGGACGGGTCGGCCGAGCCGACTTCGCGTGCCGCATCGCGTACGGCCGTGGCGTCGAGGTAGCGCTCCAGCGGACCGCTCTCGGCATCGGACAGGAGCCGCTGGTCCCCCACCGCGGAGCCGAGTTCCGGCGTCACCAGGATCACCGCGCCGCGGGCGTCGGCCTCGCCGGGGACGAGATAGACGAGCACGTCGGCGCCGCTCTCCGCGAGCCCGTCCGCGAGTTCGCTCAGCGTGGGCGTGCCGAGGAGGCCGTCCTCCCCCCGGTAGCCGAGGGCTTCGAGGGCCTGGCGGCGCAGCGTGCTCGGTAGTTCGCCGGGGACGCCGCCCTGGCCCGGGGCCCCGGGGTCCTGAGCCTCGCTGACCGCCCGCCACTCCTCGGCCAGTTCGTCGTGCCCGCCCGCCTCCAGGAGATCGGGCACCGCGGACGAGGTGGACGCCGCGTGCAGCACCAGGGCCCGGCCCAGCTCCAGAACGGCCACGGCATCGTGCGGCCGCTTCTGCCAGGCCGCCCAACGGGCAGCCCGAATGGCCCGGCTCGCCCCGGACCGCGCCGCGAGCAGTCCGTGCTCCGCACCGGCCTGCAGGAGGACGTCGGCGGCCAGCGCCACCAGGGCCTCCTTGGCGGCCTCCAGGGCCGCGACGTCCTTCACGTCCTGCTTGAACACCGTGCGCTCGCGATACGCCTCGGCCAGGTACCACAGGGCGTCGGCGGCGATCCGCGGCGCCCTTCCCTGCCGGACTCCGTCGCGGACCCGTTCCAGTTCGTCGATCAGTGTGTCGAGGACGGCCGGGTCGCGGGAAAGGGAGAAGCGCACGGCCAGGTCGAGCGCAGAGGTGTACTGCTCCTCCAGCGAGGAGTCCTGGGGCGCGGGAACGTGGTCGGGCGCCGGGCCCGCGTCACCGCCGAAGGCGGCACGCAGCGGACCCAGGTCCGGCATGTACGGCTGGGACACCTGGTCGGCGAACGGGAGACCGCTCTGCCGGACACCGGACATCCCTTTCTCCATGTACGGCAGGGCACGCCGCAGCATGTCCTTGTCCCCGGTGACGGCGCCGAGCCTGCCGTAGGCCGCACCCAGGGCCAAGAGGACGACACTTCGGAACGGATGACCTGCGGAGACGGTCTGCTCCAGCGCTTCCGCCTCGTCCACCAGGCCACGGAGCACCTGGGCGTCCTCCCTCTCCCCGGCCTCCATGACGCGGGTGTAGAGCTGGAACGCGCGGCCCCACACGGCGGGATCGCCCACTTCCGGAGGCAGCGATCCTGAGAGCTTGTCGAAGTGGTCGACGATCGTCCCCAGGTGGCTGCGGCCGGCCGACCGGTCCTCGAACGTGCCGCCGACGCCCGGACTGATGTTGAGCAGGAGCGCCCTCAGGCTCTCCAGGGCGGAGGTCACGTCCGGCCCGGGCGGCGGCTGGTCCTGGACCGAACTCAGCCGCCGAAGAAGTTCGTTGAGCGCCTGGGGATCGCCGCTCCTGAGCACGTCGTCGAAGCCATGTGTGGTGGCGTTCACCGCGTCCATGGCGGCGGCGAGCCGGCGCATGTCGTCGGGCGTGAGCGTGGGCTTCGGATCAGGCGACGGGGCAGGTTCAGGACGCGAGGTGGGAGCCGGGGTCTCGTGGGGGGCCGAGGCGTCCGGGCGCCCGCCCGCAGGGGCACCTGCCCTGCCGAACACCTGGCCCAGCATCTGCCGCAGCTGATCCGCGTGGGGATCCCCGGCCGGCATCATGCTCATGAGCAGGTCGGAGAACTCCGGCCCGGGAGGAGTCGAGAAGAGCCCCCGCATCCGCCGCAGCTCCCCGAGGAACTCCTGCGGCAGCGGTAGCCGCATCACCTCCGCGGTCAGCGCTTCGATCTCCGCCGCCGCGGTCATCATCCCGGTGGGTCCCTCCCGGGTGAGCGACTCGACGAAGGCGGAGAGGTCGGGCGCCGCCCCGAGCACGCCCGGCTGCGGCCCCAGCGGCGCGACGAGCGATATCAGGTACAACGCCGCCCACCTCCGGTCCTCTTCGGTGGCCGCCGCTCCCAGCGCCGTCCCGCGGTCCCGCACGCCCCGCAGCAGCGCCTCCGCCCGTTCCCGGTCCGCGGGCTCGCCGCCCCCGGCGGTGTGCCGCAGGGCCAACGCACCCCCGAGCCATACGCTCACCGCACTGCGCAGGCTGGGGTCGTGGTCCAACAGCCTTGCCAGCTGGTCGAGTTCGGTGATCGACTCGTCGTAGGCCCGCGACGGCAGCACACCGGCCCCCATGGCGGGTGTCAGCCCCTTGACCCGCTCCGCCACGTCCGCGGCCCAGGCCCGCAGCCCCTGTACGCCGCCGCTCTCTTCACCGCTCACCAGCACCCTGCCTCCCCGAGGCCTCGTCAGCCCTTGGCATCACCGCCACTATGCCGATCAGTCGCGCTCATGGCGACAAGAACCCCGGTCTCTCGTGCTCAACGCCCGTAATCCGCCCGGGAAGTGCCCAGATCGGCCCTCATCTCACGCCGCATCTCCCGCAGCCGGTCCCACCAGCTGCACGCGCTGGGCCTGCACTGAGTTCGCCCGGTATTCGGCCTGTCACCGACCAGTTGCCAAGGTCGCCGGGCACTAGCCTGTCCTCGATTCAACGACCTCGCCCACCCAGCCGCGGACCGTTGCGGGGGAGCGGGCCGGGGGCATCAGTCGCGGGGAGACGCATGGCCGACGAGAAGCAGTTGGACCATGGTGAGGGAGACGTGGCGGGGCTCAGGGCCTGGGCCGCCGTCGCCGTTCGCCAGGCGCACGAGCTGTGGCCCGACGCGCAGAGGAATCCGCGGCTGGCCGCGTTGCGGTCGGTGATCGAGCATCTGGCCACCGTCGAGAGGCTGTTGCCGGCGGAGGACCCGGCCAAGGCGGCCGTCGTGCCCTGGCTCGGGCTGCTGATGTGGGCGCGGCTCAAGGGCCGGCGGCAGGCCGATCCGAAGGAGTGGGAGGCGGCCGTGAGCCATCTCCGGGCGGCCGACCGTGTCATGCCGCTGAACGACCCTCTCGCCATGATGGCCCGGCGCAACCTGGCCGAGCTCCTCACCCCGCCGGACATTCCTCGGGAGGTGCGCGACGGCTCATGGCCGCCGGCCGTGACCGAAATCCTGCGGCGGCAGCTGACCGAGGCCCTCAACGTTCTCGCCCGCATCGTCGCCGGGGACCTGTCGACGCGGGAGAAGGTGGTGGCCGAAATGAACCGCGTCGCGGCGCTGCTGTCCTTGCTCCCCGGCCCGCCTGAGGAGAATTCGCCGTCTTTGCCCCAGGAGGGCAACGGGTCTGTGCCCCAGGAGGGCAACGAGGGTGAGGCGGCGGCGGGGCCGGCCGGTGCGCTGCCCCGCGAAGAGTCCGTGGATGAGGCGCCGGCCGACGCCGTCCAGGGGGTGCTGGACTGGGCGCGCCGCGACGCGGTGGGTTTCGCGCGCCTGCTGGAGTGGCTGTGCGTCACCGTGAACGATTCCCCGGTCTCCATGGCGGACGCCGGCCGGGAACTGGCGGATCTGGGCCTGGACCAGCCGGAGTTCGCGCCGCTGCGCGAGCTGCTCGCCGCGCTCAGATCGGGCGGGCAGGATCCCCGGTCGCTCGTCGAACGTGTCCGCGGCATCGCGCAGGCGGCCAGGGAGGCATTGCTCGCCCTGCCTGTGGACGCGCCCGAGCGGATCCGCGTGGCCAAGTTCCACGCCGCCCTGCTGTTGGCGGGGAACCTCCGGATGCCGGAAACGCTGGACTTCGGCGAGGTGGACGCGGCCGCGGCGTGGCTGGACCCGGACCCCGCGGCGCGTTCGGTCTGGCAGCGAGAGCTGGGCCTGGAAGTGATCCTGGCCACCTCGATCGACAACCTGTGGGTGTCGAACGGCGGGATCGCGCGCGCAGAGCGCAGCGCGGCGTGGCTCCGGGGGCTGATCGACGCCCTTCCGGCGGACGGGGCGAAGCCCGCGGCCACCCGGCGGCACCTGACCGCCCTCCTCGCCCAGCGCGTCGCCACCGCCGCCAGGCTCGGAGGCAGCCTCCAGGACGGCGCGGCCGCCCTGTCGATGGCCGAGGGGCTGACTGCCGGCGGTGGACGCTACGACGTCCAGGTGTTCAGCCTCTTCACCAGGTTCCAACAGGCCCTCCGCAGCCGGGATCAGGCCGCTATGGCCCGCGCGACAGATGACCTGATCCAGAAGCTGGGCGGACTGTACGCCTCCCCTGAGCCCGACGCGGGGTCACGCTTCGTCATCACCGGCATGCTGGGCCAGGCCCACGGCGGACGTGCCCTCCGTACCGGTGACCAGGCGGACCGCCGCGCCGCCGCCCGGTATCTGAGGGAGGCGGCGGAGACCGATCCGGCCACGGTCCCGCCGCTGTTCGCACCGCATTTCCCCACGGTACGGGCCCAGATGATGATCGATCTGGCCAGGGTCGACCCCCGCCGGGAAGTCATCGACCGCGCCATCGCGGAGGTCCATCGGGCGATCGAGGAATCGCCGACGTCACCCTTGGCGGAAGCCCAGCTGCGGCTCGCCCTCGGCCAGGTCATGCTCCGCGCGACCACCCACCGCAGTGACCTCAGCCTGCTCGACCCGTGCTTCGAAGAGCTGAACAGGGTCCGCGCCCTGGCCGCCGAAGGCCACGGCGGCACGCCGTTGAACGTCGAGGTTCTGACGGAGCTGTCCACGGCCCGCTGGAAGAGCGCGATGACCGGCGGCGGGTACGAGAGTGAGGACTGGCAGGCGAGCCTGGACGCCCGCCGCGAGGCACTGGAGCTGATGGCCGCCGATGTCCTCCTTCAACTCGGCGCCGAGCACGCCCTGTCGGCGGCCCGGACCGCGGCCGGCCACGCGCTGTGGCTGGCCCTGCGGTGCTCCGAGGACCACCGTCCCGCCGAGGTCGTGGAGGCGCTGGAGCTGGGCCGCGCCCTGGTGCTCCAGACGGCCGCGGCCGGACACGGCGTGGCCCGGCTGCTGGCGGACCGGGGTCACTCCGACCTGGCCGAGCGGTGGCGGACGCAGGCACCGCGGCATCCACTTCAGCGGGGTCCGCATGACGGGGACCGGGCTGAGAGGGACGCGGGCGAGCGGCATCCGGCTGAGGGGGATCCGCTCCGGCCGGGGAGAGCGGCCGTGGTCGCGGCCCCGGCCGCCGGCGCTGAGCTGCCGGGCAGCTTGCGGCGCCAGGCGCTCGCCGCACTGGGGGCGGGAAACGGCACCGGCGCACGGGAGTTGCTCGGCACACCGGACGCCGCCGCACTGACCGCCGCGCTGGCCGCCTCGGGAGCCGACGCACTGGTCTACCTGGTCCCCGGCGAGGGCTTCCGCCCGCACATCCCGGGACACGTGCTGATCCTGCGCCCCGGCGGCGCCGAGCCCGCCGTGCTCACCCTGCCGCTGCTGCTCTCTCCCGGCAGCCACCAGTTGGGGCGTTACCTCGCCGCCGCCGCCGACCGTTCCCGCAAGGCGGCCGACCCGGACGCGTCGCAGGCGTCGCGGGAGGCCGCCGAGACGGAATGGCAGGCAGCGATGAGCGAGCTGTGCGACTGGGCCTGGCCCGCCGCCATCGGGCCGGTCCTCGACTCCCTGGAACCCCTCGGCCGGCCGCCGCGGATCGTACTGGTCCCGTGCGGCCCCCTCGGTGTCGTCCCCTGGCATGCGGCGCGTAACCGCATCCCGCTGGGGGGTTACCGGTACGCCTGCGAGGACGCGGTGTTCAGCTACGCCCCGTCCGGGGCGCAGTTCCTGCGGGCCGCCGCCCGCGACCGGCTGCCCGCCACCGGGCGCCGGGTGCTGGTCACCGACCCGGGGCTCAGCCTGGTGTGGGCCGAGGTCGAGATGGAGGCGCTGCGTTCGGCCTGCTACCCGGACGCCCGGCGCTACGGCGAGTTCGTGGCGGCCGAGGGTGTGCCGGACGCGCCGGGGAGCTGCGAGGACCTGCTGGCCGTGTTGCCGGGCGGTGATCAGCCGGCGGCGGTCGTGCACATGTCCTGCCACGGCATGGCCAGTCCGAGTCCCGCGCGATCGGCGCTGTCGCTGGCCGACGGCGCGCTGACCGTCGCCCGGATCCTGGACCACGCCGCGGCCGCGGAGCCCGGCTCGGACGGCCCGCTGGTCGTGCTCAGCGCCTGCGAGACCGACCTGAGCACGGGCGACCACGACGAGGCGCTGACTCTCTCCACCGCCCTGGTCGCCCGGGGTGCGGCCGACGTGGTCGGCTCCCGCTGGGCCGTCAACGACAGCGCGACCGCGCTGATGATGGCCGTCTTCCACCACTTCCTCACCAGCGAGGACCTCGCTCCCGCCGACGCGCTGCGCGCCGCCCAGCTGTGGATGCTCGACCCGGACCGCCGGCCCCCGCCCGGCCTGGGCGACCTGCTGCACCGTGAGTCCGCCCGCCCCGACCTGCACAAGATCCACCTGTGGGCCGCCTTCACCCATCAGGGCAACCCCGCGGCACGCTGAGCCTTGATGTTCCACGTCGAGGAGCAAATCCACCAGGTCGCGTGGGACGAGGTGCCGGCCTCGGACTGGAGCACCTGTCCCGCGGTGCTCCAAGCGGTCCTCGACCGGCGGTGCGCACACTTCGCGCAGTCAGTCAGCAGCCGCTGCGAACCCAGGGAGAGCCGTGTCTCTACGTCTGTTCACCTCGGAGTCCGTCACCGAGGGCCACCCCGACAAGATCGCCGACCAGGTCAGCGACACCATCCTCGACCATCTGCTGGCGGCCGATCCCGCCGCACGTGTCGCCGTGGAGACGCTGATCACCACCGGTCAGGTGCACGTCGCGGGAGAGGTCAGCACCACGGCGTACGCGCCGGTCGCCCAGCTCGTCCGGGACACGGTCCTGCGCATCGGGTACGACGCGTCGGCCAAGGGGTTCGACGGCGCTTCCTGTGGGGTGTCCGTGTCGATCGGTACCCAGTCGCCGGACATCGCCCAGGGCGTGGACACCGGAGGCGCCGGCGACCAGGGCCTGATGTTCGGCTTCGCGTGCGACGAGACGGCGGAGCTGATGCCGCTGCCGATCCACCTCGCACACCGTCTCTCCGCCCGCCTGGCCGACGTCCGCAGGGACGGCACCCTCCCCTACCTGCGCCCCGACGGCAAGACGCAGGTCACCATCGAGTACGACGGGGACCGCGCGGTCCGTCTGGACACCGTGGTCGTCTCCTCGCAGCATGCCGCGAACATCAGCCTGGAAGGGCTGCTCAGCCCCGACGTGCGCACCCATGTCGTCGAGCCTGTCGTGGCCCAATTGGCCGAAGAGGGCGTCAAGTTGGAAGCGGAGGGCTACCGGCTGCTGGTGAATCCGACGGGCCGCTTCGAGATCGGCGGGCCGATGGGCGACGCGGGGCTGACCGGGCGGAAGATCGTCATCGACACGTACGGCGGCATGGCCCGGCACGGTGGCGGGGCCTTCTCCGGCAAGGATCCGTCGAAGGTGGACCGCAGTGCCGCGTACGCGATGCGGTGGGTCGCCAAGAACGTCGTCGCGGCGGGGCTGGCCACCCGCTGCGAGGTCCAGGTGGCGTACGCCATCGGCAAGGCCGAGCCGGTCGGGCTCTACGTGGAGACGTTCGGTACCGAGGAGGTGCCGGTGAACCGTATCCAGGCCGCCATCGACGAGGTCTTCGACCTGCGTCCGGCCGCGATCATCCGCGACCTGGACCTGCTGCGCCCCATCTACGCCCAGACCGCCGCCTACGGCCACTTCGGCCGGGAGCTGCCCGACTTCACCTGGGAGCGCACCGACCGTGTGGATGCGCTGCTGTCCGCGGCGGGGCTCTAGACATGGCCGACGACAATGCCCGGAGTCCTGCCGTCGGCCACGGCGATGCCCTGAATCCTGCTGTCGCCGGTGGCAATGGCCGTAACCCTGCCGTCACCGGCGACCGGCCGTGCGGGTCGCGGACCATCGCCGTCACCGGGTCCATCGCGACCGACCATCTGCTCACCTTTCCCGGGCGGTTCGTGGAGCAGCTGCTCCCGGAGCGGCTCGACCACGTGTCGCTGTCCTTCCTCGCCGACACGCTGGACGTGCGGCACGGCGGGGTCGGGGCCAACATCGCCTACGGCCTGGCCGCGCTCGGTCACCGGCCCGTGCTGGTCGGCGCGGCCGGTACCGACTTCGAGGAGTACGGCGGCGTGCTCGCCGCGCATGGCGTGGACATCTCGGCCGTGCATGTCTCCGCCGATCGGCACACCGCCCGCTTCATGTGCACCACGGACGTCGACGGCAACCAGCTCGCCACCTTCTACGCCGGGGCGATGGCCGAGGCGGATCGCGTCGACCTGGTCGCCGTGATTCGGGAGTATGTGGTGGGTTATGTCCTGATCGGTGCGGACGATCCCTCGGCGATGCTGCGCCACACCCGTGCCTGCCGCGCTCTCGGTGTCCCCTTCGCCGCCGACCCTTCCCAGCAACTGGCCCGGCTCGACGGTGCCGCCGTACGGGAACTCGTCGACGGGGCCGACCACTTGTTCACCAACGAGTACGAGAGTGCCCTGCTGCTCTTCCGCACCGGGTGGGAGCACGACGAGGTCCTCGACCGCGTCGGCACCTGGGTGACCACGCTGGGCGCGAAGGGCTGCCGGATCGAGCGGGCCGACCGACCGACGCTCGACATCCCGGCCGTGCCCGTGCCGGCGCACACGGACCCCACCGGGGTCGGGGACGCCTTCCGGGCCGGCTACCTGGCCGGCGTCAGCCAGGGGTGGGAGGCGGTGGACCGGGCCCGGCTGGGCTGTGCGATGGCCTCGCTCGCCCTTGTCACCGTGGGCACCCAGACCTATACGGTCGAACAGGCCCGGCTCGGCTCGGCGCTCACCCGCGCGTACGGAGACCGTGCCGCGGCACTCGCGGACCTGGAACGGGTGGGGGTGGCATGAGGGACATCGCGCTGGTGACCGGGGCCAACAAGGGCCTCGGCAAGGAGATCGCGCGGCGGCTCGCGGCCGAGGGACTGACCGTGTTCCTGGGGGCGCGGGACGAGACACGGGGCCGTGTGGCCGCGGGCGAACTGGGGGCGGCGGGCCTCGACGTGCGGTTCGTGCGGCTCGACGTCACCGTGCGGGAGCAGGTCGACGCGGCGGTCCGGACGATCGAGGCGGAGTGCGGCAGGCTCGACGTCCTCGTCAACAACGCCGGGATCGTCACCGAGTGGGGCCTGCCCGTCGAGGACGTCACGGAGGACCATCTGCGCCGGGCGATCGAGGTCAACGTCCTCGGCACGGTCGCCGTGACGCGGGCGTGCCTGCCGCTGCTGCGGCGCTCGAAGGACGCCCGAGTGGTCAACCTGTCCAGCCCGCTCGGGTCGTTGACCCTCCTCGACGACCCCGATCACCCGGCGGCCTCGCGCGGCCTGCTCGCCTACAGCTCCTCCAAGGCAGCCCTCAACGCGGTGACCCTGGTGTACGCCGAGGCGCTGCGCGACGCCGGGATCCGCGTCAACGCGGCCAACCCCGGGCTCGTGGCCACCGACCTGAACGCCGACTCGCCGTTCAGCCGGGGGACCCGCACGGTCGAGGAGGGTGCCGAGGTCCCCGTACGGCTGGCGTTGGGCGCCGGGGGGACGGGCGGCTTCCACGGGAGCATGGAGGGGGACGTGAACGAACGCGTGCCGTGGTGACGGACGCGGTGGTCATGGGACGGGCCCGGCCCCCGGCAGCGGTGATGCTGTCGGGGGCCGGGTCGCGCTGGGCTGGGCCGGTCAGGCCGGGCCGTGGACATTGCGGGTGGGTCAGCCGCCGGTACGGACCGCTCCGTTGGCCAAATCGAGCAGGCTGCGCGGGGTGTGGGCCTCGCTCACCTCCTCGTCGGGCAGCACGATCCCGTACTCCTCCTGTATGGCCGCAGCCGTTTCCATGAGGGCGAGCGAGTCGTAACCCAGCTCCTCGAAAGGGGTGTCGAGGGTGTCGCCGCCCAGCCGGGAGCCCTCCTCTTCGCCGGCGCAGGCCACCAGGATGCGGCGCAGGTCCTCGATGCCAACGATGCCAACAGTCGCCATCGCAGTCGTCTCCTCGGGCTCGGTGGGTGTGACATGACGTGGACGGTCCCCGTCACACACATCGTGCGGCGACCCCCTTGGAGCCCGCTGGAACCGGTCCAGCACCCCTCCGTCGCGCTCCCAGCCGCCTCCGACGCCGTGCGCCGATGGTGAGGCCTCGCCGACCCGGGCCCACCGAAACGGGGCCTTCGAAAGGAGTGCGGTGAGCCATGCGGACACAGGACCGACGAGGACCGTGGGACGGCCGGAGCGACTCCGGTGGCGGCATGGCGACGGTCCCGCGGGCGGGACTACGGGTCGTCGGACCCGGGGCACGGGGGCCCTTGGAACCCGGCCGCCTGCTCAGCCATGCGGCGGCGGCGCTGTATGGGGTCGTTGAAGCGGTGGGCGCGGAGGCGCGCCGCAGTGTGGGCTCGCAAGTGCCCGGCACCATGGGTGGGCGAACTTCCGGCGCCGTGGCCTCCGGCACGCAAGGCCCAATGGCACCGGGCGCCTTGAGCGCCGCCGCGTCCGATGCCGTGGGCGCCTGCTACCTCGACCTGTGGATCTGCGACCGGCTTCTCCGGCATGACGGAGGGAACCGGTCCGCCGCCGCGCGGTGCCTGGTCCCCGTGCTGCTGCTGGAGGGGGTCGGCGGGATCGCGCCCGTACTGGGGGCGCGGTTGCACCGGCCCGACGTCGCGGCCGTGGAGTACCGGCGCCGGCGGCGCGTGCTGGTGCGGGCGGTGCGGGAGCGGTCCCCGCAGACGTGGGAGCGGCTCGGTCAGCGGCTCGCCCGCATCGCCACGGGGGAGGACAGGCTGGCCCGGCCTCTCACTCCCGTACGCGGCCGTGGGCTGCCGCAGCCGTTGGCGGAGCTGGTCGGCCTGCTGGAGGCGGAACGGCGTGAACTGGCCGCCGTCGGCGCCGAGTCGGTCGGCGGGGAACCGCCGCACGCTCTCCTGGAGCGCTGCGCCCTGCTCACCGCGGCCGCCGCCTGCCTCGACGGCTGGCAGGAGGCGGGGGCGCATCGGTACGGACCCGAACGGCACGGCACGGCAGGCCCCGGCAACGGCCGCCCCGGTGCCTGGCCGACGGCCCGGCAGGTCCCCTTGCCCGGCTCCGCCGGAGGTTCGCGTTCCGAGCTCGGGTCTTCCTTCGGTTGCTGCGGTGGTGACTGCTCCGCCGGTTACGACCGTCTGTCCGGGCTCGGCGGAGGTTCGCGCTCTGGGTCTGCGTCGTCGTTCGGTTGCTGCGGTGGTGATTGTCCCGCCGGTTACGACCCTCTGTCCGGGCTCGCCGGAGTTCTACGCTCCGCGTCTGTCTCCTCCTCCGGTATCTGCGCTGCTGATTGCTCCGCCGGCCATCACCCTCTGTCCGGGCCCGCCGGAGGCCCCCGCTCCGCGTCCGGTTCCTCCTTCGGTCCCTGCAGCGGCAGTTGCCCCGTCGGCCATCACCCCCGGGCCCGGCACCCCGGAGAAGCGCACTCCGTGCCTCGCGATCCCTCCGGGCGCCCCGACCCCTCCGGCCACCCCGGCCCCTCCGTCCACCCCGCCTCCCTCGGCGTCTCCATGCGGCGGGCCAGGCTGTGTGGGGCGTTGTATCGGCTTGCCGTGCGGCTTGATCTGCGGGTCTCCGATGGGGCGCGTACGGCGTGGCGGGCGGATGTGCTGCGGTGTGCGGTGGTGTGACGCCGTTGTTGGCCGTGGTGCCGGGCCGCAGTGTCGACGTGGCGCGGCGGGCGCTCGGGCGGTACGGCAGTGTGGTCGTCCACGCGGATGTCGCCGACTGGGCCGTGTGCGGGAAGCCGGAGGCCGTACGGTGGCTCGGGCGTGAGCGCGGGCGGCTGGACTCGGCGCTTCCGCCGGCCGCGCGGCAGCGGCTCGTGGCGTCCCGGCGGCTCGTCAAGAGCATGGCGGGCGCGGTCCTCGGCGTCGATCCGGGGGAACTGGAGCTGACCCGCGACCCCGCCGGCCGCCCCCGGTTGCGGGGCTGCGGCGGCCTGGAGCTGAGCCTGAGTCACACCGGCACCCGGCTGGTGCTCGCACTCGCTGTGACGGGCGGGCAGGTCGGGGCGGACGTGGAGCGGGCCACCCGCCCGGTACGGGAGGAACCGCTCGCCCGGCGGATCTGCACCCCCTACGAACGGGCAGTGCTCAACGCCACTTCACCGGCCGAACGCCCCCGCACCCTGCTGCGGTTGTGGACCTTGAAGGAGGCCTACAGCAAAGCACTCGGCGTGGGCACGCGGCTGCCGTTCCACACCTTCGGATTCCGGTTGCACGGTCGCAGCGCGGTGCTGACCGACGACCGGGGTCGGCCCGTGCGGCCCTCGGAGTGGCGGTTCACGACGCATCACACCGACACCGGACATCTGGTCAGCCTGGCCGTCGACGGCCCGCCGGACGGCCTCCGTTTTCCGCCCCCGGGACTCCTCGGGAATCCCCGACTATAAATTCCAAGGCTTTGCCGAATTTTGAGAAATCGCTTTCGGCTGATCAATTCTCGGCCTAAAGCCCGGCCGCTATTTTGGGCAGTTAACGGCTAGTGTGACGCCGATCACTGTGGAGCCTGTGGCACGAATGCGCCTGTTCTTATACCGTCCAATATGTTCCTGGACTGGACCGCCAGGTGAGCGCGGGCAGGCGTACTGGGGCGCCGCGGCGAAGTCATGATCACTCCGTATTCTGCGATGCATCGGTTTCGGACGGAGATCGCCGCGCGAATCGACCAGCCCTTGTTGCGTGCCCGCAAAAAATGGGGGAAAGAAATTGAAGTTCAAACTGCTCGGACAGTTCGAGGTAGTCCTGAACAACGGGCGCTCGACAACGTTGACCAGGTCGAAAGTCAGCCAGCTCCTCGGACTGCTCGTCGTGCAGTACGGCGAGTCGATCGGCGCCCACACCCTGATCGAGGAGCTGTGGGGGGAGAGCGTGCCGCGCAGCGCCCTCACCACGCTGCAGACGTACATCTACCACGCACGCAAGCTCTGCGGGGTCGGGCCCGGCGGCCAGTCCGTCCTGGTGACCCGGCCCGCCGGCTACAGCATCGAGGTACCCGGCGACAGCATCGACGTCGTCGTGTTCGAGGGCCTGGTCGGCCGGGCCCGCACCGCGCTGGACCAGGGTGACGCGGAGAAGGCCGCCGTCCTGCTCGACGAGGCGTTCGCGCTCTGGCGCGGTCCGGTGCTGGCCGGCATGATCACCGGCCCGGTGCTCGACGCCCACCTGACCTACGTCAACGAACTGCGGCTGTCCGCGCACGAGCTGCACATCGCTGCCTGCACCCGGCTCGGCCGGCACCAGGAGATCATCCCGCGGCTGCGGCTGCTGGTCGCGGAGAATCCGCTCAACGAGAGTTTCCACGCCCAGCTCATCAAGGCGCTGTACAAAAGCGGACGGCGCGCCGAGGCCATCCAGGCCTACCGAAACCTCTGGCGCATACTCGACATGGAGCTGGGTATTGAACCCGCTCCGGAACTCCAGACGCTCCAGCACGACCTGATGGCCAGGAATTCGGTCTGTTCCGTCCGCTGATCCGCTGGTCCGCTGGTTCGCTGATCGTCCCTTCGGCCGCTCCTTCGGGTAGGTGTTGTTGCCCGAAGGAGCAGTACCCCGGCGCAGGCGCTGCTGACACGCTGGAGGCGTAATCCGATTCTGCGGTTCGCAAGTAATCGTTTGTGCAATCGGGTGCGCCACCAATTCTCAGTCCTGCATATGTCGTCCGAAGGGAAAACCATGTCTGCATCCCCGGTATCCGTCGTCATCGCCTACCACAGCGGGTACGGGCACACCACGAAAATGGCCGAGGGCGTCCAGGAGGGCGTACGTTCCGTGGCGGGCGCCGTGGTCGAGGTGGTGACGGTCGACACCGTCACCGAGGACGACTGGGCCCGGCTCGACGCCGCCGACGCGATCATCTTCGGCTCGCCCACCTACATGGGTTCGGCCAGCCCGGACTTCCACAAGTTCGCCGCGGCCACCAGCGAGCGCTGGTACGGGCAGGCCTGGAAGGACAAGGTCGCGGCCGGTTTCACCACCTCCGGCGCGATGAGCGGCGACAAGCTGAACACCCTGCAGTACTTCACGGTGCTGGCAGCGCAGCACGGCATGCACTGGGTCAACCTCGATCTGCTGCCCGGCGACACCGAGAACGACCTCAACCGGCTGGGCGGCTGGCTGGGTGCCATGGGCCAGTGCCCGGGCGACCAGGGTCCCGAGTCCATGCGCAAGGGCGACGTGCTCACCGCGGCCCACCTCGGGCGCCGGGTGGCCGAGCATGCGCTGCTGCTGCGTACGGCTCGCGCGGGTGTGGCCGTCTGACGCCAACACCGGTGATCACCGGCGTACTGCACGGACGAAGGGCCCCGGGTCACCCGACCCGGGGCCCTTCGTCGTCGTACGCGGATCTCGTCGTCGTATACGGATCTTTCGTCGCTCTGCGCGGATACGGCGGACAGCGCGATACGGCAGGCTCTCAGGCCACGCCCAGCCCTCGCCGCAACGCGTCGATCTGGTCGCGCACCATGCGCCGGGAGACGGCAGCGTGCCCGATACCGACGGAGGCGTGGAACGTTCCCGGATAGTGGACCAGTTCGGTCGACACGCCCGCCTGGATGAGCCGGTGTGCGAACTGGATGCCCTCGTCGCGCAGCGGGTCGTAGGCGCACACCCCGACGAACGCCGGCGGCAGCCCCGTCAGGTCCTCCGCGCGGGCCGGCGCCGCGAGCACCGGGGTCGGGCCGGCGACCGAGCCCACGTAGTGCTTCCAGCAGAGCACGAGACTGGCCCGGTCCAGCACCGGAGTGTCCGTGAACTCCCGTGCCGACACGGTCTCCAGGCGGTCGTCGAGCTGCGGGAACAGCAGGTACTGGAAGCGGACGCGAGGCCCGCCGAGGTCACGGGCGCGCAGTGCGCAGGCGGTGGCCAGGGCGCCGCCCGCGCTGAACCCGCCCACGCCGATCCGGTCGCGGTCGACGCCCAGCTCGGCGGCGTTGGCGGCGGTCCACTCCAGCGTCGCCCAGCAGTCGTCCAGGCCCGCCGGGAACGGGTGTTCAGGGGCGAGCCGGTAGTCCGGCGAGACCACCACCGCGCCCACCTGGTCGGCGATCCGGGCGGCGAACGCACGCGGGGTGTCCAGATCGCCGGTGACGAAACCGCCCCAGTGCGGGAAGAGCAGCGCGGGCCGCGCACCGTCGGCCGGCCGTGCGGGGGTGTAGACGCGGACGGTCAGCTCCGGGCCGCCCGGTACCGGCAGCGTGCGGTCCTCCACCCGCACCCGGTCGAGGTGCTCGTAGTGCGGTTGCGCGGACATCACCTGGCGCATCACGGACCGCGCGCCCTCGGGGTCGGCGTAGTCCAGCGGGCGCATTCGCTCGGCGAGCGGGGCCAGTTCGGGATCGATGTCGTACGACGGTGGCATGGCGGGCTCCTCGATCAGCCGGCGTTGCGGCTGGAGACCAGGAAACGGCGGACCCCGAGAGCGGCGCCCTGACCCCAGAGCCGGTTCTCCGGGCGGCTGTCGTCGTCGAGGAAGGACTGCGGGGTGGGCTCGCCGTGCACCGGGTCGAAGTAGTGGCCCGCCTCGTCGGTCAGGCGGACCAGGCCGGAACCGGCGACACCCCGGCGGGCGAAGTCCAGGGCGACGAACATGCCGAGGCCGAAGGTGAGTTGACGCGGGGTCACCGAGGTCGGGGTGCCGCCGTGGTCGAGCACAAGGTGCCGGCGGGAGGGCAGCAGGTGGCCGATGCGGTCGACCTTGAACACCTCGCGGCCGTCCAGGCACCAGCGGATGACGCCGCGCGAGCGGTCGTACTCGATCCTGATGTGGTGCTCGGCGGTCGGTGAGGAGCGGCGGGCGACCGGGACGGCGTAGGTGAAGGCCGCGTAGTTCCCGAGCGTGTCACGGTGGTGGGGGAGGCGCTCGTAGAAGGCGTACACCGTCTTGTCGGTGAAGAAGAAGTCGACGGCGATGCCGGTCTCCGGGTCCTCGACGGGCAGTCCGGCCATGGCGAGCCGCGGGTCGTCGAGCGCGTCGGGGACCGCGGTGCCGAAGGGGTGGGCCGCGGTGCCGTAGGTGGTCGCCGTCATCCAGGACTCGCCGACCAGGAGGCGGTTCGGCTCGGCGGTGAAGCCGAGGGTGCCCTCGCTCGTGCGGCGGTCCGGGTACGACAGCCACTTGATGTGGTCGAGCGTGCCGGGTAGGCCGCTCGTCTCGTGCTGGCCCAGTGTCAGGGTGAACGCGGGGTCGCCGGTGCGGGGGTTGCTGCCCTTCGCGGCGAGTCGCAGGCCGCGTCGGGAGGTGGTGGCCGTGGCGTCCTGGCCTACGCCGCCGCCGAACGGGATGTGGGTCCAGCGGGCGCCGGGGCCGGTGGTGGCGAAGCCGGCGGAGAAGTCGTCCTCGAACAGGATGCGGCGGGCGGTGGAGGCGTCGTCCTCACCGGCTCTCGCGGGTTGGGCGGACAGGGCGGTGGCGGCCAGGGCGGCCGTGGCGGTCAGGGCGGTGCGGCGGCTCATGGACATGTGGGTTCCTTTCCGGGGTGGGTGGGGGTTTGGGGTGGTGCGGCCTTGTCCTCGAACGCTGGACGGGCTGAGATGTCGGGGTCGGCGTCCAGAGGCGGCCGCCCCCTCGAACGTCGGATGGGCTGAAGTGCCGGGCCGGCGTCCAATGGGTGCAACGGGTGCAACGTGTGCAACCCCTGGGTCACAGGCCCAGCGCCCGGTACGCATACGCCGTGGCCGCCGACTCGACCTGGAGGGCCTGGTGGCCGGACATCGAGTTGATGTCGCGCCAGAAGCGCTGTACCGGGTTGGTCGAGGACTGGCCGGTGGTGCCGACGCCGCGGAACAGGCGGTTGGCTACGGCGACCAGGGCGTCGGTGGCCATCGCGCAGTCCCGCCAGCCGCGCATCGTCTGCAGGGCGGTGAGGTGGGGGCCGTGCTCGTCCACCGTGCGGGCGGCCCGTTCCAGGAGGAGTTCGGCCGCGTCGATCTCGGTGGCGCTACGGGTCAGCGTCACGTCCCAGGAGACGCGGTTGAACGTCGGCATGCCGGGCAGCGCGGGGGCCGGATGGGCGGCGGCGGCGCGGATCTTGCGCTCGGCGTGCCGCCGCCAGGCCGTGAGCGCCCCCTTGGCGGCGCCCAGCGCCGGTACCGCGAACATCATGGTCGTCGCCTGCATCGGCACGGCGAGCCGCGGCGCGATGTCCGCGGCGCCGCGTCCGGTGAACAGGTCATCGCGGCTGACCGTGCGTCCGGCCGGGACGAACAGGTTCTTGACGATGACGGTGTGGCTGCCGGTCGCGGCCATGCCGACGTTGTGCCAAGTGTCCTCGGTGCGCCAGGCGTCCCGGGGCACCGCGAGGACGCGCGGCTCGGGCGGGCCCCCGGCGGCGCCCGGCACCTGGGCCGTGAGCAGGGCCCAGTCGGCGTGGTCGATCGCGCTGACGAAGGGCCAGGTGCCGGTCAGGCGGTAGCCGCCGGGCTCGGGGTGTGCGGTGCCGATCGGGGTCAGGGCGGCGACGAAGAAGGCGTCCGGGCCGTCCGCCCACACCTCGCGCCGGCCCTCCTCGGGCAGATGGGCCGCCATCCGGCCGACGTGCGCGGCCAGCGACACGCACCATGCCGTCGCGGCGCACCCCTCCCCGACCGCGCTCACGGCCCGCCCCAACTCAAGGAAGCTCCCCTCGTCACCGCCGTACGCGGTCGGTACGAGATGCCGGGCGAACCCGGCCGCGACCGCCGCCTTGACCACGTCCGGCGACAGCCGCCGCTCGGCCTCGGCGACCGCGGCGCCCTGCGCGGCCTCGACCGCGACGTCCCGGGCGGCCTCGGACAGCGGTGACCGGCTCTGCCCGGCCGCGGGGTCCCCTCCTGCGCTCGTGAACAGCGCCGAACGGCTCTCCCCGGCCGCCGCACCTCCCGGAGGTGCGGAAGCCGGTGCGTTGGCCGGTGCGGAAGTCGTCGTACGCGGTGGATTCTGACTCGGCGTCGGGGCCATCCTGGTTGCTCCTCGGCTCGGCTCGTCACGGTGGGTCGGCAGGCAGGGAGCCTCGCCGTCACCGCCCGGGGATCGCTTGTCCGGCGCTTGGGGGTGCCTGGCGCCGTGTGATCCGGCCCCCAGCGGTCTCCCAGCCGCCCGAGAGGCGCCGCCGGGACGCTGTCCCCCGTTGCCGCTTCCAGTGCGCCTCGGAGGAGACCCGTGATCATCCACACCCTCGTCTACCGGTTCGCGGACTCGGTCGACGAGCACCAACGTCAGCAGTTCTTCAGCGAGTTGGAGAAGCTCGCGCTCGGCTCGGGCCTCGTCACGCACTTCGGGTACGGACCGCACCACCGCCTGCCGGTGGACGACCACGCGCGGGGGATGACCGCGAACGCCGTCGCCCAGTTCGCGTGCCGCGACCTCGACGCGCTGCGGGCCTTCTCGGAACTCCCGCCCGTGCACGAGCACATCAGCGCCTGGCGGTCCCGGATCGAGTACGACGCCGCCTACGCCAACCACGACGAACTGCTCGGCCTCGCCGCGCCCGGACTCACGAAGGAGAGCCCCATGCACCACACCGAACACACCGTCACCGTCGACGCCCCGGTCGCCACCGTCTGGGACGTCCTGGTCGACGTCGAGGGCTACGCCCGCATCTTCCCGCCCACCCAGGACGTCACGATCCTGGAGGAGTCGGCCAAGCACCAGATCGCCCGGCTCGTCGTCGACGTCAACGGCGAGGTGCAGTCGTGGATCTCGCGGCGCGACATCGACGCCGACCGCCACGTCATCGCCTACCGGCAGCTGGAGAACGCCCCGATGATGGGCTACATGGGCGGCGAGTGGCGGGCGCTGTCCATCGACGAGCACACCACCCAGCTGGTCCTCACGCACGACTTCAAGCCGCGCGACCCCGACGCGGACGGCCTGGTCGCCGGGAAGTTCACCTACGACAAGGCCGACGAGATGATCAAGGCGGCGGTGGAGCGCAACAGCGTGGCCGACCTCGGCGCGGTCAAGGAGGAGGCCGAGAAGCTCGTCGGCGAGGGCTCGGCGGCGTGACGCGCATCGTCGACCTGAGCGTGGTCACCCGGCACACGCCGAGCGAGGCGACGCCGGTCACCGTGGAGCTCCTGGACCACCGCACCGGCGCCACCGTGCTCGGGCTGACGCCGGAGGACTTCCCGGACGGGATGGCGATCTCCAACGAGACGGTGACGCTGACCACCCACACGGGCACCCACATGGACGCGCCGCTGCACTACGGGCCGTTCAGCGGCGGCAAACCCGCCAAGAGCATCGACCAGGTCCCGCTGGAGTGGTGCCTGGGGCCGGGCGTACGGCTGGACGTACGGCATGTGCCGCCCGGTGAGGGCATCACCGTCGACCATCTGCGCGGGGCGCTGCGGGAGGCCGGCCACGAGCTGCGGGCCGGTGACATCGTGATGCTGTGGACCGGCGCCGACGAACTGTGGGGCTCCGCGGAGTACCTGACGAAGTATCCGGGGCTCAGTGGGGAGGGCACGCGGTTCCTGGTGGAGGCCGGGGTCCGGGTCATCGGCATCGACGCGTGGGGCCTCGACCGGCCCATGCGGTCGATGATCGAGGACTACCGCAGGACGGGCGACCAGGGCGCGCTGTGGCCCGCCCACGTGTACGGGCGCACCCGGGAGTACCTCCAGCTGGAGAAGCTCGCGGGCCTCGCGACGCTGCCCGCGGCGACGGGCTTCACGGTGGTGTGCTTCCCGGTGGCGGTCGAGGGCGCCGGCGCGGGCTGGACCCGGGTGGTGGCGCTCCTGGAGGAACCGGCGGAACCGTCGGAAGCGGGCGGCCGCGGTGCGGGCCGATGACCTGATCGGGGTGTGGCGGCTGGTGTCGTTCGAGGAACTGGACGACACCGGCGCCACCTCCCGGGGGCCACTGGGCGCCGAGCCAAGCGGCCGGCTCATCTACACCCGGGACGGCCACGTCTCGGTGAACATGATGCGCGGCACGGACCCCGGCCCCGTCCCGTACATGGGCTACGCCGGAACCTGGCGCTTGAACGGCTCCCAGGTCGTCCACCGCATCGAGGTCACTCCCCGCCCCGACTGGATCAACACCGAACAGACCCGGGAAGCAACCCTGGAGAACGACCACCTGACCCTGCACGCCCGCACCCGTATCGGGGGTGCGGAACGCCGCCGGGTCCTGGTCTGGCGCAGGGACCGGGGGTAGGGCGCTGCCCCCCGGGAGATCTGGGTGCCACATGCGTGAAGGCCGCGACCCCGGGACGACGGTCGCGGCCTTCACACCCTGCTCCTGCTCTTACGACGTCAACGCCAGCGACGCCGGGAACCCCGCCGCCAGGGCCAGCGCAGCGGCCTCGCCCCGTGAGTTGACGCCCAGCTTCTTCAGGATCTTCGCCACGTGGAACTTCACCGTGTGCTCGCTGATCCGCAGCCGCTCGGCGATGGCTCGGTTGCGGTGGCCCTGGACGAGCTGTTCCAGGACGTCCAGCTCACGCGGGTTGAGGTCGGCCAGTGGGTTGTTGCGCCGGCGCTCTGGTGCGCTCAGCGGTAGCCGTACGGTGACGATCGTGCCCCAGCCGGCCACGGCGTCGACGTGCACGGCACCGCTGACGGCGGCCGCCCGGTCGGCCAGCCGGTGCACGGCGAGCGCGTCGCCGGCCAGGGCGCCCGGGCCGTCGTCGCGGATGATGGTGCGCAGCTCGCCGTCCTCGACGTGCCAGCTGACCCGGATCCGGCTGACACCGCCCTGCTCCAGCATGGTCAGCGCGGTGCCGCGGGCCGTCGTCCGCGCCGTCTGCGCGATCACCGGGGGGATGACCCGCTGCGCCGCCTCGCCGGTGGGCCCGCAGAACTCCAGCTCCACGTTGCCGTAGCGGGACAGCAGTCCGAGCATGTCGGTGAGCCGTCCGAACGCCTCCTGGGCGGTCTCCTCACCCGGCAGCCGCTCGCCCTCGCCGAGGGAGCGCAGCTCGATCAGCGAGGACACCGCCAGGTCGACGGCCGTGCGCCGCGCGGCGGCGTCGTCGAGGCTGCGGTTGCGCAGCAGGCCGAGCAGCGTGGTGAGCGTCGCGGCGTGGGAGTCCGTCAGATCGGCTGTGATCCGGGCCCGTTCGCCGCTCGCCATCCAGGGAGCCGCCTGGTTCACGGGGACGGCGCTGGGCCACAGGGCGATGATCCGCAGCGTGGCCAGGTCCCACAACTGCTGTACCAGTGACTGCACATGGGGCTCCGGCGCGGCGTCCTTGGTCGGGAGGAGGGCCAACAGGGCGCCCGCCGATCCGGGGGGTGCGGAGGCCACCGCGAGGACCGGACGCGGCGCGCCCGCCAGCGGGACCCGGTCGAACCGGGGCCGGCCGATGTCGACATGGGTGGCGAGCTGGGCCATCTCGGCCGTGGTGACCGCCTCGGTCAGTTCGGCGTCTCCATGGCTCCAGGTCGCCGACTTGGGGCAGTCGCCGGTCAGCATGACCACGGCGTGGTGCGGCACGAGGTCGGTCAGTGCGTCGGACAGGGTGGACAGTACCTGCTTGAGGGGTGCCTGCATCAGCGCCGCCGCCACGGTCAGGGCACGCTGCGGGTCCCCCCAGTCCCGAAATGCCATGTTCTTCATGCTACGGGCCACGGGCTCGCCCCGCACTGGCCAACCGGCCGGTCGCCACTAGCCGTTCGGGTAGTCCGTCCGGAAACCCGCGCGGAACTCCAACCCGCGCGGAACTCCAACCCTGCGCGGAACTCCAACCCGCGCGGCACTCCGTCCCGCCGGGCCGGTCCGGGCCGTCCTCCCACCATCCTCCCAGCGCCTTCCCAGCGGTCCGTAGGGCCGCATCGGCCATCGTCGGCACGGACGGCGCACGGCACACCGCCGTACGCGCACAGCTTCGGCGCAAAGGGGGCCACAGGGTGAGCGAGTCAGCAGCAGCTCGGACGACGGGTGGGACGCGATGACCCGCCGAGCGGTGATCACCGGCATGGGGGTGCGCACTCCCGGCGCGAACGGCGTGAAGGCCTTCTGGGAACTGCTGACCTCCGGACGCAGCGCCATCCGCCGCATCTCCTTCTTCGATCCCTCGCCGTACCGGTCGCAGATCGCCGGCGAGGCCGACTTCGACCCGGTACTGGAGGGCCTGACCCCGCTGGAGATACGGCGGATGGACCGCGCCTCCCAGTTCGCCGTGGTCTGCGCGCGGGACGCGGTCGCGGACAGCGGGCTCGGCTTCGAGCAGCTGGAACCGGGCCGGATCGGGGTGAGCCTGGGCAGCGCGGTGGCGGCGGCGACCAGCCTGGAGCAGGAGTATCTGGTGCTGTCGGACAGTGGTCGTGACTGGCTGATGGACCCCGGCAACCTTTCACCGCACATGTTCGACTACCTGGTGCCGAGTGTGATGCCCGCCGAGGTGGCCTGGACGGTCGGCGCGGAGGGGCCGGTGGCGATGGTCTCCAACGGCTGCACCTCCGGTATCGACTCCGTCGGCCACGCCTGCCGCCTCATCGAGGAGGGCAGCGCGGACGTCATGCTCGCCGGCGCCTGCGACACCCCCATCACGCCGATCGTCGTGGCCTGCTTCGACGCCATCAAGGCGACCACCCCGCGCAACGGCGAACCCGAGCGGGCCTCGCGCCCCTTCGACCGCAGCCGTAACGGCTTCGTCCTCGCCGAGGGCGCCGCGATGTTCGTGGTCGAGGAGTACGAGCACGCGGTGCGCCGTGACGCGCACATCTACGCCGAGATCACCGGCTACGCCACGCGCTGCAACGCGTACCACATGACGGGTCTGAAGACGGACGGCCGCGAGATGGCCGAGGCGATCCGCTCGGCGCTGGACGAGGCGCGCACCGACGCCACGGACATCGACTACATCAACGCCCACGGCTCCGGCACCAAGCAGAACGACCGCCACGAGACCGCCGCGTACAAGCGCAGCCTGGGCGAGCACGCCCGGCGCACACCGGTCAGCTCCATCAAGTCGATGGTGGGCCACTCGCTGGGCGCGATCGGCTCGATCGAGATCGCCGCGTCCGCGCTGGCCATCGGCAACGGCGTGGTCCCGCCGACGGCCAATCTGCACGAGCCGGACCCCGAGTGCGACCTGGACTACGTGCCCCTGGCCGCGCGCGAGCGGCGGCTGCGCAACGTCCTGACCGTCGGCAGTGGCTTCGGCGGTTTCCAGAGCGCCATGGTGCTGCGCCACGTACCCGGAGGTGCCGCATGAGCGTCCTCGTCACCGGCGTCGGCCTGATCGCCCCCAACGGCACCGGCCCGCAGCCGTACTGGACGGCCACCCTGGAGGGCCGCAGCGGCATCGGCGTCCTCAGCCGCTTCGACGTCTCCCGCTATCCGGTGCGGCTGGCCGGCGAGATCCGTGACTTCGACGCGGCCGCCCACCTGCCCGGCAGGCTGCTTCCGCAGACCGACGTCTCCACCCGGTACGCGCTGGTGGCGGCCGACCGGGCGCTCGCCGACGCGGCGATCGAGCCGGGCGCCTACGCCGACTACGACATGGGCGTGGTCACCGGAAACGGGCAGGGCGGCTTCGAGTTCACCCACCGCGAGTTCCACAAGCTGTGGTCGCGGGGACCGGAGAAGGTGAGCGTGTACGAGTCGTTCGCCTGGTTCTACGCGGTGAACACCGGCCAGATCTCCATCCGCAACCAACTGCGCGGCCCCAGCAGCGCCCTGGTCACCGAGCAGGCCGGCGGTCTGGACGCGATCGGGCACGCCCGGCGTACGGTCCGGCGCGGCACGCCGATGGTGGTGACCGGCGGCGTCGACTCGGCGTTCGACCCGTGGGGCTGGGTGTCGCAGATCTCCGGCGGCCGGCTCACCACGTCCGACGACCCGGCCCGCGCGTACCTGCCGTTCGGCAGCGACGCGAGCGGCCATGTGCCCGGCGAGGGCGGCGCGATCCTCATCCTGGAGGACGCGGCCACGGCGGCCGAGCGCGGCGCCCCTCATGTGTACGGCGAGATCGCCGGGTACGCGAGCACCTTCGACCCGGCCCCGGGCACCGGCCGCCCGCCCGGTCTGCGCCGGGCCGCCGAACTCGCCCTGGACGACGCCGGGTTGACGCCCGCCGACATCGACGTGGTGTTCGCCGACGCGGCCGGCACCCCCGACCTCGACCGCACCGAGGCCGAGGCGATCAGCGCCCTGTTCGGCCCGCACGGGATACCGGTGACCGCGCCGAAGGCCCTCACCGGCCGACTGTGCTCCGGCGGCGGCCCACTGGACGTGGTGACGGCGCTGCTCGCCGTACGCGAGGGCGTGATCCCGCCGACGTACGGCACGGACGGGGTCCCCGAGGAGTACGGCATCGACCTGGTACGCGGCGCGCCTCGGGAGACCCCGGTGCGCGCGGCACTGGTGCTGGCCCGCGGCAGGTGGGGCTTCAACTCGGCGGTCGTGGTGCGGGGCGCGGGAGGTGGGCGCGATGACTGACGGGTTCGGGCAGGTGAGCACGGAGGCCGACCGGTTCGAGGAGGTCGTCGCGATCACCGACGGCTTCAAGGAGGTCATGGCCCGGTTCCCGACCGGCGTCGCCGTCGCCACCGTGTGCGACGAGCGTGGGATGCCGCACGGGCTGACCGTCAGTTCCTTCTGCTCGGTCTCTCTCGATCCGCCGCTGGTGCTGCTGTGTGTGGCGAAGTCGGCGCGCAGCTTCCCGGCGTTCGCTCGGGCCGCGGAGTTCGCGGTGAGCGTGTTGCGTGAGCATCACACCGAGCTGGCCAAGCGGTTCGCGACCTCCGACGAGGAGAAGTTCCGGCGCGGGGGGCTGGTGCGCACGCCCCGCGGTGGGCTGGTCGTCGACGACGCCCTGGCCGTCGTGGAGTGCCTGGTGGACCAGCTGCACGATGCGGGCGACCACGTGATCGTCGTCGGCAAGGTCGTCGACACCCGGACCACCGAGCCCGGCGCCCCGGCGGTCTACTTCAACCGCCGCTTCGCCGCGCTGAGTTCATGACCTCTCCGCACCCCTCTGCCTTCGAAGGTGACGCACATGGCGTTCAGCAGGCCGCTGCGGCCGATTCCCGACGACGAGACCCTGCGCCGCGAACTCGCGGGCGCGGAGCTTCCCGCCCTGTTGATGACGGTCGCCCATCTGACCGGGGACGCCTCGGTGCTCCGCGACGACCTGCGCGCGCCGGGCTGGCTGTTCCAGCCGCAGGGCGGCCTCACCGCCGTACAGCAGGAGGAGGCCCGCCGTATCGCCCTGGCCGCGCTGGCGCGGTGGCGGGCCGAAGGGCGGGCGCCCGAGCCGCCCGCCCCGGAGCTGCTGCGGGCGATCACCACCTGGGCCATGGGATCCGACACCGGTGACCTGCTGGACCTGCTCGCCGAGGAGATCGCCCTGCCGGAGGACGACCCCAAGGCGCCCGACTGGACGCTTCAGGAGCTGAGCCCCGGCGCCGACTTCGACGTGGCGGTGATCGGCGCCGGGTTCAGCGGGCTGCTGGCCGCCCACCGGCTCGCCCAGGCCGGGGTGCCGGTCACGGTGTACGAGAAGAACGAGGACGTCGGCGGGACCTGGTTCGAGAACACCTACCCGGGCTGCCGTACCGATGTGGCCAGCCACCTCTACAACTACTCGTTCGCGCCGAGCGCCGACTGGCCGGACCACTTCTGCCGCAGCGAGACGGTCCTGGAGTATCTGCGGGAGTTCGCCAAGGAGTCCGGCGTGGCCGAGCGCGTCCGGTTCGGCACCGAGGTGCGCGAGCTGCGCTGGGACGACGCCGAACGGCGCTGGCACGTCACCCTGCGCGGCCCCGACGGTGTCACCCGCACGATGACCCACCGGGCCGTGATCACCGCGGTCGGCCAGCTCAACCGCCCGGCCCTGCCCGCCGTGGAGGGGCTCGGCAGCTTCACCGGACCCGCCTTCCACTCCGCGGCCTGGGACCACTCGGTGGACCTGGCCGGCAAGCGGGTCGCCGTGGTCGGCACGGGCGCGAGTGCCTACCAGCTCGTGCCCGAACTCGCCGGTGTTGCCTCGGAGTTGATCCTCTTCCAGCGCAACCCGCCGTGGCTGCGGCCCACCCCGCACTACCACGACCCCGTGCCCGACAGCGCGGCCTGGCTGTTCGAGCATGTGCCGTACTACACCCAGTGGTACCGCTTCTGGCTGTTCGCGCCCGGTCTGCGGGGCATCCTCGACGGCTGGATCGTCGACCACGACCACCCGCCCACCGAGCGCGCGATCTCCGCCCTGAACGAACAGCTCCGCGCCGCCCTGCTGCAGTCCATGGAGGCCCAGCTCACCGACGCGCCCGAGCTGCGGGACAAGGTCATCCCCGCCTACCCGGTCGGCGCCAAGCGGGTGCTGCGGGACAACGGCGTCTGGCTCGCGACCCTGAAGCGCGACGACGTGACGCTGGTGACCGCCCCCGTGACGCGGGAGACCCCGCACGGACTGGTCGCGGACGGCGAGGAGTTCGCGGTCGACGCCATCGTGTACGCCACCGGCTTCGAGGCCTCCCGCTTCCTCACCCCGATGAAGGTGACCGGGGAGAACGGCCTCGACCTGCACACCCACTGGGCCGGGGCGCCCCGCGCCCACCTCGGCATCAGCGTGCCCCACTTCCCCAACCTGTTCTGCCTGTACGGGCCCAACACCAACCTCGTCGGACAGGGCGGCAGCATCGTCTACTTCTCCGAGTGCGCCACCCGGTACGTCGTCGACGTGATCCGGCTGCTGCTGGCGCGCGGCGCGGACGCGGCCCAGGTCCGCGAGGATGTCCACGACGACTACAACGCCTGGGTCGACGCGGCGAGCGCCGACCGGGCCTGGGTCTGGTCGCAGGTGAGCGGCTGGTACAAGGACGGCGGCCGTTCCGCCACCAACTGGCCCTTCTCCGCCGTCGAGTACTGGACCCGCACCCGTCGCGCGGACCCCGACGACCTCCATGTCATCTGACCTGTCAGACATGCCATCCGACGCCGCTGGGCGTCCCTGCGAATCGAGGACCAGCCCCATGGTGGACACCACGCCCGGCCGGCTGACCGAGGCCGCCCGGCGGATCGCGGACACGGCCGCCGGCCTCGCCCCGGCCATGACCGAACGGCGGCGGATCGACGCCGACCTGGTGAAGGCGATGCGCGAGGCCGGCTTCATGCGGCACTTCGTGCCCACCCGCTACGGCGGCGCCGCCGGCACCTTCACGGACCTGCTGGACGCGGTGACGACCCTGGGCGAGGCGTGCCCGGCGACCGCGTGGTGCGCCTCGCTGTTCGCGAGCACGCCCCGGTTCGTGCCGTGCTTTCCCGAGGCCGGACAGCGGGAGTTCTGGGCCGAGGGGCCGGACACCGCGTTCGTCTGCTCGGTGCTGCCGTTCGGCGAGGCGACGCAGGCCTCCGGCACTTCGGGGCTGCGGGTCAGTGGCCGGTGGCCGTACATGAGCGCCGTCGAGTACGCGGACTGGGTCGTCGTCTGCGCCAGGCTGCCCGGGGCGGACGGACCGCGGCTGAAGCTGGTCGCGGTCCCCGTGTCGGCGGTCTCGGTCGAGGACACCTGGGACACCGTGGGCATGCGGGCCACCGGCAGCAACACCGTGGTCCTGGACGACGTCCTCGTACCCGCCGCCCGGGTCGTCGACCGGGACGCGGTGTTCGGCGGGCGCCCGGTCGACAGTCCCGACACGCCCATCGCCCCGCTGGCCGCCGTCAACGGCCTGACGTTCGTCGTGCCCGCCCTCGGCGCGGCCCAGGGCGCGCTGGCCGAGCTCGCCCGCTACCTGGGCGGCAAGCTGACGAACGTGTCTGCCACGCCGGGCGTGCCCGGACCGGGCGGCACTCTGGCCAGCCACGAGATGACCCTGGCCCGCTCGGCCGCCGAGATCGACAGCGCCCGCCTGCTGCTCACCCGCATCGCCGAACTGGCCGACGCCCAGGGGCCGTTCACCCCGCAGGCGGTGGCGCGAAACGCACGGGACAGCGCCTTCGCCGTCGACCTGCTGGTCACCGCCGTCAACCGGATCTTCCGCGGCGCGGGCACCGGCGGGCAGGCGGCCCACGGCCCGCTGGAGCGGTTCTGGCACGACGTCAACGCGGTCGCCACCCACCAGGCCCTCCAGTTCGAGCCCGCCGCCCACCACTACGCGCGCGCCCTGCTCACCACTGACGCCTGATCCATCAAGGAGTACGAAAAGGAGTACGAACATGACGAGCCCGCCGCTGGACACCACCACCCCGCTGGACACCACCACCCCGCTGGACACCACCACCCCGGTGGACCCGACCACCCCCCTGGACCCCACCACCCCGTCCGCCGAACGGATCATGGAGACGGCGCTGGCCTTCGAGGCGTCGAAGACCCTGCTGAGCGCCGTCGAGATCGGCGTCTTCACCGAACTGGCCCGCAGGCCCGCCGACGTGGTCGAGCTGCGCGACAGGCTCGGTCTGCACCCGCGCGGCGCCCGGGACTTCTTCGACGCGCTGGTCGCCCTCGGCTTCCTGCGCCGCGAGGACGGCGTCTACCACAACACCCCCGAGACCGACGCCCACCTGGACCGGGCCAAGCCCGGCTACGGGACCGTCGCCCCGCTGCTGGAGATGGCCAACTCCCGGCTGTTCGGCATCTGGAACCACCTGACGGACGTGCTGCGCACCGGCCTCTCCCAGGACGAGTCGAAGGACTCCGGCACGGACACCTACGACGCGCTGTACGCCGACCCGGCCCGGCTGAAGCAGTTCCTCGCGTCCATGACCGGCATCAGCCACCGCGCCAACCTGCGCATCGCCCGGCAGGTGCCCTGGGAGGACTACTCCACGGTCGCCGACATGGGCACCGCCCAGGGCGACCTGGTCGCGCAGGTGCTGCTCGCCAACCCGCACCTGACCGGCACCGGCTTCGACCTGCCCGAGGCGGAGCCGGTGTTCACGGAGTACGCCGAACGCCACGGTCTGGGCGAGCGCCTCCGCTTCACCGGCGGGGACTTCTTCACCGACCCCTTCCCCAAGGCCGACGTGCTCACCTTCGGCCACATCCTGCACAACTGGGACCTGGACCGGAAGAAGCTCCTGCTGCGCAGGGCATGGGAGGCGCTGCCCGCGGGCGGTGCGGTGGTCGTGTACGACACCCTCATCGACGACGAGCGCTCCGAGAACGCGTTCGCGCTGCTGATGAGCCTGAACATGCTGGCGGTCACGGACGGCGGCTTCGGCTACACCGGCGCCGAGTGCCAGGAGTGGATGCGGGAGGCCGGATTCGCCCGCGCCTGGACGGAACACCTCGTGGGACCCGACTCGATCGTGGTAGGAGTCAGGGAATGACCTCCGCGCAGGCACAGCAGGCTCAGCAGGCACAGCTGAAGGCCAACAAGGAACTCGTCGCCGAGTACATCCGGCTGTTCTACAACGAGAAGGACTTCGACCGGGCCCGGGAACTGCTCACCGAGGGCTTCGTCAACCACCACCACGGCGTCGGGGCCGGCCGGGACCGCACCGTGGAGACGTTCTCGGCGGCCGCCTCCGTGATGCCCGAGTTCTCGCTGACCGTGCGGCGCGTCGTGGCCGAGGACGACCAGGTGTGGACCCAGAGCGTGGCCAGGGCGGCGCCCGGCGCGCACCCGTCGGTGGTCGTCGACATCTGGCGGATCGAGGACGGCCGGCTGGCCGAGCACTGGGACGTCGGGCAGGCCGTGCCGGACGGCTCGACCCTCGACGAGATGATCGAGGACGCGGCGGCCGGGGACGCCGGATGAGCGAGCTCATGCAGGCCGTCACCCAGCACGCCTTCGGCGGCCCGGACGTCCTGGAACCGGCCGAGGTGCTCCGGCCCCGCCCCGGCCTGAACGAGGTGCTGGTCCGCGTCCACGCGGCCGGCGTGAACCCGATCGACGCCCTCGTCCGCTCGGGCGCGCTGCCCCTGCTCGGCACCCCGCCCTTCACCGTCGGCTGGGACATCTCCGGTGTCGTGGTGGAGACGGCCCCGGGCGTGACCCGGTTCGCCGTCGGGGACGAGGTGTACGGCATGCCGTACATCCCGCGTGCTGCGGCCGCCTACGCCGAGTACGCCGTCGCTCCCTCCCGGCAACTCGCCCGCAAACCGTCGACCGTGGGCCACCGCACGGCGGCCGCACTGCCGCTCGCCGGGCTGACCGCGTGGCAGGCGCTGGTCGACACCGGGCTGGTCGGCACCGGCACCCGGGTGCTGGTGCACGGCGGGGCCGGCGGCGTCGGTCATTTCGCGGTGCAGATCGCCAAGGCCCGGGGCGCCGAGGTGATCGCGACGGCGAGCACCGCGAAGGCGGACTTCGTCCGGGAGCTCGGCGTCGACCACGTGATCGACTACCGCACGCGGGACTTCACCGAGGAGGTCAAGGACGTCGACGTGGTCCTGGACGGCGTCGGCGGCGAGACCGCCGAACGCTCCCTGGACGTCCTGCGGCCGGGCGGCACGCTGGTGACCATCGTCGAGATGCGCAACGAGGACCTCGCCGGTCGGGCGAAGGCGCGCGGCCTCTCCTTCCACGGCGTGACCGCAGAACCGGACCACATGGGCCTGACGGCCCTGGCCGACCTCGTCGACGCCGGCCTGCTGCACCCGCACATCGCCCACGCACTGCCGCTGTCCCGAGCGGCCGAGGCCCACCGGCTGCTGGAGGCGGGCACGCTGCCGGGGAAGGTGGTGCTGAGGACGGCCTGAGGTGCTGAGCGCGGCCCACCGGGGTGGTGGCTGCGCTCAGTCGGGCACCTCGCTACGCCGCCCCCTCTACGGCACCTCACTACACCCCCCTCTACGGCGCCCCTCCGGGCCCACCCGCCAACTACTCCCCGCCTCAAGAACGTTGACCCACCCCACCCACACCACCAGAATGAGCCCGCACCCGTGAGAGCGCTCTCAAGGTTCGGTGAGGGAGACCCATGACCGGCATGACCGACAGGCAAGGCCCGGCGTTCAGCCGGCGCACACTCATCGGGGCCGGTCTCGGCGCCGCAGTGCTCACCGCGGCCGGAGCGGGCGCGGCACACGCCGGAGGGGTGTCCGCCCAACGCCGTGCCCACACCTTCCTGGCCGCCGCCATGGACGCCTACCCGGACCACGGCACCATCCGCCTCACCCAGAGCTACACCGACCAGGCCGGCCTCTTCAGCACCGCCTTCACCTACGACAACGCCCTCGCGATCCTCGCCCACCTCGCCGTCCGGAGCGTGGACGGGCGAACCCGGGCCGTCGTGCTCGGGGACGCGTTGCTGTACGCGCAGCAGCACGACCCGGCCCATGACGACGGTCGGCTTCGGCAGGCCTACAACGTCGGGCCGTACACCTTCTACGACGGCTCGTCGCAGCCGGACGGGTTCGTGCGGGCCGACGGCAGCGCCAACGTCGGCACGCAGTTCGGGTTCACGGGGACGGCCGTCGGGGACATGGCCTGGGCCGGGATCGCGCTCAGTGCGCTGGCCCGGCGGACGGGCGAGCGGCGGTTCCTCGACGGTGCCGTGCGGATCGGGGAGTGGATCGAGCGCAACGGGCGTACCGACGAACCCCTCGGGGGGTACAAGTTCGGCGTCAACGGGGCGAACGAGAAGCTTCCCTTCACCTCCACCGAGCACAACACCGACCTTGTCTGTCTGTTCGGGCGGCTCGCCCGGCTCACGGGGGACCGGGTGTGGCTGGAGCGGCGTGCTCGGGCCCGCGCATTCGTCGAGGGGATGTGGGAGGCGGACGGCGGCTTCTTCTACACCGGGACCAATGACGGGATCAGCATCAACACCTCCCCCATCCCCGAGGACACCCAGACCTGGACCCACCTCGCCCTCGACTCCCGCGCGCACGCCGCGTCGCTGGACTGGGCCGTGCGCGAGCTGGCCGTCCTCGACCACGCCGGGCGGCGCAACAGCACGGTGCCGGCGGGGCAGTCGTACGAAGGTGTCACCTTCAGCTCCGCCAGTCTCCTCGCGAACGAGGACGCCCCGATCGCCGACTCCCAGCCCAGGCCCGACCGCAACGGCGTGTGGTTCGAGGGCACCGCTCATCTCGCGCTCGCCCTGCGGGAACGGCAGGGGCGGGGGGACGAGGCGCGGGCCCGGCGGCTGGTCGAGTCCATCGAGCGGGCTCAGGATCTGCTCGGGGCGGAACAGAGCGTGGGAGGACGGGAGTTGCCCGGACGGTCCGGGGTCGTGGCGGCGAGCAGTCCGCTCGACACGGGGTTCGGGTTCGGCTATTACCCGTATCGGCATACGGGGGCGACCGCCTGGTACGTGATGGCGGCCGCGCGCTTCAACCCGTTGCGGGTCTGAACCGGCGGTCGCCCGCAAGCGCCGCCGTCACGGCTCTCCCCACGGCTCAACCCCGGACGCTGCCCGCCGTCAGCCCGCCCACGATGAACCGCTGGAACAGGGCGAACACACAGACCACCGGAACGCTGATGAGCGTGGCCGTGGCCATCAGGGCGCCCCACGCCGTCCCGTGCTGCCCGACGAAGGAGTTCAGCAGCACGGTGACCGGCTGCACGTCCGGCCCGTCGGCCAGCGTGAGGCCGAACAGGAACTCGCCCCAGCCGATCAGGAACGACAGCCCGGCCGTGGCGACCAGGCTCGGCACCATGACGGGCAGCACGACGCGCAGCAGTACGCCGGGCAGCCCGCAGCCGTCGACCAGCGCCGCCTCCTCCAGCTCCGACGGCACGGCCCGCAGCACCGGGCGCAGCACGATCACCGCGAAGGGCAACGTCAGCGTGGTGTCGGCGGCGATCAGACCGAGGTAGGTGTCGTCGAGACCGGCCCGGCGTTCCAGGATGAACAGCGGTGCCGCCAGCACGATGGCGGGCGGCAGTTGGGCCACCAGCAGGGCGAGCACCATCGCGCTCGAGCCGCGCATCCGGACCCGGGCGAGCGCGTAGGCGAGCGGGACACCGAGCAGCAGAGTCAGGGCCACGACCCCGCTGGAGATCACCACGCTGTTGAGCAGGGCCCGGGGGAGCCCCTCGTAGTCCAGCGCCGCCCGGTAGTTCTCGCCGGTGAGCGGGGCGGGCACCCACTGCGGGGTCGGCGCGAGGATCCGATCCGGCTCGGTGAGGCTGGTCTTGGCCATCCAGTACACCGGCAGCAGGAAGGCCGCGGTGATGAGCGCGGCGACCGCGGTGAGCAGCCAGGGGTGGTGGTGGCGGGGCCGGCGGGGAGGTTTCACGTGGAACCTCCCGGGGCTTCCTCGCGGCGCAGTCGTCGTACGTAGAACAGGCCGGTCAGCAGCGGTACGACGAGCAGCAGCAGACCTGCGGCGGCGCCCTCGCCGAACCGGAAGAACTTGAAGAAGACCTCGTAGACGTAGAGGGAGAGCACACGGGTGGCGTCCACGGGGCCGCCGCCCGTCATCACGAAGACCAGGTCGAAGACCTTGAAGGTGTAGATCAGGCCGAGCAGGAGGACGGTCACCGAGACCGGGCGCATCAGCGGCAGCGTGAGGTGGCGCAGGCGCTGCCAGGCGCTCGCGCCGTCGAGGGCGGCGGCCTCGTGGAGTTCGGGGTCGATGGTGTGCAGGCCGACCAGGAGCAGCAGCATGTTGAAGGGCACGCCGACCCAGATGTTGGCGAGGATCACCCCGGCCAGGGACGTGGACGGGTCGGTGAGCCAGTCGTGGGAGAGCGTGTCCAGGCCGGCCGCCGTCAGCAGGGCGTTGTAGGCGCCGGACTCCGCGTCCAGCAGCCAGCGGAAGAGGGTGCCGCTGACCACGGGCGGCAGCAGCCAGGCCACCAGGAGCAGGGAGCGCAGGAGGCCGTTGAGCGGGAAGGGGCGGGCGAAGAGCAGGGCCAGGGCGAAACCGAGGGTGAACTGGCAGACCAGGGAGCCCAGCGTGAAGACCAGCGACAGGCGTACGGAGTGCCAGAACGCCGGATCGTCCAGCACCGCCCGGTAGTTGTCGAGGCCGCTGAAGCGTTCGGCGCCGCCGAGCAGGCTGCTCAGGCGCACGTCGTGGACGGAGGTCCAGACGTTGTAGAAGAGCGGATAGGCCAGGAAGAGCGCGAGGAAGGCCAGTCCCGGGAGGCAGAAGAGGTATCCGGCGCGGCGGCGGCGCGCGGAGGGGGAGATCACCCGCCCAGCGCCTTGTCGATCTTTCCGGCCGCCGTCCGTGCCGCGGCCGCCGGGGACGCCGAGCCGGTCAGCACGGCCTGTTCCGCCTCCGAGACGGCCTGGGAGGCGTCGGCGTAGTGCTCGCCGTACTGGCGTGGACGGGCCAGGGGGAGCTGGCTGATGAACAGCCGCAGCGCCGGGTCGGAGGCCCAAGTGCCCCGGTCGGCCAGGTCCTTGCGGGCGGGCAGGTTGCCGAAGGAGACGAGATACGGCACCAGCACGGACGGACGCTGGGTGTACTCCAGCACCTCCCACGCCTTGTCGAGCTTCTCGCTGCTCGCCATCAGCACCCAGTTCTCCCCGCCCAGGCAGGTGGCCGCCTCCTTGTCGCGGGGCAGGGCGACGACGGACCAGTCGAAGGCGGCCTCCTTCAGAGCCGGGATCTGCCAGGGGCCGTTGATCTGCATCGCGGCGCGCTGGTCGAGGAACCGCGTGTTGACGTCCTGCTGCGTCCAGCCCACGCAACTCTCGGACAGGGAGTTCTTGGTGATCAGTTCGTCGAGGAAGGTCAGGGCGGTGGTGCCGTAGGTGGCGATGGTGTCCAGGTCGCCGCCCGCCTGCCACAGGAACGGCAGGAACTGGAAGACGCCCTCCTCGGTCTTGATCGCGCTCAGCGCCAGCCCGTACCGGTCCTTGCCGGTCAGCCGCTCGGCCGCGGCGGCCAGCTCGTCCCACGTGGTGGGCGGTGCCACGCCGGCGTCCCGGAGCAGCCGCGTGTTGCAGTACAGGGCCAGGCAGTTGCTCTGGTTGGGGATGCCGAGCGTCCTGCCGTCGACCTGGCAGCCGTCCCAGGGACCCTTGTAGTACCGGTCGGCCTGGCCCCACTCCTCGACCCGGTCGGTGAGGTCGGCCAGCAGGTCGCTGCCGCCGAGCGAGTTCATGGCGACGTTGTCGACGATCGCGATGTCGGGCAGGTCGCCGGAGATCGCGCCCAGCGTGATCTGCCGCTCCAGCTCCGCGAACGGGAACGTCCGCCGCTCGATCCGTACGTCCGGCACGCCCGCCTCGACGTCCTTGATCAGCCGGGTCATCCCGGGCTGGAAGTTGTCCAGGGTGAAGTAGTCCCACCAGGTGAGGGTGGTCGTACTCGGCTCGTCGGAGCCGCAGGAGGCCAGCGCCCCGCCGAGCCCGAGGGCAGCGGCTCCCGCACCGGCGGTACGCAGGAAGCCGCGGCGGTCGAGCGGGTACGGCATGCTGCCCTCCAAGGGGGTGTGTCCGAAAGAGGTGTTCGGAAAGAGGTGTTCGGAAAGAGGTGTTCGGAAAGAGGTGCACGGAAAGAGGTGTCAGAGTCGGCGTATCAGAAATTCACGTCGAAATCGGGGAATTCCGGCTCGGGTTCCGAACCGGGCACCGGACGACACCGCCCCGTGCTGGAGCGCAGGGTGATCAGGGGTTTCAGCAGGACATGCCGGGGCGTCGAGCCGGGTGAGCGCAGGCGTTCCACCATCAGCTCGACGGCGACCCGGCTCATCTCCTTGGCGGGGATCTCGGCGGCCGTGAGCTGCGGGGTCACCTGCTCGGCCCAGGGGCTCGCCGCCACCCCGACGACCGAGAAGTCGCGCGGCACGGCGCGGCCGTGCCGGGTCAGCCCGCGGTAGACGCCCTCCAGGGCCGCCTCGTTCAGGGTGACCAGCGAGGTGGTGGCCGGGTCGTCCGCCAGGATCCGCGCCACGACCTCCTCACCCGAGGCGAGGGCCTCCCCGCAGAGGTAGGCGCGCGGCTCGTGGCCGAGGTCCCGCATCGCGGTGACGTAGCCCTCGTGGCCGAGCCGGGCGAAGCCGTAGCCGCTGTTGAACAGCTCCTCCGAGCGGTTGACGAAGGCGATCCGGTGATGGCCCAGATCGGCGAGGTGCCGCACGCAGCCGCTCGCCAGCCCGGCGAAGTCCAGATCGACCCAGCCCGCCTCGTCGGCGCGGTGGTTGCGGCCGATGGCGACGAACGGGAAGCCACTCCGCACCAGCTGCTCGACCCTGCCGTCCTCGCGGCGGATCTCCATCACGATCACGCCGTCCACACGCCGCCCGCCGTCCCCGCTCCACTCCCCGTCCGTGAGCCGCTGCCCGAGCATCCGCCGGAACGAGGGGGCGTCGTCCGCGTCGGCGGGGGAGAGCAGCACGTCGTAGCCGTACGGCGCCGCGGCCTCGGCGACGCCGCCGACGAAGGCGAGCTGCATGGTCGTGTAGTCCCGGGCCCGGCCGGACGGGGGATAGAGCAGCCCGAGCGTGTGTGTGCGCAGGTCCCCTCCGTCGGCCGGTCCTCCGTCGGCCGGCGGTGTCGTCGGGTCGCCGCCCGGACGCCCGGTCATGGTCAGCCGACCGGGAGGGGCTGTTCGGCCCAGATCGTCTTGCCGGTCGGGGTCTGGCGGGTGCCCCAGCCCTGGGTGAGCTGGGCGACCATGTGCAGCCCGCGGCCACCCTCGTCGAAGGTACGGGCGCGGCGCAGATGGGGGGCCGTGCTGCTGGCGTCGGACACCTCGCAGATCAGGGTGCGGTCCCGGATCAGGCGCAGTCCGATGGGTACGCCGCCGTAGCGGATGGCGTTGGTGACCAGCTCGCTCACCACCAGCTCGGTGACGAACGCGGCCTCCTCCAGGCCCCACGCCGCCAGCTGCCGGGAGGCCTGCGCACGGGCGTCCGCGACGATCGCCGGGTCGGACGGCAGGGCCCAGGCGGCGACCTGGTCGGCGTGCAGGGCGCGGGTGCGGGCGAGGAGAAGGGCCACGTCGTCGGCCGGGCTCTCGGGGAGCAGGTCCTTGAGGATGGAGTCGCAGGTGGTCTCCAGTGACGGCACCGGAGAGGCGAGGGCCTCGCAGAGCCGTTCCAGGCCGAGGCCGACGTCGCGCTCGTGGGAGATCAGGCCGTCGGTGCAGAAGGCGAGCAGGCTGCCCTCGGGCAGCTCCAGCTCGGTCGCCTCGAAGGGCAGTCCGCCGACGCCGAGCACGGGACCGGGGGTGAGGTGGACGATGCCGACCGTGCCGTCGGGCAACAGCAGGGCGGGCGGGACATGGCCTGCACTCGCCAGGGTGCAGATCCGGGAGACCGGGTCGTAGACGGCGTACAGGCAGGTCGCGCCGATCCCGCCGGTGTACGGCAGCTCCCGGACGATGCTGTCGTCGTCCGAGGTCAGATGGGTGACCAGGTCGTCGAGGTGGGTGAGCAGCTCGTCCGGTGGCAGATCCACGTCGGCGAGGGTGCGCACGGCGGTACGCAGCCGCCCCATCGTCGCCGAGGCGTGGATGCCGTGCCCGACTACATCGCCGACGACCAGCGCGACCCGGGTGCCGGAGAGCGGCACGACATCGAACCAGTCGCCGCCCACGCCGGCGCCCGTACCGGCGGGCAGATAGCGGTACGCCACCTCGACGGCCGCCTGTTTCGGCAGGTCGCGGGGGAGCAGGCTGCGCTGAAGGGTGAGGGCGTTGGTGCGCTCGCGCGTGTACCGGCGGGCGTTGTCCACACCGACGGCGGCCCGCCCCGCGAGCTCCTCGGCGAGGATCAGGTCATCCTGCTGGAAGGGCGGGGTCCCCTTGCCGCGGACGAAGACCGCGACGCCGAGGGTGATGCCGCGGGCCCGCAGCGGGGTGGCCATGACCGAGTGGAAGCCGTGCTCCCGGACCACGACGGCCCGCGCCTCGTGCTCGGTGACCCACCGGACGAAGTCAGGGTCCCCCTCGCCGCTGAGCACCGGCCGGCCGCTGGTCAGGGAGCGGGCGGGGGGCGAGTACGGCGGATAGGTGTCAACGCCACCGAGGTCGACGGCGGCCTCGGGCACACCCCCGCCCTCCGCCGCCGACTGATGGGCGACCCGGCGCAGCACCACGGCGGCGTCGACCTGCCCCGGCACCGGTTCCTCCCCGCGCACCACCGAGTCGAGCAGATCCACACTGGCGAAGTCGGCGAGCCGCGGGACGGCCAGATCGGCCAGCTCCTGGGCGGTGCGGGTCACGTTGAGGGTGGTGCCGATACGGGTGCCGGCCTCGTTCAGCAGGGCCAGCCGCTGCCGGGCGGCGTACTGCTCGCTGCTGTCGAAGGCGGCGGTGCCGACCCCGGCTACCGTGCCGGAGCCGGGGTCCCGGACGGGCCACAGCTCCACGATCCATGAGCGATGCCGACCGGTACCGGCCGGTGCCGGGGCGAACCCCTCGTACCGCATCGGCATGGCCTCCTCGGCGACCCGCCGCACACACCGGAGGAACCCCTCGTCGGACCGGGCCTCCCCGAGCGGATCCGCCTCGGCCCCCGCGTTCAGCCGCCAAGAGCCCGACGCCGGGCTGTAGGTGGACAGGGCGATCGAGGACTGCGCGAAGGCCCACTCCACCATCCGCCGGTCGCGCTCCGAGTCGGGCGTGCCCGTGGTGGCGGCGACGACGAACGCCTGGGTCGCGCCGTCCCCGTCCAGCGAGGGATGGGCGTGCAGGGTCAACTCGACACGACGACCGTCCCGCTGCCTCAGCACGGCCGTACCGCTCCACTCCTGAGAACCGACCGGGGAGAAGCCGGTCGCCTCCCGGTCCACGAGAAGATCGGCCACGGCCCGTCCCACCACCTCGGAGGCGGGGTACCCCAGCAGCCGCCGGGCACCCTCGCTCCACCCCGTGACGATGCCCTCCAGGCTGACGGTGGCCGTCGCGGCATCTACTGACCACCCGTTGTGACCGAGACTCTGATCAAAAGTGGTCATCACTGCTCAATTCGCGGTGGTGATGTTACTCACGGTTCCAGCGTGCGCGTCGCGAGAGAATCAAACAAGTCGGATTCCTGTGCATGGAAATGGGGGCGACGGCCCCAGCGGCGGAACCGTCGCACGTGACCCGCCGGCTGCCACGGTGCGGGCAACTGGACCGGGGCGAGCCTTCGAGTCGCCGCCGGTCATGACCGGCGGCGGTGCTGGGGTCTGGCCCGGCAGCGCGGCCTGCCGGACGAGGTGCGGGAGGCCCGTACGACCGCTGAGGTGGGTGGCGCTGCTGCTCTTGGCCCTGGTCGGCTGCGCGGCACAGCTGCATGAAAGATGAGGCGGAGGCGACTCGCAGGCCGGGCACAGGGGCGCAGGGAGCTGCGCCTCACCGTGAACCACGAACCATTAGTCGCCGCCGCCCCCACCACCCCCGCCGTCACCACCCCCGCTGTCGCCCCCACCACCACCGTCGCCGCTGCTGCCGCCGTCCGCGCCCCAGCCGTCGCCGCCGCCGGGCTCGTTGTCGTCGCGGCCCTGCCCGAGGTTGCTGAACCAGGCACGGTCCCACCACTGGTCGAGGGCGAGGGGCTCCACCTCGTTCACCGGGCGCCGCTGCGACCGGAACCGTGCCAGGCCGGTGGTGTCCCCCAGCCCGAAGGCGACGGCGAAGAGCTGCGCCATGACGGCGTCCAACGGGTCCGGGCTCTCATACCGCACAGGGGACAGCGGCAGCAGGACCGAGCCCGGTTCGAGCACCGGCCGGCGCGGGGGACGCGCCAGCAGGGCGACGCGCTGTTCGTTGCGCAGCAGCCACGAATTCGCCGCGTTCTCCCGCCGCAGCACCCAGTGCTGCCCGGGCAGCCACACCTCCACGGAACTCCTGGACTTGCGCATCTTCTTCCTGAGGCTGAGCTCTGCCGTGACGTCACCGACCGTCAGCCACAGGCCCTTGGCCGGTTCGGAGGAGTCGGCCCGGAACCCGCGGGGCGCTCGGACCCGTACGACGGGAGCGTGCGGCCCCCATACGTCCACGCGCACCAGGCGCCGGTCCACGGCGACGGCGACCGGCCCGGCGGGCCCCGGCGCGAACCGTCGCGCGATCCACAGCGGTACGCCCTCGGCCCGGGCCCGCGCCCCCAGAGCGGCCACCTGCCCGGGCCCACCGCACTGCCGTACCGCCAGTTCCCCCAGCCTGTGGGCGAACTCGGCGGCCCGGCGCACCTTCACCGGCGTGACGGTTCCGGTGACGCGGGTCACGGGGATGATCCCGGCCCCCTCCGGCAGTCGCTGCAGCGGGCGCTCCGCCCCACCGCCCCCGAGCCACCACCCACGCTGGAACGCCTCAGCCATGGCGCCGAGGTTCAGCTCGGTCAACGGCGTGGTCCTGCCGCTCCTCCGCAGCCGGTCCTCGGTCAACTCCGCGGTCCGCGCCAGCGGATTCCACGACTGCTCGCTGTAGAGCACCTGGCTCACCACGACCTCCCCCTGAGGTTCACGTCCACGGACGTGATGTACGGGCCGACCACGCGACCTGAAGTTCCGGGCGGCCGGACTTCTGGAGGCCGGCATGGCCAGAGACCCAATTGCCTCACCCAGGGTATTGACCAGCTCGCCGACGAGGGCGGCGAGTGCATCACGGAAGGACAGCGCTACGGCGAATCGTCGAACCGATCGGCGGCTGAACACGGGTGAACAATCGAGGCCAGCGTGAAAAGGAATCCTGACCAGTTCCAGCCGAAAGCTGGCAGGATTCTCTCAACTGGTCCACGGGGGGCCAGAGTTGGGGGAATCCTGTGCAAATCAGGGGACAGAGACGCGCGATAGTAGCGCTGGGTGCGACCGTGATGGCCCTGCTGCCGCCCGCCGCGGCGGCGCAGGCCGCGGAGAGCACCACGGACACCGAAGGTGCGGCCGCGGCGGTCCGCACCGTGGACACCAAGACCACCGGCGAATTCGCCGCCCTCGCGGACACCGTTCTGACCAAACGGACCTCCGCCCTTGTGGACGGCGCCCAGGCGACCCGCCGTGCCGCACAAGCACTGCCGCTGAAGGGTGACGTGCATGTCACCAGCCGTATGGCCCGCAAGGAGAGCGATGCGGCGAACGTCCTGAGCGACCGCAAGGCACGGCTCGCCGACCTCGAAGAGGCGTACACGGCGGCCGACACGGAGGTCGACGTGGACAAGGTCTCGGTGACCGGGGACCGGGCGATCGCGCAGATCACCGAGACCACGATGCTCACGTACAAGAAGATCCGCGGCGACGAGCCGCCGACCACTGGATTCCAGGCGCGGCACGAGCTGACCTTCGTCGCCGCTTCGGACGGCACGTGGGAAATGACCGGAATCACTCCCCTCGACGAAGGGGGACCCGCCGCTGTGAACTCTGTGGTGGACACCGCCACGGACGACGGTGGCTCTCCGTCCACCGACACGGTGGAAGGCCCGATTGACGAGGGCGGTGCGCCCGAAGTCGACGGGCCCGCCCCCGAGGAAGCTCCGGCCGGCCCGAACGAGCCCCGCGGCCCGGTGGAGGCCAAAGCCACCGTCCGCGCAGGTTACGACTACAGCGACATGGCGAAGTACGCCGAGAAGTACTGGAAGAACTACAACTCCAGTTACCGCAAGTTCAATGATGTCGGCGGGGACTGCACCAACTTCATCAGCCAGGCGCTGCGTGCGGGCGGCTGGAAGAACGACACCGGCTGGTACAAGAGCTACAAGAACTGGTGGTACAACTCCTCGAACCAGACGACGTCCTGGGTCAACGTCAACTACTGGGCGTCCTTCGCCCTGTACAGCGACCGTGCCTACAACCTGGACAACGTCTACAAGCTGGGCATCGGGGACATCCTCCAGATGGACTTCTCCGGCAACCGCTCCAAGGACCACTCCATGATCACCACGTACAAGAGTGGTGGAGTCCCCTACCTCACTTACCATTCGACGAACACCTACCGGAAGTCGGTGAGGAGCCTTGTGGCGCAGTACCCGAATGCGACGTATTACGCCTTCCGCACCTGAGAGGCGCAGCCACCGCTCCTGGCGGCGTCGCGCCGGGCTGCTCATGGCCCTGCTCTGCGCGGTACTGCTCACCGCGTGCGGTGGCGGGGACGGCGCTGAGGCGAAGTCCCCCGACCTTGCGGATCAGGACCGTTTCCTGCACGACTACGTGGAGTTCCTCAACGAGTCGGACGAGAGCGGCCTGGCCCGGCTTCTCGACGCCCACCCTCAGGGCGACAAGGACGCCCGTGCCCGGATCAAGGCGTACGGCGGACAGGGCTGGGATGTCCGATGGAGCCGCGCCTCGGAGTTCGAGGGGGTGTGGAGCGTTGACCTGACCGGCACCGCTCGTGCCGAGGGCAAACCCGTCCGCGTCACCGAGACGGTCACCTGGGAGGACGGGAACTGGGTGATGGCCCCGCTGCCGGGCGTCGTACCGACGCCGTCCAATGCGGCAGGGACCGAACCACCCGGGTGAGTCATCAGCACGCGACGCCCCCGCCCTCCGAGCGATCCGGAGGGCGGGGGCTCGCCGTTTCCCATGTTCTGGTTATCGAGGCGTGGTGCTTCGCCGGGCCATGCGTGCGGATCTTTTCGCCTCGCGGTGCCTGTCGCCCAGCCGCATGGAGTGATGGCAGGAGAGACCCCTGAGGCGGCAGGCGCCCCTGCAGGCCACGACGTGGCCCAGCCAGTCGCGAAAAGTGGCCATGACCGGGACGTCCAGCCGCTTCGGTTCCTCGCTCATGCCGGTCGCTCCTCGGAGAAGTGCAGGGTGACGTACGGCCGCACGATGTCCCCCAGGTGCGTGTCGTGCGAGGATTCGGCGCGCCGCGCGGGCGGACGTTCCCCCCCCCACGCCTCACGGGCGAGGTGCGGCAACCACCGCCCGTGCTCGGCGCGGTGACGCTCCGCACGTCTCGACCAACGGCGCCAGCGGGCGTGGTGGGGGCTGGGCGGGTGCCAGGCGTGCGGGTCCGGTTGGCTGGGGGTTTGGGTGGCGTCTCGTGGTTCGGCCGGCGGGCGCCTGGCACGTGCGGTCAGTGACGCGGTCAGCGACTTCCCCAACGTCGTCAGCCGCGGCAACGGGACTCCTCGGGAATCATGAAGTACGCCCAGACGCACTCGGTGAACGGGCGCAGCTCGTGCCCCCAGCGCGACGCCAGCGCGACGCCAGCGCGACGCCAGCGCGACGCCAGCGCGGCGACGAGGGGTAGTCCGAGGCCGCCGTCCTCCTGCGGAGTGCCGTCCGTGCGTGGCGCCGGGATCTTGTCCCTGTCGGGGTCGGACACCTCAACCAGCAGGCCACAGCCCCGGATTGAGACGGTCACCTCGACCAGGGCATGTGTCACACGGCAGTGGCGTACGGCGTTGGTGACCAGCTCTGTGGTGACGGTCGCGATGTCGTGGGCCAGTTCGCCGTCCATGGCCCAGTCCTTGAGGATCCGCCGCAACTCCGCGCGAACCTGCGGCACATGTCTCGTGTGTTTGGGGATGCGGAACGTGTCCCGGCGCGGCTGGGTGGGGTGCGGGGCGTGTGCGGGCATGGCGGAGAGACCCCCTGACGTGCAGTCACATTGCGCCGAGTAGCGGCGCGCGGATCTCAATGATTCGCGCGGTCACGTGCCCGCTGTCTATACGGCTGACTCGCGCCGGATCCACACCGATCACTTCCGCCGCCTGCTGCTGATCGAGCTTGGAGGCCTGTCGGTACCGCTTGAGCGCAGTACCAAGTCGCCTACTGCGCACCGTCGGCCGTCCCCCTGCGGGCATCGCTTCCCTACTGCTGAACGCGTACGGCGTAGATGATCTGGAAGCCCGCGAGAAGCTTGAGGGCCTGGCCAAGAGGTCCAAGCACCGCGGCTGGTGGCTCGAACATGCGGCACATCTGCGGTCCGACTACCTCGACCACATCGCGCTGGAGGACGACGCGACGTATATCCGGGAGTGGCAGCCGGTTCTGGTGCCGGGGCTTCTGCAAATTCCGGCCTACACGGAGGAAAACATCGGGGCGGACCCCAACTACGTTCCCCCGGACCTGGTTGCTGACTTGCTCAAGGTGCGACAGACGCGACAGGCCAAGATCGAGGAAGGCGGAGCAACGTACACCGCCATCCTTTGGGAAGGCGTGATCACGCATCCGTTGGTGAGCGCCGAGGCTCACCGGCAGCAGCTGTCCGCGATCCTTGAGGTCGGGAAGAGGAAGAACGTCACAGTGCAGGTGCTCCCGTTCAGTGCGGGGGCTCTGGCGGCCCTGACCTCCGCCTTCTCCACCTTCAGCTTCGATTCGGAGCCAACGGTCGAGGCGGTCACGCTGGAGAATCTGAGGGGCACCTCGGTCCTTGAAGGATCCGAGGATTTAACCGCTTACGCCAACGCGTTCGACCAACTACGATCGGCAGCACTGGCGCCGGAGGCGAGTGCGAGGCTCATTCGGCGCGTACTGCGGAGCACCAAGGAAGACACATCGTGACCGAGGTTGCAGGTCCCTTCCGGAAGTCGTCGTACTCCGGTACACAGAGCAACTGCGTCGAGGTCGCCCCCACCTCCACCGGCGGCCGCGCCGTACGCGACAGCAAGAACCAGCACGGCCCCTCCGTGCACCTCAGCCCCGAGGGCTGGCAAGGCTTCCTGGCGGGCGCCAAGAACGGATCGCTCGGCTGAGCAGAACCAAGCCCGCGCGGGCACTGGTACTGCTCTGACCAGCCAGGTCAGCCCCGGCCAATGCTGGCCGGGGCTTCTTTCTGGGGCCGATCCCACCCGGTGCCGTCTCATGCCTGTGGACGGCGCAGGTGCCTACGACAGCTGCTTCTTCTCCGTGTAGTAGGAGTAGGCGAAGCTTCCGTCGTCCGAGCCGGTCAGGTCGGCCTCGAAGGTGATGGGGCCAGGCTCGGAGACCTGTATGGATTGCTGGAAGATCGACCCGTCACATGTGCTGGTGTGTGCTGCCGGCGAAGCATTCCCGCCCTGGGCGTTGAAAGTGAAGGACACCCTGCCTTTCCCTGTGCAGGTGAAGGCGAACGTCACACTCAGCACATTCTCGGGCGTCGCCGGCACGGTGTTCCCGAGGTGCGATTGCAGACGACCGGATCCGCTCCCGAGCGACTCTCTCCCCACGAATGCCTGATCCAGGATTTCCATTGCCTTGTTGCCGTCCGGAACCGCGTCTGACGAAGACTGACTCGTACGGGGCGTGGGCGCCGAAGAGTTGGTAGGCTCACTGGAATCGCACGCCGCGGTGAGTGCCGCCACTGCCACCAGGCACAGCAGCGCTTTCCGTCGCAGTCCGGTTCGTGTCACGACTTCTGCCGTCCGATCGACATGTCGCCCTGGCGCGGGGCCTTCACGGTAATCGTCTTCGTCTTGACGTTACAGGGCGCCCCGATCCACGTCTTCACGGCAGTCAGCTTCCAGCCCACCTGCCCGAGGACGGCCCGATACCCCTTACTGGTGCTATTCGTGTCGGTGACTGTCTGCGTGCCCGTCCAGGTCCACGAGTTGCCGATCTTGACGTCGACCTTCACCTTGGCCTTTGCGACGATGATCTTGGCCTCTGCCTCATATCCGCCAGTGACGTCGAAGGTGAAAGTGTGGGACCCCGTTACCGTCCAGGAGACCGATTGGCGAGGCAGGAGCCACGTCGACTGAGGCTTGCTCTTGTCCGGCAGGAAGTACGGCGTGCCCTTCACCTTGTACGTGGGAGGGTCGTTCTCTTCAGGGCAAGCCCGGGTCGTCTTCGCGGCGGGCTTGTCGCCTGTGAAAGTGAACTCGATTCCGCCGCCTGCGTCCACGACGGTTCCATCGTTCAGGACGATCTTTGCGTCGCCGGCCGGTACCGGTTCGTCGCCTGGCGTGACAGCGCCGGCGCCGGTTGCCGTCAGCAGCACGGCTGCAGCGGTTATAAGGGGCAAAGCGGTGCGCTTTGCGGCGCGTTTCATTTGATCCCGATTCGGTTGGTCTGACCGCGTGACTCAAGGCCACAAAACTGAGTGCACGTCACCACAGCGCCTCCAAGGCGCTTCCCCAGGTGTCGTGTTCGCAACATTCCTATATGCCTACTGATCGTTGACGCAAGAGATTGAGGAAAGCTCGGGAAGTCCTCGGAATTCCCCCAATGGCAGGGCAGCGGACTAACTCCCCCTGGATATGTGGCAGTTACGGCGAAGCCTTTGAATTCACACCTGCTGGACTCCTGTCCCGCCCGCCCCGTGCCGCTGTGGCGTACAGCACAGCGAACAGCCGTACGCGACCGTCGACCGTCATGCGAATCGGCGTACTCAAGACGTCGTTACCGTGAACGGCTAGCATCCGCCGGTAGTTGCAAGCCAGGAGAAGCGCAGGACGAAGCGCACGACGAAGCGAGGGCGGGGCATGACGGAACCGAGGATCGCCGTCGCCGTGGTGACCATGGGCAACCGCCCCGCCCAGGTCGACGCGCTGCTCGGATCCGTGGCCAAGCAGGACCTCACCCCGGACCGGATCGTCATCGTCGGCAACGGCTGCCCGCTGCCCGAGTTCGCGGAACGGCTGGGCCTGCCCGGCGAGATCACGCTGATCGAGCTGGACGAGAACCTCGGCTGTCCCGGCGGACGCAACGCGGCCCTCGCCCGGCTGCGGGAGTTCGGGGACGTCGACATCGTGGTCGACCTGGACGACGACGGCCTCCTCGTCGAGGCCGACGTCCTGCGCCGCGTACGCGACCTGTACGCCGCCGACGACCGACTCGGCATCGTCGGCTTCCGCATCGCCGACGAGCACGGCGAGACACAGCAGCGGCACGTGCCCAGGGTCGGCAAGTCGGATCCGCTCAAGGGCGGATACGTCACCGGCTTCCTCGGCGGCGGCCACGCGCTGCGCATGGCGATGCTGGACGAAACCGGTGACTGGCCCGCCGAGTTCTTCTTCGCCCACGAGGAGACCGACCTGGCCTGGCGGGCCGCCGATGCCGACTGGCGCATCCTCTACGCCCCCGAACTCCTCCTCCAGCACCCGAAGACCTCGCCGGCCAGGCACGCCATCTACTACCGCGTGAACGCCCGCAACCGCGTCTGGCTGACCCGCCGCCGACTCCCGCTCGCCCTCGTCCCCGTCCACCTGGGCATCTGGACCCTGCTCACCCTCGCCCGCACCCGGTCGCGGGCCGGTCTGCGTGCCTGGTTCGGCGGCTTCCTGGAAGGCGTGCGGGATCCGGCGGGCGAACGACGGCCCATGCGGTGGCGTACGGTGTGGCGGCTCTGCCGACTGGGGCGGCCGCCGGTCATCTGAACGATCTGCCTGAAGTCACCGGCTGCTGACGGGACGCGGGCCCCGGTCGGTCACCTCAGCCGACCAGGGCCCACCTGCGTCCCCGGATCCGGCCGGGACGGCACTCCCCCGAGTTGCGTGTCGTACGCGCGCCGTCGGGCCGGATCCGATGTGCTGATCAGATTAAGCCATGTTGACCAAACGTCAACTTCAGGTCGAGGAGTGTTTCGTGGCACTCGGTCATCACTTCGCGTCCGCATAGCACTCCACCACCGCCGTGGTGAACGGAAACCGCACCGGCGTTTCCCCGAAGGTCAGCCGCCCCGCCAGCTCCGCCGCCTCACGGATCGCCGTCACGACCGCCCCCGCCTCCTCCTCGGGACAGTGCACGATCACCTCGTCGTGCTGGAAGAAGACCAGTTCCGCCGCCATGCCCGCGCAGGCCTGCCGCAGTGCGGCGAGCAGCAGCAGGGTCCAGTCGGCCGCGCTGCCCTGGACGACGAAGTTACGGGCGAAGCGGCCCCGCGCGCGGGCGTTGGTGGAGGCGTAACCCGGCACCCACTCCTGCGGCCCGGAACCGTCGCCCGACTCGACCTGTGCCTCCGGGCTCGGAATCCCCGCCTCCTCGGCCGCGTCGTCGGACGCCCCGGCCGCCGGCGGACAGGTCCGCCCCAGCCATGTCCGCACGAGCCGCCCCTCCTCCCCGGCCCGCGCCGCCTCGTCGACGTACGCCACCGCTCTGGGGAAACGGCGTCTGAGCGCGGCGAGGTTCTTCAGCCCGTCGCCGGAGGTCTGTCCGTAGACGGCACCCAGCACGGCGAGCTTGGCCTGGTCGCGATCCCCGGAGAAGGCGCGGTCCGACACCGACTGGTAGAGGTCGGTCTCCCGCCCGGCCACCTCCATCAGCCCGGGGTCACGGGAGATGGCCGCCAGCACCCGGGGCTCCATCTGGTCGGCGTCGGCCACGACGAGCCGCCAGCCCGGGTCGGCGACCACCGCACGCCGGATGACCTTCGGGATCTGCAGCGCGCCCCCGCCGTTGGTCACCCACCGCCCGGTGACCGTCCCGCCCGCGAGGAACTCCGGCCTGAACCGCCCCTCGCGCACCCAGTCCTGCAGCCAGGACCAGCCGTGGGCCACCCAGATCCGGTACAGCTTCTTGTACTCCACCAGTGGCTTCACGGCCGGATGGTCGAGGGACTCGATCTCCCAGCGACGGGTCGATCTGATTCTGATCCCGGCCTGCGCGAAGGCCTTGATCACGTCGGCGGGCAGATCGGGCCGCACCCGCCGCCCGAACGCGGCCGACACCTCGTCCGCCAACTCGGCCAGCCGCCGCGGCTCCCCGCCCCCGGTATAGCGCTCACCCAACAGCTCATGCAGCACCCGGCGATGCACCTCGGCGCTCCACGGCAGCCCGGCCCGTTTCATCTCGGCGGCGACGAGCATGCCCGCCGACTCGGCCGCCGTCAGCAGCCGCATCCGCTCCGGGTGCGCGGTCGCCTCATGCCGGCGCTGCTGGTCGGCGTACACCTCGACGAGGTCGGCGAGCGGTACCCGGACCGCCTGCGGCTCGAAGAGCGGGGACTGGGAGCCGGGTTCGGCGGACCGCTGGGGCGGATCGGGCGGTACGGGGAGGTGACGCAGCCGGGCGAGGGCGGCGGCCGCCGATCTCGGTTCCCCGGACCGCCCCTCGTGACCGAGCAGGAGCGTCTCGGCGTCCTCGATGTCGTAGCACCGCTCCACTCGCACCCCCGTGGCGAGCAGTCTCGGATAGACCTCGGCGGTGGACCGCCACACCCACCGCGCCACCTCCGGCCGCTCCCGCACGGCCTCGGCCGCGTCGGCCGCCCACAGCACCGGCCCCGCGGGCAGCCCGTCCGCACCGAGGGGGGCGATCTCCACGCCACCGTCCTCGGCCGGAGCGAGCGCCCACCGGTCGGCCATGCTGCGAGTGTGGCACCCGGGTCTGACAACGCCCTCAGTCCTGCGCCCCGCCCTGCGCCTCGCTCTGCTCCCCGCCCTGCGCCTCGCTCTGCTCCCCGCCCTGCTTCCCCTGTTCTCCCTCCCCGTCGGCCGACTTCCTGGTCGTCTCCTCGCCGGCCTTCAGGAACTGGGAGAGCTGCTCGACGACGTACTCCTCGATCGTCTGCTTGGTGAGGCCGAGGCCGGACAGGACGCCGGTGCCGTTCTCGAACTCCAGCAGGGCCAGCAGGAGGTGCTCGGTGCCGATGTAGTTGTGGCCGAGGCGCAGGGCCTCGCGGAAGGTGAGCTCCAGGACCTTCTTGGCGTCGGAGCCGTAGGGGACGAGTTCGGGGACCTCGCCGGCGGCGGGCGGCAGCGCGGCGGTGGCGGCCTGGCGCACGGAGTCCAGGAGGACGCCCTGCGCCGTGATCGCCTTCGCGGCCAGGCCGTCCGGGTCGGCCAGCAGGCCGAGGACCAGGTGCTCGGGGCGCCCCTCGGCGTTGCCCGCCGCGATGCTCTCGTTGTGGGCGGCCACCACGGCGTTGCGGGCACGCGGCGTGAAGCGGCCGAAGCCCTCCTGCGGGTCGAGGTCGATGGACTCCTTCGGCACGAACCGCTTCTGCGCGGCCTGCCGCGTGACGCCCATGCTCCGGCCGATGTCGGTCCAGGAGGCACCCGATCGCCGGGCCTGGTCCACGAAGTGGCCGATCAGGTGGTCGGCCACCTCCCCGAGGTGATCGCCGGCGATCACCGCGTCCTGGAGCTGGTCGAGGGGCTCGTCGTGGACCTTCTTGATGGCCGCGATGAGTTCGTCGAGACGTACGGATGACGTGATGCTCGTGGAGTTCGTCGACATGTGTCAACCGTAGGTTGACAGGGGAGGGGTGTCAACCCGCAGTTGACATTGCCCTCCGCTTGTCTCGCGGGACCGGCCACCGCCCGCCCCATGGCACCATCGCCGGGTGAGCAGTACGAACAGTTCGAGCGGCACCCCCGGTACCTCCGACGCCCCCGGCGCCATCGACCGAGCCTTCGGGCACGCCCTCTACGCCGACACCGACACGGCCCTCGACCTCGGCGCCTCCCTCCTCGCCGCCGACCCGGCCACGGACGCCGAACTCGCCCGGCGCGGCCAGGAGTTCGTGGCGGCGGCCTGGCGGCGCGGCTGGCAGCCCGCCGACGTCGTACGGCTCGTGCGGCGCGACCTGGACGACAGCCACGTACGACTGCTCTCGGCACTGATCCGCGCACAGCAGCCGTACGACGGCCCCCGCGGCCCGCGCTGGAACGCCCAGCTCGACGACCTGCCGGCCGAGACCCCGCCCCGCACGGACCGCTTCTCGCACGCGACCGCCGTCCTGGAGCTGTACCGCCTCCTGCTGCGGCTGCCCGCGCTGGAGCCCCTGGACCAGGCGGCCGGGCCCGCCACCCGGGACGCCGCGCCCGAGTCCCGCATGCTCACCCGTGTCCGCGCGCTGCTGGCGAAAGCCGAGGCGACCGGCTTTCCCGAGGAGGCGGAGGCGCTCACCGCCAAGGCGCAGGAACTGATGGCCCGGCACAGCATCGACGAGGCGCTGCTCGCGGGCCGCGACCACGCCCCGAAGGACGCGCCCGGCGCCTGCCGGATCGGTGTGGAACCGCCGTACGAGCAGGCGAAGGCCGTCCTGCTGGACGCGGTGGCGACCGCCAACCACTGCCGTGCCGTGTGGAACGAACCCTTCGGCTTCTGCACGGTCATCGGCTTCGAGGGCGACCTGGAGGCGGTCGAGCTCCTCTACACCTCGCTCCTCGTGCAGGCCCAGACCGCGATGACCAAGGCGGAGGCGGCCCAGCGCGCGGGCGGCCGCAAGCGCACCAAGACCTTCCGGCAGTCGTTCCTGGCCGCCTACGCCCACCGCATCGGCACCCACCTGACCGTCGCCGCGCAGACGCAGGTGACCCAGGACCTGCTCCCGGTCCTCGCCTCCCGCGAGGTCGCGGTCACCGACCGCATGGACCGCATGTTCCCGGAGACGACCATGACCCGGCTGCGCGGCGTCAGCGACGAGGCGGGCTGGGTGGAGGGCTCGGAGGCGGCCGACCGGGCCCGGACGAAGGCCCGCCGGCCGCTGCGCTGAGCCCGCGTCTAGTCGCCGGTCTGCTGGAACCCGCTCACCGAGGCGTCCGCGGTCTTCCCGTCGCTCTTCAGCGCGACATCGCCGTACGACCACTTGAAGCTGTGCGCCTCGGCCGCCCCGGGCAGCCGGATCTTCGCCGACTTCACGGCGAGGCTCTTGGTGCCGCCACCCTCGCCCCGGACGTAGGTGACGGTGAAGGAGGAGGAGGCCTCCTTCGGGAAGGTCGTCTTCCTCGACGTGACGGCGGGGTCCAGTGCGACGCCGGTCACGCCGCTGCCCGCGTCGAACTCGAAGCCGGGCCCTCCGTCCAGGGTGCACTCGGCGCCGCTGCGGTTGGTGACGGTGAAGGTGACGTTGCCGGTGTCCCCGACGGCGGGGGCGGCGTTGGCCGGCCCGAGCCGCACGGCCAGCTGGTCGGCGCAGGTGGCGGCGGCCTTGGTGTCCTTGCCGCTGTCGGCGTCCTTGCCGTCGCCGCCGTCGGCGCAGGCGGTCAGGAGGAGGGCCGCGGCGAGGGCGGTGACGGTGAGAGAGGTGGCGCGCATGGAGTCCTTCAGGGGGAGTGACGTCGGTGATCGAGCGCAGTCACCGAATCAAACCTCACGATCCCAGGCCGGCCGTGGGCAGCCCCGTCGGCAGCGAGCCGCCCTCCGCCTTGGTGTAGGTCTCGGCGCCGAGGCCGCCCTCCCACGTCACCTTCAGCGAGGTCTTGCCGACTGAGTCGACCATCCCGACGGCCCGGTCCTTGCTGCCGTCGCTGCACTTGAGGCGGATCATCCGCATCCCGTCCTCCTCACCGGCGGTCCCGCTGCACACGATCCCGCCGGTCGCGAAGAGCCCCGCCTCCTTGCCGGTGACGACCAGCGCGACGGCCTTGCCGTCGGTCGTGGCGAGCCAGCTGCCCGCCAGCCCACCGGCCGCCGACCCCGACCCTCCCGTACCGCCGCCCGTGTCGGCACTGGCGGAAGCGGAGGCACTGGGACCGGAGGCCCCCGTGGAGCCGGCGGTGGGGTCGGAATCGGAGCCGCCGTCGCCGCTGCAGGCGGTGAGGGCGAGCGCGCCCGCCAGGGACGCGGCCACGGCGGCGACCCGCATCCGCCGGCCCGACATCGTGCGCGTACGCGAGAAAGTCGCCGAGGTCACTGGGTGCTCCCAAGCTGTAGCGGTCGGCATACGGCCGATTCGGCCGACATGGCCGAAACAACCGGCCGGCAGCAAGTTACCAGGGAGTCCGGTCGGGACCCCAGGACCCGCCGGCCCTACCAGGACGCCTTGCGCACCCCCGGCAGATACCCGGCGTGCGCCTGCCCCCGCAGGCTCACCCGGGACAGCCCGAAGGCGCGGAAGTAGCCACGCGGCCGTCCGTCCACCTGGTCGCGGTTGCGTACGCGCGTGGCGCTCGCGTCCCTCGGCTGCCTGCGCAACTCGCGCTGGGCGGCGAGCCGTTCGGCCTCGCCGGTCGAGGGGCGCCGGATGATCTCCTTCAGCTCGGCCCGCCGCGCGGCGTACCGGGCGACGACCTCCTGGCGCTGCTCGTTCTTCGCGATCTTGCTCTTCTTGGCCATCAGACCTTCACTCCCCGGGCGCGGATACGGGCGACGGCGGCCTCGACGCCGATGGCGTCGACGGTCTTGATCCCCTTGGCGCTCAGCCGCAGCCGCACATACCGGCCCTCGCCGGGCAGCCAGTAGCGCTTGGTCTGGATGTTGGGGTCGAAGCGGCGGGAGGTCCGCCGGTGCGAGAAGGAAATGGTGTTGCCGAAGCCGGGCTGGGCGCCGGTCAGCATGCAGTGGGCGGACACGGTGACGAACCTCTCCTCAAGCTCTGGTGTTAATGGAATTCATTTTCAGTAAGATAGCAGCATGGCACGCAACGAACTCCGTCCGGTCATCAAGCTCCGGTCCACCGCCGGCACCGGCTACACCTACGTGACCCGCAAGAACCGCCGCAACGACCCGGACCGCATGACCCTGCGCAAGTACGACCCGGTCGCCGGCCGCCACGTCGACTTCCGAGAGGAGCGCTGAGCACCGCCATGCGCAACGGAATCCACCCCTCCTACGGCCTCGTCGTCTTCCGTGACCGGGCCGCGAACCACGCCTTCCTCACCCGCTCGACGATGACCAGCGAGAAGACGATCGAGTGGGAGGACGGCAACACCTACCCGGTCGTGGACGTCGAGATCTCGAACGTCAGCCACCCCTTCTACACGGGCACGGCCCGCGTCCTGGACACGGCCGGCCGAGTGGAGCGCTTCGAGCGCCGCTACGGGAAGCAGGGCTGAGCAGGTGTCCGAGAAGTCCGGGCTCTCCGTCGTGATCGTCGGCGGACTGCACACCGACGCCCGCAAGGCGACCGTGGACCGGCTGCTCGCCGACGTCCCCGACAGCGTCGTACTCCACCACGACCTGGCGACGGCCGCGGCCGGCACGGTCGTCCGCACGATCCGCGACGCCGCCGGTCTGGTGAGCGCCGGCGAGGCGCCCCTCGTCAACGACTGCGCCTGCTGCGCGCTGCGCGAGGACCTGGTGCCGGAACTGATCCGGATCCGGGACGTGGGCGGCATCCGGATGGCGATCGTCGAACTCTGGGACTCCGTGGAACCCAAGGCGATGGCCGAGGTGGTCACGGCCGGCGGGCTGACGGTCACCGGCGTGATCACCGCCGTGGACCCCGCCCTGGTCCTGCCCTACCTGGGCAACGGCGACGACCTGGCCGAGCGCGGCCTGGCCGCCGCGGCGACGGACCAGCGCACGGTCGCCGACACCTTCGCGCGCCAGCTGGAGTACGCCCCCGTCCTGGCCGTCGCCGACTCCCCGGAGGCCGACGACGAGGACCGCGAACTGCTGGCCCAGCTCCACCCGACGGCCCGCCAGGTCCCGATCACCGAGGCGGACGACCTGACGGTGCCGCCCCCGCGCCGCGGCCCCCTCACCGCCCTCTCCCAGGCGGCGTTGGCCGGCTTCGACATCGAGTCGGCCGCCGCGGCCCAGCACCCGGCGTGCGCCCTGCTCCCCGCCGAGGCGGACGCGCACGGCATCTCGACCCTGGTCTGGCACCGGCGCCGCCCCTTCCATCCGGAGCGGCTGTACCAGGCGCTGGAGGACATCACCTGCGCGGCGGCCCGCAGCAGGGGCCGCTTCTGGCTCGCCGACAAGCCGGACGTACTGCTGCACTGGGACGCGGCAGGCGGTGCCCTGTGCGTGGAGAGCGTGGGGCCCTGGCTGGCCTCGCTCCCCGACGCGGCCTGGGACATGGTCCCGCCGGTGCGCCGGGCCGCCGCCGCGCTGGACTGGCACCCCGAGCACGGCGACTGCTGCCAGCACCTTGTCTTCACGTCCCCCGCCCTGGACCGGGACGGCCTCGCCGAGCTCCTGGAGTCCTGCCTCCTCACCGACGCCGAGTACGCCGCCGGGCGCGACGCCTGGAAGCAGCTCCCGCCCGCCTTCGACACCCTTCTGGAGGTCTGACCCCATGCCCCGCAAGTTCGACCGCAAGCCGGCCAAGCCCCGCCCCAACCCCTTGGACCAGGCCGGAATCACCCACATCGACTACAAGGACACCGACCTCCTCCGAAAGTTCATCTCCGACCGCGGCAAAATCCGCAGCCGCCGAGTAACCCGAGTAACGGCCCAACAGCAACGCCAACTGGCCACGGCCATCAAGAACGCCCGCGAGATGGCATTGCTCCCGTACGCCGCCCGCTGAAGCTCACCCGGCGCCGGGTGCGGGGCAACTGGGGGCTGCCGCCCCCAGACCCCCGCTTCGGCCCTGAAGGGGCCTCGTCCTCAAACGCCGGACGGGCTGAGATTGCCGGGACCGGCCCTGATAAGTGACCGGTTGGACGCGGCCCCGACCCACCCACCGCACCCGCAGGCGCTACGCGCACCCCCACCCCACCCGCACAGGCCGCCGCAGGCATCCCACCCACAACCGCCGGAGGCCCCCGCCCTCAACTCCACTAACCGGAACGCCACTTGAGGTTTGGAACAACAACGCCGCGGAACGCGTCTCTTCCTAGTGCACGAGGGATTCGATCCGGACGACGCCATGTGAGGCGATCCCTGGGGTATGCGCTGGAACGCATCTAGGGCCGCGTACGTCACAGGAGTAACCGCAGGAACACCCCGCGTGCACGTGCATCTGCTCATGTAGCTGCACGTGAAACAGGGCTATGATCCGGGAGCAGTTGACCGCTGCAACACCAGTTGCGCGCCAAGCTGCACCACCTCTCGCATCAATGGCCTCGAAGCCGCCGCACCACCGGGGAGCGACCTGTGGACCACGACGTGTACAACGGCATGGCAGCCACGGCTCTGACCGGGGTGGCCTGGCAGAAGAGCAGGCACAGCAACTCCCAGGGCTCCTGCGTGGAGTTCGCCCGACTCCCCGGCGGCGAGGTCGCCGTACGCAACTCCCGCTTCCCGGACGGCCCCGCCCTCGTCTACACCCGCGCCGAGATAGAGGCGATGCTCCTGGGTATCAAGGACGGCGAGTTCGACCACTTGGTCGTGGGCTGACGCGCCTCAGTCGCCGCGCGGTCGCCGCGAAACCGACCGCACGACTCAGGGCAATCGGCACCTATCGCTCCGTAACGCGCGTAGAACCGCGGCGCCATGGAACGCCGCGGTTCAGCAATCCACCGAGCCTGCAGCCCCTGAAGACCCCGGCGGCGCGGTCTGCCCCGGCTGTATCCGGAACAGCGCCCAGACCACCTTCCCGCTCAACGTTCCCGCGAGCGGATGCCAACCCCACCCGTCACTGAAGGAGTCGACAAGGAACAAACCCCGCCCCGACTCCGCCGAGAAGTCGTCGGAATCGCGCGCGACCGGGCTGTCGTGACTGGGATCGCGCACCGCGCACACCAGCCGCTCCGTCCACCGCATCAGATGCAGCCGCACGGGCGGCGTCTGCTCGGGCAGGCGCTGAGCACCCGCCGGCAGCGCGTGCCGCAGCGCATTGGTCACCAACTCCGAGACCACGAGACAGACATCGTCGAAGCGATGCTCCAGGTCCCACTGGTCAAGGGTGCGCCGGGTGAACTTCCGCGCCTCGCGCACCGCTTCGTAGCGGGCGGGCAGCGCACAGGAGGCGGCGTTGGACACGGCTGCGGGATCCAGCGGCGGAAGGCCCTGCCGTAACGGCTCGAGCATGGTCGATCCATTCGTCCCCATGCGAGGCACTCCCGGGTATTCGCGGTCGATGCGATGCAGCGGTTGCGCGGGACCATGGTTTCGGATGCGCAGAGCAGATGCAAGGGCAGATGCACGTGCACGTGACCGAATTGGATGCTCCCGTACCGCTTGTTGGCCATTTTTTCCGCCAACTTCAGTACCTCTCCTTGTCTTCTGCTCACTCCTTCCTGAGAGGAATCCTTGTCTTCTTTCCATCTCTGTAATCGGACGAGTACTGCTCGAAGTGATTTAGTGGCAGACTGCGGGCCCTGAAGACGGTTGGGGAGGCTGGCGAACGTGAGCGCGGGAGAGCCCGGATCGGTGGTGCGGCGCATGCTGCTCGGCTCGCAACTGAGGCGACTGCGGGAAGCACGCGGGATCACGCGCGAGGCGGCGGGTTACTCGATCCGCGCCTCCGAGTCGAAGATCAGCCGTATGGAGTTGGGCCGGGTGAGCTTCAAGACGCGGGACGTCGAGGACCTGCTGACGCTGTACGGGATCACGGACGACGCGGAGCGCAACTCGCTCCTCTCCCTCGCCCGCGAGGCCAACGTCGCGGGCTGGTGGCACAGTTACTCGGACGTCCTGCCGAGCTGGTTCCCCACCTATGTCGGCCTGGAGGGCGCGGCCAGCCTCATCCGGGCGTACGAAGTGCAGTTCGTGCACGGCCTGCTCCAGACCGAGGGCTACGCCCGCGCGGTCGTGCGGCGCGGGATGAAGGGCGCGAGCGAGGCGGACGTGGAGCGGCGTGTGGCGCTGCGCTTGGAGCGGCAGAAGTACCTCGTCGCGGACAACGCCCCCGAGTACCACATCGTCCTGGACGAGGCCGCCCTGCGCCGCCCCTACGGCGACCGCGAGGTGATGCGCGGTCAGCTCCAGCACCTGATCGAGATCTCCGAGCATCCGAACGTGCGGCTGCAGGTGATGCCGTTCGGCTTCGGCGGCCACTCCGGCGAGTCCGGCGCCTTCACGATCCTCAGCTTCCCGGAGTCCGACCTGTCGGACGTCGTCTACCTGGAGCAGCTCACCAGCGCGCTCTACCTCGACAAGCACGAGGACGTCACCCAGTACGAGCGGGCGCTGAAGGAGCTTCAGCAGGACAGTCCGGGGCTGGACGAGAGCCGGGATCTTCTTCGGGGACTCCTTCAACTCTCTTGAAACACAAGTACGATGACGTGTGATCAGACCGTGAAGACGATCATGGTGGGCGATCGTGATGACGGTCAAGTCGATCGGATCAAGTCGATCGGGTGTCCGCTACGGATTGAGGGATCACATGTCGTCCTACTTCACCGACCTGGCCCAGCAGTACATCGACGGTGAGTGGCGCCCGGGCACAGGCTCCTGGGACATCATCGACTTCAATCCGTACGACGGCGAGAAGCTGGCGTCGATCACCATAGCCACGGTCGACGAGGTGGATCAGGCGTACCAGGCGGCCGCCCGCGCCCAGAAGCAGTGGGCCGCGACCAATCCGTACGCCCGTCGCGCCGTCTTCGAGAAGGCGCTGCGCCTGATCGAGGACCGCGAGCAGGAGATAGCCGAGCTGATCATCGCCGAGCTCGGCGGCACCCGGCTGAAGGCGGGCTTCGAACTCCACCTCGCCAAGGAGTTCCTGCGCGAGGCGGTCCATCTGGCCCTGCGCCCCGAGGGCAAGATCATCCCGTCGCCGACGGACGGCAAGGAGAACCGCGTCTACCGCGTCCCGGTCGGCGTCGTGGGCGTCATCAGCCCCTTCAACTTCCCCTTCCTCCTCTCCCTCAAGTCGGTCGCCCCGGCGCTCGCGCTCGGCAACGGCGTGGTCCTCAAGCCGCACCAGAACACGCCGATCTGCGGTGGCTCCCTGGTGGCGAAGATCTTCGAGGACGCGGGACTGCCGGCCGGCCTGCTGAACGTCGTGATCACGGACATAGCGGAGATCGGCGACGCCTTCATCGAGCACCCGGTCCCGAAGGTCATCTCCTTCACCGGCTCCGACAAGGTCGGCCGCCATGTCGCCACCGTCTGCGCCTCGCACTTCAAGCACGCCGTCCTCGAACTCGGCGGCAACAGCGCGCTGGTGGTCCTCGACGACGCCGACATCGACTACGCGGTCGACGCGGCGGTCTTCAGCCGCTACGTCCACCAGGGCCAGGTCTGCATGGCCGCGAACCGCGTCCTCGTGGACCGCTCGATCGCGGAGGAGTTCACCGCGAAGTTCGTCGCCAAGGTGAAGACCCTCAAGGCGGGCGACCCGCGCGACCCCGAGACCGTCATCGGCCCGGTCATCAACTCCTCCCAGGCGGACGCGATCTCGGCCGCCGTCGAGCAGGCGATCGCCGAGGGCGCCACGGCCCTGGTGCACGGCACGACGACGGACAACCTCGTCGAGCCCTCCGTCCTCACCGACCTCCCGGCCGACTCGCCCCTGCTGAAGCAGGAGGTCTTCGGCCCGGTCGCCTTCCTCGTCCCCTTCGACGGCGAGGAGGAGGCCGTACGCCTGGTCAACGACACCCCGTACGGCCTGAGCGGCGCCGTCCACACCGGGAACATCGAGCGGGGCGTCTCCTTCGCCAAGCGGATCGACACCGGCATGTTCCACGTCAACGACGGCACGGTCCACGACGAGCCGATCGTGCCCTTCGGCGGCGAGAAGCACTCCGGCCTCGGCCGCCTGAACGGCGACACGATGCTGGACGCGTTCACGACGATCAAGTGGATCTCGGTGCAGCACGGACGCAGCGGCTTCCCGTTCTGAGCCGACCGGCTGCGACGCGGGTCCGCAGGGCGCTTCCCGGGGCTGATCTCGGCTCCGGGGCTCCCCGGCTCTAACCTGGACCGCATGTCAGCGATCCGTCTCCTCGTGCTCGGCGCCGTCCGGCAGCACGGGCGGGCCCATGGGTACCAGGTGCGCAACGACCTGGAGTTCTGGGGCGCGCATGAGTGGTCCAACGCCAAGCCCGGCTCGATCTACCACGCCCTGAAGCAGATGGCGAAGCAGGGCCTGCTGCACGCCCACGAGATCGCGCCGTCCACGGCCGGCGGGCCGCCGCGCACGGAGTACGAGATCACCGAGAAGGGCGTCGAGGAGTACCTCGGGCTGGTACGGCAGTACCTCACGGCCTACGACCAGCGGCCGGACGTCCTCACCGCCGCGCTCGGCTTCATGGTCGACCTGGATCGCGAGGAGGCCCTCGCCCTCCTTGAGGAGCGGGTGCGCAGCATCGAGGAGTGGCGCAAGGCCGTCACCGAGTACTACACGCCCGAGGACGGCCCCGGCCAGCTCGGCCACATCGGCGAGATCATGAACTTCTGGGTGCACTCCGCCGACACCGGCGCCGAGTGGACCCGCGGCCTCATTGAACGCATCAGGGGCGGCGCCTACACCTTCGCCGGAGAGGGCGACCCGTTCGTCGGCATCCTCGCCGAGGACCAGGAGAACCCGTACGCGACGGGGCGCCGGCATCCCGAGGACGACGTCTAAGTCCGCCAAGTCCGCCAAGTCTGCTAATCAAGTTTGACCAATCGAGGTCGGGGCGCTAGCTTCGAGCTGGTAGTCAAGTTTGACTAGCGAGGGAGTCTCAGTGGCCGACACGGCGATCACCGTCGAAGGGGCACGCAAGAGGTACGGCGGCAAAGCCGGCAGATACGCACTGGACGGGCTCGACCTCACGGTCGCGCGCGGCACGGTGCACGGAGTGCTCGGCCCGAACGGCGCGGGCAAGACCACTCTGGTCCGGATCCTGTCCACCCTGCTGCGGCCGGACAGCGGCCGGGTCGAGGTGGCCGGGCGCGACGTGGTGCGGCAGGCGTACGAGGTGCGCCTGCGGATCGGTCTCCTCGGCCAGCACGCGGCCCTGGACGAGGAGTTGGGCGGCGACCAGAACCTGGAGATGTTCGGCCGTCTCCACCACCTGGGCGCCCGGCACGCGCGCGTGCGGGCCGACGAGCTCCTGGAACGCTTCGGGCTCGCCGACACCGGCCGTAAGCCCGTGAAGCAGTACAGCGGAGGCATGCGGCGCCGACTGGACCTGGCCGCCTCACTCATCACCGACCCGGAGGTGCTCTTCCTGGACGAACCCACCACCGGCCTCGACCCGCGCGGTCGCGCCGAGGTCTGGTCCGCGGTCCGCTCCCTGGTCGGCGGCGGCACGACGGTCCTGCTCACCACCCAGTACCTGGAGGAGGCCGACCAACTCGCCGACCGCATCTCGGTCGTCGACGCCGGCCGGGTCATCGCGGACGGCACGGCCGACGAGCTCAAGGCCCTGACCGGCGGCGACCGCATCGACGTCGTGCTGCGCGACGCCGGTCAACTGGGCGCGGCGGTAGCCCTGTTGCCCGTACCGAAGGACGCCGTCTCGGTCGACCCCGACCGCCGCCTGCTCAGCGCTCCCGTCACCGACCGGATGGCGGCGCTCTCCGAGGTCGTACGCGCCCTGGAGGAAGCCGGCATCGAGGCGGAGGACGTCGCGCTGCGCCGGCCGACGCTGGACGAGGTGTTCCTGCACCTCACCGGGGACGACCGCCGAGTGAAGGAGCCCGCATGAGCACGAACGCCTACGCCCTGACCGACTCCTGGACCATGACCCGCCGCGAACTCGCCCACTGGGCGCGGCAGCCCGTGCAGGTCGTGGTCAACCTGGTCTTCCCGGTGATGCTGCTGCTGATGTTCGGCTACCTCATCGGCGGCGGCCGGGGCGTCCAGGGCTCCTACATCGACTACCTCCTGCCCGGCATGCTCGCGCTCACCATGGCGTTCGGGCTCGAGGGCACGATGATCGCGGTCACCCAGGACCTCAACAAGGGCGTGATCGACCGCTTCCGGTCCATGCCGATGACCAACGGCGCGGTCCTGGTGGGCCGTTCGGTCGCCGACATGCTCCAGTCGGCGCTCGCGCTGCTCGTCATGATGGGTGTCGGCTTCGCGCTCGGCTGGCGCGCGGACGGCGGTCCGGGAGCCTTCCTGGGCGCTCTGGGCCTCCTGCTGCTCTTCCGCTTCGCCATGCTGTGGATCGGCATCCACCTGGCGCTGGTGGCCGGGAAGCCGGAGATGGTGCAGGCGGTGCAGATCCTGGTCTGGCCGATCGGCTTCCTGTCCAACGCGCTCGCCCTGTCCGAGACCATGCCCGGCTGGCTCGGCACGGTCGTCGAGTGGAATCCGATGTCCCACACGGCGACGGCCGTACGCGACTTGTTCGGCGGCACGGGCACGGAGCACGTGGTGGCGGCGATCGTATGGCCGCTCGTGCTCCTGGCGGTGTTCTTCCCGCTCGCGGTACGGAGGTTCGCCCGCCTGAGCCGCTAGCCGCGTCCTAGGGCAGGCCTTAGTGATGGAAGCCGGTGGCCGCACCCTTGTCCCGGGTCAGGGGGTGCGACTGCCGGCGCAGCTCCGGCAGGACCACGCCCAGGTCCTCCACGAACAGCTCGGCGAGGTCCTCGGAGAAGCCGTTGCGGCAGACGACCCTCAGGACGGACAGGTCCTCGCGGTTCGGCGGGAAGGTGTACGCCGGGACCAGCCAGCCCTTCTCGCGCAGCCGCCGGGAGACGTCGAAGACGTCGAACGCCATCACCCCCGGCGCCGTCGTGAAGGCGAAGACGGGCAGCTGGTCGCCTCTCGTCAGCAGCCGGAAGTCGCCGAACTCCTCCACCGCCTCGGCGACCGTCCCGGCCACGTCCCGCGAGGCCTGCTGCACGGCCCGGTACCCCTCCCGGCCCAGCCGCAGGAACGAGTAGTACTGCGCCACCACCTGCGCGCCCGGCCGGGAGAAGTTCAGCGCGAAGGTCGGCATGTCGCCGCCCAGGTAGTTGACGCGGAACACCAGCTCCTCGGGCAGCGCCTCCCGGTCCCGCCACAGCGCCCAGCCGACCCCGGGATAGACCAGCCCGTACTTGTGCCCCGAGGTGTTGATCGAGGCGACCCTGGGCAGCCGGAAGTCCCAGATCAGGTCCTCGTCCAGGAACGGCGCGACCATGGCGCCGGACGCGCCGTCGACGTGCACCGGGACGTCGAGCCCGGTCCGCTCCTGGAGGGCGTCCAGCGCCGCGCACAGCTCCGCGATCGGCTCGTACGACCCGTCGAAGGTGGAGCCGAGGACCCCGACGACCCCGACGGTGTTCTCGTCGCACAGCTCGGCCGCCGCCTGCGGATCGAGATGGAACCGCTCGCCCTCCATGGGCACCAGCCGGGGTTCCACCTCCCAGAAGTTGCAGAACTTGTCCCAGCAGACCTGGACGTTGACGCCCATCACGAGATTGGGGCGCGCTCCGGGGTACCGGTCGGCGTTGCGCCGCGCCCAGCGCCGCTTCAGCGCCATCCCGGCGAGCATGCAGGCCTCGCTCGACCCGGTGGTGGAGCAGCCCACGGCCGCCGCGGGATCGGGCGCGTTCCACAGGTCGGCGAGCATCGCCACACACCGCTTCTCCAGCTCGGCGGTGCGCGGGTACTCGTCCTTGTCGATCATGTTCTTGTCCCGGCACTCGCCCATCAGCACCCCGGCCTGCGGCTCCATCCAGGTGGTGACGAAGGTGGCCAGGTTGAGCCGGGAGTTGCCGTCCAGCATCAGCTCGTCATGGACCAGCTGGTACGCCGTCGACGGCGGCAGGGGAGTGTCGGGCAGCCGGTGCCTGGGCGGCGCCTCGGTCATGCCGCCGGCCGGGTTCGCCTCGCCGTAGAAGGGGTTCACAGCGATCCTGCGGCCGTCGCCTTTGTGGTCAGGTGCTTCGCTGTCCCCACGATGCAGTGGCATGTATACGACGGTAGGTCCGCGTGGTCGGGCTTGCACCTCACGCCGCGTGAGGAGACACCGTGGAGTGCGTACCGAGAAGGGAGCGGAAGTGAGCTACTCCGTGGGACAGGTCGCCGGGTTCGCCGCGGTGACGGTGCGCACCCTGCACCACTACGACGACATCGGCCTGCTCGTGCCCAGCGAGCGCAGCCACGCGGGCCACCGGCGCTACAGCGACGCCGACCTCGACCGGCTGCAGCAGGTCCTGTTCTACCGCGAGCTCGGCTTCCCTCTGGAAGAGGTCGCCGCCCTGCTCGACGACCCGGAAGCGGACCCGCGCGCACACCTGCGCCGGCAGCACGAGCTGCTGACCGCCCGGATCGAGAAGCTGCAGAAGATGGCGGCGGCCGTGGAACACGCCATGGAGGCACGCAAGATGGGGATCAATCTCACGCCGGAGGAGAAGTTCGAGGTGTTCGGGGACTTCGACCCGGACCAGTACGAGGAGGAGGTGCAGGAACGTTGGGGCAACACCGACGCCTATCGGCAGTCACAGCAGCGCGCCGCCTCGTACACCAAGGAGGACTGGCAGCGGATCCAGGGCGAGGCCGACGAACTCACCCGCCGTTTCGTCGCGCTCATGGAGGCCGGTGAGCCGGCCGACTCCGAGGCGGCCATGGACGCCGCCGAGGAGCACCGCCAAGGGATCGCCCGCAACCACTACGACTGCGGGCACGAGATGCACGCCTGCCTCGGTGAGATGTACGTCTCCGACGAGCGGTTCACCCAGAACATCGACCAGGCCAAGCCGGGCCTCGCGGTCTACCTGAGGGACGCGATCCTCGCCAACGCCGCCCGCCACACCGTGTGACCCCTGGCCCGGGACCCCGTACGGGTCACTCCCGGGCCAGGACCACCGCGGTCCCGTAGGCACACACCTCGGTGCCCACGTCGGCCGCCTCCGTCACGTCGAAGCGGAATGCCAGCACGCCGTTCGCGCCACGCGCGCGTGCCTGCTCGACGAGCCGCTCCATGGCCTGGTTACGGGTCTCCACGAGGGTCTTGGTGAGCCCCTTGAGCTCACCGCCGACCAGCGACTTCAGCCCGGCGCCGATCTGGCTGCCGACGTGCCGGGAGCGCACGGTCAGTCCGAAGACCTCGCCGATGACCGAGGTGACCCGGTAGCCGGGAATGTCGTTGGTGGTCACTACCAGAACGTCGGGCTGGGGTCCCTGCCCGCCGCCGTACTCTTCGATGCCCATGACTCACAGCTTTGTCCCAGCGGGGGCACAGTGCATCCTGAACGGGTCCATGGAACCTGGGCTGCCATTGCGGCGTTGATAATTTTGACCCGTCAGGCACAGCCCGCCCGCCCCTTCCCCGCAGGAGCCACAGTCACGTGACCACGCTTGCGCTCGGCCCCGAGTGGCTCAGCCCGGACTATCTGATCGAGACCTTCAGCCTTCCCGGCATCCTGCTGATCGTCTTCGCCGAGTCCGGCCTCTTCGCGTTCCTGCCAGGTGACTCGCTGCTGTTCACGGCGGGCCTCTTCGTGGCTCAGGGGCAGTACATCAGCCAGCCCCTGTGGCTGGTCTGCACGCTCATCGTGCTGGCCGCCGTCATCGGCGACCAGGTCGGCTACATGATCGGGAAGTTCTTCGGCCCGAAGCTCTTCAACCGCCCGAACTCCAAGCTCTTCAAACAGGAGAACCTGGAGAAGGCCCACGAGTTCATGGAGAAGTACGGCCCGAAGGCGATCGTCCTCGCCCGCTTCGTGCCGATCGTGCGCACCTTCGCCCCCATCGTGGCGGGCGCCGGCCGTATGAAGTACGCCACGTTCCTCACGTACAACGTCATCGGCGGCATCGCCTGGGGCACCGGCGTCACCCTCGCGGGCTACTGGCTCGGCCAGATCGAGTTCATCAACAAGAACGTCGAGGCGATCCTCGTCCTGATCGTCTTCGTCTCCGTGGTCCCGATCATCATCGAGTACCTGAGGGAGCGCGCCAAGAAGAAGCGCGCGGCGGCCGAGACCCCGCTCGCCCCGGCCCAGCAGCACCAGCACATGCCGATGGACGACGCGACGACCCAACTCCGCCGCATCCCGTCCGACGACCAGCCCCAGCAGCCGTACGGCGACCAGGGCCAGCAGCAGTACGGCTACGACCAGCAGCACGGCTATGACCAGCAGCACTACGGCCAGCAGCCCCAACAGCAGCAGCCGTACGCCCAGCAGTACCCGCAGGGTTACGGCCAGCAGCAGTCCTATGGCGGTCAGCAGAACCAGCAGTACCCGCCGAACCAGGGTTACTGACACGCCCTTTAGGGGCGCGGGGAACTGCGCGATCAACCACAAACGAACCCGCAGCCGCCGTCGGTCATAAGCTCACGAGCTGGTAGGCACCCGGCGTTCAGAATCCCCGCGTCCTCTTGGCGGCCCGCCGCTTCTCAGGCGACCCGATCCGCAGGAACAACCGGGAGATCTCAGACCCGAGATTGACCCCAATGGCAATGGCCATGGCCAAAGAAGCCGCCGTGGCCAGCGAAACAAGCCCCGCATCCACCTTGTTCTGTGCGATCGACAACAGCCCGAAATAGGTTGCCGACCCTGGCAGAAGGGGCCCGATCGCCGCCGTCGTGTAAGGCAACGCCGACGCGAACCGATACCGCGCCATCAGCTGCCCGAACAACCCCACCAACCCCGCCGCCACAGCCGTGGAGGCAACCGGCGACAGCTCACCGGCGTAGTGCAGCGCGCCGTACACCACCCACGCGACACCCCCGTTGAGGGTCACGGCGAGCACGGTGGACCGTTCCTGCTGGAGCAGCACCGCGAAGGTGAGCGACAGCAGCATCGACGCGCTGATCTGCCAGTACGGCCGCTCGGAGATGTTCAGCAGCGCGTCGGGGTCGGGGCCGGCGCCCAGGTTCACGCCGAGGTACAGGATCACCAGCACACCGACGACGATGCCGACGAAGAAGTACATGACCTCCAGCAGGCGCGCGGCCGCGGTGATGTAGAAGCCGGTCAGCCCGTCCTGCACGCCCGCCACCAGCGCCCGCCCGGGCAGCAGCGCGAACAGCCCGCCCGTGATGACCGCGGAGGCCTTCACGTCGACGTGCGCCAGCGTCAGCGCGACCCCGATCGCGGCCGGCGGCATCGCGGCCACCGTGAACTGGTAGAACTCCGGCAGTCCGCGCCCCGCGCACAGCCACGCCAGACGGTCGCCGAGCATCGCGCCCAGCATGGCCGCGATGAAGACGATCACGTCACCGCCGACCAGCACGGAGGCCGCCCCCGCGAGCAGCCCGCTCGCGGCGGTCAGCACCCAGGTCGGGTACGGGTGCCGGTTGCGGCGGATCTCCGCGAGCCGCCGGTAGGACTCCTCCAGGGAGATGTGGCTCTCCGGGTCGCTGAGGTCGTCGACGAGCTGGTACACGGCCGCCAGGCGCGTGTAGTCGGTGCCGCGCCGCCGTACCGTGCGCGACGCCGTCACCGGGTCGTCCACCAGCGACGGCTGGTACGAGATCGACAGCAGCGTGAAGGTGACGTTCGGCTCGCAGCGGTCCAGGCCGTAGGAACGGCAGACCGCGAACATCGCCGCCTCCACGTCCTCCGCGCCCTCACCGCCGGCCAGCAGCAGCTCGCCGATACGCAGGGTCAGGTCGAGCACGCGCGGGACGGCCGGGCCCTCTTCCTCCGCCTTCGGCAGCCGCTCCGGCGCGGGCCGCTCGGCCACCGGCATGCGCAGCATCGTGCGCATCCGGTCCTGCCAGGGCAGGTCCTTGATCAGGCTGACCTGCGGTATGCCGTTCGGGGGCGTGAAGGCGGGCAGGGCGTCCTCGACGCTGTAGCCGCGCGGTGTGCTGAACGCCGATCCCTCGGACTCCGGGGCCGGCGGGTGCAGTGCGTCCAGCCCCTTGGGGAGGGCGAACTCGGACGTGGTCTCCGACTCGCTTTCCCCCACCTCGACGCCGGCGGGCGGCATGAAGGCCATCCTCGCCTCATCCGACTGCGGCTTGCGATCCTCCGCGTCCGTCACCTGCGTAGCACTCCCTGTACGACACCTCCTGCCGCCCTCAGTATGCGCACAGACACACGAACGGGCTGCACGCCCACGCGTACAGCCCGTTCACATGGCTCGAAGGAGCCGGTGCCTCAGTGGCCGCCCTGGTCCTTGAAACGCTTGTAGGACCGCTCGATCTCGGCCTCGGCCTCGGTGCGGCCCACCCAGTCGGCGCCCTCGACGGACTTGCCGGGCTCCAGGTCCTTGTAGACCTCGAAGAAGTGCTGGATCTCCAGGCGGTCGAACTCGGAGACGTGGTGGATGTCACGCAGGTGCTCCTGGCGCGGATCCGTCGCCGGCACGCACAGCAGCTTGTCGTCGCCACCGGCCTCGTCCGTCATACGGAACATGCCGATCGCACGGCACTTGATGAGGCAGCCCGGGAAGGTCGGCTCGTCCAGGATGACCAGCGCGTCCAGCGGGTCGCCGTCCTCGCCGAGGGTGTTCTCGACGAAGCCGTAGTCGGTCGGGTAGGCGGTCGAGGTGAAGAGGCGACGGTCCAGGCGGATCCGACCGGTCTCGTGGTCCACCTCGTACTTGTTCCGCGAACCCTTCGGAATCTCGATCGTGACGTCGAACTCCACCGGTGGCTCCTCCATGATCAGCACATAGTTCTGGTGGTTAAGTGTCCCTCACGCAGGTGTGTGATCGCGAAAGGGGCTGGTGGTCGTGCCAGAGCTGAGGCCTTGGCGAGCCGCGAGACCGCAGGTGAGGCGGTTCGCGGGCGCCGTACGACCGCGTCTGGCACGGGCCGCGGAGGCCGTACGCCCCCGTCTCACGCGCGCCGCGGCGGCCGCGAAACCGCGGGTCGCGCAGCTCGCACGAGCCGTCTCCCCGCAGGCCGCACGGACCGCCAAGCCGAAGACCTGGCAGTACACCGCGGGCGCCGCCACCGCCGGACTGGCGCTGGCCGTCGGCGTGGTGACCGCCGTCGGCCCCTGGGACTCCACCGGCCAGCGTACGGCCGAGCGGGACAGGGCGGCCGCCCAGGAGCGCACGGGTGGCACAGATCACGGCCGTCATACCGATACGTCCGATTCGCCGACCGACGCGCCTCTGCCCGCCCCCAGCGCGGCCCCCGTCCTAACCGGCCTGCGCGGCGGCACCAGCACCGTGAAGTCGGCCCCGAACGGCAAGGCCCTCGCCGGCGTCCTGGGCCCGCTCCTGAACGCCCCGGAGCTCGCCAAGCGCGGCGCGGCGGTCGTCGACGTGGCCACCGGCAAGCGCATCTACGGCGACGGAGCCTCCGCGCCCCTCACCCCGGCCTCGACCACGAAGATCGCCACCGCGGCGGCGGCCCTCGCCGCCCTCGGCCCCGACCATCGCCTCATCACCCGCACCGCCCTGGAACCCGACACCAAGGAACTGGTCCTGGTCGGCGGCGGCGACCCCACGCTGACCGCCCGCAAGGAGTCCGACGGGTGGGCGAGTCTGCGTGAGCTGGCCACCAGGACGGCCGAGGCGCTGGAGAAGCACGACCTGCGCGAGGTCACCCTCTCGTACGACACGACGCTCTACGCGGGCCCCGACCTGCACCCCATCGGGGTGAACGGCAACCTCGCCCGGGTCACCGCCCTGATGGCCGACGAGGCCCGCACCGACGACTCCACCAGCGGCCCGGTGACCCGGGTGGCGGACCCGGCGAAGGACGCCGCGACCAAGTTCGCGTCCTTCCTCGCGGACCACGGCATCAAGACCACGGCCCCCGGCCCGTCCAAGGCCACCAACCGCGCCGAGTCGCTCGCCGAGGTCTCCTCGCCCCCGCTCTCCGCACTGGTCGAGCGCATGCTCACCAACAGCGACAACGACATCGCCGAGCACCTCGCCCGCCAGACGGCCGTGGCCAGCGGCGAACGCGCCGACTTCGACGGCGCCGACCAGGCGATCCGGGCCCAGCTGGGCAAGCTCGGACTCCCGGTGTCCGGCGCCGTCTTCAAGGACGGCAGCGGCCTCAACCGCGACGACCGACTGACCGCCGACCTCCTCACGGCCCTCCTGGCCAAGGCCGCCGACCCGGCCCACCCGGAACTCCGCGCCACCCTCACCGGCCTCCCCGTAGCAGGCTTCACCGGCACCCTGGCCGGCCGTTACGCGGACGGCGCGGCAGGCATCGTACGAGCCAAGACCGGCACCCTGACCGGCGTGAACACCCTGGCCGGCACGGTGGTTGACCAGGACGGCCGCCTGCTGGCCTTCGCCTTCCTGGCCACGAACACGACGGACGCGGGGGCGGCACAGTCGGCCCTGGACAGAACGGCCACGGCGCTGGCGTCCTGCGGCTGCGGCTGATCTCCACCGTCAACCGGGACAACCCCGCACGGCCTGCCCCAAGTGGGAACGCTCACGTACGGTTGACACATGACGAGCATCGGTGGTGCCGAGATGGTCGACTGGAATCTCGCGGTGGCGACCGCGACCCGGCTCGTACGGCCGGGCCCGGAGGTGAGCCGCGACGAGGCCAGGGCCGTCGTCGCCGAGCTGCGCCGACATGCCAAGGCCTCGGAGGGACACGTCCGGGGCTTCACTCGTATGGGCACGGAGGACATCCACGACACCCCCGTCCTCGTCGTCGACCGCCCCGGCTGGGTGCGGGCGAACGTCGCCGGGTTCCGCGAGATCCTCAAGCCCCTGCTCGACAAGATGCAGGAGCGCCGCGGCGGCAGCCCCGGCGGCGCGATGCTCGGCGCCGTCGGCGGCAAGGTCACCGGTGTGGAACTGGGGATGCTGCTGTCCTTCCTGGCCTCCCGCGTCCTCGGCCAGTACGAGACCTTCGCCCCCGCCACCCGCGAACTCCCGGCGGGCGGCCCCCCTGGTTCACCGAATGGTGGCGGGCGCCTCCTCCTCGTCGCCCCGAACATCGTGCACGTGGAGCGCGAACTCGACGTACACCCCCATGACTTCCGCCTGTGGGTGTGCCTGCACGAGGAGACGCACCGCACGCAGTTCAGCGCGGTGCCCTGGCTGCGGGACCACCTGGAGGGCGAAATCCAGTCGTTCTTGGGGGAGACCGACGTCGACCCCATGACCGTCCTGGAGCGCATCCGCGAGGCCGCGCAGTCGCTCGCGGGCGGCCGGCCCGAGGCCGAGGAGGACGATGGCGGGCGCTCCTTCGTGGAGTTGGTGCAGACCCCGGCCCAGCGGGAGATCCTCGGCCGCCTCACCGCCGTGATGTCACTCCTGGAGGGCCACGCCGACTTCGTGATGGACGGGGTCGGTCCCCAGGTCGTGCCGTCCGTCGCGGAGATCCGCGAGAAGTTCCAGCAGCGGCGCGCCAAGGGCGCCTCAAGGCTGGACATGGCCCTGCGCAAACTGCTGGGCCTGGATGCCAAACTCAGGCAGTACCGCGACGGCGAACGCTTCGTACGCGCCGTCGTCGACCAGGTCGGCATGGACGGCTTCAACCGCGTGTGGACGTCCCCGAACACCCTCCCCACCAAGGCGGAGATCGCCAAACCGGCGGACTGGGTCGCGCGGGTGCATCGCAAGGCGGAGTCGTGAATCACGCGCCGAGTCGCACATCTCATACGACAGTCGTGAACCGAATCCGGCCGACGGCAGTCGAACGCCCCTCCAATCACCCGTCCGAGGGACCGTGAGCCATGGGTAGGCGTGCAATGCTCGGGGAACGGCTCGGTTCTGTCACCATCTACACACTCTGAGTGACCGATCCAGGGCTCACCCCCCGACAATTTCATGAAGGGAACCGGACATGGGTCCCCATCCTGCGGTCGCGGCGATACGTTTGGCGGTCCGCCGCGTCCTCCACGACATCCTCACCGAACACAGCCGCACATCCGACCTGCCCGCGCCCGGCAGCTCGCGCGCGACCTCCCCCGAGGCGCCGCCCGCGACATCGCCGACGGCGCCTTCCGTGTTGTCCGCCGCCACCACGTTCGCCACGGTCGCGTTCGGCCCCACGAGCTCCGCGGCCGCCTACGGAACGGCGCGCGAGCCGTCGTACGAGCCCCCCGCCGCCTTCCCGCACGAGCCCCCGCCCGCCCTCTCGCACGAGCGATCCCCCTCCCCGCTCGTGCTCGTGGCGTGCTCCGGCGGCGCCGACTCCATGGCCCTCGCCTCCGCGCTCGCCTTCGAGGCCCCCAAACTCGGCATCCGCGCCGGCGGCATCACCGTCGACCACGGTCTGCAGCCCGGCTCCGACCTGCGCGCCGACGAAGTCGCCCTGCGGCTGCGCGAACTCGGCCTCGATCCGGTCGAGTCCATCGCCGTGACCGTCGGCCGCGCGGGCGGGCCCGAGGCCGCCGCCCGCGACGCCCGCTACGCCGCCCTCGACGCCGCGGCCGTACGCCACGGCGCCTTCGCCGTCCTGCTCGGCCACACACGCGACGACCAGGCCGAAACCGTCCTGCTCGGCCTCGCCCGCGGATCCGGCATCCGCTCCCTGTCCGGAATGGCCGCGGTCTCGGGGGCCGACGGCCGTTACCGGCGCCCCTTCCTCCACATCGACCGGCAGACCGCCCGCAAGGCCTGCATGGTCCAGTCCCTCCCGGTCTGGGACGACCCCCACAACTCCGATCCCGCGTACACCAGATCGCGGCTGCGCCAGGAAGGCCTGCCCGCCCTGGAGAAGGCGCTCGGCAAGGGCGTCGTCGAGGCCCTCGCCCGTACGGCCCAGCTCTCCCGCGACGACGCCGACGCCCTCGACGCCTGGGCCCGCCAGGCCGAGGCCGCCGTACGCGACTCGGCCGGCCTCCTGGAGTGCGCGAAGCTCTACGCGCTGCCGCCCGCCGTACGCCGCCGGATCCTGCGCCGCGCCGCCATCGAGGCCGGGGCGCCGGCCGGCGCGCTGTTCGCCCGCCACATCGAGGAAGTCGACCGCCTGATCACCGGCTGGCGCGGCCAAGGGGCCATCAATCTCCCCGGCAAAGTCGTGGCCCAGCGCCAGGGTGGCAGACTGGTGATTCGGCAAGGCTGAAACCGGACCCTCCCACCGGCCCCCTCCAAGGGGTCGCCACGAGCGGCCCGGACCGGCCGGTGGGACGACCGAAAGTGATGCGGGTGGACGCGAAAGACATGGGCACCGACCTCAAAGAGGTGCTCATCACCAAGGAAGAGATCGACGCGAAGCTGGCTGAGCTGGCGGCGAAGATCGACGCGGAGTACGAGGGCAAGGACCTGCTCATCGTCGGCGTCCTCAAGGGCGCGGTGATGGTCATGGCCGACCTCGGCCGGGCGCTGTCCACCCCCGTCACCATGGACTGGATGGCCGTGTCGTCGTACGGCGCAGGCACCCAGTCCTCCGGTGTCGTGCGGATCCTCAAGGACCTCGACACCGACATCAAGGGCAAGCACGTCCTCATCGTCGAGGACATCATCGACTCCGGCCTGACCCTGTCCTGGCTGATCAACAACCTCGGCTCCCGCGAGCCCGAGTCCCTGAAGATCTGCACCCTGCTGCGCAAGCCGGACGCCGCCAAGGTCGCCATCGACGTGGAGTGGGTCGGCTTCGACATCCCCAACGAGTTCGTCGTCGGCTACGGCCTCGACTACGCCGAGAAGTACCGCAACCTCCCGTTCGTCGGTACGCTCGCGCCCCACGTCTACGGCGGCTGAGCCCGACGGTCCGGCGAATCGGACCCGAAGGGCCCAAGCCCCGTACGAAGATCGGGAACCCCGGCGGGCCTCGCGGCGTTGGAGCATGCAGACGGGCTTGTCGGCCCGCCCGTGCGGCTACGGGCGTCAAAGCTGGGGTACCGTCAGAAGAACTGTCTTATCAAACTCACTATGGCAGGAGGGACGGGGCGACACCGCTCCGTATGGATGGACGTGAAGCGATACTTCCGTGGGCCGGTCATGTGGATCGTGCTGGCCGTCCTTGCCGTGGTCGTGTTGATGCAGGTCGTCGGCTCGTCCGGCGGCTACAAGACGGTTGACACCGGCCAGGTCATTCAGGCGATCAATGAGAACAAGGTCGAGTCGGTCAAGCTGACCACCGGCGACGAACAGATCGTCAAGGCCCAGCTCAAGGACGGCGTAAAGGTCGAGGACGCCACCAAGATCCAGGCGTCGTACATCGGCGACCAAGGCGTGGACATCGCCAACACGCTGCAGAACAAGTACCAGCAGAAGCAGATCCCCGACGGCTACACGGTCTCGCCGTCCAAGCAGAACCCGTTCGTCGGCATCCTGCTCTCCCTGCTGCCCTTCGTCCTCATCGTCGTCGTCTTCCTGTTCCTGATGAATCAGATGCAGGGCGGCGGCTCCCGGGTCATGAACTTCGGCAAGTCCAAGGCGAAGCTCATCACCAAGGACACCCCGAAGACGACGTTCTCGGACGTCGCCGGCTCGGACGAAGCCGTCGAAGAACTCCACGAGATCAAGGAGTTCCTCCAGGAACCGGCGAAGTTCCAGGCCGTCGGCGCCAAGATCCCCAAGGGCGTCCTGCTCTACGGGCCTCCTGGTACCGGTAAGACGCTCCTCGCGCGCGCTGTCGCCGGCGAGGCGGGCGTCCCCTTCTACTCGATCTCCGGTTCCGACTTCGTCGAGATGTTCGTCGGTGTCGGTGCCTCCCGAGTCCGTGACCTCTTCGAGCAGGCCAAGGCGAACGCCCCGGCGATCGTCTTCGTCGACGAGATCGACGCGGTCGGCCGCCACCGCGGCGCCGGCCTCGGCGGCGGTCACGACGAGCGCGAGCAGACCCTGAACCAGCTGCTCGTCGAGATGGACGGCTTCGACGTCAAGGGCGGCGTGATCCTCATCGCCGCCACGAACCGGCCCGACATCCTCGACCCGGCCCTCCTGCGCCCCGGCCGCTTCGACCGCCAGATCGCGGTCGACCGCCCGGACATGCAGGGCCGTCTGGAGATCCTCAAGGTCCACCAGAAGGGCAAGCCGGTCGCCCCGGACGTCGACCTCTCGGCGGTCGCCCGCCGTACGCCCGGCTTCACGGGCGCGGACCTGAGCAACGTCCTCAACGAGGCCGCGCTGCTCACCGCCCGCTCGGACAAGAAGCTGATCGACAACCACATGCTGGACGAGGCCATCGACCGCGTCGTGGCGGGCCCGCAGAAGCGGACCCGGATCATGTCGGACAAGGAAAAGAAGATCACCGCGTACCACGAGGGCGGACACGCCCTGGTCGCGGCGGCCTCCCCGAACTCCGACCCGGTCCACAAGATCACGATCCTGTCGCGAGGCCGAGCCCTCGGCTACACGATGGTGCTCCCGGACGAGGACAAGTACTCGACCACCCGCAACGAGATGCTGGACCAGCTGGCCTACATGCTGGGCGGCCGGGCGGCCGAGGAGCTCGTCTTCCACGACCCGACCACGGGCGCGGCGAACGACATCGAGAAGGCCACGGCCACGGCCCGCGCGATGGTCACGCAGTACGGCATGACCGAGCGGCTCGGCGCCATCAAGTTCGGCGGCGACAACACCGAGCCGTTCCTCGGACGTGAGATGGCTCACCAGCGCGACTACTCGGAAGAGGTCGCCGCGCTGGTGGACGAGGAAGTCAAGAAGCTCATCGAGAACGCGCATAACGAGGCCTGGGAGATCCTGGTCGAGAACCGCGACGTGCTCGACAACCTCGTCCTGGCCCTCCTGGAGAAGGAGACGCTCGGCAAGGAGGAGATCGCCGAGGTCTTCGCCACGATCGTCAAGCGTCCGCCGCGGCCCGCCTGGACCGGGTCCTCCCGCCGTACGCCGTCCACCCGTCCGCCGGTGCTCTCCCCGAAGGAGCTCGCACTGACGAACGGCGCCAACGGCGCGACGCCGGCGATCAGCACCGCCAAGTCGACGGTGACGGAGCCCGCCCCGGTGGCCGAGCCGGCACCCGAGGAGCGTCCGGAGAGCTGACACCCCGGCCCCCGGTGGACCCCCACCGGGCCCGGAATGGATGCCGCGCCCCCCAGGTTTTAGCCTGGGGGGCGCGGCATTTTCGTATGCCAGCAGTTCAGACGCGTGACCCACACGCGCCACCCGCGAAGGAACGAGGCACCACATGACCGACCCCGTGACGCTGGACGGCGAGGGCAGCATCGGCGAGTTCGACGAGAAGCGCGCCGAGAACGCCGTACGCGAACTGCTGATCGCGGTCGGAGAGGACCCGGACCGCGAGGGGCTCAAGGAGACGCCGGGGAGGGTGGCGCGGGCGTACAGGGAGATCTTCGCGGGGCTGTGGCAGAAGCCCGAAGACGTGCTGACCACGACGTTCGACATCGGGCACGACGAGATGGTGCTCGTGAAGGACATTGAGGTGTACAGCACATGTGAGCATCATCTGGTGCCGTTCCGCGGTGTCGCCCACGTCGGCTACATCCCGGCCACGTCCGGCAAGATCACCGGGCTGTCCAAGCTGGCCCGGCTGGTGGACGTCTTCGCCCGCCGGCCGCAGGTGCAGGAACGTCTCACTACGCAGATCGCCGACTCCCTCATGGAGATTCTGGAGCCGCGCGGCGTGATCGTCGTCGTGGAGTGCGAGCACATGTGCATGTCGATGCGTGGCATCCGCAAGCCGGGCGCGATGACCATAACGTCGGCGGTGCGCGGTCAGCTGCGGGACGCGGCGACGCGCAACGAGGCGATGAGCCTCATCATGGCCCGCTGATACGTGGGGTGCTGATTCCCGGATGCGTGATGCGCTGATTCCGGTACGCGCGGTGTGTTGATCCCGCGCTATACCGTCGGCGCCGTCCCCGCCCCATTGTGCTCGTCGTCCTCCGGCAGCTTGCACACGCGTTCCAGGAAGATGGCTGCCGCTATCACTCCAATGCCCGCCAGGACCGAGAAGCCGGCGTAGATGGCCTGGTCGCGGCGGGCCGGGATGTCGAGGGACTCCAGGAGGAAGACGCCGGTGCCGCCGTACATGCCGGCGACCAGGGCGGCGACCAGGGCGCTGGCGTGGCCGAAGACGACCGCGCGGGCTGCCATCAGGGGGTCGACGCCCTTGGCCTCGGGGCGGCGTTCGCGCTGGGCCTTGAGGCGGGCGCGGATCGAGATCGCCGTGGCCAGGAGGACCACGGCGATCAGGGCGAGGACGATGGGGGCGGCCAGGGGGACGCTGGGCAGGGTCCCGACGGAGTTCCACAGGCGGGCGCCCGCCCAGGACAGGACTCCGGCGACGATGAACACACCGGCCAGCATCCTGATGCGCAGCTCTCTCACGGCGTCCCTTCAACTCCCCCGACTACCCACGGAATGTGTCGTCTTGACCTTAACGACTATTCGGGCAGCTGGAGTTCCAGGTCCGGGCGGGTTACGACACCTTCGCCGGTGATGCCGGCCAGCAGGTCGGCCACCGGGCCGCGGCCCGGAAGCTGTGCCTGCGGATCGACGTCGTACCAGGGGGCGAGGACGAAGGCCCGCTCATGGGCGCGGGGGTGGGGGAGGGTGAGGTTCGGATCGTCGGAGACGACATCGGCGTACGCGACGATGTCGACGTCGAGCGTGCGGGCGCCCCAGCGCTCCTCCCGTACCCGGTGGAAGGCCTCCTCGACCGCGTGGGCCCGCTCCAGCAGGGAGGACGGGGGAAGCGTGGTCTTGAGGACCACGACCGCGTTGAAGTAGGACGGCTGGCTTCCCGGCTCCACGCCCCACGGCTCCGTCTCGTACACGGGCGATACGGCCTTGATGCGCACGCCGGGGGTGTCCTCCAGGGCGTCGATGGCGCCCTGGAGGGTCTCCAGGCGGTTCCCCAGGTTGGCGCCGAGGGAGATCACGGCCCGTTTCGGGTTGCTGAGGGTGGTGTCGGCGGCGTCGACCTGCTCGACGACGGAGGCGGGTACCGGCTGTACGGTCGGGTCGCTGTGACCCTCGGTGAAGGACGCGGTCATACTCGGCTCCGGGTGATGGTGACGGTCACGTCGTCGAAGGGGACGGTGATCGGCGCGTCCGGCTTGTGGACGGTGACCTCGACCTCCTGGACCCCTTCGTGCTTCAGGCAGGCCTGGGCGATGCGTGCGGCGAGCGTCTCGATGAGGTTGACCGGTTCGCCCTCGACGACGGCCACGACCTCCTCCGCCACGATGCCGTAGTGCACGGTCTTCGCCAGGTCGTCGTCGGCGGCGGCCGGCCGGGTGTCCAGGCCGAGGACGAGGTCCACGACGAAGGTCTGGCCCTCCCTGCGCTCCTCGGGGAACACACCGTGGTACCCGCGGGCCTTCAGGCCGCGCAGCGCGACACGATCCACGCGAATCACTCCTGCAATCGTTGGTGACGGCCGGTCGCTGCCGCGTGCGGGCGGCACACCGGCCTCGAACGAATCTACCTGCGGGCACTGACAGGGCCGGGCCACGGGGGCGTGGTCCGGTCCGGGGCCAGGAGGATTCATCGCGTGTTTCCCCTGGGGAATCCGGTGGCTCACGGGCTGGTAGCCGCGCCTACCCGGAGACGCGTGATTCCAACCACTTCTTGGTCCCGGCGGGGTCCGGCGGACCCTCTTGTGGGTGGCTCGGCGGCTCGGTGGCTCCCCGGTGTCGCCTCTGTGCCAGGGCCTGTCGGCTCTGTGTCGGGGCGCCTACCCACTCAGGAGGCTTTGCCGTCGCCCTCTTCCTCGTCGTTTTCGGCCAGAACCGGCGAGGCGTGGTGCGACCAGAGCTTCCAGCCGTCGGGCGTGCGGCGGAACACGTTCGTGGCGACCACGAGCTGGCCCACCAGCGGGCCGAGTTCCTCGCCGCCCTCGGGGGCGGGGCCGCCGCTGAGGATGTTCTCGGTGCAGGTGACCAGGGCGGTGTCGCCGGTGACGGAGACGTGCACGTCGGTGAGGAAGAACTGGATGTAGTCGGTGTTCGCCATGATCAGGGCGTACGACCTGAGGACCTCGCCGCGTCCGGTGAGTACCGGCCAGCCGGGGTGCACGCAGGAGACCACGCCGCTGTCGGCCGGGTCGTGGTACTCCTCGTCGACGCCCAGGTCGGCCGGGGTGAGCCAGAGCGAGGAGAGTTCCTCGAAGTCGCCGCGCTCCATGGCCTCGTAGAAGGCGCTGTTGGCGGCTTCCACCTGCTCGACGTCGGTGTGGGGGGCGCTCACCGGGCTCCTTCAGCGCTGTTCGCGCTGGGCGCGTTCTCCGTCGTACGGGCCTCCTCGATGGCGCGCGAGACGCGTACCGCGTCCGCCGTGGCGCGCACCTCGTGCACACGCACCGCCCACGCGCCGGCGTGCGCCGCGAGCGCCGATACGGCGGCCGTGGCGGCGTCGCGCTCGCGCGCGGGCGGCGGCGCGCCCTCCGGGCCGGCGAGGACGCGGCCGAGGAACCGCTTGCGGGAGGCGGCGACGAGAAGGGGGTGGCCGAGGCCGATCAGGCGGTCGAGGTGGGCGAGCAGGACGAGGTCGTGCTCGGCGTCCTTGGAGAAGCCGAGGCCGGGGTCGACGACGACGCGGTCCGGGGCGATGCCGCCGGCCAGAACGGCCTCCACGCGCGCGTGGAGCTCGTCGGCGACTTCGGCGACGACGTCGGCGTAGGTCCCCTTGACGTTCCCGCCCTGCAGGAAGCCGCGCCAGTGCATGACGACGAAGGGGGCGCCGGCGTCGGCGACGACGGGGATCATCGCGGGGTCGGCGAGGCCGCCGCTGACGTCGTTGACGAGGGCGGCGCCGGCGGCGAGGGCCTGCTCAGCGACGGAGGCGCGCATGGTGTCGACGGAGACCGTGACGCCTTCGGCGGCGAGGCCGCGGACGACCGGGATGACGCGGCGCAGTTCCTCGTCCTCGTCGACCCGGGTGGCGCCGGGGCGGGTGGACTCGCCGCCGACGTCGACGAGGTCGGCGCCCTCCTCGACGAGGGCGAGACCGTGCTTGACGGCGGAGGTCGTGTCGAACCAGCGGCCGCCGTCGGAGAAGGAATCGGGGGTCACGTTGACGACTCCCATGACCGCGCACCGGTCCCACTCCGGAAGTCCCGCGACGCGCCCACGTCCGCTCTGCTTGCTCATACGTTCAGCCTAGGCCCAAGCAGGGGCCGGGACGTGGGGTGGCCCGGGCGAAGCCGTGGGCTGGGGGCGTGGGGTGGTCCGAGCGGAGGTGCTTGGGCTGGGGGCGTGCGGTGGCCCGAGTGAAGGCCCTGGGGGTGGGGATGTGCCGTGGCATGAGCAGAGGCCCTAGGGCTGGGGGTGTGCCGTGGTCCGAGCGGAGGCTCTTGGGCTGGGCACGTGCGGAGGTCCGAGCGGAAGCCCTGGAGGGTCGGGACCTGCGGTGGCCCGAGCGGAAGCCCTCGAGGGTGGACCTGCCGTGGCCCGAGCGGAAGTCCACGTGGGGGGGCGTGGGCTTCCGCTCGGGCCTTCCGGGTGGCCGCGCTATGCCGCGCGGACCTCCCGCTCCGCCACCTGGTGGGGGCAGGGGCGCGCAGTGGTCGTCCGGCGGCGCAGGAAGCGCGGCAGGGGTACGGCCAGGTTCACGAAGCCCTCCGCCTGCATCGCGGCGAAGCCGAGGCGGGGCAGGTCGGCGGAGGCGCGGTAGACGACGAAGCGGGGCTCCCAGCGGGGCTGGAACTTGGCGTTGAACTTGTACAGGGACTCGATCTGGAACCAGCGGGAGAGGAAGACGAGCAGGCCTCGCCAGGCACGCAGTACCGGCCCCGCGCCGATCTTCTCGCCGCGTGCCAGTGCCGAGCGGAACATGGCGAAGTTGAGCGACACGCGCGCGATGCCGAACTTCGGGGCGGCCTGGAGGGCGGCCACGATGAGCAGTTCGTTCATGCCGGGGTCCGCCGAGCGGTCGCGGCGCATCAGGTCCAGCGAGACGCCGTCCGTGCCCCACGGCACGAAGTGGAGGATCGCCTTGAGGTCGCCGTACGGTCCGGGCTGCTCGTCGGCCTTGTGGGCGGTGGCGATGAGGCAGTCGCCGTCGGACGGGTCGCCGACGCGGCCCAGCGCCATGGAGAAGCCGCGCTCGGTGTCGGTGCCGCGCCAGTCCTCGGCGGCCTCCCGGATCCGCGCCAGCTCGGTCTCACCGAGGTCACGGACACGACGTACCCGGGTCTCGTAACCGGCGCGCTCGATGCGCTTGACCATCTGGCGTACGTTGCGCATCGCGCGGCCGGCGAGCGAGAAATCCGGGACGTCCACCACCGCCTCGTCGCCCAGTTCGAGGGCGTCGAGCCCGGTCTCGCGGGTCCACACCTCGGCGCCGGTCTCGGAGCAGCCCATGACGGCCGGGGTCCAGGAGTGGGCCCTGGCCTCGTCCATGAAGCGCTCGATGGCGCCGGGCCAGGCCTCGACGTCGCCGATCGGGTCGCCGCTGGCGAGCATCACGCCGGAGACGACGCGGTACGTCACCGCCGCCTTGCCGCTGGGGGAGAAGACGACGGCCTTGTCGCGGCGCAGCGCGAAGTGGCCGAGGGAGTCGCGACCGCCGTGCTTCTCCAGCAGGGCGCGCAGGCGTACCTCGTCGTCCTCGGTGAGGCGTGCGGCGGGGTGTTCGGGGCGGAAGGCCAGGTAGATCGTGGTGACCGCGGTGATCCAGCCGAGCGCGCCGAGGGAGAAGGCGACCGTCCAGGAGGTGTTGCCCTGGTAGTCGACCGGGCCCTCGAAGCCGAACAGGCCGTACAGGACGTGGGTGATGCGGTCGGCCAGGCTCGGGTCGCCCACCAGGGTGTTCGGGTGGGCGCTGACGATGATCAGTCCGAGGGCGAGCGAACCGGCGCCCATCAGGACGAAGTTGGCCAGCGCGCGCCACCTGCTGCGCGGGTCGGGCAGTGCCGCGAACTGATCGCGATGGCGCAGCAGCACGGTGAGCAGCGCGAGCGAGATGAGCACGCCGATGAGTGAGTGGCGGTACGTGAACTGTGCCACCGCTCCCGCCGGCAGCAGGACGACGGCGGCACGCCAGGCCCGCCGCTTGCGGCGCTTGAGGCCGTGGGCGAGCAGCAGCAAGAGCACGCCCGCGCTGAGCGACAGCGCGGCCGCGAACGGGCCGAACGAACCCGGCAGTACCTCGGCGATGGCGTGCATGCGGCTGTGTCGGAAGCGTGGGAAGACGCCCGCGGCGATGTTCAGGAGGCCCACCAGGGCGCAGGCCCTGCCGACGAGGACGGGAACGGCCTCGGGGCGCGGGCCGCGCAGCAGGTGCCGTACGCGGCTCGACAGATGTCCTGCCTGGCTCGATGGCCCTGCCTGGCCCGATGCCTGGCCCGATGCCTGGCCCGATGCCTGGCTTGATGCCTGGTTCGATACCTGACTTGATCGTTGAGGAACCTTGCCCGACATTTCCACATCTGTCCTGACAGACATCGCATCCCAGTGTTCCGCGAGAGACCTTGGATCCGGTGCCGATTCGGGCATCCGGCGACATTGCGCCCTCTAGGACGGTGTCTCGAGGGGAGAGGTTCACTCAGCTCCTCAAAACCGTTTCAAAGGCCAAGGAAAGTCCGGGGCAAGCCCTTGCGAAGGAGCGAGGGAGGCAGCGCGGGGAAACCGCGAACCGGGCGGAAAGTGCGGACAGGTAACCATCGATGGGTCTCACGAGCGACAAGGTGCTGGCGCTGGCGGTTCTGACCGCCCTAGGGCTGTTCGTCGGCACGGTGTGGCTGTGGCCACGGCTGGCGCGGCGCGGCTGGCGGGCGGTGAGCGGACGCGTGGGCCTGTTGTTCTCCACGCAGTTGGCGCTCTTCATGGCGGTCGGCCTCGCCGCCAACCAGGCCTTCGGGTTCTACGCCAGCTGGGCCGATCTGTTCGGTCAGGAGAAGGACCAGGGCGTCGTCGTGGACCACACGCCGGAACGCGGGCCGCTACGGGTCGTGGACACGCGGCGGGTGCCGGGGGCGGCGAGCTCCAGCCCGCGGACGGGCGGTCAGATCCAGAAGGTCGACATCCTGGGCCGGACGTCGCGCATCGCCACGCCTGCGTACGTCTATCTGCCGCCCGAGTATTTTCAGCCGGAGTTCCGCACGCGTACGTTCCCCGCGGCCGTCGTCCTCACCGGCTATCCGGGTACGGCGCAGGCGCTGGTGGACAAGCTCGACTATCCGCGTACGGCCGCGAGGCTCGCCGCCCAGGGCCGGATGGAACCGATGATCCTGGTGATGATGCGGCCCACCGTGGCGCCGCCGCGGGACACGGAGTGCGTGGACATTCCGGGGGGCCCGCAGACGGAGACGTTCTTCGCGTCGGATCTGCCCGAGGCCGTGAGCGGCCACTACAGGGTGGGCGGCGGGCCCGGCAGTTGGGGCATCATCGGCGACTCGACCGGCGGCTACTGCGCGTTGAAGCTCGCCATGCACCATCCCCGGGCGTACGCCGCGGGGGCCGGGCTTTCCGCCTACTACAAGGCGCCGATCGACGCCACGACCGGCGATCTCTTCCAGGGTGACGAGGAACTGCGCAATCGCGCGAACCTGTGGTGGTACCTCGAGCACATGCCGGCTCCGGACACTTCACTGCTCGTCAGCAGCAGCAAAGTTGGAGAATCCAACTACAAGGACACACTGAAGTTCATTGAGCGCGTGAAGGCCACGAAGCTGACCCGCATCTCGTCGATCATCCTCGAAAGCGGCGGGCACAACTTCAACACCTGGCGGCGGGAGATTCCGGGGACGCTGGAGTGGATGAGCGGGCGGTTGAGCGGCGGCTGAGCCTTTGTGATCTTGGTTCTTGGTTAATTCGGTGCCGGATCTGATTCAGGATGCCGGGTGAACGACTCGCGATGGCTGTCTTTTTACGGGGCGGGGCAACAAGATTCGCCTACGCGCGGTAAGTTTCTGGCCATGCCACGTGGACGTCACCGTCATTCCCCGCCCTTGCACAGGCTGCTGCCCCCGTCGGCGATCGCAGGCGTCTCCGTCGTCTGCGCCCTCGCCCCCTGGGTGTTCTCCGAGGCCATGGTGCTACGCGGCCTTGCGGCGGCCGCCGCGGCGACGGCGGTCGTCGGCGCGGTCGTCATGCGCCGCTGGGACACTCAGGCCGGCAAGCAGGTCGCCGACCTTACGCGCGCGCGTGCGAGCGACGAGTGGCGGTACGAGGAACGGGTCGCCGAGTTGGAGACCGACCTCGACGAGTCGCGCGAGCTGCGCATGAAGCTGGAGCAGCGGCTGCGGGCCAAGCGGACGGAGCTCGCGGGCCTGCGCAACGAGCACGCGGCGCTGCTGCGGCGGTACGCCACGGCGGAGACCGAGCGGGCGAGCGTCCTGGAGGAGCGCCGGGTTCTGGAGATAGAGGCGACAGCGCCCGCGCGCGCGTTGCCGCCGGCGCCGGTCGCCGCTTCTTCGGCGGAGGAAGCGGGGGCTGTGGCTGCCCCTGCCGAGGCCGAGGTCGAGGGTGCGGAGACCGAGTCCGCCGAGGAGACGCCTCAGGCTGCGGCGGTCTTCTCGCCGGAGGGGTCCCGGTTGTTCCTGCGGGCCAAGGAGGCGCTGGAGCGGTTCGAAGGGGCGGAGGCCGCGGAGGCCGCGGAGGACGACGAGTCCTCGAAGGGCGGCGCGTCGGGGCAGGGTGGCGAGTCCTCGAAGGGCGGCGCGTCGGCGGATGCCGGCGAGTCCGCCAAGGACGAGTTCCCGAAGGACGAGCCTCCGAAGAACGACCCCCCGAAGGGCGACGGCCCGTCCAACGACGAGTCCGCGAAGGACGGTTCGGGCGCAACCGACACGCAGGGCAGCGAGACGCGGGCTGCCGAGACGCAGCCCGCCGAAACGCGGGCCACCGAGGCGGAGCACGTCGGCGGAGCCGAGAAGGAGCCCGCGCTGGAGGACGAAGCGCAGGGGAAGCCCGAGGCGGTCGACGGGCACGAGCGCGCGACCGCCGACATCACGGCAGGCGCCCTCACCAAGGCGGGCGCGGTCGCTCCGGCCAAGCCGGAAGCCGCAGCCGAGGCGGTGGCCACGGCTGATGCCGCCGCCGGGGCCGACGCCGTCGCCAAGGCCCGGCCCGCCCTGCCCGCGGCCGGTTCGGTCCCGTCGCAGCAGCCCGCGGGGCACTTCATCGCGCCGACCGCCGTGGCCGTCGTACCGGCGCCCGTACGGCGTCCGGCGATCCAGGGCGGCTTCGACTTCTTCGGCACCAAGGAGGGGGCGGCGGAGCCCTCCGCGCTGGAGTCCGTCCAGAACGAGGACCTCGCCGACGTCGTCGGCCAGGAGGCCCTCGCCCTCCACAAGGCCGAGGCCGAGGCCGAGTTCAAGCCGGCGGACGAGGAGTCCCGGGGGATCGGCCAGGTCATCGACCTGACGGCGCATGACGAGACGGAACAGATCGATGTGCAGGGGCTGCGGAGCGCGGTTTCCTGACGACGAGGTTGGACGAGGCCGGTCGGTGTCCCTTCTGGGACGCGACCGGCCTCAGACCATCCACCGGTCGGGCCGGGCTCCCTTGCGTCCCGTACGCGACCTCTCCGCCTGCCCCCGCAGCAGCTCCGCCGCCTCCTGGGCGTCCCTCAGCCGGGCCGTCACCGTCTTGTTCGCCCCAGAGTCCACATGGACGTCGGCGACGCCCCACAGGCGCTCCCAGGGGCCCTGAGTCAGCCGTACGCTCTGGACCTTCGCGTGCGGTACGAGCGCGAGGCTTCGCCGGAGCAGCCCGGTACGGGCTGCGAACACCGCGTCCGTGACGGCCAGGCCGTACCCCCGCCACCACAACGGCACGCACCGGCCCGCCCGCCGCGGCGGACGCGACAGGGACGCGCGCGGGGGGACGGTCACGCCGGGCAGCACACGTGCGACGACCGATTCGGCGACCTCGCGCGGGGCGACCGGGAGCAGGACCGAGTTCGACGAGCCCGCCACGTCCAGTTCCACCCGCACCCAGCCGCGCCGCCGCCACAGCAGCGGCTCCACGATCCGTACGGTCTGGACGCGGCCGGGCGGCACCGTCTCATGCGCCCGGTCGAGCAGACCGTGGTCGAGGCGCAGCCCGTCCTGCGACTCGCCGACCGTCCAGTCGTACTCGGTGACGAACCGCCCCACGCTGCTCGCCCCCGCGGCGCCGAACAGCGGAAGGGCGGTCGCGAGGACCGTCCACGCGCTCTCGGTGAGCAGCCACAGGACGGTCGGTACGACGACGGCCGCCGCCAGCGTTCCCCAGGTGGCGCCGGTCAGGACGAGCGAGACGGCCAGCACGCCCGGCGGCACGCGCAGCAGCTCCTGGGACGGCGCCTCGCCGACCTCGTGTGCCGTCTCGGGCGCGAAACCGGCGGCGCGCGCGAGGAGTTCCGCGCGCAGCGCACGCGCCTCATCGGCGCCCAGGAAGGCGAGTTCGTCCTTCTTGTCGGTGCCTATGACGTCCAGTTTGAGCTTCGCCACGCCCGCCACGCGCGCGAGGAGCGGCTGGGTGACGTCGATGGCCTGGATGCGTTCCAGCCGGATGTGCGCGGAGCGCCGGAACAGCAGGCCGGTACGGATGCGCAGTTCCGTGTCGGTCACCGCGTAGTGCGTGAACCACCAGGTGAGGAAGCCGTACAGGGCGGCCGCCGGGACGAGTACGGCGAGCGCGAGCAGGAGCGTGGTGGTGGTCAGCCTCGTCAGGTGGCGCTGGGCCTGGTCCGGGTCGTGCACCGCCCACCCGATCAGCACCGCGACCGGCGCCCACGCGCGCCTCAGCGGCGTCACGGGGTGCAGCCGCCGCTCGGTCAGGGGTCGCTGCTCGCGTACGGCGTCGTCGACGCCCGGCGTCGTCACAGGCCCGCCGATCGTGCCTCGCCCAGCTCGGTGAGCCGGTCGCGCAGCCGTTCGGCCTCGGCGGGGTCGAGGCCGGGGATGGTGGCGTCGGTGGCCGCCGCGGCCGTGTGCAGCTGCACGCTGGCCAAGCCGAAGTGCCGCTCGACGGGGCCCGAGGTGACCTCGACCAGCTGCATCCGGCCGTACGGCACCACCGTCTCCTCGCGCCACAGCACGCCCCGGCTGATCAGCAGGTCGTCGGCGCGCTCGGCGTAGCGCCACGAACGCCAGTTGCGGCCGAGCATCACCCAGCCCCATGCCATCAGCGCCAGGGGCAGCAGCGCGAAGGCCGCCCAGGCGGGCCCGGCGAACAGGTTGAGCACCACGGCGAGGCCGATCGTCAGCAGTCCCAGCCACACCACCAGCAACAGCCGTCGCATACGGAGCAGACCGGGAGGCAGCCCGGTCCACTCCGGTTCGGCCTCCGCCCGCTCTGCCCCCGCCTGCTCGTCTCCCGCTGTCCCCGTGTTCTCCGGGCTCCCCGTCTCCATGAGGCAAGCGTACGTAGGAGAGACTGTGTCCATGACTCCTACGACGGAGACCATGGTCGGCATCGGCGGCGCCGCGGAGAGCACCGACATGGTGCTCAACATCGGGCCGCAGCACCCGTCCACGCACGGCGTGCTGCGCCTCAAGCTCGTCCTGGACGGGGAGCGCATCCAGCACGCGGAGCCGGTGATCGGGTACATGCACCGCGGCGCGGAGAAGCTCTTCGAGGCCCGCGACTACCGGCAGATCATCATGCTCGCCAACCGCCACGACTGGCTGTCGGCGTTCTCCAACGAGCTGGGCGTCGTACACGCCGTGGAGCGCATGCTCGGCATGGAGGTGCCGGAGCGGGCGGTGTGGACCCGGACGCTGCTCGCCGAGCTCAACCGGGTGCTCAACCACCTGATGTTCCTCGGGTCGTACCCGCTGGAGCTGGGCGGGATCACGCCGATCTTCTACGCCTTCTCGGAGCGCGAGGAGCTCCAGCATGTGATGGAGGAGGTCTCCGGCGGGCGGATGCACTACATGTTCAACCGGGTGGGAGGCCTGAAGGAGGACCTGCCGGCCGGGTGGACCACGCGCGCGCGTACCGCCGTCGCCGATGTGCGCTCGCGTATGGACCGGTTCGACGACCTGGTGCTCGGCAACGAGATCTTCCGGGGGCGCACACGGGGCGTGGGCATCCTCGCGCCGGAGACCGTGCACGCCTACGGCGTGAGCGGGCCGATCGCGCGCGCCTCGGGCGTCGACTTCGACCTGCGCCGGGACGAGCCCTATCTCGCGTACGGCGAACTGGGGGACGTCCTGAAGGTCGTGACCCGGGACGAGGGCGACTGCCTCGCCCGGTTCGAGTGCCTGCTGGAGCAGACCCACAACTCCCTCGACCTCGCCGACGCCTGCCTCGACCGGCTCGCCGAGCTGCCGCCCGGGCCGATCAACCAGCGGCTCCCCAAGGTGCTGAAGGCGCCCGAGGGGCACACGTACACGTGGACCGAGAATCCGCTCGGCATCAACGGCTACTACCTCGTCAGCAAGGGCGAGAAGACGCCGTACCGGCTGAAGCTGCGCTCGGCGTCGTACAACAACATCCAGGTGCTGGTGGAACTGCTGCCGGGGACGCTGATCGCGGACATGGTGGCGATCTTGGGGTCGATGTTCTTCGTGGTCGGGGACATCGACAAGTAGCGACCGGTCACTTCGCCGGTACGTCTCACTTCGCCAGTACCGCTCACTTCGGCAGTACGTCCGGAATTCCAACCGACTGCATCAACCAGCCGAAGTCGCCGAGCCCGCCCGTAGCGGTGAGCTCGGCGGCCTCGCCCGCGGTCGCGAGGGCACGTACGTACTCGGCAGGGCGCGCGGAGGCCAGTTCCAGTGAGGGGCGTGCACCGGTGATGCCCAGGGCGCGCAATGCGTCGCGCTGTGAGAGCAGGCGTGCATCGGGCAGCGCGCACGCCGCCGCGCACGCGTCCAGCGCGACATGCGCCGTGATGTCGCACGAGCCGTCCGGCACGGGCGCCGTCTCGCGGCCCTCGCGGAAGCCGGTCAGCGTCCCGAAGGGCGGCCGCTCCCGCGCCGTGTGCGCGTAGTCCACGGCGACGGCGAGCCCCCCGTCCAGCGCCGCGACCACGTTCGCCCAGGCCTCGTCCCGGGGCAGCCCGATCTCGGCCCGCAGCCCTGCCGACGACCCTTCCAGCTCCTCCAGCCCCTCCAGGGCGTCCCCGCCCCGCGCCCCCTCCGCGCCCCCCAGCGGCCACCACCGCGCCAGCCACTGCGCCTCCGCGCCGGTGACCGGCTCCCCGAGGCGTTCGGCCCCGTCCCGTCGTACGAGGACCCGGCGAGGTACGCCCCCGGAGTCCACCTCGGCGACCTCCACGGGGACGTTGTCCAGCCACTCGTTGGCGAAGAGCAGGCCCGTGATCCGTGGCGGGGGCTCGCGCAGCCACTCGATCCGGTGATCGAGCGTGTGCGGGCGGTCGGCGATCTCGACGGCGTACGCACGCGTGCGTGCCGCCACCTCGGCGGGCAGGGCGGCCAGTACGCCGGTGATCAGCTCGCCCCGCCCCGCCGCCATGTCGACGAAGTCGAGCGAGGGGGGCCGGCCCAGGGCCTCGTCGACCCGGCACAGCAGCCGGGCCACGGCACCGGCGAAGAGGGACGACGCGTGCACGGACGTACGGAAGTGGCCGGCCGGCCCCTCGGGCCTGCGGTAGAAGCCGCCCGGCCCGTACAGGGCGGATTCCGCCGCCGCCCGCCACCCGCGCCACTCGCCCGCCGCCTCTGCCGTCACCGGCCCAGGCTAAGCGCACAGACGAACGCACCCTCCACCTTGCGGAGTACGCGCACGTAGTACGGATCGGCCCTCCGGTTGACCCCTGCACACATCTCACTTCCCTACTCTGGGTTACGTGCAGCGCCTCTACGACTTTCTCCGCAGGCACCCGACATGGGTCGACAGCTTCTGGGCCGTCATCCTTTTCGGGATCTCTGTGGTCACCGTGGCCGTCCGGGACGAGGGCGGGCAGAACCCTCCGGGCACGGATTCAGAGGCCGCCATCATCGCGGTGGTTCTGCTGTTGTGCCTGGTCATCGCGTTGCGCCGGCGTATGCCGGAGAAGATGCTGCTGCTGGCCGCCGGTGTGGGGCTGGCGCAGCTGGCGCTGAACGTGGCGACGACACCCGCCAACTTCGCCTTCCTGGTGATCACCTACACCGTCGCCGCGACCGGCGCCCGCTGGGCCTCCCGGCTCGCGCTGGGCGCGGGACTGTGCGCGGCGCCGCTGGCACAGCTGCGCTGGCCGGAGCGGGATTCCAGCGTCCCGGGCAACATCGCCCTGATGATCTTCCTGACGGTGCCGTTCGCGCTCGCCTGGGTGCTCGGCGACTCGATCCGAACCCGCCGCGCCTACTACGAGCAGCTGGAGGAGCGCGCGACCCGGCTCGAAAAGGAGCGCGAGGCGCAGGCCAAGGTCGCGGTCGCCGCCGAACGCGCCCGGATCGCACGCGAGCTGCACGACGTGGTCGCGCACAACGTCTCCGTGATGGTGGTGCAGGCCGACGGCGCCGCCTACGTCCTCGACGCCGCGCCCGACCAGGCCAAGAAGGCCCTGGAGACCATCTCCTCCACCGGCCGCCAGGCCCTCGCCGAGATGCGCCGCCTGCTCGGGGTGCTGCGCACCGGCGAGCACCAGGAGAGCGGCGAGTACGTCCCGCAGCCCGACGTCGAGCAGATCGACGACCTCATCCAGCAGTGCCGCACCTCCGGCCTCCCGGTCGACTTCAAGGTCGAGGGCACCCCGCGCCCGCTGCCCAGCGGCGTCGAGCTGACGGCGTACCGCATCGTGCAGGAGGCGCTCACCAACACCCGCAAGCACGGCGGGCCCAACACGGGCGCGAGCGTGCGCCTGGTCTACTTCGACGACGGCCTCGGCCTGCTCGTCGAGGACGACGGCAAGGGCGCCCCGCACGAGCTGTACGAGGAGGGCGGCGCCGACGGCCAGGGGCACGGTCTGATCGGCATGCGCGAACGGGTCGGCATGGTCGGCGGGACGCTGGACGCGGGGCCGCGTCCGGGCGGAGGATTCCGCATCAGTGCGCTGCTGCCGCTCAAACCGGCCCACTGACGCCTGCGCATGCCCTTTGTTGACACCTGTAACGCCCCTGTAGAACCCCCTTGTAGAAGAACCCCCCTGTAGACGGACACGAAAGACACGGAAGAGGACCCCGATGACGATCCGCGTGATGCTCGTCGACGACCAGGTGCTGCTGCGCACCGGGTTCCGGATGGTGCTCGCCGCCCAGCCGGACATGGAGGTCGTCGCGGAGGCGGGCGACGGCGTCGAGGCCCTCCAGGTGCTGCGGGAGACCCCCGTCGACGTCGTGCTGATGGACGTACGCATGCCGAAGCTCGACGGTGTGGAGACCACCCGCCGTATCTGCCAGGAGGCCAACCCGCCGAAGGTGCTGATCCTGACCACCTTCGACCTCGACGAGTACGCCTTCTCCGGGCTGAAGGCGGGCGCCTCCGGCTTCATGCTCAAGGACGTGCCGCCCGGCGAGCTCCTCGCCGCCATCCGCTCGGTGCACAGCGGCGACGCGGTGGTGGCCCCGTCGACGACCCGGCGCCTGCTGGACCGGTTCGCGCCGATGCTGCCCTCCACCGGCAAGGAGGCCCAGCACAAGGAGCTGGAGCGGCTCACCGACCGCGAGCGCGAGGTCATGGTGCTGGTCGCGCAGGGCCTGTCCAACGGCGAGATCGCGGCCCGGCTGGTCCTGTCCGAGGCGACCGTGAAGACCCACGTGGGCCGCATCCTGACCAAGCTGGGGCTACGGGACCGGGTGCAGGTCGTGGTCCTGGCGTACGAGACGGGTCTGGTGCGGGCCGGCGGGCACGGTTGAGGGCGGTTTCGCGGGTGAGAGTGCCGGACGCCTTCAGGCCCTGTCGTCGACCCCTCGTCGCTGCTGCGGGGCAGGTGAGGGCTTGACGACAGGGCCTGAAGGTCTGCGCATGCTCCTTTGGCATCCTCCCCCTCCTAAGAGGAGCGGGATTCCAGCCCAAGCGGGCTGAGGTTCACGGACGCTCGACCACTTGAAGATGGTGTCGTCCCTCCGGCATACCCTGCCGCGACGCGCCCAACGTAGCACAAACCGGGGCAGTCAACTCCCCCTGCTGCGGCAGCGAGATCGTGGCGGCCCGGCGCGAACTCGGCCATGACGTACGGCACTTCACGCTCCTCGCCGAGCGCGAGACGGTCCTGAAGCGGCTGCGCGAGCGGGGCTTCGGGCACCTCCTCTCGTTCGCCGCAAGGAAAAACTCCGGGCTGCGCCGTGAGAGTTGGGCCGTACAGCAGCTCGACCACTGCCTGGAGCGGTTGTGCGAACCGGAGTTCGCCGAGCATCTGTGGACGGACCACTCGACCGTGCCGAAGACGGCGGACCGCATCGCCGTCCTGGCCGGGCTCCGGCTGCGGCCGAACAACGAGGGTGCGCTGCGGACGCGGCTGCGGCAGGCGGGCGTCGGGGTCAGACACATCCGCTTCGACTGACGGTCATCTCAGGAGCGCTTCGAGGAAGTCGCTGCCGAGCCGTGCCACGGCGGTGACGTCCAGCTGGTGCAGGACATACCGCCCGCGGCGGCGGGTGGCGATGAGGCCCGCCTTCTTGAGGACGCCCAGGTGCCGGGATATCTCGGGCGCGGTCATGCCGTGGATCTGCACGAGTTCGCTCGTGGTGTACGTGCTGCGCGCGAGATTGCGGCAGAGCTGCATCCGCACCGGGTGGGACAGAGCGGTCATCCGCAGGGTCAGCTGGTCGACCGACGGCGGTGCGGCGAGGCCGGGGGAGCCGGTCGGATAGTGCAGTACCGGCTGCCAGCCGTGCCGGTGCAGCACCATCAGGTGGGGCCATCCCAGGCTCGTCGGCACGAGCAGCAGGCTGCTGTCCTTGATGACGGTGTGGCCCTGGCGCAGCTTGTCGATCGAGATCCTTCCGGCGGCCTCGTCGACGCTCACCGCCGGGGACACCGCGGTCAGCGCCTCGGTCAGCCCTTTGTGTCGCAGCAGGTCGGTCTTGTGGCGGGCGTCCGCCGCGAGCTGGTGGCTGAGGCGGGACCACGCCTCGGCGAAGAACGCCTCGTCGCATTCCTGGAGGAACTGCCGCAGCCAGGACCGGATCCGCGGCGGATCGACCAGCAGCCGTTCACTGAAGCGCAACTGCTGCGGCCCGCGCGCGGCGGCCAGCTCGAGAGCCTGCCGGCGCAGCTCCGCGTCGGCCAGAACGGACGGCCCCCGCGTCGCGTACGGCAGCGCGCAGGTGAACTCCAGTGCCGCGTCCACGAACTGCTCGTCCGTCAGCTTGTCCAGCAGGTCCAGGTCCTCGGCGAGCGTGGCACCCGGGAGAGTGCTGCCGCCCGGGACGCCGGCGAAGGGCAGGAACAGGTCCGAGAACGTCGTTCGCCACAGGAAGTCGGCCTCGCACATCCGGTCGGCCAGGTGCGAGTCCAGCCGGGCCGTCACGCTCGTCACCCAGCCCTGCAGGCCCGGGTGGTGCCCCGGCTCCGACAGCGCGTGCAGCGCCATGCCGAGCTCGGCCAGGGGCGAGGGCACGACGGCGAGCCTCTCCGGCCGCAGCCCCGCGATGTCGATGGTCACGCTCATGTCCTCATGGTGCACCCCGCCACTGACAACGCGGCCGTCGATTGACGGCGGCCGTCAATCGACGCGACGTGGCCGCCGTACGGGGGCGAGCCTGGCATTCACCGGGCAGCCGCGGAGCCCTGTCCCCCTCACCTCCTGTCACCTCCTGTCTCCTACGTCCCGAGAAGGCGATACGCCATGAGCATCACGCAGCACTACCTCCTCGACACCTACCGTGCCCTCCAACACGGCGAGCCCGCCCCGCCCGCGCCCGGTGCCCATGACTGGCAGGTCGCGCGCGAGTGGCGCGACCACCGGGAGTTCCGGGCGGTCGTCGCCGGACGCCCGACCCATGGGCGGATACGCCAGGCTCTGGGCCGGTGGCTTCGGCAACGGGCCCGCTCTACCTGCTGACCTCCTCGGTCAGCCGGGTCACGAACTCCGCGACGGCCGCTGTCACGTCGCCCGCCGTCCACTCCAGGCCGGCGGCGCGGACAGAGACCTCGGTGCAGGCCAGCCCCGGGCCCTTCTGATCCCAGGCATTGGCGAACAGCCCGGTCTTCGTCTCCTCCGCCTGGCGGATCGCGGCCTCGGAGAGAACGTCGACGTCGTACGGCAGCCAGAGCTGGAACTCGTTCGTGTGCGGCACCTCGGGGTGGACGCGCGCCCACGGCACCCCGGCCGCGGCGAACCCCTCGCGCAGCGCGGCGGCCACCACGCGCGCGTGGGTCACGTACTCCGGCAGCCGGGGCAGTTCCCGCTCCAGGCCGACCAGCGCCGACAGCGCCGTGGGGAACTGCTGGAACGGCATGCCGCCGTAGCGGTGCCGCCAGACCTTCGCTTCCTCCACCAGCGTCCGTGGACCGGCGAGCGCGGCGCCCCCGTATCCGCGCAGGGACTTGTAGAACGACACGTAGACGCTGTCCGCCAGGCCCGCGATCTCCTCCAGCGGGCGGCCGAAGTGGACGGTGGACTCCCACAGGCGCGCGCCGTCGAAGTGCACCACCGCGTCGCGCTCCCGCGCTGCCTCGACCACCTCGACGAGCTCGTCCCAGGAAGGCAGCAGGAATCCGGCGTCGCGGAGGGGAAGTTCCAGCAGCAGTGCCCCGAAGGGCTCCTCGAAGTCGCGGACCTCGGCGGCCGTCGGCTGCCTCGGCTCGCTCGTCACCCGCACCGGGCGCAACCCGCTGACCTGGCTGAACGCGTTCCGCTCATGCACCTCGGGGTGGGCCAGCGCATGCAGGGCGACGGTCGGGTCGCCGGTGCGGCCGGCCCAGCAGCGCAGGGCGACCTGCTGCGCCATCGTGCCGGTCGGGAAGAACGCGGCGGCCTCCTTGCCGAGCAGCGCCGCGGTCTTGTCCTCCAGGGCCTCGACGACGCCGTTTCCGTAGAGGTCCGCCCGCTCGTCCAGGTCGTACACGTCCGGCGCTGCCTCCAGGAGCGCGAGGCGCTCGCGGAGCGTGCCCAGGAAATCGAGGCGCGAGAGGACGCGCTCCGCGCCCCGGAACGCGCCTATGCGCCGCTCGTAGCGTTGCTTGCGCTGTTCGTCGTCCGTGATCTGCGTGCTCTGCTGTGTGCCCTGCTCCGCCGTATCGCTCATGCCCCGGATCATCCCGCCCGACCTCCCGCGGGGGCACCCGAGTTTCGACCGACGCCCCCACCCGTCCACAGGCGCGCGAAAGGCGTGGGGAAACCCACAGCCTGTGGACAACCGAACGCCCCTCGAACCAATCGCGTTAACATGACGAGAAATCGTCCGGTACCCGGAGCGGACTGGAACGGGAAGGCCGCCTTCGCGTGAGTACAAGCCAACAGCCAGATCCCAAGGACCGCCCCGCGCGGCTCACCGTCGGTGTCGTCGGCGCCGGCCGGGTGGGCCCCGCGCTCGCCGCGTCCCTCCAGCTCGCCGGGCACCGCCCGGTGGCCGTCTCCGGGGTCTCCGACGCCTCCCGGCGACGGGCCGAGCGGATGCTCCCCGACGTGCCGCTCGTGCCGCCCGCCGAAGTCCTCGCGCGCGCCGAGCTGGTCCTGCTGACCGTCCCGGACGACGCACTGCCCGGGCTGGTCGAGGGCCTCGCCGAGACCGGGGCCGTACGGCCGGGGCAGCTGCTGGTGCACACCTCCGGGCGATACGGCGCCAGGGTCCTGGACCCCGCCCTGCGCGCGGGCGCGCTGCCGCTGGCCCTGCACCCCGCGATGACCTTCACCGGCACCCCCGTGGACGTCCAGCGCCTCGCCGGCTGCTCCTTCGGCGTCACCGCGCCCGAGGAGCTGCGGCTGGCCGCCGAGGCCCTCGTCATCGAGATGGGCGGCGAACCGGAGTGGGTCGCAGAGGAGATGCGCCCGCTGTACCACGCGGCGCTCGCGCTGGGCGCGAACCACCTGGTGACGCTGGTCGCGCAGTCCATGGAGCTGCTGCGCGAGGCGGGTGTGGCGGCCCCCGACCGCATGCTCGGCCCGCTGCTCGGCGCCGCGCTCGACAACGCGCTGCGCTCCGGCGACGCGGCCCTGACCGGCCCCGTCGCGCGCGGGGACGCGGGCACCGTCGCCGCGCACGTCACGGAGCTGCGCCGGCATGCTCCGCAGACCGTCGCCGGCTACCTGGCGATGGCGCGCGCGACCGCCGACCGGGCGCTCGCCCACGGACTGCTGAAGCCGGAGCTCGCCGAGGACCTCCTCGGGGTACTCGCCGACGGGACCAACGGGACCAACGGCGCCGAGGGAGACGCCCGATGACCACCACCCTGCTGCGCACCGCCGACGAACTGCACGCACGCACGCGTGCCGGCCGTCGCGCCGTAGTGATGACCATGGGCGCCCTGCACGAGGGCCACGCCACCCTGATCCGCACCGCGCGGGAGATCGCGGGGCCGGACGGCGATGTCGTCGTCACCGTCTTCGTGAACCCTCTGCAGTTCGGCCAGGGCGAGGACCTCGACCGCTATCCGCGCACCCTGGAGGCCGACCTCAAGGTCGCCGAACAGGCGGGCGCGGACACCGTGTTCGCCCCTGCCGTGGACGAGGTCTACCCGGGCGGCGAGCCCCAGGTACGCATCAGCGCCGGTCCCATGGGCGAGCGCCTGGAAGGCGGTTCCCGCCCCGGCCACTTCGACGGCATGCTCACCGTCGTCGCCAAGCTGCTGCACCTCACCCGCCCCGACGTCGCCCTGTTCGGCCAGAAGGACGCCCAGCAGCTCGCGCTGATCCGCCGGATGGTGCGCGATCTGAACTTCGGCATGGAGATCATCGGCGTCCCGACCGTGCGCGAGGAGGACGGCCTCGCGCTCTCCAGCCGCAACCGCTACCTCTCGCCCAAGGAACGGCGCACGGCGCTCGCGCTGTCCCAGGCGCTGTTCGCCGGGCGCGACCGGCACGCGGCGCAGGAGGCGCTGCGCGCGCGTGCCCGCGAAGTGCCCGCCACGCGTGCGCGTGCCGAGGCCCTCAGCGCCATAGGGGAGTCCCGTGCGGCGGCCGACGCGCACGCCGTCGCCAAGGCCGTCCCCGGCGCGGCGGCAGCCGTCCGCGCGGCCGCCCGGCTGGTCCTCGACGAGGCGCTCCGCCTCGACCCGCCGCTCGAACTGGACTACCTGGCCCTCGTCGACCCGTCGGACTTCACGGAGATCACCGACCACGAGGAGGACTTCATCGGCGAGGCCGTCCTCGCCGTCGCCGCCCGGGTCGGGACGACCCGGCTGATCGACAACATTCCCCTCACCTTCGGAACCCTCGGAGCCGCCTCGTGACCAGCACAGGCATACGACTGCACGCGCCCGCGCCCGGGTGGTCCATCGCCGCGGACGTCGTGGTCGTCGGCTCCGGCGTCGCCGGCCTCACCGCGGCCCTGCGCTGCGATGCCGCCGGCCTCAGGACGGTCGTCGTCACCAAGGCCCGCCTCGACGACGGCTCCACCCGCTGGGCCCAGGGCGGCATCGCCGCGGCCCTCGGCGAGGGCGACACCCCCGAACAGCACCTGGACGACACCCTGGTCGCGGGCGCCGGCCTGTGCGACGAGGGGGCCGTACGCATCCTCGTGACCGAGGGCCCGGACGCCGTACGCCGACTGATCGAGACCGGCGCCCACTTCGACGAGTCCTCCGAAGGCGAACTGGAACTCACCCGCGAGGGCGGCCACCACCGCCGCCGCATCGCCCACGCCGGCGGCGACGCGACCGGTGCGGAGATCTCCCGCGCCCTGGTCGAGGCGGTACGCGCGCGTGGCTTGCGCACGATCGAGAACGCGCTCGTCCTGGACCTGCTGACGGACGCCGACGGCCGTACGGCGGGCGTCACCCTGCACGTGATGGGCGAGGGCCAGCACGACGGCGTGGGAGCGGTCCACGCCCCCGCGGTGGTCCTGGCGACCGGCGGCATGGGCCAGGTCTTCTCGGCGACGACGAACCCTTCCGTGTCGACGGGCGACGGCGTGGCCCTCGCCCTCCGAGCGGGCGCCGAAGTCAGCGATCTCGAATTCGTCCAGTTCCACCCCACCGTCCTCTTCCTCGGTGCGGACGCGGAGGGCCAGCAGCCCCTGGTCTCCGAGGCGGTACGCGGCGAGGGCGCCCACCTGGTCGACGCCGACGGCGTGCGCTTCATGATCGGCCAGCACGAACTCGCCGAACTCGCCCCCCGGGACATCGTCGCCAAGGGCATCATGCGGCGCATGCAGGAGCAGGACGCCGAGCACATGTTCCTCGACGCGCGCCACTTCGGCGCCGACATGTGGGAGCACCGCTTCCCGACGATCCTGGCCGCCTGCCGCGCCCACGGCATCGACCCGGTGCACGACCCCATCCCGATCGCGCCGGCCGCCCACTACGCCTCCGGCGGCGTGCGCACCGACTCCCAGGGCCGTACGACCGTCCCCGGCCTGTACGCGTGCGGCGAGGTGGCCTGCACGGGCGTGCACGGCGCCAACCGCCTGGCCTCCAACTCGCTCCTCGAAGGCCTGGTCTACGCCGAGCGCATCGCGGAGGACATCGCGGCGGCCCAGGCGGCGAACGGCCTCCACGCGCGCGTGCCGCACCCGGTGCCGTACCCCGAGACCCCCGAGCACCCCCTGCTCGCGCCCGAGGCCCGCTTCGCGATCCAGCGGACCATGGCGGACGGCGCCGGAGTCCTGCGCTCGGCCGAGTCCCTCGCCAAGGCCGCCGACCAGCTCCAGCGACTGCACTCCGAGGCCCGCGACGCCCTCGCCGAGAACGGCAAGACGGCCGAGCCCGGCGTCGACACCTGGGAGGCCACGAACCTCCTGTGCGTGGCCCGGGTCCTGGTGGCCGCCGCCAACCTCCGCGAGGAGACTCGGGGTTGCCACTGGCGCGAGGACGAGCCCGACCGCGACGACACGACATGGCGCCGCCACATCGTCGTACGCATTGACCCGGACCGCACACTGGCCGTGCACACCACCGAAACCGCAGACTTCCCCCCTACCCGGCAGCCACAGCAGGAGCAGTGACAGAAGTGACCACCCCCGACCTTCCCCTCGCCCCGAACGGCGGCTGCGGCGGCGACTGCGCCTGCGGTGCCGACGAGGAGGCCGCAGAATACGCAGAGTGCGGCCTCGACCCCGCGCTCGCCCAGCTCCTGGCCGACGCGGGCCTCGACCCGATCGAGGTCGAGGACATCGCCAACGTCGCCATCCAGGAGGACCTGGCGCACGGCGTGGACGTGACGACGGTCGCGACCATCCCCGAAGAAGCAGTGGCCACGGCCGACTTCGTGGCCCGCGAGGCGGGCGTGGTGGCGGGCCTCAGGATCGCCGAAGCGGTCGTCTCGATCGTCTGCGAGGACGAGTTCGAGGTGGAGCGCCACGTGGAGGACGGCGACCAGGTGGAGGCAGGCCAGAAGCTCCTGTCGATCACCACCCGCACCCGGGACCTCCTGACGGCCGAACGCAGCGCGTTGAACATCCTCTGCCGCCTGTCGGGCATCGCGACGGCCACGCGCGCGTGGGCGGACGTACTGGACGGCACGAAGGCGAGCGTCCGGGACACCCGTAAGACCACCCCCGGTCTGCGCGCTCTGGAGAAGTACGCGGTCCGCTGCGGAGGCGGTGTGAACCACCGCATGTCCCTCTCGGACGCGGCGCTGGTCAAGGACAACCACGTACTGGCGGCGGGCGGCGTGACGCAGGCCTTCAAGGCAGTCCGCGAAGCCTTCCCGGACCTCCCGATCGAGGTCGAGGTGGACACCCTCCACCAGCTCCGCGAGGTGGTGGACGCGGGCGCGGACCTGATCCTCCTGGACAACTTCACGCCGATGGAGTGCGAGGAGGCGGTGGCGATCGTGCACGGCCGGGCGGCACTCGAGGCATCGGGCCGCCTGACCCTGGCCAACGCCAAGGCGTACGCGGACACGGGCGTCGACTACCTGGCCGTAGGTGCCCTCACCCACTCCTCGCCGATCCTGGACATCGGCCTGGACCTGCGAGCGGCGGAGTAGGGACGGGCATGCTCCTCACGATCGACGTAGGCAACACCCACACCGTCCTCGGCCTGTTCGACGGCGAGGACATCGTCGAGCACTGGCGCATCTCGACGGACGCCCGCCGCACGGCCGACGAACTGGCGGTCCTCCTCCAGGGCCTGATGGGCATGCACCCCCTCCTCGGCGAGGAACTGGGCGACGGCATCGACGGAATCGCCATCTGCGCCACCGTCCCCTCCGTCCTTCACGAACTCCGCGAGGTGACCCGCCGCTACTACGGCGACGTCCCCGCGGTCCTCGTCGAACCAGGCGTGAAGACGGGCGTCCCGATCCTCACGGACAACCCCAAGGAGGTCGGCGCCGACCGCATCATCAACGCGGTCGCGGCGGTCGACCTCTACGGCGGCCCGGCCATCGTCGTCGACTTCGGTACGGCGACGACGTTCGACGCGGTGAGCGCGCGCGGCGAGTACGTCGGCGGCGTCATCGCCCCCGGCATCGAGATCTCCGTCGAGGCTCTCGGCGTCCGGGGCGCCCAGCTCCGCAAGATCGAAGTGGCCCGCCCGCGCAGCGTCATCGGCAAGAACACCGTCGAGGCCATGCAGTCCGGCATCATCTACGGCTTCGCAGGCCAGGTGGACGGCGTGGTCACCCGCATGGCCCGCGAACTCGCCGACAACCCCGACGACGTCACGGTCATCGCGACGGGCGGTCTGGCACCGATGGTCCTGGGCGAGTCCTCGGTCATCGACGAACACGAGCCGTGGCTGACGCTGATCGGCCTACGCCTGGTGTACGAGCGCAACGTCTCCCGAATGTGACGCCGCGGCCGGATGCAGGTTGCTGGGGGCCTGCGGCCCCCAGACCCCCGCTTTCGGCCCTGAAGGGGCCTCGTCCTCAAATGCCGGACGGGCTGAGATTGCCTGGCCCGGCGTCGAGCGGATGGCTGGAGCGCGCCCCTGCGGCGCCGCAGCCGCGTACGGCGGCAAGGGGACACCCCCGACGCGGCCCCGACCCACAACGCACCCCCAGGCGCTACGCGAGCCCCCACCCAACCCCCACAGGCCGCCGCAGGCATCAACGCGCACCCCCACCACCCGAGTGGCTCCCCACGCCACACCCGCCCCCTATGCCGTGTTTGTCTGATTAGCGCGTATCGTCACCGCATGCCCACGCCATACGGATCCCGCGGCGGCATGGCGTTCGGTGCGGAGGAGCTGCGTGTGCTCCGCCGCGCTCTCGCCCTCGCCCTCCACCCCAGCCCCGCCTCGGTCGAAGACGTCCAGGACTGTCTCCGCCTCGCCGAGTCGCTCGACGAGGCGATGCGCGAGGGTGCCAGGCTGCGTGCGTTCTTGGTGGCCGACCTCGCCCGCTACCGCGCCGCCCTCCCCGGCACCGCAGCCGGCTACCTCACCCTCCTCGAAGAGGCCCTCACCGCCGGGTACCACCCGACCCCCGACGACCTCGCCGCCCTCAGGGCCCTGCGCGGCACCCCCACCGCAGCCACCCTCCTCACCCGCTGCCGGCCACTCGCCACCCCCGCCACACCCGCCATCCCCGCGTCCCGCGCCCACCTCCAGGCCCTCCCTGGAGGCCGCTCGAACGCTGCCTACGGCACCGGCGCCACCGTCGTCCTCCCCGCCCAGGACACCGGCCAGGACCCCGGCCACGACACCGCCCAGGATCCCGCCAAGCCACCCCGGAAGAAGCCCACCGAAAGACCGGCCGCCCCCAAACCCGGCCCCGGCCAGGAGCCCAACCCCGCCGCCCCGAGGCCGACCCGCCCCATCCCCACCCCGGGCGAGGTCTTCCCCCGCCGCAAACCGGCCCCACCGCCCACGAACCCGTCCCAGCACCTCGCCGCGGGCTGAGAACAACCGCAAGGCGGACCCAGGCGGGTGCCCCCAAAAAGCACCCGCCCACCCCCTGGCTACCCTGGACGCATGGACTACGTCTCCGCACTCCTCCCCCCGGTCGTCATGGCCGTGTTCTTCATCGGTCTGATCAGGGTGATCGTGAAGACCCAGGGCGGAGCCAACAAGGCCAAGGAGGACGCGGCCGTCGACGCCGCCCTCGCGCGCGCGGAGGGCACCCGCCAGGCCTCCACGACCCCGGACGCCTGACCAGGCAGACGCAACCGCCGAGCTGACCGGCGTACGACTCAAGCCCTCGCTATCCGAGTCGTACGCCCTTTTTGTTCCCATTTGCCAAGGAAAGTGCCCGTCCGAGGCGCCAACACCCAGATCTCCCACTATTGTGCGAGCTGTGCCTCGCCCATTGGGAGAACTCGAAGACGCGGTCATGACGCGGGTGTGGAAGTGGAACCGCCCGGTGACCGTTCGAGAAGTCCTGGAAGATCTCCAGCAGGAACGGTCCATCGCGTACACCACGGTGATGACCGTTTTGGACAATCTCCATCAGAAGGGCTGGGTACGCCGCGAAGCGGAAGGCCGGGCCTATCGATATGAGGCGGTCTCCACACGAGCCGCCTACGCGGCCGCCCTGATGAACGACGCCTGGTCGCAGAGCGACAACCCCGCCGCCGCACTCGTCGCCTTCTTCGGCATGATGAGCGACGAACAGCGTCATGCCCTGCGGGACGCCGTACGCATCGTCCAGGGCCCGGAAACACCCGAACCCACGGAAACGCCTGATACACGCCGCGTTACGGGCGGTGCCGATACCGCCGCCGCCGATACCGCCGGAACGGATACCGGCCCGGATACCCGTACCGATACCGGCCATGAGAACCCCGGCTCGGCGCGGGAGCCAGGCGGGCGATAGCGTCCGCTCATGTCAGCAGAGAGCCACTCGACCGAGAGCCCCTCGGTGGAGAGCCGTGAAGTCAGCTCAAAAGCCATCACCGTCCGGCGGGCCCGCACCAGCGATGTCCCGGCGGTACGTCGTCTCCTTGACGAGTACGTCCAGCGTCGCATCCTGCTCGACAAAGCCACGGTCACGCTTTACGAGGACATCCAGGAGTTCTGGGTCGCGGAACGCGACGACAACGGCGAGGTCGTCGGCTGCGGCGCCCTGCACGTGATGTGGGAAGACCTGGCGGAAGTCCGCACTCTCGCCGTGAAGCACGGCCTGAAGGGCGCCGGCGTCGGCCATCAGGTGTTGGAGAAGTTGCTGCACACCGCGCGCTGGCTCGGCGTTCGACGGGTTTTCTGTCTGACCTTCGAAGTGGACTTCTTCGGCAAGCACGGCTTCGTCGAGATCGGCGAGACGCCGGTTGACACCGATGTCTACGCCGAGCTGCTGCGTTCCTATGACGAGGGCGTGGCGGAGTTCCTCGGTCTCGAACGAGTGAAACCGAACACCTTGGGCAACAGCCGGATGCTTCTGCATCTGTGATCGCCGCGGATCCACCAGGATCGACAACCCGTATTCCGGCCGAGCGGCCATGCCCGGGTTCCCTATGTCCGAAACGCGCATGTTTCCGGACGGGGGCCGGGCCTGTCGGTCTCTCCCGGGGGTTTGTGTTTTTCCCGCAAAAGCGGTTTGCTTTCCGACGTACTGCAGTACTGCATATAACAGGGGACGGCGAAACGGCGGACGCCGCAGACCCCCGGCCCTCAAGTTATCGATGAAAGGAAATCCGGTGGCACAGAAGGTTCAGGTCCTTCTTGTCGACGACCTCGACGGCGGCGAGGCGGACGAGACCGTGACGTTTGCGCTGGACGGCAAGACGTTCGAGATCGATCTCACGACTGCCAATGCGGACAAGCTCCGTGGCCTTCTCGAGCCTTACGTGAAGGGCGGTCGTCGTACCGGAGGCCGCGCTTCGGGTGGCCGCGGAAAGGCGCGCGCCGCTTCCGGTGGCAGCCAGGACACCGCGCAGATCCGCGCGTGGGCCAAGGAGAACGGCTACGAGGTCAACGACCGTGGCCGTGTTCCCGCGTCCATTCGCGAGGCATACGAGAAGGCAAACGCCTGATCAAGGGCAAGCCTGACCGGTGAAACAGGCCAACGGCCTGAGCTACGGACAGGGCGACGGCTGGGCGCCCAGGCGTCGCAGCCACAGGCGGTGGCAGTGCGTCGCCACCGTGTCCAGAACCCGTACCAGATCGGGGGCGCCCCCACCGCCCCCCATGGCCGACAGCGTCGGCAGCGAGGCCTCGACCTCGCCCCCAGGCTCGGGGGGCCGCAGCCACACGGCGGCCCCCTGTACGGCATCGGAGCGCCCCAGGGGAAGAAGCGGCCGCACCGCGCAGGCGCCCGGCGGCCCAGGACGCCGTACAGCCGCCCTCGGCCCCGGATCGCCGGAATGCCGTACGGCCGTGACGAGCCCCACCTCGGGTGGCACGGGCGCCTCCATGAGGTCGCCCTCGCCGAGCGTCGTCAGGTCCAGGGGCAGCGTGCCCCACTCCAGCCAGTCCAGCGCCCCCGGCACGTCCTGCGCGCTGCCCGCGGCGATGAGCAGCCGCATCCGGTCGCCCCGTACGGCCACCGGGCTGTCCGGCGTCAGATGGCGCAGTGCCGCGCGGCCCGCCGCGGCCGGGACGTCCAGGACGTCGAACAGTGGACCCACCCGAAGGCGCAGCGGGGATCCGGGCGCTCCGGGCACCACCGGCCAGCCCAGTTCGTTCTCGTACCACCGACGGACCTGATCGCTCGGATCGAGCGGCCGACGGGGGAGAGGGATCGTGGCGAGGTCCGTGGTGATCACGGGGCGGGTGCCGACCATGCCAAGTGCAACCGCCGAAAGAGCATGCGAGTTACGCTGGGTGTCCTAGTGGATGCGCAGAGTGTCGAAAAGGGGGCGTGCGGGGGGTGTGGGGAGGCGCAAGGTTGTTCGCCCGTAGCGGAGGGAACCGGGGGGCGCGGCATGGAGTGTCAGTCCCAGCGGGTAAGACATCCCTAGTGGGAGGGGGCGACACGCAGGACAGTGGGTCTCACGTTCGCCATCGGCGTAGTGATGGTGAGGGTAACCACCTGGCCTGCGGGAACATCGTCTCGCACCATCGGGTTGGAGCAGATGTCGGCGTTCGGGGTCAGGAGGCCATCGACGGTGTCGGCAGTTGGAATGAGCGGTCCCCGCTTGCGGGACTAAGCTGCGGAAGGACAGGGAGGGGAAGTTCCCCCCACTGCCTGACCGCTCTGAGGAGCGATTAACGATGTTCGAGAGGTTCACCGACCGCGCGCGGCGGGTTGTCGTCCTGGCTCAGGAAGAAGCCCGGATGCTCAACCACAACTACATCGGCACCGAGCACATCCTCCTGGGCCTGATCCACGAGGGTGAGGGTGTCGCCGCCAAGGCCCTTGAGAGCCTCGGGATTTCGCTCGAGGCGGTCCGCCAGCAGGTGGAGGAGATCATCGGGCAGGGGCAGCAGGCCCCGTCCGGGCACATCCCCTTCACCCCCCGTGCCAAGAAGGTCCTGGAGCTGTCGCTCCGCGAGGCCCTTCAGCTGGGCCACAACTACATCGGCACGGAGCACATCCTGCTCGGCCTGATCCGTGAGGGCGAGGGCGTCGCCGCCCAGGTCCTGGTCAAGCTGGGCGCAGATCTCAACCGGGTGCGGCAGCAGGTCATCCAGCTGCTCTCCGGTTACCAGGGCAAGGAGACCGCCACCGCCGGCGGGCCTGCCGAGGGCACCCCCTCGACGTCCCTGGTCCTCGACCAGTTCGGCCGGAACCTCACCCAGGCCGCTCGTGAGTCCAAGCTCGACCCGGTCATCGGGCGCGAGAAGGAGATCGAGCGGGTCATGCAGGTGCTGTCCCGCCGTACCAAGAACAACCCGGTCCTGATCGGTGAGCCCGGCGTCGGCAAGACCGCCGTCGTCGAGGGCCTCGCCCAGGCCATCGTCAAGGGCGAGGTGCCCGAGACCCTCAAGGACAAGCACCTCTACACCCTGGACCTCGGCGCGCTGGTCGCCGGCTCCCGCTACCGCGGTGACTTCGAGGAGCGCCTGAAGAAGGTGCTCAAGGAGATCCGCACCCGCGGCGACATCATCCTGTTCATCGACGAGCTCCACACGCTGGTCGGTGCGGGTGCCGCCGAGGGCGCCATCGACGCGGCCTCCATCCTGAAGCCGATGCTGGCCCGCGGTGAGCTGCAGACCATCGGTGCGACCACGCTGGACGAGTACCGCAAGCACCTGGAGAAGGACGCGGCCCTTGAGCGCCGCTTCCAGCCCATCCAGGTCGCGGAGCCGTCCCTGCCGCACACGATCGAGATCCTCAAGGGTCTGCGTGACCGGTACGAGGCCCACCACCGGGTCTCCATCACCGACGAGGCGCTGGTCCAGGCCGCCACCCTGGCCGACCGGTACATCTCGGACCGCTTCCTGCCGGACAAGGCGATCGACCTGATCGACGAGGCCGGTTCCCGGATGCGCATCCGCCGGATGACCGCGCCGCCGGACCTGCGCGAGTTCGACGAGAAGATCGCGGGCGTGCGCCGCGACAAGGAGTCCGCGATCGACTCGCAGGACTTCGAGAAGGCCGCCTCCCTGCGCGACAAGGAGAAGCAGCTCCTGGCCGCCAAGGCCAAGCGGGAGAAGGAGTGGAAGGCCGGCGACATGGACGTCGTCGCCGAGGTCGACGGCGAGCTGATCGCCGAGGTCCTCGCGACCGCCACCGGCATCCCGGTCTTCAAGCTGACCGAGGAGGAGTCCTCGCGTCTGCTGCGCATGGAGGACGAGCTCCACAAGCGGGTCATCGGCCAGGTCGACGCCGTCAAGGCGCTGTCGAAGGCGATCCGCCGTACGCGTGCCGGTCTGAAGGACCCGAAGCGTCCCGGTGGCTCGTTCATCTTCGCGGGCCCGTCCGGTGTCGGTAAGACCGAGCTCAGCAAGGCCCTCGCCGAGTTCCTCTTCGGTGACGAGGACGCGCTGATCTCCCTCGACATGTCGGAGTTCAGCGAGAAGCACACGGTGTCGCGTCTCTTCGGTTCGCCCCCCGGTTACGTGGGTTACGAAGAGGGCGGCCAGCTGACCGAGAAGGTTCGCCGCAAGCCGTTCTCCGTCGTCCTCTTCGACGAGGTCGAGAAGGCCCACCCGGACATCTTCAACTCGCTGCTGCAGATCCTGGAGGACGGTCGTCTGACCGACTCCCAGGGCCGGGTCGTGGACTTCAAGAACACGGTCATCATCATGACGACCAACCTCGGCACCCGGGACATCTCCAAGGGCTTCAACCTGGGCTTCGCGGCCTCGGGTGACACGAAGACCAACTACGAGCGCATGAAGAACAAGGTCTCGGACGAGCTCAAGCAGCACTTCCGTCCCGAGTTCCTCAACCGCGTCGACGACGTGGTCGTCTTCCCGCAGCTGACCCAGGCCGACATCCTCAAGATCGTCGACCTGATGGTCGGCAAGGTGGACGAGCGCCTGAAGGACCGGGACATGGGCATCGAGCTCTCCCAGTCCGCCAAGGAGCTGCTGTCCAAGAAGGGTTACGACCCCGTGCTGGGCGCCCGGCCGCTGCGCCGTACGATCCAGCGCGAGATCGAGGACTCGCTGTCGGAGAAGATCCTCTTCGGCGAGCTGCGTCCCGGTCACATCGTGGTCGTGGACACCGAGGGCGAGGGCGAGGCCAAGACCTTCACCTTCCGCGGTGAGGAGAAGGCGGCGCTGCCGGACGTCCCGCCGATCGAGCAGGCGGCCGGTGGATCCGGGCCGAACCTGAGCAAGGAGGCCTGACCCTCCGGGGGTTGAGCCGAAGAAAAGGGCCGGTGCTGGAAAGCACCGGCCCTTTTCGTGTGCCCGATGGAAGCGGCTTACGACAGCTGGCCGTTGTAGTCCGGCAGCTTGTACGTCTTCTCGGCGTGGCCGCCCGACAGGTCGGTGGCGCTGTTGCCGATGTTCGCGATGATCGTGTAGCCCTTCTTCTCGATGTCGACGCGCTGGGCCGTCTTGTACTCGGCGACGTCCTTGAAGAGGTCGCCGAAGCTGCGCACGTGGAGGCCGGACACCTGGTAGCCGACGTGCTTGAGGTTGTAGTCGGTCACCGAGGCGATGATGCCGGGGCGGGCGGTCACGAAGAACAGGGAGACGCCGTGCTCCTGGGCGTACTTGGCGACCTCAAGGACCGGCCCGTTGGCCGGCTGCGGGTAGCTGAAGCCGAAGTCCGTCTCCAGGGTCGTGTTGTCGATGTCGAAGACGATCGCCTGCTTCTCACCGGGCTTGGTGTTCGCGATCCGCTGCTTCAGATCGGGCAGCGCCTGGCCCATCACCGCCTGGCAGTCCTTCTGCCAGGTGGCGTAGTCGACGTCGGCCGCCGCTGCGGGGGTGGTGGCGGTGGAGGTGCTCGTCGCGGTGGTCGTCGCCGCATCGGCGGGGACCGCGAGGGCCACGAGGGCGGCTGCGGAGGCGGTGCTGACCGCGATGCGGCGCGCCCAGGGGCGAAGCGTCATGTGGGGGGTCCTCTCACGTCACGTGCGCGGGTTGTCGCGTGCATGTTCGTGTGCCGGAGTGGCTGGTGGGGAACCAGCGGGTTACCGGACGGTAGCTCACGTTGAGGCTTCGCTCACATAACTGCGCAGGATTTCGTTACGAGTTGGCGGATGGGCCGCGTAAGGCCCGTCACATTCCGAGGTCTCTTGATTGCGCTCGGCGGTGATATGCCGCACAGGCGATTTGTCCGTTACTAGTTGGAATAGTGGAAACGAGGGCTCGGACAAAAGGGACGTTTATCAAGGAAATGACTGTGGGGTTTCCGTATCCGTGCTGGTTCGTCCGGAATGGTGGCTCTGTCAAGATGCGGTGATTTTTGTGGCGGGGTACTAGCTTCCGTCGTAGATAAGGGGTTTTGGGGTTCGAGGGGTCGGGGGTTACCAAGGGATGGCCATCCGGCGAGCGACTGACGCGGCGGGTGGTTCTCTCTGTCGTCGTCCCCATGAGGTTTCGCATGTCCCCGCGCTTCTCGTTCCGTTCGCCCCGTACGTCCGCGTTCCGCACCCGTGCCGCTGTCGTGGCCGCCGGCCTGGGGGCCTCGGTCGTGCTGGGCGCCGGAGGCGCGGTCGCCGCCGAGCTGACCTCCGCCACCGGTGCCTCCACCGCCGTGCAGGCTCAGTCCGCCGCCGCGAAGAAGGCCGGCGTCGCGTCCTGGGTGAGCCCGGTGAAGAAGTACACGAAGTCCGCCAGCTACGCGCAGGCCGGCGGCATGTGGCAGTCCACCCACAGCGGGCAGGACTTCGCCGTCCCCAGCGGCACCCAGGTCGTGGCCGCGCACGGCGGCACGGTCGTGAAGGCCGGCGGCAACGGCGCCGGCGACGGTCCCGCGTACGGCAACGCCGTCGTCATCAAGCACGGCAACGGGACGTTCTCCCAGTACGCCCACCTGTCGCGCGTCGACGTGAAGATCGGCCAGGTCGTCAAGACCGGTCAGCAGATAGCCAAGTCCGGCAACACCGGCAACTCCAGCGGGCCGCACCTGCACTTCGAGATCCGCAAGACCGCCAACTTCGGCTCCGCGGTCGACCCCGTGGCCTTCCTGCGGGCCAAGGGTCTGACGATCTGAGTCGCCGAGCCGTTCAGAGCCTGTGAACAGGCTCTCAGGTGCCCTTGTGTGCCTGGGTGATCAGGTCCGTGGCGACCTCGAGGATGGCCTTGCGCTTTTCCTCGGGGTCGCCTTCGAGGTCCTTCATGACGAACATCCCGGCGTGCATCGTGAACAGCGCGCTGATGCAGCGGACCTGGTCGACCATGTCGGCGTCCGGGTCGATGATGATGTCGCGCATGCCGAGCATGCGGTTCTTGAACATCTCGCCGATGCTCAGCTCGCGGACGGTCGCCTGGTTCTCCTGCATGAAGCGGAACAGCGGCTCGGCGTCGGCCAGGGCCTGGCTGTAGCGGCGTACGATCTCCTGCTTCGTGTCGAGTGAGTGCGGCTGCCGCCTGCCCCACTCGATCAGCTCCTCGATCGGCTTCGTCAGATCCTCGAAGAGACTGACGATGATCTCTTCCTTGGTCTTGAAGTGGTAGTACAAGGCCGCTTTCGTGACCTCCAGGCGCTCGGCGATCTCGCGCAGGGAGGTCTTCTCGTAGCCCTGCTCGGCGAAGAGTTCGAGGGCCACGTCCTGGATGCGCTGGCGGGTGTTCCCGCGGCGCCGCTGCTTGGTGCCGTCCATGGTGCCACCCATCCTCGTACGCCTCGGCTTTCCATAAAACTTACTTGACGCCCGGCTAGTTACGCCCCTACCTTCCCTGAGTGTAGACAACTAGCCGGGCGGCAAGTAAGTAGCCGGGGGAGTGGGAACCATGGCGGACATAGAGACAGTTGACGCGGGGGCGGAGGAACCGGCTGAGAAACAGCCGAAGAGCGTACGGGTCGTGCTGCTCGCGCTGATGATCACGATGATGCTCGCGATGCTCGACAACATGATCATCGGCACCGCGATGCCGACGATCGTGGGTGAGCTGGGCGGGCTTGAGCATCTGTCCTGGGTCGTGACGGCGTACACACTGGCGACCGCCGCCTCCACTCCGCTGTGGGGCAAGCTCGGCGACATGTACGGGCGCAAGGGCGTCTTCATGTCGTCGATCGTGCTGTTCCTGATCGGGTCGGCCTTGAGCGGTATGGCTCAGGACATGGGGCAGCTCATCGGGTTCCGTGCGGTGCAGGGGCTCGGTGCCGGTGGTCTGATGGTCGGTGTCATGGCGATCATCGGTGACCTGATTCCGCCTCGGGAGCGCGGCAAGTACCAGGGCATGATGGCCGGCGTCATGGCGCTCGCGATGATCGGCGGTCCGCTGGTCGGCGGCACCATCACCGACCACTGGGGCTGGCGCTGGGCGTTCTACATCAACCTGCCGCTCGGTGTCGTGGCGCTCGCCGCGATCAGTGCCGTGCTGCATCTGCCGAAGAAGCGGGCACAGGCACGGATCGACTACCTGGGCGCGGGGCTGCTCACCGTCGGAATCACCTCGATCGTGCTGGTGACCACGTGGGGTGGCACGGAGTACGCGTGGACGTCCGCGCGGATCATGGAGCTCATCGGCATCGGCGTCGCCGCGCTCGTCGGGTTCGTGTTCTGGCAGACCAAGGCGGCCGAGCCGGTGGTGCCGTTGCACATCTTCCGCAGCCGGAACTTCACGCTGATGTCCCTGATCGGCTTCATCACCGGGTTCGTGATGTTCGGCGCGACGCTGTTCCTGCCGCTGTACCAGCAGTCCGTGCAGGGCGCCTCCGCCACCAACTCCGGGTTGCTGCTGCTGCCGATGCTCGGCGCGATGCTGGTCACCTCGATGGTCGCCGGGCGGGTGACCACGAACACCGGGCGCTACAAGGTCTTCCCGGTCGTCGGCAGCGTGCTGATGGTCGTCGGGTTGTACCTGCTGTCGACGATGGACACCGGGACGAGCCGGTTCACCTCCGGCGTGTTCATGGCCGTGGTCGGTCTCGGTATGGGCTGTCTGATGCAGATCACCATGCTGGTCGCGCAGAACAGCGTCGAGATGAAGGACATGGGCGTCGCGTCCTCGTCCACCACGCTCTTCCGTACGCTCGGCTCCTCGTTCGGCGTCGCGATCATGGGCGCGCTGTTCAACAGCCGGGTGCAGGACGTCATGTCCGAGCGGGCCGGGTCCCTCGGCTCCAAGGTGACCGAGCGGTCGGCACAGCTGGACGCGGCGAGCCTCGCGAAGCTGCCGGACGCGGTGCGGGAGGCGTACCAGCACGCGGTGTCGGCCGGGACGCACTCGGCGTTCCTGCTGGGGGCGGTGATCGCGGTGCTGTCGTTGGCGGCGGCCGTGTTCGTGAAGGAGGTGCCGCTCAAGGGGGCGGGGCCGAAGGCGGACGACGCCGCCGAGGAGGGCGCGGACACCGGGCCGAAGGCGGCGCCGGTCGTGGAGGCCGTCTGAGCCTGAAGGCGGCGGCGGTCGTGGAGGCCGTCTGAGTCTGCGGTACATGGGAGGCCCTCGGGATACCGGGGGCCTTCGCCTGTGCGGGCCGGTCCTCGTCACCGGCGCCGCTACGGCAGCATCGGGTAGCTCCCCGTGTTCGTCGGCGCGTGTTCCGGGAGCCAGAGCACGGCCACCGCGCCCTCCGCCCGCACATGCTCGGGGGCGCCCGCCGGGCGGACGTTGCGGAAGGTCAGTCGGGCGCCCAGCACCCGGGCCTGACCTGCCGCGATGGTCAGGCCGAGGCCGTGGCCGTGCCCCGAGCGGTCGCTGCTGCCCGTGCGGAAGCGGCTCGGGCCGTCGGCGAGCAGGTCCTCCGGGAACCCGGGGCCGTGGTCGCGCACCCGGATGACCCGGCCCTCGACCGTGACCTGGACCGGCGGCCTGCCGTGCCGTGCCGCGTTGGCCAGCAGGTTGAACAGCACCCGCTCCAGGCGCCGCGGGTCGGTCGTGACCGCCGACTCGTGGACGACCCGCACCTCGATCGCGGGATCCTTCGCCGCGACCCGCCGGCTGACGAACTCGCCCAGCATGATGTCCTGCAACTCGGCCCGCTCCGAGGCGCTGTCCAGCCGGGCCACCTCCAGGACGTCCTCGACGAGCGTGCGCATGGCCTTCGCCCGGTCCAGCACCAGCTCGGTGGGCCGGCCGGGAGGCAGCAGCTCGGCCGCCGTCAGCAGTCCGGTCACCGGCGTGCGCAGCTCGTGCGCGATGTCCGCGGTCACCCGGCGCTCCGCGTCCAGCCGCTGCTGCAACGCGTCCGCCATGGCGTCCACGGCGCTCGCGAGGTCGTCGGTCTCGTCCCGTACGACACCCCCGATGGCGTCCCGTACCCGGACGTCCGACTCGCCGCTCGCGACCTGGTTCGCCGCGGCGGCCGCCTTGCGCAGCCGGCGCGAGAGCTGCCCGCCGATGAGCACACCGAGCGCGCTGCCACCGAGGACGACCGAGATGGAGCCGATGATCATGGCCTGGTCGAGGCGGGCGAGGATGTGCTCGCTGCGGTCGGTCCAGCCGGTGCGCAGCGACAGGACACTCCCGTCGTTGAGCGGTACGGCGGCCCAGATGTCGGGCCCCCCGCTCGGCGTGTCCGTCACGTACGTCGCCCGCCGGCCCTCCTCGACCTTGTCCCGCAGCGCCGCCGGCAGGGCCGGGTCGTCGATCGTGGCGTTGGGGAAGTTCAGCCGCTTGGACTGCTCGTAGCTGCGCTGGGCGATCTGGATGCGCTCGTCCGCGAGGTCGCGCGCGCTGTCCAGCATGGAGACCCGGGCCTGGTTGTGCACGACCAGGCTCAGCACGACCGCCACGAGCGCGCCGACCAGCGCGATCGCCGCACTCAGCTTCCACCTCAGCCCCGTACGAATGGCCACCCGGCTGTCCGACCGGCTTTCCGACCGACGGCCCGCACGGCTGTCCGACCGATTGCCCATACGGCTGCCCACCCGGCTGTTCGCACCGCTGTCCAAGCGGCTTTCCGTGTGCCCGCTCACGCCTACGCCCGCACGACCCATCATGCGCGTGTCCGCGATGTCCGCCGGATCCGTGAGCCCCGCGCTCCCCGCGCCGGACGGCGCCGGGCGTCTGAACATCCCCCTCATGCCCGCCCCGCTCAGGCCTTCAGCTTGTAGCCGAAGCCACGGACCGTCTCGATGCGGTCCTGGCCGATCTTCTGCCGCAGCCGTTGCACATGGACGTCGACGACCCGGGTGTCCCCGCCCCAGCCGTAGTCCCACACGCGCTCCAGCAGCTTGTCCCGCGACAGCACCGTGCCCGGCGCGGAGGAGAACTCCAGCAGCAGCCGCATCTCGGTCGGCGTGAGCGCGACCGGCTGCCCGCCCCGGCGCACCTCCATGCCCTCGGTGTCGACCTCCAGGTCGCCGAAGCTCAGCATCCCGCCGGTGGCGGCCGCCACGGACTCCTCCGTCCGGTCGCCGCCGCTCGCGTGCCCGAAGCGGCGCAGCACGGCGCGGATCCGCGCGACCAGCACGGCACCGTCGAACGGCTTGGTCACGTAGTCGTCCGCGCCCGCCTCAAGGCCCAGCACCACGTCGATCGAGTCCGCGCGCGCCGAGAGCATGATCACCGGCACGGTCGACTCGTCGCGGATACGGCGGCACAGACTGACCCCGTCCAGGCCTGGGACCATGACGTCCAGCAAGGCGATGTCCGGCCGGTTCGTCCGGAACGCCTCCAGGCCGGACAGCCCGTCGGGCATGGCGGTGACCGCGAAGCCGTCCCGCTCCAGGGCGAGTTGGGTGGCCTCGCGGATGACGTCGTCGTCCTCGACGAACAGGACGTGGGTCTGCTCTGCCATCCCGGTGCTCTCAGTCCTCGTGTGCCGTGTGTTGTCTGTGTCTTCAGGGGTGCGTCTCAAGGATGCGTCTCAGGGGTGCGTCTAAAGGGCGCGCGCCGCACCCGGCCTCAGCCGTCGGGCGTCGCCGACGCGTCACCTCCGCCGAGGTTGCCGTATTCGGTGCGCGTGTCGTCCTCCTGGACGAAGCGGCCGGACTTCCACAGGTATGAGATCACGTTCTCGCTGGACGGGTTCGACAGCGCGTCGTCCTTCGCGTACACCTGCTCGGTCACCACCAGATAGCCGTGGTCGATCTCCGCGTAGACCGGAGGCTCCTCGGCCTTGAACACATTGCGGTACTCGCCGTCCTGCTCCTGGTACACGTACGAGGCGACGCCGACCGCATCGCCGCAGGACAGGACGTTGACCACGATGTCCTGTGCCGGTCCGCCGGTCAGTTCGCCGTACGACACGTCGACGGGATAGTCGTCGGACACGCACGGCTGCAGTTCGCGCTTGACCTGCCCCGAGACCTTGGGGTCCGCCTTGACCAGCCGGACCACCTGCGTCGGGTCCGGGACGGCCGAGGCGGAGGGCGTGGCCGTGGCAGCGCGCGACGACGAGACGGCCGAGCCGCCCGCCAGGTCGGCGTGCGCCGGCCCCTCGTCGCGGGCGCCGGTGCCGCCGGTGGCGCACGCGGAGACGAAAAGGGCGAGGGCGACGACCACGGCCACCGCCGTGAACGCCGCCTTTATGGTCCCCCGGACCGGTGAGGGTCCGGGGCGGTCGGGTCCGATTTCCGCGGAATCCCCGTCCGTACCCCTGTCACCCCTGTCCGTGTGCCCGGTGCCGCCCGCTGTCGTGCCTAGGCCGCGCAACGCTCCCGCTCCTCACGCTCCAGCGCGCGTGCGTCCAGATCGCGGCTCTCCAGCTCCTCGCGGAGCCGGGCGAGCGCCCGGTGCAGCGTGCTCTTGACCGTTCCGGCCGACATGCCGAGGGCCGCGGCCGTCTCCTCCGTGGACATCTGCTCCCAGTGTCGCAGCACCACGACGCTGCGCTGCTTCGGAGCCAGAACCTTCATGATGTCCATCAACAGGGCGCGGTCCGCGTGCTGCTCGGTGGAATCGTCGACCGAGGCGTCCGGGAGCTGCTCCGTCGGCACCTCTTCCAGCTTGCGGGCCCGCCACCACTCGGTCCGCGTGTTGATCATCACGCGGCGCAGGTAGGCGTCCGCGAGCCGCTTGTCCGCGATGCCGTCCCAGCGGTGGTACGTCCGTACCAGCGCCGTCTGCAGCAGGTCCTGGGCGTCCACCGGGTCGGGAACCAGTCGGCGGGCACTGCGCAGCAGCGCGTCCTGCCGCGTGCGGACGTACTCCTCGAATTCGAGCACCTCGCCCTGCGCCATGTTGACCGCCTCCCGATTCCCCGTTACCGGCCGGCTCATTCGCCGTCGGTCCCACTGCCTGTGGTTCGTAGTCGTCCCCGCTTGTCGGGTACGGAAATGAAGCTACGGAGGCGTTGTCACGGGCCTGTCCGAAGCAGCCTGCGGCTAGCGCTCGGCTGTCCGTCGGTTGTGTAACGGAAGAAGGAAAGGGGCAAAGCGGAGGCGCGGTTGCTTGGAGTATGGGGCGGTTTGTCCGAATGGTGGCCGTGGGGTTGCTGTGTGCCGGGTGTTGCAGAGGTCCTACGGCTGTGATGTGACTGTGCGTCAGGTCAGCGGCAGTCGGTACGTCCCGCCCGGCAGCGGCTCCACCAGGCCGTCCGCGACGAGGCCGTCCAGGGCGCGGGCGCGCTGCACCGGCTCGTGCCACACCCGGTCCAGAGCCGCCTGCGGGACGGGTGCGTGGGCCTCGCGCAGCACGGCGAGCAGCTTGCCGCGCACCTGGCGGTCGGTTCCGGCGTACGTCTGCCCGCGGCGCGGCGGCCCCTCGTGCTCCGGCTTGCCCGCGAGCCGCCAGGCGCACTGGGCGGCGATCGGGCAACGGTGACACGACTCGTTCTTCGCGGTGCACACCAGCGCGCCCAGCTCCATGGAGGCGGCGGCCCAGCGCGCGGCGGTGCCCTCGTCCTCGGGGAGCAGGGCACGGGCGAGCTTGCGTTCGGCGGCGGTGGTGGCGTTCGGCGGGTACTGCACGCCGGTGACGGCGCGGGCGAAGACGCGGCGGACGTTGGTGTCCAGGACGGGGTGGCGCTGGCCGTACGCGAAGGAGGCCACGGCGGCTGCCGTGTACTCGCCGATGCCGGGCAGCGCCAGGAGCTGGGCGTGGTCGGTCGGTACGTCCCCGCCGTGCCGTTCCGCTATGGCGACGGCGGCGCCGTGCAGCCGCAGCGCGCGGCGCGGATAGCCGAGCCGGCCCCAGGCGCGTACGGCCTCGCCCGGGGCGTCCTTGGCGAGGTCGGCGGGGCGGGGCCAGCGGGCGAGCCACTGTTCGTAGACCGGCAGGACGCGGTTCACCGGCGTCTGCTGGAGCATGAACTCGCTGACCATCACGCCCCATGGGCCGGCCTCGGGGCGCCGCCAGGGGAGGTCGCGGGCGTTGTCTTCGAACCAGTCGATAACGGTGCCGTGCAGAGGCTGACCGAGGGGGCTGCCGGAGTTGGCGTCGGCGGGGTGGCTGTGCGGGGGTTTCGTGGGCGCAGTCATGGCTTTCTGATCCTGCCATGTTGGGGGCGATCGGGTGGGTAGGTGGCGGTGCCGGTGCGTTTGTGGCTGGCGGGGTGTGGTGGGTTGCGGTCCTGGGGGCCGCCGCCCCCAGACCCCCGCTCCGGCCCTGAAGGGGCCTTGTCCTCAAACGCCGGACGGGCTGGAAGGTCTGGGCCGGCACCACAGAATGACGCTTACCTGACGATCGGCAGCAGTGGCGCCCCGTACCCCACTTGTAACGTCGGTCGGATGGAACGTCCTCGTATATGGCGGGCCTGCCTCCTCTGGGCCCTCCTCGCGGCGCCCGCGCTGACGGCCGACCGGCTCGGGATGAACGAGCCGCGTGCCGGGTGGCAGCAGGCGGCCGGGCTGGTCGTGCTCGGCGGTGCGGTCGGCGTGGCGCGACGGTGGCCTTTGGCGGCCTTCGGGCTGGCGGCCGTACTGAGTCTGGTCGCGACCCCCGCCCTGTTCTCCGTCTCCTACGGCCCCGCGCTCGGGGTCTTCGCGCTGTTGCTCGGGCTGCGCGCGGCGCGGGTGCGCCCGGCGTGGGTCGGCTTCGGGATCGTCGGGTGTCTCGGTACGGCGAGGATCGCGCTGGTCGGGGTCGATCCGGCGCCGGAATGGGTGGTGCTGACCGGCACGTTGCTCTTCGGGTGTGTGTTCCCGTGGCTCGGCGGCCGGTACTGGCGGCAGGGCCGTCAGCTGAGCGAGGCCGGCTGGGCGCGGGCCGCGCGCCTGGAAGGTGAGCAGCGCATCGCCGAGGAGCGCGCCCGGTTGCGTGAGCGGGCCCGGATCGCCCAGGACATGCATGACTCCCTGGGCCACGAGCTGAGCCTGATCGCCCTGCGCGCGGGCGCCCTCCAGGTCGCCCCCGACCTCCCGGACCACCACCGCACCGCTGCGGCCGACCTGCGCGTGGCCGCCGCCGACGCCACCGAACGCCTGCACCGCATCATCGGCGTCCTGCGGGAGGAGGACGAGCCGGTGCTCCTGACGCCGCCGGGCGAGACCGTCGAGCAACTCGTCGCACGCGCCGCCGAGTCGGGGTTGCCGGTGCGGTGGGAGCCGACGCAGGACGGTCCGGCGGCGCGGCGGCCTGCGGGCGAAGTCGCCGAGCGCGTCCTGTACCGGGTGGTCCGCGAGGCACTGACCAACGCGGCCCGGCACGCGCCGGGCGCCGAGGTCACCGTGGCGGCGGCCAGGGAGGCCGACGGTACGACGGTCACGGTGGCCGGCGGGCAGGGCGCCTCCGCAGCGCTGAGCCCCGCTGCCCCGTCCTCTGCCTCTTCCTCTTCCGGCGGCACCGGACTCCAGGCGCTCCACGCCGCCGTCACCGCGGTCGGCGGTGACTTCGAGGCCGGTCCGTACGGGGACGGGTTCCGGGTGCGGGCGTACGTCCCGGACCAGGCCATCGCTCCATCCGTACCGTCGGCCGCCCCGGCCCCGTACGCCCCCTTCACCCGAGCCCGCCGCCGGGTCGCCCTCGCCTTCGTGGCCGCGGTCGGCGCGGGCGCGGTGCTCGTCGGCGGGGCGTTCTCCTGGTACGCGTACACGGAGACCCACTCGGTGCTGCCGCCCGCCGCATACGCCGACCTGCGGCTCGGGGCCTCGGGCGGCGACCTCGCGCACGTCCTGCCGGACCGCACCGTGCGGGACGCCCCCGTGGATCGCGCGCCCGTACCGCCCCCGAAGGGCAGCGACTGCCGCTACTACCGTGCCAGCGGCGAACTCCTCGTCTCCGTCGACCACTTCAGGCTCTGCTTCGACGACGCGGGGCGGCTGATCGCCAAGGACGTGATTCCCAGGGCCGGTCTGTCCCGACGCCAACGCCCTTCCATTGATGAGGAGTTCGTACGGTGATCCGCGTACTGCTGGCCGACGACGAGGCGATGGTGCGGGCCGGGGTGCGCGCCATCCTGGCGAGCGGCGGTGAGACCGAGGTCGTCGCGGAGGCGGGCGACGGGCGCGAGGCGGTCGAGCTGACCCGCGCGCACCGCCCGGACGTGGCCCTGCTGGACATCCGTATGCCCCGCCTGGACGGACTCGCCGCCGCGGAGGAGATCGTGCGGACCGTCCCCGGCACGGCCGTGGCGATGCTCACCACCTTCTCCGAACAGGCTTACGTGGCCCGCGCGCTGGGCGGCGGCGCCACCGGCTTCCTGCTGAAGTCCGGGGATCCGTACGAACTGATCGCCGGGGTACGGGCGGTGGCGGCCGGCGCGGCCTTCCTGTCGCCGAAGGTCGCGCGGTACGTCATCGACGGGTTGGGCGGCAGCGACGGGCGACTCGGCCGCGAGGCCGCCGCACGCGCGCGCGTGGCCGAGCTCAGCCCGCGCGAAGGCGAGGTGCTCGGACTCGTCGGCGCGGGCCTGTCCAACCCGGAGATCGCCGCCCGGCTGCATCTCGTCGAGGGCACGGTGAAGGCGTATGTGAGCGCGGTACTCGACCGGTTGGGGGTGCGCAACCGTGTGCAGGCGGCGATCGTGGCGTACGAGGCGGGGCTGGTGGAGACGTGAGGCTCAGCGCATGTCGTAGGAGGTGACGCGCTCCGGTCCCCGCCCCGTGAACCACCGTACGGCGGGTGTCGACGAGGCCCGCATCGCCTCCGCCAGCCGGGTCGCCGGACGCGCGGTCAGTCGTACGGCCGCCGGCGCGACCAGTGCGCCGAAAGCGAGGCCCGCCGCGACGTCGTGCGGGTAGTGGACGCCGACGAAGACGCGGGAGAAGGCCATGAGGAGGGCCAGCGGGGCCGTCAGCCACAGGAGGGTGCGGTGGGTCAGGGCCAGGGTGAGGGCCGAGGCGCCCGCTATGGCGGCGTGGTTGCTGGGGAAGGACCAGTCGCCGGGCGGTGGGCAGGCGCTGAGCGGAGCGGTCGCGTCCGGCACCGCCCGGCACGGACGCTCCTGCGTGACAACGGACTTGAGCATTTCACTGCAGACGTACGCCACAGCCGTGGCCAGAGGTGCAAGGGCCGCGATCGCGAAGGCGCGGGCGCTGTCGCCCCGGGCTCGCCACCACATGGCGACGAACAGCGCGGCGAACAGCAGCAGTCCGGCATCCGTCCCTGTCTCGGCGGTGCGCTGTACCCACGTTGGGGTGTCGTGGGCGAAGTCGGTGATCTCGCGGTAGAGCTCGGCGTCCTCGAAGTCCATGGTCACGGACCGTAGGCGGAGGGCCGATGCCGTCACACCCTGCGATCGACAGGTGCCGCACCTGACGGAAGACAGGGGTTGAGCGGTTGCTGCCGGGGCGTTTCCGGGATGATGATCCGGAAAAGTTGCGGCCCAGGGCGGCGGGTGAAGCCAGCTAACGCCCGGACTTCTCGTACAGTTTGCGCCGTGGGATCTCTGCGCAATCCGGTCGGTCCGCTGCCCTCCACCATCTACTGGCGACGGAGGGCCGTCATGCTGTCCGTGGTCGCCTTGTTGGCGTTGCTGATCACCTGGGTGTTCGCATCGGGTGGCGGAGGCGGCAAGAACAACGCGGGCGGGTCGGACGGCAAGAACCCCGGGCCCTCGACGATCACGCCGGGCCCGTCCGGTTCGGGGCCGGCGATCAGTCAGGCGCCGGGCGGCCGGGACGAGTCGACCGGCGGCGGCGACTCCGGCGGGTCGGGGTCCGGTGACGGCTCCGGCGACGGTGGGGATTCCGGGGACGGTGCCGGGGGCTCCGGCGGGTCGGCCGGCCCGGGCAGCGGATCCGCGGGTGGCGGCTCGGGCAGCGGTGTCGGCATGGACGACACGGTCGCCGAAGGCTCCACGCTGCCCGGCTGCATCGCGGGCCAGGTGAAGTTGACGGTGCGGAGCCGGGACAACGCGTACAACCCCGACGAGACGCCGGCCCTGCTGCTGACCGCGACCAACACCTCGACCTACGACTGCAAGGTCGATCTCGGCCCGAGGAACGCGGTGGTGACGATCACTCAGGCGGGAGCCGAGGACGACTTCTGGTCCTCCGCCGACTGCCCCGAGGTCACCCGCAGCCTGCCGTTCCGGGTGCCCGCCGGGTCGAGCATCACCTACACGGTGAAGTGGGACCGCAGCGCGAGCGCCCCCCAGTGCGCGACGCCTGCCGCGGGGGCGGCCGAGGCGGGGACGTATCTGGTGGAGACGAAGACGCCGGGCTTCGGGACGGCACAGACGTCGTTCGTGCTGGAGAACGACTAGCGGGGTACGGGGTACCGCGACCGGAGGGGCGCGGTACCGCTTCGGCTAGACGTACCGCTCCAGAATCGAGCTCTCCGCCAACCGTGAGAGCCCCTCCCGCACGCTCCGCGCCCGGGCCTCGCCGACGCCGTCCACCGTCTGCAGATCGTCCACACTCGCGGCGAGCAGCTTCTGCAGCCCTCCGAAGTGCTCCACGAGCCGGTCGATGATCGCCCCCGGCAGCCGCGGCACCTTGGCCAGCAGCCGGAAGCCGCGCGGGGACACCGCGGAGTCGAGCGCCTCCGGAGAGCCGGTGTAGCCCAACGCCCGGGCCACCGTGGGGAGTTCCAGGAGTTCGGCGTGGGTGAGGGCGTCCAGTTCGTACAGCGCCTCGTCGACCGTGCGGGAACGCTTGGCCGTCGGCTCGGGTACGTAGTCGCGCACCACGAGTTCGCGCTCGGGCTCCACGCCCGCGATCAACTCGTCCAGCTGGAGGGCGAGAAGCCGTCCGTCCGTGCCCAGCTCCACCACGTATTCGGCGATCTCGGTCGCGATACGGCGCACCATCTCCAGCCGCTGGGCGACCGCCGAGACGTCGCGGACCGTCACCAGGTCCTCGATCTCCAGCGCCGACAGCGTTCCCGCGACCTCGTCGAGGCGGAGCTTGTAGCGCTCCAGGGTCGCCAGGGCCTGGTTGGCCCGGGAGAGGATCGCCGCCGAGTCCTCCAGGACGCGGCGATGGCCGTCGACGTAGAGCGCGATCAGCCGCATCGACTGGGAGACGGAGACGACCGGGAAGCCGACCTGCTTGCTGACCCGGTCCGCCGTGCGGTGCCGGGTGCCCGTCTCCTCCGTGGGGATCGTCGGGTCCGGGACCAGCTGGACGCCCGCGCGCAGGATCTTCGACAGATCGGACGACACCACGATGCCGCCGTCGAGCTTGCACAGCTCGCGCAGTCGTGTCGCCGTGAACTCGACATCCAGGACGAATCCACCCGTACACATCGCTTCGACGGTCTTGTCGGAGCCGAGCACGATGAGTCCGCCGGTGTTGCCGCGGAGGATCCGTTCCAAGCCGTCGCGCAGGGCCGTGCCGGGTGCCACGGCGCTCAGTGAGGCGCGCATCAGGCCATCGGCACCGGAGCTCCCACCGGACTTTCCGGGAGCTGCTGCCCGGTCGTTGGCTGCCACTGCACTCCTCCGGTCGCAGGTTCTGGGGCGCTCCCCTTTCGCGCACTGGATTCGTACGGACGGGCGAGACCAGGGCAAAGTCTACCGGCGGTCCTCCTCGTCCCGTGGGGCCTCTCGACGACGCGAGCGTGGAAGGACTCTCAGAGCGTCCCCTATGTCGGCCACTTCCAGCACCTTCATGCCGGGAGGGATCTTGCCGGGATCGCCCGGCACGAGCGCGTGCGTGAAGCCCAGACGGTGTGCCTCGGAAAGTCTGCGCTGCACGCCGGTGACCCGTCTGACCTCGCCTGCGAGGCCCACCTCGCCGATCGCGACGAGGTTCTTCGGGAGAGGTGTGTCACTGGCGGCGGAGGCCAGCGCGAGGGCGACGGCGAGGTCCGCGGCGGGTTCCGAGAGCTTTACTCCGCCGACGGTCGCGGAGTAGATGTCCCGCTTGCCGAGCGCGCTGATCCGGCCGCGCTGCTCCAGGACGGCCAGCATCATCGAGACGCGCGAGGTCTCCAGACCGGACGTCGTGCGGCGGGGTGAGGGGATCTGCGAGTCGACGGTGAGCGCCTGGACTTCGGCGACCAGGGGGCGGCGGCCCTCCAGGGTGACCGTCAGGCAGGTGCCGGGGACCGGTTCGTCACGACGGGTCAGGAAAAGTCCGCTTGGGTCGGCAAGGCCCGTGATGCCCTCATCGTGCAGTTCGAAGCAGCCGACCTCGTCCGTCGCGCCGTAGCGGTTCTTGACGCCCCGCACGAGACGCAGGCGCGCGTGCCGGTCGCCCTCGAAGCTGAGCACCACGTCCACGAGGTGTTCGAGGAGGCGGGGTCCGGCGATCGCGCCGTCCTTCGTGACGTGTCCCACAAGGAGCGTCGACATCCCGCGCTCCTTGGAGGCCCGGATCAGGGCGCCGGCCACCTCCCGGACCTGCGCCATGCCCCCGGGCGCACCGTCGATCTCCGGGGAGGCCACGGTCTGCACGGAGTCGAGGATGAGCAGCGCCGGCTTCACCGCGTCCAAGTGGCCCAGCACGGCGGACAGATCGGTCTCGGCGGCGAGATAGAGGTGGTCGGCGAGGGCGCCGATGCGGTCGGCGCGCAGCCGGACCTGGCTCGCCGACTCCTCACCCGTGACGTACAGCGTGGGCTTCTCGACGCTCGCCGACTTGGCCGCCACGTCCAGCAGCAGTGTGGACTTGCCGACGCCGGGCTCGCCCGCGAGGAGGACGACGGCGCCGGGCACCAGCCCGCCGCCGAGCACCCGGTCCAGCTCGGGCACTCCGGTGGGCCGCGCGGTGGCCTGCCGCCCGTCGACCTGCCCGATGGGCAGCGCGGAACTCGTCACCCGACCCGGTGTCGTCGTACGGACCGCGGGCGCGCCGTACTCCTCGACCGTCCCCCACGCCTGGCACTCGGGGCAGCGGCCGAGCCACTTGGCCGTCTGCCAGCCGCACTCCGTGCAGCGGTAGGACGGGCGGTCCTTCGTGGACTTGGTACGGGCAGCCATGCGAAGAACCGTAACCGAGCCCACTGACAACACCGTACGGCCGCGCGCCCGGCCCCGCTCTCGCGGCAGCCACAGGGCCGTTTCGTCATGCACAAGCCATGGAATCCGGGGTTCCTGTCCCCGATTGAGGGATCGTTTCACCCGTATGGATTAAAAGCGCTAAAGCGGCAGGAAGGCGCCACCTCAGGCCCCCTACGGTCCACGAATGATGAGCAGCAGTCCGGAAACCCCGACCCGCACCACCGGCGCGCATCGAGCGCGCCGGGAGGCGCGTGATCGTGCGGCGGCGCGTACGTCGGCGCAGCGGCCGCCCGCGCGCTACGAGCCGTATCTGGACGGGTTGTTCACCTACTGCCTGTCCGTCCTGTGCGACCACGACGCCGCGACCGCCGCCCTCGGCGACGCCCTCGCGCTCGCCGAGCGGCGCGGGCAGCGCGTGCCGGAGTCCGCCGCTGACCGGCGCCCCTGGCTGTACGCGCTGGCCCGCTGGGCGTGTCTGCGCAAGCTGGCCGAGGCCAAGCAGAAACGTCAGAGCAGTCATGCGGCGGGCCGCCACGGCACCCATCGGCAGACGGGGACACGGGCCGAGGGGCCGCCCGTCGCCGAGGAGGTCCAGGAGCAGCGTCGCCGTGAACTCGCCCTGCTCGCCTGGCCGGAGGCCGCCGGCACCACCCCGGAGCAGCGCGAGGCCCTCGAACTCGCCGTACGCCACCACCTCGCCGCCCACGAGGTCGCCGCCGTCCTCGGCATGGACCTCGCCGCCGCCCGCGAACTGCTCGCCTCCGCCGCCTGCGAGGTCGAGCGCACGCGCGCGGCCCTCGCCGTCGTCGAGACCGGCGCCTGTCCGAGCATCGCCCGCCTCACCGGCGACAACCAGCTCGTGCTCGGCACGGCCCTGCGCCGCGAGCTCGTCCGGCACGTCGACGACTGCCCCCGCTGCCGCCGCACCGCCGAGCGCGCGATCCCCGGCCGGTGGCCCGGCGCGACCGTCACCCCCGCCGAGCTGCCCGTCCTTCAGGCGCCCCGCGCGGCCCTGCACGTGGCCCTGACCCGCCACTCACGCGCGCGGGGCGCCGCGGTACCGCGCTTCGACCGGCGTGGCTTCCCCATGGACCCGAAGGACCGTGCCAGCCGCAGGGACCGGCTACGCGCGCGTGCCGTCACCACGACCGTCGTCGCCACCGTCGTCGCCGCCCCGGTCCTCGCCCTGTGGGCGGCCTACCGGGGCACCGCGACCGGCGAGGGTGTCGACGGGCCCACGGCCAGCGCCAGCGAGGCGCACGACCCCGGCAACCTCGACGGAGAACTCGACGGAGAAACGGCGGACGGCGGCTACGAGAACGCCGGCAACGCGCGCCCCGACCGGGGTGACCGTTTCGGCGGCCGCGACGAACCGGACGTCTCCGTGGAGGTCGTCAGCGTCAGCGGAGCGGGCGGGCAGAGCGCCGGGCTCCTGGAGGTGTCGGCCGACAACAGCGGCGACACCACGCTCGTCACCCTCTCGGCGACGGGGCGCGCGCCGGTGCGCTGGTCCGCGACCACCGGCGCGCACTGGCTCTATCTGAGCCAGTCGGCGGGAACGCTGGCGCCCGGCGAGTCGTTGACGATCAAGGTGTACGTCGACCATCTGCGCGAGCCGTCCGGGCACTGGAGCGCGCGTGTGGCGATCTCACCCGCCGGCGCCGTCGTCTCCATCGAGGGCTACGGCACCGCACCCAGCCCGTCCGACCCGGGACCCGGTCCGGACCCGTATCCCACCGATCCCACGCACCCCGGTCATCCCACCGACCCGACCGACCCCGGGAGCCCCAGCGGCCCCCCGCCCTCGTCCCCCGGACCCGACCCCACGCCGACGGCCCCGGCTCCGACCGACCCGATGCCCAGCGAGCCGCCGCCCTCGTCGCCCGATCCGTCACCCACGCCCGGCGACCCGTCGCCGTCCGGCCCGTCCGAGCCGGGCAGCCCCCCGCCGCCCAGCGGCAGCGGCGACCCGACTCCCTCGGCGTCGTAGCGCGCCGGTTCCTGTGAGCTCGCTTCCGTGGGCAGGCCCCCGTGGGCGCGCCTAGGGCCTGTCCGGCGGATCATGCCGGCGTCGCGGGGCCTGGCACGCGCATCTGCCGCGTTGTCGTCGGTTGCCGACGCTCCGCGTCGGCGCCCTCCTCCGCCTTGCAGCTGCACGCACCAGGCCCCGCTCGGGTCCGCCGCCAGGAACTGTCTCTCGGTGCCGGCCTGATCCGCCGGACAGGCCCTAGCCGACAGGATCCGCCGGATGCGGTGCCAGCAACGGCAGCTGCGACGCCAGCCGCTCCTCGCACAGCTCGACGAGGCGGTCGTAGCCCGCCTTGCCCATCAGCTCGGTCAGCTCCGGCCGGTAGGACACGTACACCGGGTCGCCGGCGCCGTGCGCCGAGGTCGCCGACGTGCACCACCAGTGCAGGTCATGGCCGCCCGGGCCCCAGCCACGGCGGTCGTACTCGCCGATCGAGACCTGGAGCACGCGCGTGTCGTCGGGCCGGTCGATCCAGTCGTACGTCCGCCGGATCGGCAGCTGCCAGCAGACGTCCGGCTTGGTCTCCAGCGGCTCGCGGCCCTCCTTCAGGGCGAGGATGTGCAGCGAGCAGCCCGCGCCGCCGGCGAAACCGGGGCGGTTCTGGAAGATGCACGAGCCGTTGTAGGGGCGGGTCTGGCGGTCGCCGTCCTCGTCCTCCGAGACCCAGCCGTGCTCCACGCCCTCGTCGTGGTGCTGCCAGATTTCCGGCGTGAGTCTCGCCACATACCCGGCGACCCGCTTCTCGTCGTCCTCGTCGGAGAAGTGCGCGCCCAGCGTGCAGCAGCCGTCGTCCGCGCGGCCCGCCTGGATGCCCTGGCAGCCGCTGCCGAAGATGCAGTTCCAACGGGAGGTCAGCCATGTCAGATCGCAGCGGAAGACCTGCTCGTCGTCCGCCGGATCAGGGAATTCCACCCATGCGCGCGCGAAGTCGAGCCCCTTCTCGTCCGGCTCCCGGGAGCCCTTCTTGGGCTGCTTCGACTTCGTGGCTGCCTTTGCCTGCGAAGAACCCGTGGCGGATTTGGCCGTCTTGTCGCTCTTCGCCTTTTTCGTCTTTGGCACGGGTCCAGAGTACGGCGTCCGTACCTGCGACTTCGAGGACAGAGGACCGCCCAGGTGGCAGTAGCGTTCCGTCCATGAGACTCGGTGTCCTCGACGTGGGATCTAACACCGTGCATCTGCTGGTGGTGGATGCACACCCTGGCGCGCGCCCCTTGCCCGCGCACTCACACAAGGCGGAGCTGCGCCTTGCCCAACTCCTCGACGACAGCGGGGCCATCGGCCCCGACGGGGTCGACCGGCTGATCGGCGTCGTCCATGAGGCGCTGCAGGCCGCCGAGGACAAGGGTGTCGAGGAGGTCCTGCCGTTCGCGACGTCCGCGGTGCGGGAGGCCACCAACGCCGATGACGTTCTCGCGCGCGTGAAGGACGAAACCGGGGTCGAGCTGCAGGTCCTCTCCGGCGCCGAGGAGGCCCGGCTGACCTTCCTCGCCGCCCGGCGCTGGTTCGGCTGGTCGGCCGGGAAGCTGCTGGTGCTGGACATCGGCGGCGGCTCCCTGGAGATCGCGTACGGCATGGACGAGGAGCCGGACACGGCGGTGTCGCTGCCGCTGGGCGCTGGACGGCTGACCGCCGGCTGGCTGCCGGGCGACCCGCCCGACCCGGAGGCGATAAGGGCGCTGCGTCGGCATGTCCGCGCCCAGATCGCCCGTACGGTCGGCGAATTCAGCCGCTTCGGGTCCCCCGACCACGTGGTCGCCACCTCGAAGACCTTCAAGCAACTCGCCCGCCTCGCCGGCGCGGCCCGCTCCACGGAGGGCCTCTACGTCCAGCGCGACCTGAAGCGGGAGTCCCTGGAGGCCTGGGTCCCGCGCCTGGCCGGCATGACCACGGCCCAGCGAGCGGAGCTGCCGGGCGTCTCGGAGGGGCGCGCGGAACAGCTGCTCGCGGGGGCGCTGGTGGCCGAGGGCGCGATGGACCTGTTCGGCGTGGAGACGCTGGAGATCTGCCCCTGGGCGCTGCGCGAGGGCGTGATCCTGCGGAAGCTGGATCACATGGGGGTGGGGTGACGGCCGCCCCGGCAGGGCCGGCCCAGCGGAGCCGGCGCCGCTGCCGGGTGTCGTGAACCCCGCCACACCGTCGGCCCGCACCCCCACGCCGAGCCCCCGGCATATGCCCAGTTCGCGCCCCTGACCGCCGCCACGCCCCGTGGCGGGCGCACGCCCATGCGTTCCTCGGCCTCCGGCACCGCCCCGTACTCTGTCCCTCGTGGCAGAACCAGTGGTGCGCATCCCGGATGCGAAGGTCGCCCTGTCGACGGCCTCTGTCTATCCGGAGTCGACGGCGACGGCCTTCGAGATCGCCGCGCGCCTCGGGTACGACGGCGTCGAGGTCATGGTGTGGACCGACCCGGTCAGCCAGGACATGGAGGCGCTGCGCCGGCTCAGCGACTACCACCGCATCCCGATCCTCGCCGTGCACGCCCCCTGTCTGCTGATCACCCAGCGCGTGTGGTCCACCGACCCCTGGACCAAGCTCCAGCGCGCCCAGGCGGCCGCCGAGAAGCTGGGCGCCTCCACGGTCGTCGTGCACCCGCCGTTCCGCTGGCAGCGGCAGTACGCCCGGGACTTCGTGGAGGGCATCTGGCGCATGGCGAACGAGACGGATGTGCGGTTCGCCGTCGAGAACATGTACCCCTGGCGCTACCGCGACCGCGAGATGCTCGCGTACGCCCCCGACTGGGACGTGACGAAGGACGACTACCGCCACTTCACGATCGATCTCAGCCATGCGGCGACCGCCCGCACCGACACCATGCAGATGCTCGATCGCATGGGGGACCGGCTGGGCCATGTGCACCTCGCGGACGGCAGGGGGTCGGCCAAGGACGAGCACCTCGTCCCCGGCCGCGGCACCCAGCCCTGCGCCGAGGTGCTGGAACGGCTCGCGCTCTCCGGCTTCGACGGCCACGTCGTCATCGAGGTCAACACCCGCCGCGCGATGTCCGGCGCCGAACGCGAGGCCGACCTCGCCGAGGCCCTCGCCTTCACGCGGCTGCATCTGGCCTCGGCGATGAAGGTGCCCCGGCCGTGACCGACGCCACCTCGGGCCGAGGCGGGGTGAGCTCCCGACGCCGGGGCCGGCCCCCTCGTACGGAATCCGCCGACACCCGCGACCGCATCCTGGACGCGGCCCGCGAGGAGTTCTCCGAGCGCGGCTACGAGAAGACGTCCGTGCGGGGCATCGCCAAGGCGGCCGGCGTGGACTCGGCCCTGGTGCACCACTACTTCGGCACCAAGGAGCAGGTCTTCGAGGCGGCGGTGGAGGTCGCCTTCGCGCCTGCGCTGAAGGTGCGGGAGGCGGTGCTGGAAGGACCGCTCGACGACGCCGGCGAGCGCATGACCCGCACCATCTTCGGGCTCTGGGAGAACCCGGTCACCCGCAAACCGCTGCTCGCGATCGTCCGCTCGGCGGTCAACAACGACGCCGCGGCCGCCGTCTTCCGCCGCCTCGTCTCCGCGCAGCTGCTGCGGCGCATCGCCGGTGAGATCGACGCCCCGGACGCGGAACTGCGCGCCGAGCTGGCGGCCGCGCAGCTCGTGGGCGTCGCCATGATGCGGTACGTCATCAAGATCGAGCCGATCACCTCGGTCGACGTGGAGCAGATCATCGCGCGCGTGGCTCCCGTGGTGCAGGGGCACCTCACCGGGCGGGGCTCCTCGGACAGCTGATCCGCGAGACATGTGTCCCGCATTCCGGACACCCCGTCCCGACCGCTGGATGACCGGCGTACGCTCGTTAGCAGTCAGAAGTCTCTGATCGCAGTCCCCGCAGTCCCTGAAGGAGCGAGCGACGATGCCCGAGCTGAGGTCCCGCACAGTCACCCACGGCCGCAACATGGCGGGCGCCCGCGCCCTTATGCGCGCCTCCGGTGTACCCGGTGCGGACATCGGCCGGAAGCCGATCATCGCGGTGGCGAACTCCTTCACGGAGTTCGTGCCCGGCCACACCCACCTGCAGCCCGTCGGCCGGATCGTCAGCGAGGCGATCCGTGAGGCCGGCGGCATCCCGCGCGAGTTCAACACGATCGCCGTCGACGACGGCATCGCGATGGGCCACGGCGGCATGCTGTACTCCCTGCCCTCCCGCGACCTCATCGCGGACTCGGTCGAGTACATGGTCGAGGCCCACTGCGCCGACGCCCTGATCTGCATCTCGAACTGCGACAAGATCACCCCGGGCATGCTGAACGCGGCCCTGCGCCTCAACATCCCCACGGTCTTCGTCTCCGGCGGCCCGATGGAGTCCGGCCGCGCGACCCTCGTGGACGGCACGGTCCGCACCCTCGACCTGGTCGACGCGATCTCCGACGCCGTGAACGACAAGATCTCGGACGAGGACATCCTCCGTATCGAGGAGAACGCCTGTCCGACCTGCGGCTCCTGTTCCGGCATGTTCACCGCCAACTCGATGAACTGCCTGACCGAGGCCATCGGCCTGTCCCTGCCGGGCAACGGCTCGGTGCTGGCCACGCACACGGCCCGTAAACAGCTGTACGTCGCCGCGGCGCAGACGGTCATGGACATCACCCGTCGCTACTACGAGCAGGACGACGACACGGTCCTGCCGCGCAACGTCGCCACCTTCGCCGCCTTCGAGAACGCCATGGCCCTCGACATCGCCATGGGCGGCTCCACCAACACGATCCTGCACCTGCTGGCCGCCGCCCAGGAGGCAGGCGTTCCGTTCGGCCTGGAGCAGATCAACGAGGTCAGCCGCCGGGTCCCGTGCCTGGCGAAGGTCGCGCCCAACGTCGCCAAGGACCGCACGTACTACATGGAGGACGTGCACCGCGCGGGCGGTATCCCGGCGCTGCTGGGCGAACTGCACCGCGCCGGGCTGCTCAACGAGGACGTCAACTCGGTCCACAGCCAGTCCCTGGCGGACTGGCTGAAGACGTGGGACGTGCGCGGCGGGTCGCCCTCGCCGGAGGCCGTCGAGCTGTGGCACGCCGCCCCCGGCTGCGTCCGGTCGGCGGAGGCCTTCTCCCAGTCCGAGCGCTGGGAGGCACTCGACGAGGACGCCGAGGGCGGCTGCATCCGCAGCGCCGAGCACGCGTACTCCAAGGACGGCGGCCTGGCGGTCCTCAAGGGCAACCTCGCCGTCGACGGCTGCGTGGTGAAGACGGCCGGCGTCGACGAGTCCATCTGGACCTTCGAGGGCCCGGCGGTCGTCTGCGAGTCGCAGGAAGAGGCCGTCGAGAAGATCCTCAACAAGCAGGTCACCGACGGCGACGTCGTCGTCATCCGCTACGAGGGCCCCAAGGGCGGCCCCGGCATGCAGGAGATGCTCTACCCGACCTCCTTCCTCAAGGGCCGCGGCCTCGGCAAGACCTGCGCCCTGATCACCGACGGCCGCTTCTCCGGCGGCACCTCGGGCCTGTCGATCGGCCACGCCTCCCCGGAGGCCGCGTCCGGCGGCACGATCGCCCTCGTCGAGGACGGCGACCGGATCCGCATCGACATCCCGAACCGCTCGATCGAGTTGCTCGTCGACGAGGCGGAACTCGCGCGCCGTGAGCAGGCGTTGGACGGGGCGTACGCCCCGAAGAACCGCGAGCGCAAGGTGTCGGCGGCACTGCGGGCCTACGCGGCGATGGCGACCAGCGCCGACAAGGGCGCGGTGCGGGACGTGACGAAGCTCGGCTGAGGTTTCCCGTAGGGGCTGAGGCCCAGCGTGTTGCAGGGGTCGTCTCCACAGGAGGCGGCCCCTTCGCCTGTCACCTGGCCGAGAGGCCGGACGTACGGCCCCGTCACCAGGCCGACGGGTCGCGGGCGTCGACAGCGAACACGGTGCCGTCGGGGGCGCTCGCGAAGACGCGGCCGTCGGTGAGCACCGGCTCCGGCAGGTCGGCCGCCAACTGGCCCGAGCCCGCGCCGAGTCGGGCCGGGGTCTGGCCCAGGAGCCGTCCGTCGCGGGCGTCCACGGCGAGGAGCCGTCCGTCCGGGGCGCTGACGTACACATGCCGGCCGTCGGCGACGGGCGACGACGTACGGAGCACGGACGTCTCCAGACTCCAGAGCTGCTTGCCCGCCGCCATGTCGACGGCGACCAGCGAACCGTCACCGCCCACGAGGTGGACGACGTTCCCGCGTACGGTGCCGTGCGCCCGCAGAAGCGGGAGGGACAGCGGCACGCGCCGCGTGGTCCGGTCGGCGGGGGAGTAGCGCACAACGGTCCGCGAGTCGCTGTAGATCCCGCCGACCGACACGAAGAAGACCGACCCGTCCGACGCGCCGACGAGCTCCAGCGTCCCCTTCAGCCGGGCGTCCCAGCGCACCTCACCCGTGGCCGGGTCCACCGCGGTGACCCGCGTGCTCGACCCGTCGTCGGCCGGGCTCGCCGTGTACGCCAGCGGATCCCCGGCGAAGGAGACGAAGTACGGCGCCCTGTGCCCCGGCACCGCGCGACTCCACTTCGTGTCGCCCAAAGCCCCGTCCACGCCGGTGACCGTGCCGTCGGCGCCGGTGAGCAGCACCATCCCGCCGACGACCGAGGAGGCGTCGTACGCGGGCACGTCCTGCTGCCAACGCGCCTTGCCCGTAGCGGGATCGAGGGCCTCCAGCCGACGGCCCGGCCATGACGGCGGCTGCGCGAGACCGCCCGCCAGGGTCGGCGCTCCGCTCACGCGCGCGGTGTCGACGGGGTGCCGCCACAGCAGCCGGCCGTCCTGGGGGTCGAGCGCGAAGACGAGCCCGGTCTGCGAGCACAGCACCTTTCCGGCGCCGTAAGAACACTGGGGCGTGCCCTTCCTGGACACCGCTGCCGTCGCCCACCCGCCGAACCCGGCCGACGTGGTCTGCGTGCCCTCGGGCCTCGGCGCCGGATCCCCACCGCCGAGCAGCTGCACGGAGGCCAGCGCGACGACCGTGGCGAGACCGACGGCCCCGGCCCCGAGGGCGAGCAGCCGGCGCCGACGCTTTCCGGGCGCCTGTTCGGCGTCTGCCTCGACAGCCGACCCAGCCTTAGACCTGGACCTGGACCCCGCCCCGGATTCCGCCTCCGGCTCGGGCTGGTCCTTCTCACCGGCCCGCTGCGCCGGAATGAACGCCTGCGTGTCGTACGACGCCGCCACCGACCGCAGTTCCCGCATCAGCTCGTCGGGCGTGGGCCGGTCCTCGGGCTCCTTGGCGAGGCACCGCAGCACGAACGGCGCCAGATTCTCCGGTACGCCGGTCAGATCCGGCTCGTCATGCACGACCTGGTAGGCGACGACGTAGGGACTGTCGGAGTCGAACGGCCCCCGCCCCGTCGACGCGTGCACCATCACGGACCCCAGCGCGAAGATGTCGGCGGCCGGCCCGACCTCCCGGGGCCGTCGGAACTGCTCCGGCGCCATGAACGGCGGCGTACCGATCAACTTCCCGGTCTCGGTGCGCAGTTCGCTGTCCTTTGGCCGAGAGATGCCGAAGTCGATGACCTTCGGCCCGTCCTCGGCGAGCAGCACATTGCTCGGCTTCAGGTCCCGGTGCACCACGCCGACCCGGTGTATGTCGCGCAGCGCCTCCGCCAGTCCGGCCATCAGCCGCCGCAACTGCGCGGGCTCCATGGGCCCGTTCCGCTTGACGTGGTCGGCGAGCGTCGGCCCCGGGATGAACAGGGTGGCCATCCAGGGCCGTTCGGCCTCCGGATCGGCGTCCACGACGGGCGCGGTGAAGGCCCCGCTCACCCTGCGCGCCGCCCCTATCTCCTGCCGGAACCGGCCCCTGAACTCGGGATCCCGCGCGAACTCGGCATGCACGACCTTCACCGCGAGCTGCATGCCCGAGGTGCTCCGCGCCAGATGGACGACGCCCATGCCGCCGGACCCCAGGTGTGACTCCAGGCGGTAGTGACCGGCGTACTCGGGAAGTTCCGCTTCCGCGCTCGCTCCGGCGTTCTGCTGTGGCGCCATGGGACCACCCCCGTGCTGTTCGTCCGCGCGCGCGACGCACGGAGCCTAGTCGATGACTCGTACGAGACAGAGGCGGCTTGCTAGCCTCCGTGTTCCCACTGCGCACATGTGTGCGTGGCGTGATTTAGGGGAATCAACGGGACCCCATGGGAGCCATGGGGATCAACGGGGGAGGTTTTTCCATGTCTGTGGACCGCGCTGAAGGGTTCGAGAGAGCCGAGGCGGCCGTCGTCGGCGAGGACGTCGGCCGAGGCGAGGGCGAGGCCGTGACGACCATGGCTGCCACGGCGGTGCGCTACTACGAGGTCGCGCCGGGCGTTCGCCTGAACGTCCGCCGGGGCCCCGGCACCCAGTACTCCGTCGTCCGCGTCCTGCCCGAGGGCGCCATGATCCCGATCTACTGCCAGACGCCGGGCACGAGGGTGACCGGCCCCTACGGCACGTCGAACATCTGGGACAACATCGACGACGGCGAGTTCGTCTCGGACGCCTACGTGAACACCGGCAGCGACGGCTACGTCCGCCCGCGCTGCTCCTGATCCGGACGGAGCCCCGCGGACCTAGGTGGACCGGGGCGGATCTCGGCTGATCCCGGCCGATCCTGTTTCGCCGTAACCCGCAGGGAGCCCGTACGGGGCCAGTACGGGGCCAGTACGGACACCGGGCGGAACCCGTACGGAGCCCGCGGCCACGCCGGAGCCATAATCGACTCGTGAGCGAGAAGAACGGCACCCCGGACATCCCCGCGGGCTCCACGGGCCCCCGCCCCGAGCCCCTCCGCTTCTTCGGCACGACCTGGGTCGACCACGACAACGGCTACACCGCCCGCCGCATCGCCGTGGCCGTCGGCTCCCTCGCCACCGCGGCCGCCTCCTGCCTGGTCCTGCGCTTCGCCTACCAGGGGATCCAGATCGCCGCGGTCGGCAGCTTCGTCACCGTCCTGGTCGTGGTGATGTTCGCGGTGTGCAGCGCCCTCGCCTTCCGCCACACCTGGGACGCCTTCACCAAGCGCCCCGACCCCGACCGCCATGCCAGCCTCCGCAGCCTCCTCATGATCGGCTTCGTCGGCTCCCTCCTCGCCTACTTCTTCCGCTCCCTCTTCGAGGCCCCCGGCGAGAAACTCCACCGCGAGGAGTACGAGAAGTCCCGCACCCAACACAACTCCCGCACCACCCGCCGCACAGGCAACCGAGCGAAGAAGCGCCGCCGCCCTTAGCCGCAGGCACAGCCCCAACCCAGAGCCCACGAGCCCCCCAGCCCCGGACGAGCCGCACACTCCTCTGCCTCGTTGGCTCGTGCGGAGTCTGATCCTCGGCCCGTTGGCTCGTGCGGGCTCCGGCCTCCTGCCCCGTCAGCCTGTGCAGACCCCGGCTAGCCGCGGCCGGAAGTTCAGGTCGGCCCGACTTCTGCAGCCGTGCGCGGAGCCGCTCCACCCCCGGCCGAGGTCCCAGGGATTGGGTCGCTCCGGGGCCGCAGCTCCGGCTCGGATTTGTCACAGCCGCCCCCTGCTCCCCTCCTCCCCGGGGGCACCCGTGCCGCCGCCTGCCAAGTCGCCTCCACCTCTCGGCAAACTCGGTGCACACCGCACCAACCACGGCCACCATGGGCCTATGACGGCCCCCTCACACACCGACCGCGCCCGCTCCTTCAACGCCGCCGCAGCCCAGTACGCCGCGAACCGCCCCTCCTACCCGCCCGCCCTCTTCGACGCGATCGAGGAACTCGCCGGCCGCCCCCTCACCGGCGCACGCGTCGTCGACGTAGGCGCGGGCACGGGCATAGCCACCGCGCTCCTGCGACAGCGCGGCGCCGACGTACTGGCCGTGGAGCCCGGCGACGGCATGGCAGCCCAGTTCCGCCACGGTCACCCCGACATCCCGATCGTCCGCGGCAACGGCAACGCCCTCCCCGTCGCCACCGCCTCCGCCGACTTCCTCACCTACGCCCAGGCCTGGCACTGGACCGACCCCGCCCACTCGGCCCCGGAGGCCCTCCGCGTACTACGGCCGGGCGGCGCACTGGCCCTGTGGTGGAACAGCACCCCCCTCGACATCTCCTGGCACGTGGCCCAGGCGCGCCGTATCGAACACCGCTTCGACATCCACCCCGTCGTCGAGCAGGGCGGCAGCGGCGCCCGAGCCGCCCTGACCGACCCCACCGGCCGCCTCGCCTTCACCCGCCGCAAGGTGCGCTGGAGCCGCCACGTCACCGTCGACACCCACCTGGCGAACCTCGGCAGCCACTCGATCTTCCTGGTCCACGGCGCAGAGGCCAGCACCACCTTCTTCGCCGAGGAGAAGCAGATCCTCCTCAGGACCTTCCCGGACGGATTCATCGAGGAGACCTACGACGTCGACCTCCTCGTAGCCACCACCCCCTGACCTCCCTCCGCACCCTCCGCTTCCCCGCCCCGCCACCATCGCCCCCACCCCCCTCCTCACGCCCGCCCTTCCCCTACGGCCTCGGACACCAACGCAACGCCGCGCCGGGGAGGGCGGGCGAACTGCACACCGGCCGCGAACACGCGCAGGACGCATGAGGCAGGACGCAGGGTCGGCCCCTGAGGCCCTCGACGCTTGACGACGTCCTCCCGCCGGAGGATTATTCATCGCATGATGAATTACTCATCCGTCCGATCCGATCCCCCCGACACCCCGGACACACCCGACTACCCCGCCATCCGAGCCGACGCCCTGAACGTCGTACGCGGCACCCGCCCAGTACTCCGCGACCTCGACTTCACCGTCCCGCGCGGCCAGATCACCGGCCTGCTCGGCCCCTCCGGCTGCGGCAAGACGACCCTCATGCGAGCGATCGTCGGCACCCAGGCCAAGGTCACCGGCACCCTCGACGTCCTCGGCCGTCCCGCCGGCCACCCCACCCTGCGCACCCGCATCGGCTACGTCACCCAAGCTCCCTCCGTCTACGACGACCTGACGATCCGCCAGAACCTCGCCTACTTCGCCGCGATCCTCGACTCTGGCCACGCGGCCGCCGACCGCCGCCATGACAACGTCACCCGCGCGATCGCCGACGTCGACCTCACCAGCCACGCCGACGCCCTGGCCGGCAACCTCTCCGGTGGCCAGCGCAGCCGCGTCTCCCTGGCGGTCGCCCTCCTCGGCACCCCCGAACTCCTCGTCCTGGACGAACCGACGGTCGGTCTGGACCCGGTCCTGCGCCGCGACCTCTGGCACCTCTTCCACTCCATCGCCGCCTCACGCGGCGCCACCCTCCTCATCTCCTCCCACGTCATGGACGAGGCCGAGCGCTGCCATCGCCTCCTCCTCATGCGCGAGGGCCGGATCCTCGCCGACGACACCCCGGACGCCCTCCGCACCCGTACGAACTCCGAGACGGTCGAGGCGGCCTTCCTGCACCTGGTCGACGAGGCGGTCGCGGCCGCCGGCGCGAAGGAGACCACGCGATGACCACGCAGACGAGCACGACGCCGGCACTGCGGCCCGCCCCCACCGGCCCCCTGAACCTCGCCCGCACGACCGCCACCGCCGCCCGGGTCCTGCGCCAGCTCCACCACGACCCGCGCACCATCGCGCTGATGCTCTTCGTGCCCTGCGTGATGCTGTTCCTGCTGCGCTACGTCTTCGACGGCAGCCCGCGCACCTTCGACAACATCGGCGCCTCCCTCCTCGGGATCTTCCCGCTGATCACGATGTTCCTGGTCACCTCCATCGCCACCCTGCGCGAACGCACCTCGGGCACCCTCGAACGCCTCCTGGCCATGCCCCTCGGCAAGGGCGACCTGATCGCCGGTTACGCCCTCGCCTTCGGCACCCTCGCGATCATCCAGTCAGCCCTGGCGACGGGACTCGCCCTCTGGTTCCTCGGCCTGGACGTCACCGGCAGCCCCTGGCTGCTCCTGCTGGTGGCCCTGCTCGACGCGCTGCTCGGCACCGCGCTCGGTCTCTTCGTCTCGGCCTTCGCGGCCTCCGAATTCCAGGCCGTCCAGTTCATGCCGGCCGTGATCTTCCCCCAGCTCCTCCTCTGCGGCCTCTTCACTCCCCGTGACAACATGCACCCGGCCCTTGAGGCCATCTCCAACGTCCTCCCCATGTCCTACGCGGTCGACGGTATGAACGAGGTCCTCAAGCACACCGACATGACCGCCGCCTTCGTCCGCGACGCCCTGATCGTGGCGGGCTGTGCCCTGCTGGTCCTGGGCCTGGGAGCGGCGACCCTGCGGCGCAGGACGGCCTGACCTCCCTTCCAGCCCGTCCCGTGTTCGGGGAGTGGGCGGCTGAAAAACCAGCCCCTCCGGCGTTTGAGGAGCGGGGGTCCAGGGGGCAGAGCCCCCTGGCGGGGTCTGGGGCGGAGCCCCAGAAGGATGGGACGGGTAGGGGCGGCGGGGGCGAGAAAAACCCCACGGCACCCCACCCACCAACATTCCGCCTACCGGACACCCCACCCAAGCCACGGCCCCTGGTGCGACGATGTACCCCGGACGACGCACCCCCGGAGGGCACCTCAGCCATGACCCAGAAAGTCGCAGTCCTCGGCACCGGCAAGATCGGTGAAGCCCTGCTCAGCGGAATGATCCGCGGCGGCTGGGCTCCGGCCGACCTCCTGGTGACGGCCCGCCGCGCGGAACGAGCCGAAGAACTCCGCACCCGCTACGGAGTCACCCCGGTCACCAACGCGGAAGCCGCCAAGACCGCCGACACCCTGATCCTCACGGTCAAGCCGCAGGACATGGGCACCCTCCTCGACGAACTCGCCCCGCACGTCCCCGCCGACCGCCTGGTCATCAGCGGAGCCGCCGGCATCCCCACCTCCTTCTTCGAGTCCCGCCTCGCCGCAGGCACCCCGGTCGTCCGCGTCATGACGAACACCCCGGCCCTGGTCGACGAGGCCATGTCCGTCATCTCCGCCGGCAGCCACGCCAGCGAAGCCGACCTGGCCCACGCCGAGGAGATCTTCGGCTCCGTAGGCAAGACGCTCCGCGTCCCCGAGTCCCAGCAGGACGCCTGCACCGCGCTCTCCGGCTCCGGCCCGGCGTACTTCTTCTACCTGGTCGAAGCCATGACCGACGCCGGCATCCTCCTCGGCCTGCCCCGCGACAAGGCGCACGACCTGATCGTCCAGTCCGCGATCGGCGCCGCGACGATGCTCCGCGACAGCGGCGAACACCCCGTCAAGCTCCGCGAGAACGTGACGTCCCCCGCCGGCACCACCATCAACGCCATCCGCGAACTCGAGAACCACGGCGTACGAGCCGCCCTCATCGCCGCCCTCGAAGCCGCCCGCGACCGCAGCCGCGAACTGGCCTCCGGCACCAAGTGACGCCCGGCCGCCCCTTTCCCAAGGGGCGGCCCAGCCCACCCCCTACGCGGTCACCCCGATATCAGCGGTCGCAGTCGCTGCAGCCGGCAGCAATCCGATCGCCCGATACGCGGCATCGACGGTCGGCCGAGCCATCGCCCGAGCCCGCTCCGCACCATCCCGCAGCACCCCCTCCACATAGCCAGGATCCGCGCACAGCCCCCTGTGCCTCTCCTGCACGGGCCTGAGAACCTCGACCACGGCCTCCGCGGTGGCCGACTTCAAAGAGCCGTACGACTCATATACACCGCTCAGCTCCGATGGGTTCCCACCCGTGCACGCAGCCAGAATCTCCAGCAGGTTCGCCACCCCCGGCCGCGCGGCCCGGTCGTACACGACCTCCCGCCCGCTGTCGGTCACAGCCCGCATGACCTTCTTCCGCACCACATCCGGCTCGTCGAGCAGATAGACGATCCCCGGCCCGGAGTCGTCGCTCTTGCCCATCTTCGACGTCGGATCCTGCAGATTCATCACCCGAGCCGCGACCTGCGGAGGCGTGGCCCGAGGCACCACGAACGCATGCCCGTATCGCTGGTTGAACCGCACCGCGAGATCCCGAGCGAGCTCGACATGCTGCGTCTGGTCGTCCCCGACCGGCACCTCATCGGTCCCGTACGCCAGGATGTCCGCCGCCATCAGCACCGGATACGTCAGCAGCGACAGCCGCACACTCCCGCCGCGCTCCCGTTCCCGAGCAGCCTTCTCCTTGTACTGGATCATCCGCCGCATCTCGCCGTCCGTGGCCACGCACTCCAGCACATACGACAGCCGCGCGTGCTCATCCACATGACTCTGTACGAAGACGGTGCACAGCTCCGGATCAAGCCCCGACGCCAGCAACAACGTCGCCGCCTGCCGACTCAGCCTGCGTACCCGCGCCGGATCGTGGTCCACGGTCAGCGCATGCAGATCGACGATGCAGAACAGCGCATCGGCCTGGTGCTGATCGACGGCGGCCCACCGCCGCATGGCCCCCAGGTAGTTCCCCAGCGTCAGATGCCCGGTCGGCTTGACCCCACTGAAGACCCGCGTCATCTCTTCTCCACCTTCTGGTCGAGACCGCCGTCCCCGGCCGGCCGACCCTCAGGAGCTCTGGAGGGAGATACGAGAACGGCCGCCGAGGCGGCGGCCGTTGAGTGCATACGTGCGCACGGCCGCCGTCAGGCGGCCCACCACAGCTGGGTGCACGTACACGTCGTCATGTGTCCCACACTACGCCCCAGGAGTGCCGCACAGAGTGAAGTTGACACGCCCCACCCCGATCCGTACTGTTCTCCGAGTTGTCCGACGTGAGCGCCGACCTCGGTCGGTCCCCGGACAGCCACTCCGCAAGGACAAACCACTATTCGACAGCAGTCGATCTGTCTGCCGTCGTCTCATTGGCATGTGTAATTACGGAATGAGGAATCCGCGTTCGATAGAGCGCAGCCCCCGATTAGCTCGGGAGCGAGGAATCCGCTAAAGTCTCACTCGTCGGAACGGCCCAACGGCCGCGAGGACAAGCCCCGCTGACTGGGGGTCAGGCCCGAAAGGATCTGATAAAGTCGGAACCGCCGGAAAGGGAAACGCGAGAGCGGGAACCTGGAAAGCACCGAGGAAATCGGATCGGAAAAGGATCTGATAGAGTCGGAAACGCAAGACCGAAGGGAAGCGCCCGGAGGAAAGCCCGAGAGGGTGAGTACAAAGGAAGCGTCCGTTCCTTGAGAACTCAACAGCGTGCCAAAAATCAACGCCAGATTAGTTGATACCCCGTCTCC